>NZ_CAXFSW010000001.1:0-630902 GCF_964005855.1 uncultured Henriciella sp.
CGGGAAATTCAGGAAGTTCGTCGAGGAAAAGCACGCCATGATGGGCGAGTGATACTTCTCCGGGCCGGGCCTTGATCCCGCCGCCCACGAGGGCCGCCATGGAGGCCGAATGGTGCGGTGCGCGGAACGGGCGCTGGCGCGAAAGCTGTCCGCGCTCAAGCATGCCGGCGACTGACTGGATCTGCGAGACTTCCAGAAGCTCCGTGGCCGAAAGCGGCGGCAGGAGACCGGGAAGACGCTGGGCGAGCATCGACTTGCCGGAACCGGGTGGACCGCAGAAGAGGAGATTGTGCCCGCCCGCGGCCGCAATTTCGAGCACGCGTTTGGCGCCGTCCTGGCCCTTCACATCGGCAAGGTCCGCCGCGGCGACAGGCGGGGCGAGCTCTCCGGCGACCGGCGCCGGCAGGCTGGCGCGGCCCGCGAAATGGTTGATCATGGAAATGAGACTTGGCACCGCGATGGTGCCCTCTCCGGCCCAGGCCGCTTCAGGGCCGCAGACAGCCGGGCAGATCAGACGCAGCTCCATGGCCTGCGCGGCCATGGCCGCAGGCAGCACACCAAGCGTCTGACCGAGCGCGCCATCAAGAGAGAGCTCCCCGATCGCCGCATGCCCGTCCAGGGCGTCCGGCGCTATGACGCCCATGGCGGCCAGCAGGCCGAGCGCGATAGCGAGGTCATAGTGGCTGCCTTCCTTGGGCAGGTCAGCCGGCGCGAGATTGACGGTTATGCGTGTGGGTGGAATGGCAAGGCCGATGGCGGAAAAGGCGGCGCGCACACGCTCGCGGCTCTCGCCCACGGCCTTGTCCGGCAGGCCGACAATCGTGAAAAAGGGATTTCCGGAAGCGATGTGGACCTGAACGTCCACGGGCTTGGCCTCTATGCCTTCAAAGGCAAAAGTCGTGACACGGCAGACCATGGCGATTTCCTTTCCGCTCCCTGCCTAGCATACGGCCCGGAACAAAGAAAGAACGAAATCGCCCGAAGGTTAAACGGGCAGACCTAGCCTAGTCGAGACGGATGAGATCGTCGTCATCCTCATCCGGGCCGGGTGCCGGGGTCTGGACGCCGGCGGCAACATTGGCTGCCGGGTTATTGAGGGTGGGGCCTTGCACTTCCGGGACGTTGCCGAGCGGGTCGGTCTCAAGCGTGCTTTCCGGCATGCGCATGCCGGAAGGTCCGCTGGCCGGTGAGGGCGCGCCGGGACCGCGAAGGTTGAAGCCTCCGCTGGTGCTGGTCTGCGAGGCTGGTTCACCGCCTGGAATGCGAAGATTGAAGCGGGAGCCGCTTGTGGAGCTGGTCTCAGCCGAAGCCGTCTCGGACGGCGGCGCGGCGGTGACGTTTTCGGGCTCTGCCGGAACCTGTTCGGAACAGGCCGTTCCGGCAATGGCGAGCGTGAGGCCGGCGGCGACGGAAAGAGCTTTCATATTCATACCTCCAGAGTGGGGCCTAAAGTCAGGTTTTGGCAACTCTGTCTTGCACACAATCCCAGAAGATGGCGGCCGCGTCGATGCCTGTAAAGCGCTTCAGCTCCTGTATCCCCGTCGGGCTGGTGACATTGACCTCTGTCAGCTTGTCGCCAATCACATCGATCCCGACGAACAACTGGTCGCGTTTGCGAAGCTCCGGCCCGATGGCCGCGCAGATTTTGCGGTCAATGTCGCTGAGCTCGCTTGGTTCTGCGGTGCCGCCGACATGCATGTTGGAGCGGGTTTCGCCTTTCTTCGGACGCCGGTTGATCGCGCCGACCGGCTCTCCATTGACGAGGATGACGCGCTTGTCGCCATTGCTGACGGCCGGCAGGAAAGCCTGGGCGATGAGCGGCTCACGCGTGCGTTCGAGAAACATTTCCATCAGGGAGGAGAAGTTGCTGTCATCTTCCTTCATGCGGAAGACGCCCGCGCCGCCATTGCCGTAAAGCGGCTTGATAATGATGTCGCGATGACGCTGACGGAAGGCCTCAATGGCTTTCAGGTCGCGCGATATGAGCGTGTCGGGGATGATTTCGGGAAAGAGGAGGGGGAAGAGCTTTTCCGGACCGGAGCGCACGAATTCCGGATCATTGAGGACAAGTGTCTGGCCTTTCAGAAGCTCCAGCAGGTGGCAGGCGGTAATGTAGGACATGTCAAAGGGCGGATCCTGACGCATCAGGACCACATCGACATCGGCGGCAAGATCAAGCTCGCGCTCTTCACCGAACAGGCCGGGCGTTTCCTTGACGCGCTGAACCTCTGCGGGCCGGGCGCGGGCGATGAGCTTGCCGGTATCGAAGCTGAGGTGTCCGGGCTGGTAGACGAACAGCTTGTGGCCGCGTGCCTGCGCCTCTTCGGCCAGGGCGAAGGTGGTGTCTGCATTGATGTCCACCGATTCCAGCGGGTCCATCTGGATCGCAATTCGCAAGCTCATGGCGCAGGGGCCCTCCGATCATCTTTACTCGATCGCTTATATGAAGGTGATTGGGCGCCTTGATAAGCGCCGGAACGGCATTCCTTTTCGCCGCGCGCACAAAAACGCCCCTCCCGGGAAGGAAGGGGCGCACCTTGATGTTCCTGGGAAGGAAGGAACTTATTCAGGCAGGATGACGCCATCGATGGCGTGGATCACGCCGTTCGAGGTGTAGACATCGGCCATGATGACCTTGGCGCCGCCGACAGTGATGGTGCCATCGGTATTCACGACTTCGATGGTGTCGCCGCCAAGTGTTTCGACCTCGGTCGTGCCTTCAGCGATGTCCCCGGACTTGATCTTGCCGGACACCACGTGGAGCTTCAGGATGTCCTGAAGCTGGCCCTGGTTTTCGTCCATGAGCAGCGTATCCAGGGTGCCTTCCGGCAGGGCGGCGAACGCATCATTTGTCGGGGCGAAGACGGTGAATGGACCTTCGGCCTGAAGTGCTTCGGCCAGTTCAGCCTCGGTCACAGCGGTAACGAGCGTCGAAAAGCTATCCTTGGAGGCTGCGGTCTCGACGATGTTCTTCTTTTCGGACATTTCAGAATGGTGGTCCGCATAGGCGACGCTGGCACCACCAGCAAAGAGGGCGGTCGTCGCGACGGCTGCAAAGAGGGTTTTCATGAAGTGTCTCCTTTGGGTTGTGATACCGTCACTACGCGCCGCGGAGACCACTGGATCATTAAAAAAATATATTTAAAACAAGGATATAAAAACAAAATAAGATCGGCTAATACTATTGGTACGGCCCTCCAGGTGCGCTGGATCAGACCGGCGGGCGATCACTTAAACGTGAGCCTGAAAGCCCGCGGACCGAAAGCGTGGTTGGCCGAAAGCGCCCGCTGGTCCATATTCTTCCTGTCGCAGCCACAGGATCAGACCCGCCCATGATGAAAGCGTTCACCGCCCTTGCCGCCCTGGCCCTTGTCACCGGTTGCGCGCAGTCGCCCGAAGCGCCGGCGCGCACTGAAGCAGCGTCAGTTGAAGAGGCTAATGGTTTTTCCGCCATCGTGGCGCAGACCAATGTTTTCGGCTCGCTGAGCTATCGCCAGCGCATCGCCCTGCCGCAAGAAGCGATTGCCCATCTCATCGTGCGCGACGTGGACGGCGAGGGCACGCCTGTCCTGGCTGAGCAAAGCTTTGCCCTCAACGGGCGGCAGGTGCCCATCCCGTTCGAGATCGTGGTGCGCGAAGAGGCGGCCGAGGCCGAAGCCGGGCCGCTGGGATTCAGCGCCGATATTCGCATGCCGGATGGCGAGCTTCTCTGGCAGACACGCGATGAAATGACCTTCGTCGCAAACGATGCGCGCAAGGATCTCGGCATGATCATGCTGTCACCGGCAGGGGCCGGGCAGGTCACGCTGGAGGATCTGGCAGGACGAGACTGGATGATTGCGCGGCTGAATGGCGAGCCGGTGATGACCGCCGCGCCGATCACGCTGCGTATTTCCGAAGACGGCCAGATCAACGGTCAGGCCTCGTGCAATGCCTATACGGCGAGCGGCTCGGTCGAGGACAGCCTGCTGACGATCGGGCCGATTGCGCTGACCCGCAAAGCCTGCATGCCGGAGGTTATGGATCAGGAGCAGTTCTACCTCGATCTCCTGGAAAACGTCTCACAGCTCAGCCTGGATGATAACGGCCTTCTGACGATGACCGCCGATTCCGGCGAGACACTGACGGCGCGCTAATAGACGTTTCCGCCAAGCAATTCTTCATCGCTGCCGCCGCCGGTGTTGCCGGCTGGCGCGGCCTGGCGCTGGTGCGGTTCGCGCACCCGGACATAGGAGACGACGCGTTCGACGCCTTGCACGACGCTGGCGCGCTGGGCGGCGGTCTCAAGCTCTTCCTCCGAGCGGGCAAGGCCCATCAGATAGACGACCCCATTATAGGTCTCGATATTGAAATTGAGACTTTTGACATTGCGGGCCGACAGGAGCGAGGAGCGCACGCGCGCCGTGATCAGCTCGTCCGAAGCATTCGCCATGAAACCGCCGGGCTTCTCGATCTGGATCTCATTGGCCACGTCGGTGATGCGGCTCGAACTCCACGCAATCTGCTCTGCGCGCACCCGCATTTCGGGACTTGAGACGCGGCCCGACAGGAGGGCGAGACCATTGGCGACCTCCACATCCACCTCACCATAGCCGTTTTCATTCAGCAGCTTGGCCTTGATCTCATTCGACGCTGTGGCGTCATCGACCGCCTCGCCCAGCGTGCGCTCCTGGACGCTTGCAAGGCCCACGGCGCCGGCCGTGCCAACGGCGGCTGCGACACAGCCACCAAGGCTGAAGGCGCCAAGGAGCGCGGGGGCGAGGAAACGGTGAAGGACCATGGTCTGCCTCTCGATCTTCTTATACTTCAGACAAAGCCCTAGCGACCGCTTGGGGCAAAATCTGGGCGCCACTGGTCAGCAAGGTGAACAGGCCGCTTCCAGGGCTGGATGACGACCAGGTCGAACCGCCAGTCATGGGTCTGGAGCGTGCTGCGCCGTGCCGTCCAGCTGGCGGCGGCCCGGTTGATCCGCTGCCAGGAAGCAGGCGTGACTGCATTCGCGGCGCTTGTGAAGGTCTTTCGTGCCTTCACCTCGACAAAGGCGAGCGTGCGGCCACGTACCGCAATGAGGTCGATCTCTCCGACTGGGAGGCGCACCCGCCTGTCGAGGATGCGGTAGCCCTTGGCCCGCAGCCAGAGCGCGGCAAGCGTCTCGGCCCGGCGGCCGCGTGCTTCGGCCGCGGCGCGATTGCGCGCGGTCCTAGCCATTCTTTAGCTGAAGGGCGCGCTGATAGAGGTCGCGCTTTGAGAGGCCGAATACCTCCGCGACTTCGTTGGCTGCGGCCTTCATCGGCAGGCGTTGCATGGCGTCCTGCAGGGCGGTGTCGATGTCGGCGGCGCTCGCCTCCTGTCTGCCGGGCGGGCCGATCAGGATGACGATTTCTCCCTTGGGCGCGCCGGCTTCGCCATAGTGATCGGCAAGTTCACGCAGCGGCGCGGCGCGCACTTCCTCGAAGAGTTTGGTGAGTTCACGTGCGACGACGCAGTCGCGGGTCTCGCCAAGAATTTCGGCAAGGTCCGAGAGACACGCGGCCAGCCGCGAGCCGCCTTCATAGAAGATCAGCGTGGCAGGCACGGTCTTCAGGTCCTCGGCCGCCTTGCGGCGGGCGCCGGACTTCACCGGCAGGAAGCCGCAGAACATGAACTGATCGCTTGGCAGTCCGGAGGCGACAAGCCCGGCCAGCATGGCGGACGCCCCGGGGATAGGTATGACCCGCACACCGGCCTCGCGCGCCTCATGGACGAGTTTCCAGCCCGGGTCGGAGACAAGCGGCGTGCCGGCATCGGAAATCAGGGCGAGGCGTTCGCCATCCTGTAGACGCTGGAGGAGGCCGGGGCGGCGCTCTGCCCCATTATGGTCATGGTAGGGGCTCAGTTTTGCGTGAATGCCATGGGCATCCATGAGCTTGCGGGCGACCCGCGTGTCTTCGGCGAGAACTTCATCCACCGAGGCGAGCGTGTCGAGCGCGCGAAGTGTGATGTCGCGGAGGTTGCCGATCGGTGTCGACACAATATAGAGGCCGGGGTCGAGGCGCGCGGCGTTGTGTTGCGCAGGCTCCGGCCCGGCACTAGTCTCGCCAGACGGGCGGCTGTTCGTTCGAGAAGAAGGGAAACTGGATGACATTTCGGCTACCATCGCGCTTTGCGCGCCTTGCGCCAAGCCTTGCACTGGCAAGTTTTCTGCTGGTCAGCGCCTGCGCGAGCGATCCGACCCGTCCGCCAGCCCCGATCGAGACGGGTCAGACCCGGCCCGATACGCGTCCCCAGCAGTCGGACCGCCCAGACGGGATTCATGACGACCAGGGCATCACGCCAGCCGAAACCGTCGAAGAGGTCAATCCGGACTATTTCACGCCCGACTTCATGGATGGACGCGACGTCTTCCGCGTGGGTGTGCTGCTGCCCTTCTCCCACCCCAATTCCGGCGTGCGCGAGGAAGCCGAAGGCATGCTGGCCGGCATTGAAATGGCCCTGTTCGATCATGGCGGCGAGGGCATGCTGATTCTGCCGAAGGACACGGCAGGCTCGCAAAGCCTCGCCGTTTCGCAGGCCCGCGATGTGCTGGATGAGGGTGCGGATGTGATCCTTGGTCCGCTTTTCGGCACGAATATCGCCGCCATCAACCGCGAGGGCCTTGCCGGGGAGACCCAGGTGATCGGCTTCTCCAATGACCGGGACGTGGCTGGCGGCAATACATGGCTGGCCTCGATCACGCCCGAGCAGGAAGTTGCGGCGCTTGTCGACCATGCGGTCTCGCAAGGTTATCGCCAGTTTGCCTATTTCGGCCCGCAGAGCGATCTCGGCCAGCGGATCGAGACGGCGCTGCAGCGCGAGGCGAGCCGTGTCGGCGGACGCGTGGCGGCCAGCGGCTTCTATCCGGCCAGTACCCAGTCCCCCGATTCCGAGGCGCGCTATATCGCCCAGGCGGTCAATAGCGCGCAGCAAAGCGGCAGCCCGGTGGCAATCCTTATCCCGGAGCGGGGCACGCAGCTTCGCCGGGTGGCCCCTCTGCTGAGCTATTACGGGATGAGCCGGCGCGCGCAGATGATGGGGCTGTCCGGCTGGGATGACCCGGGCATCTGGCGCGAGCCGTCGCTGCGGGGCGGCTGGTTTGTCGGCCCCCCGCGTGAGGACGTCCAGTCCTTCAATACCCAGTACCAGCGCATCTATGGGCGTGCCCCAAGCTCACTGGCCGCGACGGCCTATGATGCGGCAGCCATGGTCGCGCAGCTGGGTGAGGATGGCGAGGTCACCCGCGAGGAACTGTCCTCCGAAGACGGGTTTGTGGGGGTGAACGGTCTCTTCCGTTTTGACGGGCAGGGCACGACGCAGCGGCGCCTGTCGGTCTATCAGATTTCAGGCTCGGAAGGCGCAGTCGAGATCAGCCCGGCCGCGCAGAGCTTCGATCCGGGCGTCAGCTAGACCTAACGGCTTTCTTTGTCGTCTGTCTCCGGCTCTGAAAGGCCGAGCAGGCGGCGGGCAGAGCGTCTGTGGCGGTCGCGAACCTGTGCGCCCACAATGGACAGCGCTGTGGCGAGGACAGTGGCATCATCGGCAAAGCCGAAGCCGACGATGAAGTCGGGCACGGAATCGGTCGGCATCACGAAATAGGCGAGCGCGGCAAACAGGACTGCTTTCGCCTTGCGCGGGGTGGCCGGATCGATGGCGGCGAAATAGGCCGCGGCGAGATCGTCCGCAAAGGGCAGCTTGCCTGCAAGGCGCAGGAGCTTCGGCATGAAGCCCCGGCGCGTGCGCGCCCGGTCGCTTTCCAGGGCAATTGGCAGGCGGCGCGGGCCGTCTTCACCGTTCTCTATCACAATTTCCGTTGGGTGACGCATTGGCAGGGCCTTTCTTGCCTCTATAGATCGCTCGCATCCGTCGAACGATCAAGGGAGACCTATCAGACATGAAACTTAGCTCAGACATCAGCGCAGTCATCACCGGCGGCGCATCGGGCCTCGGCGCTGCAACCGCAAAGCGTCTTGCCTCGCATGGTGTGAAGGTCGCGCTGTTCGACCTCAACGAGGAAAAGGGCGAAGCGCTCGCCAAGGAACTCGGCGGCGTTTTCTGCAAGGTGAACGTCACTGACGAAGCCTCGGTCGATGCCGGCTTCGAGAAGTCCCGCGCGGCCATCGGCCAGGAGCGTATCCTTGTAAACTGCGCCGGCACCGGCAACGCCATCAAAACGGCCTCGCGCGACAAGGAAAGCGGTGAGGTCAAACACTTCCCGCTCGACAAGTTCGACATGATCATCCAGATCAACCTGGTCGGCACCTTCCGCTGCATCGCGAAATCGGCCGCTGGCATGATGACGCTGGACCCGCTGGAAGACGGCGACCGCGGCGCGATCGTCAACACGGCATCGGTTGCCGCTGAAGACGGCCAGATCGGCCAGGCGGCCTATTCGGCCTCCAAGGGCGGTGTGGTCGGGATGACCCTGCCAATTGCCCGTGACCTCAGCCGTGAGTTCATCCGCGTGAACACGATCCTGCCGGGCATCTTCAACACCCCGCTTCTGCAGGGCGCCCCGGAGAATGTGAAGCAGGCGCTTGGCGCCCAGGTGCCGCATCCGGCGCGTCTCGGTAATCCGGAAGAGTATGCCCATCTGGCCGAGACGATGATCACCAATGGCTACTTCAACGGTGAAGACGTCCGCCTCGACGGCGCGATCCGTATGGCGCCGCGCTAAACGCGCAAACGCCCTGAAATGAGAAAAGCCCGCCTCCCAGAGAGGCGGGCTTTTTTTGGTGAGGGGCTGGGGCCGGTCCGGTGAGCCTAGCGTGCTTGCGGACGCATGATCTGGCCGGACAGATTGGCGAGAACGTCGTGCGCGTCGAAATAGGCCGGGTCGTCCGGCGAGGGGCCGCGGCCCAGAAGAATCTCGGCAGAGGCTTCAAAACGTGTCACTTCACGATAGTCCGGCGCGCGTGAATAGAACGGATCGTCAAACGCGCCCCAGTGATAGGGATAATAGGCCACGGCGCGCCCATGCGGCCCATAGAAACGGTAGTACGGGCTGAAATAGCTGTAATTGTAGCCACCTCCAACCGGAACCAGATTGCTGTCGGCATCCGTCGTCCGGCGGACCATGCGGAAATTGTCATAGCCGTTCTGCACGGTGAGCTCGGCCGCGCGGTAGAGAAGATAGGTCTCAACCGTCTGGCGGTCGGTCAGGCTGTTGCCGGAGAAAGTGACGACCCAGCGATTCTGTTCGATCTGCTGGTTGGTATAGCCACGATCAGAGGGGGTCGCGGCCTGGTAAGGCGTGGCTGTCGCGCAGGCGCCCAGCGCCGCCAGGGATGCGAGTGCGGGGATGAGATATTTTCTGGTCATGGTTCTGAACCCTGTCCTGTTTCTTTTGAAACTATAGCGCGCGAAACTGAATGCCAGACAACGATGCGCCGACTCTGCTGCCATTGTTGCAGGGCCAGCTGCATTCTACCGCGTTCCGCGCGGCGGGTAATCCTTCTTCTCAACGAATTTGATGGTCTCGATTACATCATCGAGGGCGGGCCGGGCAAAGGGGACCGACTGGACCCAGCCCATATGATAGTTCTCGCCCTTGAAGACGAGCAGGGCAGGCTCTGCAAAGACGTCTGGCTCATCGTCATTGATGGCACTGGACGTAAAGAGGCCGAATTCATCGACAAAGTCCGCGCCAACCCCATAGGCAACAGGCAGATCGCCCAGCTCCCAGTCGCTATGAGCTTTGTCTGCGCGGGACTTTTCTTCCATCGTTGCGGCGACAACGCTGATACCGGCATCGGCGATATCGCTGAGCTTGCCGGAAAGTTCCTGTAGCTGCTTCTTGCAAAGTGGGCAGTGAAGGCCGCGATAGACCACGATCATGCGCCACGGATGTGCCACGTCGTCCTGCTCGCTGAGGGTCCAGTTCGTGCCATTGATGAGATTGAGGGAAAGGGGGCCTTCTGGCTGGCCTGGCTTTATCTGCGTCATGTGCGCTCCTGAATATTCGGCTGTGCGAAGCCAACAGGTGAGAGGCGGCCACGTTCCGGTATTCATATGGCAAGACAAAAAAAGCCCGCGGGTTTGACGCCGCGGGCTTTCGTGAATGAGTTTGCCTTGAGGGCGGTGCCTAGGCTGGCTGGTTACCGAAGACGGCTTTCACTTCGAGGAATTCCTCAAAGCCATAATCGCCCCATTCGCGGCCGATGCCGGACTGCTTGTAGCCGCCGAAGGCGCCTGTTGCGAAGTCCGGGCCTGCGCCGTTGATGTGGACGTTACCGGCACGGATCTTGTTGCCGACTTCGCGCGCATGTTTGATATCGCCGGACTGCACATAGGAGGACAGGCCATAGACCGTGTCGTTCGCGATGCGGATCGCGTCTTCCTCAGTGTCATAAGGCAGGATGCAGAGGACCGGGCCAAAGATTTCCTCACGCGCGATGGTCATGTCATTGGTGACATTCGCAAACACGGTCGGCTTGGCGAAATAGCCCTTGTTGAAGCCTTCCGGACGGCCCGTGCCGCCGGTGACGAGCGTTGCGCCTTCGTCGATGCCCTTCTGGATGAGGTCCTGGACCTTGTTCCACTGATTGCCGTTGGCAATGGGGCCCATGGCGCCCTTCGGGGCGTCGGCGCCCGCGCCGACCTTCACCTTCTCAGCCGTCGCCTTGGCGATGGCGATGGCCTCATCCTGCTTGTCGCGCTGGACCAGCATACGGGACGGGGCGTTACAGGACTGGCCGGTATTGGTCATCATGTTCATGACGCCGCCAGCGACAGCCTTGTTGAGGTCTGCGTCCGGCAGGACAACATTTGGCGACTTGCCGCCAAGCTCCAGCGCAACGCGCTTGACCGTCGGGGCGGCAGCCTGGCTGACGAGAACGCCTGCCCGGGTGGAGCCGGTGAAGCTCATCATGTCGATGCCGGGGTGCTGGGACATGTAGGCACCAACGCCCGGGCCGTCGCCATTGACGAGGTTGAAGACACCAGGGGGCACGCCGGCATCATGCATGATCTCGGCAACGATCATTGCGTCGAGCGGTGCGATTTCAGACGGTTTGAGAACCATGGTGCAGCCCGTCGCGATGGCTGGGGCCACCTTGCAGGCGATCTGGTTCTGCGGCCAGTTCCACGGCGTAATGAAACCGCAGACGCCGATCGGCTCCTTGCGGATCAGGGTGGCGCCGCGCTCTTCTTCCCACTTGTATTCGCGCAGGATCTTGGCAGCGGCCATATAGTGACCCATGCCGGCAGGAACCTGGGCGGCGTTGGCAAGCCACATCGGCGCGCCCATCTCGTCGGAGATGGCCTTTGCCATGTCGCTGGCGCGTTCCTGGATGCCGGCCGCGATCTTCTCCAGCAGCTCTGCGCGGAACTCAACCGAGGTCTGGGAGAAGGATTCGAAAGCTGTGCGGGCCGCCTCGACAGCCTTGTCCACATCGGCTTCCGACCCAAGGGAAATCCGTGCAAATGGCTCTTCAGTGGCCGGGTTTTCGACCTCAAGCGTGCGCGGCTGTACCGGATCGACCCACTCGCCGTTGATATAGAATTTGAGATAGTCCTGCATGATTGTCCTCCGCTGGGTGAGCTGTCTCAGCCCGTATCTAGGTATGCGAGGCGGCAAATAAAAGCGCTATCGCCCCGTCACCCTTCATGAATTCCGATTAAGCCTCAGCCGGGTGCGCCGGCGCCCGTGAGGCCGCGGCGTGTCTCCAGATAGGTGGCAAAGCTCGCCAGCCAGTGACTGCCGGAATAGTGAACGTCCGAGACCGCCGCGATGCCGGTCTCGCGGTGAACTTCCGCAGCCGCCAGCAGGCTGTCGCGGCGTGGATCGTCTTCCGGCAGACCGGCGGCGATGCCTTCCAGAGCCCAGGCGCGCGAGAGGTTCACCCCGTCGAGATGGACAAGCTTGCCGTCGGACGGGTCCAGTACGATGCCAGGCTCCAGCCAGTCGGCGCTGCCATCCTCCGGCAGGCCGGGCAGGAAATCCGAGAGCCAGGCCGCGAAGTCCGCCGGGTCAAGGATGCGCCGCATCAGATCGGCCTCCATGAGACAGGGCGAGAGAAAGTCCTCGCCCGAGGGCTCATAGCCGATGGGGCAATTGGTGTCGCCCATGTGGAAGTCGCGGATCTTGCCGGTCAGCGTCTCTTCCAGCGCCTCATTCCCCACCGTGCGGGCATAATCGAGCATGAGGCCGAAGGCGAACGCGGTCTGGTTATGGGTGCCGAGCCGGATCGGATAGGAGAGCTTTGGCAGCCAGTCCATCGTATTGGCGACAATCTGGTCTTCGAGCGGGCGCAGCGTCTCACGCCATTGCGAGAGCTGCGGGTCGTCGCTCTCTTCGAGTTCGGCGACAAGCTGCAGATACCAGGCGATGCCATAGGGCCGCTCGAAGGAGGCGCGGTCCTCGCCCTGGATGTAGGCAAGGTCGCCGGCGAGGTTCTCCTCGGTGAAGCTCTGGGCGAGCGCGGTGCGTATTTCTTCTTCGAGCGCGGTATCCGGGGCTGTGGTCAGGATGCGGGTCAGCAGCCAGTGGCCATGGACAGATGAGTGCCAGTCGAAACAGCCATAGAAGGTCGGCGTCAGCTCATGTGGCGGGAGGGCGTCCTGGTCCGAATTGAGGACATGGCTGATCTTGTTCGGGTATTCGCGGTGAACGCAATCAAGGGCGAGGCGGGCAAACCGGTCGGTCCGCGCGGGCGCTTCTGCGGGGGTGGTCTTGCTACTCATGCGCTCGGCGTCCTGCGCTGAAGCGGCCTGGGCCGGCAGGAAGGCCAGCATGGCGGCGGCAAGGGCGGGCTTGATGGAGGCTTTGGCCACGTCGTCGCAACTCCTTCTGTCATGTCAGGCGAAGGCTAGTGGCGGGGGTTAGCGGGCGCAAGCAAAAGGGCCGACGCACCGGCCGGCCCTTTCAAGGAGTCCTGCAAGGAGGCCAGCCTAGTCGTCGAGCCCAAGCGCCGCCTCGACCTTCGCCCAGTCAACCACCTTGAAGTTCTGGTCGACTTCGGAGACGGGATTGGCATCGTCCTGCACGATCACGATGCCGCGTGGGTAGCCGGGCAGGGCGGCCGACGATACGTCGAGGCCATCGGTATGGCTGACCGCATCCACGCTGCCATCCTCGCTTTCGGTCACGGTGAAGACGCCGCGCGGGGCGTGGGGGGCGGCGCGGTCATAGACGACGAAGCGGTCGGCGGCCTGCGCGGAGGCGACGAGATAGCCCTCGGTGCCTTCTCCGGCCCACAGCGAAAGGCCTTCGACATCGGCGACGAGGCCATTGCCTGCGGCGATCGTGTCGACAATTTCCGGCTGGCTGTCCGGCGTGCGAAGATCCAGGCGCCAGATACCGTGCTCTTCCTCACCGATGAAAGCGAGACCGGTGGCATCATCGACCACGCAGCCCTCCAGCTGCAGCTGGCCGAACTGGCCGACCTGAACGGTACGAAGAAGCTGCGGGTTGCCCGCATCCAGCGACCAGATCTGCATGGCGCCGTCCTTATAGGTCGGCAGGATGAGCGTGGTCCCGTCGATCTCGCCCATGCACAGGCCATAAGGCTCTTCCTTGCCCGTCGGAATGTCGCCTGTATGCGAGACGGCGCCGGTCTGCGGATCGACGCTGAACATCGTGATCGTATTGAATTCGTCATTCGAGGCGGCTGCGACATTGCCGCGAATATCGACATTGTTGATCTGCCCGACATCGAGGAACTGGAGCTCTGCGCCGGAGAGGTCGTAGACGTGCAGGCCTTCATCCTTGTTGGTGCCGAGGATGAGGCTGCGGGCGGTGTCGTCCGGGTGTACCCAGAGGGCAGGATCGTCGGCGCGGTCGCCCGTGCCGGTCATCGGATCGGTTTCGAAAGATGCAGCCACGGGCGCGGCAACAATGCCGTCATCGACCCAGGCCTCGTTCGTTTCACAGGCAGAGAGGGCAAGGACACCAGCGCCAGCGAGTAGAAGTGTGCGGAAGATCATGGAAAGTCTCCTGAAATGGGTAGGAATAAACAGGACAGGCCGGAAACGCCACGCGCCCCGGCCTGCTTTTCTGGCCCTATGCCAGCGATCAATAGGTCAGGCGCGCGCCGAAGACGACCGTCGTGCCGAACTCGTCATACTGGGAAAGGCGCCGCTCACTGCCGAAATAATAGTATTCCGGCTCATCGGTCAGGTTCTTGCCTTCAAGGTAGAGCTGAAAGTGGTCGTTGACGCTGTACTTGGCTGAGGCCTCGACCAGAAGACGGTCGTCGGTGTAGCGGTCGAGGTCTTCCTCGAACAACTCATCGACATAGTCGCCGCGATAATTGGCCGACACGCGCAGATCCCATGGGCCCTTGTCATAGCCGATGGCAAAATTCCAGATCGTTTCCGACTGTTTGAGGAAGGGCACTTCACGGCCATCCGGCAGCGTGCTGTCGCTGTCGGTCAGCGTCAGGTTTGCCGAGACGAGGAAGCCGTCCAGCATCTCGTTCAGGTCCTCAAGGCTCTGGACATAGTTGAATTCAATGCCGGAGATTTCGCTGGAGCCGACATTGATGAAGGAGTTGACCTCCTCCACGTCAGCAAGCTGGTCCAGCGTCAGATAGCTGAGGTCGACGGGTACGGAAGCGATGAAGTCGCTGAGCGGGACAAGATCGCCTGCATCGGTCTCATCGCGGGTGAAGGTCGCCGGGAAGATGCCATTGTCGATCTCCTTGTAGAAAATGCCGACAGACAGAACGGAAAGTTCGGTCGGATAGTATTCCAGGCTGAGATCGAAATTGTCTGCTTCATACGGGTCGAGACCGGGGTTGCCGAGCTCAAGCTCATCGCGGTCATCATTGAAGGCTGTGAACGGCGCCATCTGACCGAAGGACGGCCGCACAATCGCAGCATAATAGGCGCCGCGTGCGACCAGCTTGTCGTTGAAGGCGTATTTGGCGTTCACCGATGGCAGCCAGTGCGTATAGTCATTGGAGACATCGCGGCGCTCGACATTGGCCGGGTCATCCTCCTCGGCAAAGATATTGCCGCTGAGGTCTGTCTTGGTGTCTTCCATGCGAACGCCGGCGATCAGCGTCAGATTGCCAAGGTCGAACGTGCCCATGGCGTAAGCGGCGAGGATCTGCTCGTCGATGGTGAAGTCTTCGGCAAGGCTGTCGAAATTGGTCGAGTCCTCGTCCAGCTCGAAGCCCTCACCAGCGCCATTGCGCAGCGCGCGGGTCAGGTCCGGGTCGGGCCAGGCCGGCATCGGATTGGCCAGCCGCCAGCCGGAGACCAGCTGCTTGTCCACGAAAGGCGACAGGTTGAAATCGTCGGCTTCATGGAAGGTGACATTGGCATCGCGGGTCTTTTCCCTATCGCGCAGCTTCATCCCGGCCTTCCATTCAACCGGCGTGTCGCCGATCAGGCTGTCGCGGGAAATGTCGAAGCGTGCCGAGGTTTCGGTGTCTTCGTTGACGGTGTTTTCTTCCTCAAACGCATCGAGAAAATAATTCGACGGGTCGTAGACAAGGTCGAGGAGGGGGCCGGAGAATTTCGGCTTTTTCGGATTGGAGAAGTCGATCAGGACATCCGAGTCGGAGAGGCCTGCATCGGCGGCCGCATCCTGAATATCCTCAAAGCGGAAGGTGACATCGTGATTGTCGCTGTCATCCTCCTCGGCATAGGCGTAGGAGACTTCATAGTCGAAGTTCCATTCCTGCCAGTAGGACTGCCCACCCAGCGCATAGGTCTGGATCTGGCGGATCTCGCGGCGCTGACGCACCTCGGCATCCATCTCGTTCAGCGGAACGGTCTGCGTATCGGCGGTGACGACCCCATCATCCTCGGCATCGTCGAGATCCCGGAACTCAAACTTGTTGCGGACCTCGTCATCCTCGTAATTGTTATAGAGGGTGCGCAGATAAAGTTCGGTATTGTCGCTCACCCGCCAGTCGAAATTGGCAATGAAACCGATGCGTTCGCGGTTGAGGTCATACCAGCGCTGCTCATAGTCATCATTCAGGAAGGCGGTCCCGTCATCCAGGAACCCCCATTCGCCGGTCTCATTGTTGTGCGCCTCGATGGCGAGGTCCTGATAGTTCACGGACAGGGCAACGCCGAGCCTGTCATTGAACACGTCCGAATAAGTCAGTGTCGCCTTGGGCGAGAGGTCTTCGGAGATTTCATTATAGGCGCCCTCGATCTTGGCGCGGATAAAGCGGCCGTCGCGGTCGAAGGCGGAAATGGTCTTCAGGTCGATCACGCCGCCAAGGCTGTCGGCATCGACATCCGGCGTCAGTGATTTCTGAACGGTGATCCCGTCCAGGAGGTCCGACGGCACGCCATCGAGAAGGACGCCGCGGCGGTCTTCAGGAGAGGGTGTGCGCACGCCATTGATGGAGGCGGCGATCAGGTCGGTGTTGATGCCGCGAATGGAAACGTAGCGGCCTTCACCCTGGTCGGTTTCAATCGACAGGCCGGGCACGCGGGCGAGCGAGTCCGCCACCGTCGTGTCCGGGAAGTTGCCGAGACCGTCTGAGTCGATGACGTTGATGATGGCATCTGCGGCGCGCTGCTGGTTGATGGCGCCAGCCTGCGCGGCCGCCGAGCCGACGACCAGCACATTGTCGAGATAGCGCACATCACTGCCGACGCGCATGTCGAGCTCTGTTTCGTTCTGGACGTTTACCGTCTCGCTGACAGGGGCAGCGCCGATATAGGAGACCGTGACCGTGTGCTCGCCTGCCGGGATGTTGGCAAAGCGATAGTCGCCATAACGGTCGGTCGTGGTCGAGCGGTTAAGGCCCTCAATGCGGACAATTGCGCCTGCGAGCGGCGCCTCGCCGGACGCATCGGTGACTTGGCCGCGCACGATATCGGCGGCGGCGATCTGCGCGAGACCGGCGCTGATCAGCGCGGTTGAGACAAGCTTGCTGTATCGAAATTTCATGGAACTACACCCCTCTTGAATACGGAGAGGCCGCTACCAGTCTTCAGCGTCAGTTCTGCGAAGCTTTTACGTCAGACAGGTAACAGGTCCGCAACATTTCCGTGACAGGGCGTGCCTGCAACACGCAGCCGGCCGAGGTGGGGAAGTGGCGGCGCAAAACCGGCGTCTATTTGCGCTTCATGCTGCCAAGGATGCCGCGCATTACATAGCGGGCGACATCGCGCGCCACCTGCCGGACGGCCGTCTTGACGGCCGCTTCGCTGACGGTCTGGCGGCGGGATGACGGTCTGCGCCGGGCTTTCTTTTTCTCAAGCTCATGCCGGGCACTTTCCTCCTGCCGGGCAAGGCGCTCTGCCTCCCGCGCGGCAGCTTCCTCCTTGGCGAGGAGGCGCTCATAGGCCGACTCCCGGTCGACCGGCTCATCATAGCGATGTGCGACCGGGCTGGCTTTCATCATCGCGGTTCGTTCACCGGCGGTGATGGGGCCCAGCTGTGAGGAAGGTGGACGAATGAGAGTGCGCTGGACCATGGAGGGCGCGGATTTCTCATCCAGCGTAGAGACGAGCGCCTCGCCGGTGCCAAGCTCTGTGATTACCTGTTCAGTGTCGAAGGCCGGGTTCGGCCGGAAGCTCTCGGCGGCGGCATGGACCGACTTTCTTTCACTCGGCGTGTAGGCGCGCAAGGCATGCTGGATACGGTTGCCCAGCTGGGCCAGCACGCTGTCTGGTATGTCGCGCGGGTTCTGCGTGACGAAATAGATGCCGACCCCCTTGGACCGGATCAGACGGACAACCTGTTCGATCTTTTCGATAAGCGCCTTGGGCGCGTCCTTGAAGAGGAGGTGAGCCTCATCGAAAAAGAAGACGAGCTTCGGTTTGTCCGGATCGCCGATCTCGGGCAGCTGTTCGAACAGCTCTGACAGAAGCCAGAGCAGGAAGGTCGAATAGAGCTTCGGCGAGTTGATGAGCTCTGTGGCGTCCAGCACGTTGACGATCCCGCGCCCGTCCGCAGCGGTGCGGATGAGATCGAACAGATCGAGCGCCGGTTCGCCGAAGAAGCGCTCGGCGCCCTCACGTTCGAGCCGCAGGAGGTCGCGCTGGATAGCGCCGAGCGAGGCGGGCGCGATATTGCCATAGCGCAGCGAAACATCGTCGCGCACCTCCTTCTCACCAAGATGGATGAGGAGTTTCTGGAGGTCCTTGAAGTCCAGAAGAAGCAGGTTCTCATCGTCGGCATATTCAAAGGCGACGGTCAGGACACCTTCCTGCGTCTCATTGAGGTCCAGAAGCCGGGCCAGGAGGGTCGGCCCCATTTCGGCGACGGTGGCGCGGACGGCATGGCCCTGGTCGGCGAAGACGTCCCAGAAGACCGCAGGCACGTCGTGGTAGGTATATGTATCAAAGCCGATCTTCCGGACGCGCGACATGAACGCCTCATGCAGTTTGAAGGTCTCGCTGCCCGCCTTGGCTATGCCGGAAAGGTCGCCCTTCACATCGGCGCAGAAGACCGGCACGCCCGCATTTGAGAACCCTTCGGCCATGATCTGCAGGGTGACGGTTTTGCCGGTCCCGGTCGCGCCTGCGATGATGCCGTGGCGATTGGCCTGCTTCAGCAGAAGGCTCTGGGGCTCGTTCTGCTCGGCCCCGCCGCCGCCGAGATATATCCGGTCATTCATTACGCTGGTTTCCCCTCAACGGTCGGCGGGAAGCTAGACCCAATCGCAAGCGGGGAAAAGTGTTGACAGGCCCGACTGCTTTCGGGCGTCTTTCAGGCAGGCTGAATTGTATTTCCACGTCGCAGGAGCCAATCTTCCAGCCGTGCATTGCAAGCGGTGAAAGGAGGCCCTCATGAGCAAACAGTCCCGCAAGTGGATGAATTTCGAGACCCATAAACACGGTGAGGTCTATGGTCAGTACCAGAAAGTCTATGATGGCGTGGACGCGCTTGCCGCGATTGCTTTCATTGTCGGCTCTGCACTTTTCTTCAGCGAGGAGACGCAGACGACCGCGACCTGGCTGTTTTTGATCGGCTCTATTTTCTTCGCGGTGCGCCCGTGCATACATCTGGCGCGCGACTTTCACATGTCGCGTCTGTCGAAGCAGGGTGAAGCTGGAGGCCAGGCCCAAAAATGAACATGCGATCCGGTATTGTCGGGATCTGGATCATCGCCACCGGCGTGATCATTGCGCTTCTCTATCTCGGCCGTGCGATTCTCGCGCCCTTCGCGCTGGCTGTGTTCCTGTTCCTCGTCATGGAGGGGTTTGCGCGCGTGATCGATGCGCGGCTATCCTTCATGTCGCAAGCGGCGAGCCGGGCAGTCTCCATTCTGGGCACTCTGGTCGGGTTTGGCATATTCATCGGCCTTCTTGCCCAGGGGGTCAGCCAGTTCAGCGACCAGGCCGGCGACTATGAGGAAAAGATCAACGGCCTCATCAGCGACGCCTATGGTATCGTCAATATGGGCTCGGCGCCGACATTGACCGAGATCATCTTCGACGAGCGCGGCCAGCGTTTCTTCGCGACGATTGCAGGCGCGCTGGGAGATCTGTCCGGAGACCTTGTTGTCATCCTGATCTATGTCGCGTTCCTGTTTCTGGCGCAAAGCGCCTGGTCGCCCAAGCTCGACCGGATTTTCAGGGACAAGGAACGGCGAGACCAGGTCAGCGAGATCGGCCACGCCGCGCGGCGGGGGATCGAGACCTATCTGTGGACCCAGACCGTCATCTCAGTGATGATTACGGTGCTGACCTATATCACGCTGGTCGCCCTTGGCGTCGACAATGCGATCTTCCTGTCGGGCCTCATATTCGTGCTCAATTATATACCCACGATCGGCTCTATCGTGGCCGCCTTTGTGCCGTTCCTGTTTGCGCTGGTGCAGCCTGACGTGCCCGGCTGGGTGCCGGGCGGCGCACAGGACAGCTATTTCTTCTCGGTCATCGTGTTCGCCGCCGTGAGCTTCTGGCAGTTCATGATCGGCAATTTCGTCCAGCCAAGGATCATGGGCGACTCGCTCAATATCTCTGCCCTGGTGGTTCTTCTCTCTCTGGCGATATGGGGCGCGATCTGGGGAATCCCGGGAATGTTCCTGTCTGCGCCACTTACAGTTCTACTGATGATTTTGTGCGCCCAGTCAGCAACCACACGATGGATTGCAGTGTTATTGTCAGCAGATGGCGACCCCGGAGGGGCCCTTACGGGGCAGCCGGAAACGACGAAAAGGCAAACTGCAGAGAGCACTGCGAACTGACCTTGGCACGCGTGGCACTGCGCCACATATACAGGGTCAGAATGCGTGTGTTCTAGCTTTCAAACACAATCAGGCCTCCGCGTGCGTCCCCCCACCCAGCCTGCGGAGTGGCCTGTAGGGCCCGCTGGACACGTCCCCGTCCGGCGGGCCCGTTTATTTCTGCCCCTTGTATTTCAAGGCATTTTATTCCGTTCTTGCAGATCCGGCCATGAAGCTGCGCACCGCGTCGGCAGCCAGTGTGAACTGGGCAAAGCTCGCATTCGCCGATGACAGGGTGTGGAGCTGCTGGACAAGCGCCTTGCGCTCACTGTCACGCTCCCGCAGCCACTGATCGACATCGCCTGCATTGAGCGCTTCAGCGGTGGCCTGAGCCTGATGGCGGCGCAGATCCTCAATGAGACGGCGGGTGGCCAGCCGTTCCCAGTAATTGGCATTGTCGAGGCCGTTGAGCGCGTCATGGCGCAGACGGTCGAGACGCAGCGTGTCGCCCAGTTTCATATAGGCGCTGAGGGCGGCCGCCGGTGAGGTTCCGGCGCCTTCAATGAGCATCTGAAGTTCCACCCCGACAGGGCGCAGCGGCATGGACGCTGCCCGCATGGCCAGCGGCTTTTCGATGCCGGCATTGGCAAGCGCCGTGACCCGCTTGCGGAATTGCTGCGCCTCAAACCCTTCCAGCGAGCTTTCAAGATCGTGGTCGATCTTGCCGAAGATGGACGCGTAGCGGTCGATCGCCTGTCCGACGGGCATGTCGGGCGCGTTACGGATAAGGGCCGCAGCCGTGTCTGCCACGGCATCGGCAGCGATCTGCAGCAGCTCTGTCTGAACGCGGGCGTGCACCTTGTTGTCGAGCCCGTGAACGTCGAAGCGATAGGCTGGAAGCTCCAGCAGCGATGCGGCCGTCTCAAAGGCACGGCAGATCATGGCATTTGTGGCGCCGGTCCGTTCCCGAAGCCGCAGCAGCATCAGCGGTCCGCCGGCATCGATCAGGCGGTTGGCGAGGACGGTGGCGATAATCTCGCGGCGAAGACGGTGGGCCTCCATCGCCTCGTCGAAACCGTGCAGATCGTCGGGGAAATAGGACTGAAGTGTCTGCCAGAAATAGGCATCGTCCGGCACGTCGGATGAAACGATGTCATCGAAGAGGGTGATCTTCGACCACGCCATGAGAACGGCGAGTTCGGGCCGGGTGAGCCAGGCCTTGTTCTGGGCGCGCTCGGTCATCTCAGAGGTTTCCGGCAGGCCCTCGACCTTACGGTCCAGAACACCGCGGCCCTCCAGATAGCACATGAGCCGTTCATTGGCCTGATGGTCACGGGCCGCCGTCGCCTCAGCCAGGCTGAGCGCGCCGGTCTGGGAGTAATTGTGGGCAAGAACGTGAGCCGCCACATCATCGGTCATCTGCGCCAGGAGATGGTTGCGCTGGCCGCTTGGCAGCGAGCCGTGGCGCATGGCTTCCGAACAGAGGATCTTGATGTTTACCTCATGGTCGGAGCTGTCGACACCAGCTGAGTTGTCGATAGCGTCGGTATTGATGCGTCCGCCCTTCAGGGCAAACTCGATCCGGCCGGCCTGGGTGAGGCCGAGATTGGCGCCCTCGCCGATAACCTTGGCCTTCAGGTCGCGGCCATTTACGCGGATCGCATCATTGGCGCGGTCGCCGGCATCGCCCTGCGTTTCACTCGTGGCTTTCACATAGGTGCCGATGCCGCCGAACCAGAGTAGCTCACACTCGCTCTTCAGCAGGGCATGCAGCAACTCGTCGGGTGTTGCTTCATCGGTCTTGAGACCGGTCATCTTCTTGATCTGGTCGCTGAGAGGAATGGACTTCGCGCTGCGATCAAAGATGCCGCCGCCCTCGGAAATCAGCGACTGGTCGTAATCCATCCAGGACGAACGCGGCAGGTCGAACATGCGCTTGCGTTCTTCCCAGAGCCGCTCGGTGTCCTGCGGGTCCGGGTCGATGAAGATATGCATGTGGTTGAAGGCGGCGGTAAGGCGGATCTGCTTCGACAGCAGCATGCCATTGCCGAAGACGTCCCCGGACATGTCACCGCAGCCGATAACGGTAAAGGGTTCGGTCTGGATGTCCTTGCCCATTTCGCGGAAGTGGCGTTTGACCGCTTCCCAGGCGCCGCGCGCGGTAATGCCCATCTTCTTGTGGTCATAGCCGGCCGAGCCACCAGAGGCGAACGCGTCGCCGAGCCAGAAGCCGTGCTCCAGGCTGATCTCGTTCGCGATATCGGAGAATGTCGCCGTGCCCTTGTCGGCGGCGACGACGAGATATGGGTCGTCGCCGTCCCAGACCACCGTATCCGCAGGCTGCTCGACCTTCCCGTCGACCAGATTGCCGGTGAGGTCGAGAAGCGAATTGATGAAGGTACGATAGGCCGCGATACCGCCCTGGTTGCGCTCTTCGCGTGTGGCGGTCGGGGGGATCTGTTTGGGAAAGAAGCCGCCCTTGGAGCCGACCGGGACGATGACCGCATTCTTGACCTGCTGGGCCTTTACGAGGCCAAGCACTTCGGTGCGGAAATCGTCGCGCCGGTCAGACCAGCGAAGACCGCCGCGCGCCACCATGCCGAAGCGGCAGTGAACGCCTTCGACCTGCGGGCTTGCCATGAAGATCTCGCGGAACGGTTTGGGGGCGGGAAGGTCGCTGATTTCCTGGCTGGCGATCTTGAAACTGATAAAGGGGTGCGGGCTGCCATCGGGGCGGCGCTGCCAGAAATTGGTGCGCTGGATTGCCATGATGAGGCGGGCCACCCGGCGGATCACGCGGTCCTCGTCCAGAGAGGAGACATCATTGAGATGGGTCTCGATCTCCTCGCGCTTGGTTTCGGCAGCCTCACGGCGGCTCTCCAAGTCCTTGCCTGCCCCGGGATCGAAGCGGATATAGAACAGTTCGAGCAGGTCGCGGCTGAGACCCGGATGGCGTTTCAGCGCTTCGATCTGCGTGCTGCGGGCCGGATCGAGACCGGTCTGATGGCGATAGGCGCAGAGCGCGCGCAGAAGGGCCGCCTCGCGCCAGCTCGCGCCGGCGGAAAAGACGAGACCGTTGAACCGGTCATTCTCAGCGCGCCCGTCCCAGATGGCAACGAAGGCCTCTTCAAAGCGGGCCCCGACGGTCTCTATGTCCAGAGGGGTGCCGTCGGCGGTGCGCATGCGCAAGGAATGCACCCAGTAGGTGTCGGGGCCGTCGGCCATGGGTTTGGGGTCTGGCTGGACCGGATAGCCGGTCTCGAAATCGACGAAGAGCCCCATATTCTCAAAGACTGGAACGCAGTCGGACAGGGCAATCGATCCGCTGCGCGAATAGATCTTGGCGGAGATTTCATGGTCCGGCATGCCTTCGGGCCGGAAGGCGCGCAGGCGGATAGGGCGGTCGGCGCCGAGGTCGCGGATCGCTTCCACATCAATGAGGGCTTCGTGCGGCCCGAACGCCTCGCGATAGGCGGCGTTGAAGCCGACGCGGAAGGCATTGGCACGCTCGAACTCATCCTCTGGCAGGCCGAGATCGCTCAGCGCTTCGCGGAAGGCGTCATCCCATGTGCGGGCAATGGCGGCGACATCTGCCTCCAGCCTCTTGAGGTCGGGCTGGACCGACCCGTCGGGCAGCTCGATCAGCAGATGTACCCGCGCCAGCGGGGAAGCATCGAAGCGCGGCTGGAAGGAGATTAGCTCCCCCCTGAATGCCTTGGTGACATGTGCGCTGATGCGTTCGCGCACGCTGGAATCATAGGCGTCGCGTGCAACGAATACGAGGACGGAGACGAACCGGTTGAACTGGTCGCGGCGCACGAAGACACGGGTGCGTGGGCGCCCGACAAGGTGAAGCGCGCCCTGCAGCAGCGGGATAAGCGTCTCCGCCTCGGCCTGAAGCAGTTCATCGCGTGGCCAGGTCTCGAGAATGTTGGACAGGGCCTTGTAGTCGTGGCTGCCCTCAATCGCGCCGGTCGCTTCGAGGACGCGCGCGACGCGCTGGCGCACGAGGGGAATTTCCCGCGCGCTCTGATTATAGGCCTCAGCCGTATAGAGCCCCAGAAAACGGGTCTCGCCGACAACATTGCCCTTCTCGTCGAAGTGTTTGACCCCGACATAGTCGCAGAGGGCGCGGCGATGGACGCGGGACGTCAGGGTCGATTTGGCGACAATGATCGGATTGGGTTCGGACAGGAAGGCACCGATCTCCGGCGTCAGGACAAGCGGTTCGGACCCGCGGCGCAGGACATTCCGGTCCTCATCGCGCAGCAGGCCGAGATTTGAGCCCTCCACCATGACAGGCTCTTCCGGCCGCACTGAGCCATCGGATGCCGTCTCGAAATGGTAGTCGCGCACGCCGAGGAAGACGAAATGCTCGTCTGCAAGCCAGTTCAGGAAGGCAACGGCTTCCCTGCAGACGTCTTCTCTACAGGCAGGATCGTTCTCCAGCCGGTTGATCTCGGTCTGCATGCGCGCCTGCATGCTGGAAAAGTCTGCAACAGCCATGGCCACATCACGCAAGGTGGCCTTGGCGCCATCGTGGAGTGTCTTGCATTCGGCCGCGCTGAGGGCGGGCACGTGGATCTGGATGAGCGACAGGCGAACGCCCTCGCTGCTTTTCAGGATCGGATGGAAAAGGGCGCGAACTTCCAGGCCCTGTTCGGCGCACAGGCCAAGCAGGGAATCGACCAGGAAGGGAGAGTCACGCGTGACGGTTTCAAGGACACTCGTTCCGGTCAGGCGGCCATCATCGCCGCGTCCGTCGCGAACTCTTATACTGGCGGGCCCGCCTTCATAGGCCGCGGCCAGTTCGCTGATGCTGGCGGCCTGTGCCTCGATGTCTTCTGAAGAGAGAAAGGCGAGGTGTTCGGTTTCGGCCGCGTCGCGGAAGTTCTGCAGGATATCTTCCAGCCGCACCTGACCGACTGGCGTAGTGGCGTTCTGACCGGCGTCCGACATGTCGAAGCTCCTGAATGGCTCTTTCAAAGCCCGCTTCTATCTGTCTCGAAGGGCTGGGGCCAGTGCCCTTCGCACGCTGCAGGTGCGAAGGGCACAGTCCGTTTTAGTCTTCGTTTTCGCTGTTGAGCGCTGCGGAAAGCTCGCCAACCTTCTCGCTGCGGAAGGCCGCGCAGAGATTTGCCGATTCCTCAGCCTGCGCCAGCGAGCGCTCATAGCCCGGAATGGCCTCGCTGTTGGAGGTGAAGAAGTCCCGTGCTTCTGCAATGTCCCCGGCTTCGCAGAAGGAAGACACGGCGCCTGCCGTCTGGGGCTTGCGGATTTCCGGGGTGCGCGCGACGAAGTCGCTGAAATTCGCCTGATAGAGCTCCCACGCCTTGTCGCGATTGGCCTCGTTCTCAAGCGATTGCTGCATCACCGACCAGGCTTCCTGACCCTGCCAGTCCTCGCCAGCGACTTCCTCGTAAAGCGCCTCCAGTCTCTCTTCGTCGACATTCTGCGCAAGGATCGCGAGGATGGCCCGGCGCTCGCGCTGGGCATCGGTGGTGCGGGCATAGTCGAGGGCAGCTTCATAGAAGTCTTCCCCGCCCATCCGCGTCCCGTATTTCATTGCCGCTTCGAACTGTTCCGGCGAGACAGCCGATGGGTCGGGCTCTCCTTCGACACCGACGAAGCGGGCCGCCTGCTGGGCGAGGGCTTCACGCTCTGCTTCCATGTCGCCCATTTCAAGAAGGCCGGCATAGAGGTCGTTGAAAAGCAGGGTCTCGTTCTGGCTCAGTTCATCCTCACGGGCTTTCAGGGCATCATAGACCGGGCGATAGGTCTCCTCGACCCAGTCGCTCATGGCGGCGCGGTCATCCTCTGGCAGGCTGGCATAATAGCTGCCCGCCATGGCGATCGACGCAATTGCCACGTCCCAGTCTGCCTCGGCGCCAGCCTCAAGCGCGGCCAGAACGGCAGACGCCGGGGCGTCACCGGCGCGGAAGGCGGCCGTCACGCTGTCGAGCAGGGAGAGCTGTTCGGCGGCCGAAAGCGCGCCGAAGTTGTCGATCAGGGCGTCCCAGTTCTCATCGGAGGTATGGAAGCGCCAGTAGCCGCCGGTCGCATTCGGCATGACCCAGTCGGCGCAGCCTGCCTCAAGCGGAAATTCGGTGGTCTTGCCGGTCAGCATCTCGCGGACGACCTCTTCGCCGTCCGGGCCTGACACCCGCATGGCGAACGGTACCTGCCAGGTCTGGCCATCCACATTGATGTCGGAGCCGAGCGGTGCATAGCGCTGCTGGGTCACGGTAATGAGGCCGGTTTCGTCCTCCTTACAGGTCGCCTCGACATTCAGATACGGGATGCCGGGCTGGAAGATGAAGGACCTGAAGCTTTCGACCACCGCATCGTCGCCGCTGCCTTCGGCGAGCGATTGCATGAAGTCGTCGACATTGGCCGCATCGTCCTCAAAGCGCTTCATGTGCAGGCGGATGCCTTTTCGGAAACCCTCCTCGCCGAGATAGGATTCGAACATGGAGAGGACATGGCCGCCCTTGGAATAGGTAATGCCGTCAAACGCGTCGTTGATGTCGGCATTGCTCTCGATCGGGTTACGGATCTGGCGGGCCGATTTCAGGCTGTCTGTTCCCATCGCATAAAGCCCGCGGCGCTGCGTGGCGCGGTCATAGCCCTGGTCGGGGAAGAGCTCGTTCATCGTCTTGTAGCTCATCCAGGTCGCGAACGCCTCGTTGAGCCAGATGTCATTCCACCATTCGGGCGTGACGAGGTTGCCGAACCACTGGTGCGCCAGCTCGTGCGCATGCGTCGTCAGGATCCCGCGGCGCCGGTCGAGAGAGGTCCGGTCGGAAATCAGCAGTGCGCTCTCGCGGTAGATGATCGCGCCGGCATTCTCCATCGCGCCATAGGCAAAGTCCGGCACCGCGATGATGTCGAGTTTGGCGTAAGGATAGGGGTAGTCGAAATAGGTTTCCTGCTGGCTCACAATGTCGTCGGTGATGTCCATCGCGACCTCAAGCTGGTCGCCCTTGCCGGCGGGGGCAAAGCCGCGGAATGGCACCTGTTTGGCCCGCAGCGAATTGGGCGGCAGCGGCTGACCCTCACGCATGTCATAGGGGCCGACGGCCAGCGCGACGAGGTAGGACTGGATTTCGCGTGTGGGCGCGAAGGAATGGCGCACCATGCCATTCTCGAGCTGGGTGGTGCCGGTCAAAGGTGCATTTGCGATGACCTGATTGCCGGTCGGCGCTGTCACCGTCAGCGTCCACGGCGTCTTGAAGCGCGGCTCGTCGAAGCCGGGGAACATGCGGCGCGCATCAATCGGCTCCATCTGGGTGGCCAGATAGGGCCGGTCGTTCTGTGTCGCCTTGTAGAGGCCGGCGAGACCGAAATTGTACGGCGCGCGATAGTCGATCACGAGGGTGGAGTTTCCTGCCGGCACCGGTTCGGCAAAGTCGATCTTGGAAACACCGCCATCGGCGAGGCTGCCTTCGAACGTGCCCTCGATCTCGGTCCCGTCGTCCAGGCGCACCACCGCACTATTGATGGTCTGGTTGAGCGAGTGCAGCCAGATGCGCGAATGCGGCTGGTCGAGGCGGATGTCGATCTCAACCGTTCCGGTAAAGCCGTCCTTCGCTGGATCCGTCGTCAGGTCGAGGCGGTAGGCGGTCGGGCGCACGCCTTCCGGCAGCTGCCCCGCAGGCGGGGTCTCAAGACGGACCGGTTCATTTTCCGCAGTTTCGGAAGGTGCGGTGTCTCCCGCATCCCTGGGGCCACAGCCTGCGAGCAGCGCAAGGCTGGCAGCAGTTGCTAGGATGGACGTTTTGAACCTGTTAAGCGACATGCGCGAGTCTCCGGACAGTAATTGAACAATCGATTGCCGGTACTGATTGCGCAAAGTCCTCGCGGATAAAAGGTCTGAACTGGAATGAAGACATCCAGAAGGGAAGTTTCATGAAACGGCTCTGGCATTGGCCGCTCGATCCTGCGGCCCGGACGGTCCGTCTCGCGCTCGGTGAGAAGAAGGCGCAGGTCGACATGCGCGCCTGCCGGCCGGGCGCGCCGATCGCAGAGCTGCCCGACCTGCCGCCGGGGACGGAGCTGCCGGTCCTGATGGATACGACAGGCGAGCAGAAGATCGTCGCGTCCGGCAGTCACGCCATCCTCGAGCATCTAGAAGAGGGCGAAACGGGCGAGCGGCTGTTGCCCTTCCTGGCCAAGGACCGCGCCGAGGTGCGCCGGCTCTGGCAGTGGAGCGAAAACTCCTTCGGCGAGGTCAACCGGACCCTTCTGGCGGAACGCGAGAACCAGTGGGTGCGCCGTGCCAAACAGTCCGACACCGCGCGCCTTCGCGAAGGGGTGCACGCCCTTAAAAGCAAGATCGCGTTCCTCGAAGGTCTCGCAGGGATGCGGACCTATATGGCCGGGCGCACGCTGAGCCTGGCGGATCTCTCCATTGCCGCCCACCTCTCAGCCTATGACTATTTCGGGGATGTGCCCTGGGACCTGACGCCGGACCTCAAGGAATGGTATGTGCGTATGAAGTCGCGCCCGTCCTTCCGCCCGCTCCTGGCGGACAAGGTGGAGGGCACGCGCCCGCCCAGCCACTATGCAGACCTCGACTTCTGATGACGCAGGAAACCGGAACGCTGGAAGCCCGCCTGAAAAGGGATGCGCTGGCGCTCGGTTTCGCAGACTGCGCCATTTGCCGGGCCGATGAGCCCTGGCAGGCCGGAGAGAGGCTGGAAGCCTTTGTCGAGGAGGGGCGCCATGGCGAGATGGACTGGATGGAAGCCACGCTGAAGCGGCGCAAGACCCCGCAGGCCATGTGGGAGGGCGCGCGCTCTGCCATCATGCTGGCAGTCAATTACGGGCCGGACACCAATCCGCTCGAGACGCTGGAGCACAAGACGCTTGGCAACATCTCTGTCTATGCGCGCGGCGGCGATTATCACGACCTTATCAAGAAGCGGCTGAAACAGCTCGCCCGCGCCTTCGCCGAAGAGAGCGGGGCAGAGGTGAAGGTGTTTGTCGACACCGCCCCCCTCATGGAAAAGCCGCTGGCGGCGAAAGCCGGGCTCGGCTGGCAGGGCAAGCATACCAATCTGCTCAGCCGGACCTTCGGAAACTGGCTGTTTCTTGGCGCGATCCTGACCGATGCGGAACTCACGCCAGATGAAGCGGAGACCGATCATTGCGGCTCGTGCACTGCCTGTCTCGATGTCTGTCCGACAAAGGCGTTTCCCGCGCCCTATCAGCTCGATGCGCGCCGCTGCATCTCCTATCTCACCATTGAGTATCCGGGCCATATCCCGCATGAATTCCGCGCTGCGATGGGTAACCGGATCTATGGCTGCGACGATTGCCTCGCCATCTGTCCCTGGAACAAGTTCGCCAGCCGCTCGGCCGAACAGAAGCTCTGGGCGCGCGCGGAACTGAAGCTGCCGGAGCTGTCCGATCTTGCCGCGCTCGACGATGCGAGCTTCCGGGAAGTCTTTGCCGGATCGCCCGTCAAGCGGACGGGCCGGAACCGGATGCTGCGCAATGTGCTTATCGCTATTGGAAACAGCGGGGAGCCGTCGCTGGTCGACCAGTCGGTGATCCCGCATCTTGGCGATGAAGCGGCCATTGTGCGGGCGGCCGCCATCTGGGCGCTCGGGCGGCTTGATAAGACAAGGTTCGCGGCGGAGAAGGCAGACCGGCTGGAGCTGGAACACGATGAGGATGTGCGGGGCGAATGGCAGGCAGTAAATCAGTGAGCAAGAGCGGCGGCTCCAAGGCCGGGCGCTGGGCCCTTCGCGTCTTCAAAATCCTGCTGGCGCTTTTTGTGCTGGTCCATCTCTATGCATTTGCCCTGAAATGGGTGCCAGTCCCGGGCAGTATCCTCATGGTGCAGCGAACGCTTGAGGGTGAGGATTTCCGGCGCGTCATCGTCCCGCTTGAAGAGATATCGCCGAACCTGGTGCGCGCAGTCATCGCGGCTGAGGACACCCGCTTTTGCTCCCATGACGGCATTGACTTCGAGGCCGTCGAGAAGGCGATTGAAGAACGCCGCGAGGGCCGCTCGCAGCGCGGCGCCTCCACCATCACCCAGCAAACCGCGAAGAACATCTTTTTCTGGAATGGCGGCGGCTTTGTACGCAAGGGCGGCGAGGCCTGGTTTGCCCTTTTCATCGATACGGTCTGGGGCAAGCGCCGCGTGATGGAGCAGTATCTCAACACGATTGAGTGGGGCGATGGCATCTTTGGCGCCGAGGCCGCTGCGCGCGTCCGGTTCGGCAAACATGCCAGTGAGCTGACAGAGCGCGAAGCGGCCCTGATGGCGGCGGTACTACCCAATCCGCATGAATGGCGCCTCGATCCGCCGGGCCCCTATGTGAATGGCCGGGCCGGGACGCTGCAATCACGCATGCGGGTCGTTGCCAGCGATGGACTGGCCGACTGCGTGCTGTCGCGCTGAGCGGGGCGCCTTACTCCGGACAGCCCCCTTCAAAGCTTCTGGCAAGTGTGCCGACGGCCGCGGCGGCGCCCTGACGGTATGGATTCTGGTCCTCAATAACGACATCCCGGATGACGCCATCGGATTGCTGGCACCATTCCTCCCGTTGTGGGATTTCGAATTCCGCCCATTCCTTTGGGGCCATGGTGGGGTCTTCAGCAAAGCCGGGTTTGGCCACCGCTTCCAGCACATCGCCGTCGCCATCATCACACCAGGCAGGCCTCTCCTTGCCGAGCCTGTTGCAGCTTAGCCCGCGCAGTGCATTTCTGGTGCGCGCCTGAGGCCCGGCGAGAATTGGCAGGTCAAGCTCTGGAAGTTCGCTGTCGCCGCCTGCCATCCGCCCCGCATCGGCGGTTTCGCCGGGCGCTGCGATCACGGGTGACTGGACAGGGGTGCGTTCGCTGGGCGTGGGTGTCTCCGTAGCCGGCAGCGCCAGAGGTCTCAGTGGTTCGGGATCGGCAAGGGGCGGTGGGTCCGGTTCGGGGGCGGGCTCTTGGTCTGGCTCTCGTTCGCGGGGCTCCGCTGTCTCTTCAGCTTCTGGCGGCTCCGACGCCTGCTCGACCAGGGTCACCGGAATGATATCCGGTGTGTCCGGGTCTGCGGGCAGCGATCTCTGTGGCAGGTTGAGGAGGAGGGCAATGAGCGCGCCATTGATACCGAAAGAGGCGAGAAAGGGCCAGCTGCGCCTCAAAAACCGGGATGCGAAGGCCCCCGCCAAGCCGATCCTAGTCCTCTTCGGCGAGGCGCTTTGCCTCCCGTATATCGCCGCGCAGCACCAGCGTGTCGATATTGTCTCCGTCCAGCAAAAGCGCCTTGTTGATGTCGGCTTCGGCTGCCTGAAGGTCATCCTTTTCAAGATGGGCGCTGGCGCGCATCTGCAGCGCATCCACGAAATTCGGCCTGAGAGTCAGCGCCTGATCGAGGTCGGCCATCGCCTTGTCCACCTGGCCGGTGCCGAGATAGGCGGCGGCGCGGTCTGTCAGGATATCGGCGTCCTCCGGCGCGATCTTCAGCGCGTCGCTGAGCGCCACGATGGAGGCATCGGGATAACCGCCGATCAGCCAGGCATTGCCCGCCTGCGCGAGGTAGACTGCCCGGTCAGTGAGGCCGCCCGCATCCGGCGCATTGGCAAGCTCTTCCAGCCGTACAGCCGCTTCGCGGTAGTTCTCAAGGCCGAGCAGGGCCATGGCGTTGCAGTAGCGGGCTGCCGGGCGGGCGCCTTCGCCCAGCCAGCGCAGACTGTCCTCCAGCGCCGTTTCGGGGTCTTCCTGCGAGGTTTCGATACACGCGTTCAGACGGGCCTGTTCGGCGCGAACGGCGTCACCGGTCGCAGATTGCGAAACAGGAAGAACAGCGATGAGAAGCGCAATATAGGCTGACAACTGGATACGGGCCCTCTGAAGACTAGACTGACACTTCGGTAATAAGCGAGCCATGGGTGCGCAAATGACAGATCCTTCACGCAAGCTCTTCCTGATCGGCCCCGGCTATTCGGCCAAGGCGCTGGTGGCCCTTTGCCAAGAGCAGGGCAACTGGTCGATTTCAGGCACCGCGCGCAGCGAAGACAAGGCAGACGGGCTGGAGCAGGACGGCATCGCCCCCGTCCTCACCGATGATGCGGCAGGTATCGAGCAGGCGGGAGAAGGCAGTCACTGGGTTATCTCCACCCCGCCCCGCGATGAGGGCTGCCCCGGCTTTGCCCTGGCCGGCGCCTATGCCGCGAAAGCCGCCTCTATTACCTATCTGTCGACCACCGGCGTCTATGGCGACCTTGATGGCGGTTGGGCCTTTGAATGGCTGCCTGCCAATCCCGGCTCCAGGCGCGGCGAGCGGCGGGCCGAAGCCGAGGCTCAATGGCTGAGCGTGCGCCCCGATGCGCGCCTTGTCCGTCTGCCGGGCATCTACGGCCCCGGACGCTCGCAGATCGAGCGTATTCAGGACGGCAAGGATGAGCAGATGGTCAAACCCGGCCAGGTCTTCTCGCGCATCCATGTCGATGACCTCGCCGCGGGCCTTCTTGCCCTGATCGAGCATCCGCACCTTTCGGGGGTCTTCAACCTTTGTGACGATGAACCGGCGCCGCCGGAAGCGGTCATGGATTTTGCCGCCGATCTCCTCGGCGTCCCGCGGCCGGAACATGTCAGCCTGGACGAGGCAGAGGCCAGCGCGATGGCGCGCAGCTTCTATGCCGAATGCAAGCGTGTGCCCAATTCAAAGCTCAAGGCGGCGACCGGCTGGCGGCCAACATACCCGACCTATCGCGAAGGCCTTCGGACCATCTTCGCCGCTCAGAAAAACTGATCTGCCCGATTAGCGTCCGCCCCGCCGATTGATTGCCCGTCGGCGCTGCCTACCTCTCTGTGGGACAGAAGATGCAAAGAGCAAGGATGGAGACCCAAGATGAGCGACACCGAATACACCCCACCAAAAGTCTGGACCTGGGACCGTGAGAGCGGCGGCCGGTTTGCCAAGATCAATCGTCCGATTGCCGGGCCGACCCATGACAAGGAGCTCCCTGTAGGTGAGCACCCGATCCAGCTCTATTCGCTCGGCACGCCCAATGGCGTGAAGGTCACCATCATGCTGGAAGAGCTTCTGGCGGCTGGCCACAAGGGCGCAGAATACGATGCCTGGCTGATCAATATCGGGGAGGGCGACCAGTTCAGTTCCGGCTATGTCGAGCTCAACCCGAACTCCAAGATCCCGGTCATGGCCGACCATACGACCGACCCGGTCACCCGCGTCTTCGAAAGCGGCTCGATCCTGCTCTATCTCGCCAACAAGTTTGGCGCCTTCCTGCCGGAAGACCATTACAAGCGCACCGAAGCCATGAACTGGCTCTTCTGGCAGATGGGGTCTGCACCTTATCTTGGCGGCGGATTCGGCCACTTCTACGCCTATGCGCCGGTCAAGATCGAATACGCCATCGACCGTTTCGCCATGGAGGCAAAACGCCAGATGGACGTGCTCGACCGCAACCTGGCTGACCGCGAGTTCATGGCAGGCGACGAATATTCCATCGCCGACATGGCGATCTGGCCCTGGTATGGCGCCCTTGCCAAGGGCATCATCTATGAGGCTGGTGAGTTCCTGCAGGTTAACGAATACAAGAACGTCATCCGCTGGACCGATCAGGTCGCCGAGCGCGAAGCGGTCAAACGCGGCCGCATGGTCAACCGCACCTTCGGCGACCCGTCATCGCAGCTGCGCGAACGCCACGACGCCAGCGACTTCGACACCAAGACGCAGGACAAGCTGGAGGGCTAGCGGAGTAACGCCCGGCACGAAAATCAGCTGACAGGGTTGCAATCGGCTCAGGCTATAATATCTAGCAAGCTATCTATTAGCTAGCTAGATATTTTCGCATGCCCGATACCCCACCTACCCAGACCTTCCTCCAGGAGTTCGCCGTCGTTACACGCAAGGTGCGAACCTTGTTCGACGCGCGTGTCCGCAAGCATGAGGGCATGACGCAATCGCGGGCGCGGCTATTGCTCCTGTTGGTGCGCGAGACACGCATGACGCAGGGCGAGCTGGCGACAGCCATGGAAGTGGCCGGGCCGACAATGGCCAGGACCATCGATTCCATGGAGAAAGCCGGACTTGTCGCACGAGAGGTCGATGTCGACGACCGGCGGGTGCGTTGGGTCACCCTGACCGACACGGCAAAAAAGCAGGCCCGCAAGGTGCTTGATCTGTCCCTCACCCTCCAGGCCGATGTACTGAAAGGTATCTCATCGGAGGATATCGCGACGACACGGCGCGTCCTGGCCGCCATGATTGAAAATGTCGGGGAGGCGGAGGCGTGACGTCCGACGAGCTTCAACCGGCCGATCTTCGGGATACGAATGTCGAAACGGACACTGACGAGCGTGTCACCTGGCCTGAAGAACCGGAAGAGGCGGCCGCCGAAGCTGCGGTGCCATTTGTCCCGATGCACCCGCTGCGGGCAGCCGGTTATTTTGCTGCTTCACTCACCCTGGCCCTGTCGCAAGGGTTCGGCCAGAGCGTAATTTCAGCGAACCTGCTTCAGTTGCAGGGCAGTTTCAGTGCCACTCAGGCTGAAACGCTCTGGTTGTCGGCGGCCTATCTGGCGCCAAATGTCTCGCTGACGCTGGTGCTCATCAAGGTGCGCAACCAGTTTGGCCTGCGCAATTTTGCTGAAATCAGCATCATTGGTTTTCTCGCTGCTGCCCTGCTGAACTATGCCGCCGGAGACCTGCAATCTGCGATGGCCGTCCGTTTCATGAGCGGTGCAGCCGCAGCCCCGATGACATCGCTCGCCTTCCTGTACATGCTGGAGCCGCTGCCGCCGGAAAGGAAGATGAACTACGGCCTTTGCGCCGCACTTACGCTTATCTTCATGGGGCCCGCCCTGACACAGGTCGTCTCGCCCTACTTGCTCGAAATTGGCCTCTGGCATGGGCTGACGGCGCTAGAAGCTGCGCTCGCCATGATCGCTTTCGGACTGATATATCTGCTGCCGCTAGGCAAGCCGCAACATACGATGAAGGTGCATCCGAACGATATCACCAGCTACATCTTCATCGCCATTGGTATGGGCTCCATCACTGTGGCGCTGGTCTTCGGCCCGACCTACTGGTGGACGAGTACGCCCTGGATCGGCTGGCTGCTGGCGCTCGGCATCGTGTCGTCTGCCATTGCGGCTGTGATCGAGTTGAACCGCAAGGTGCCGCTGCTCGACATACGCTGGATCATGAGCCCGGCAGTCCTGCAATTTTCTGCTGTCTTGCTTCTGTTCCGCATTGTCCTGTCGGAGCAGACGTCGGGCGCTGCGGGTCTTTTCCGCTCGCTTGGACTCATGAATGAGCAGATGCAGGTCCTCAATCTGATCATCATCGGGATGACGATTGCGGGCGGCGTGATCTGTGCCGTCACGCTGAAACCGGGGCGTGAGCGCCCGTTTCACATCGTTGCGCTGATCCTGCTGGTCATCGGGGCGCTCATGGATTCCAATTCCACCAGCCAGACGGTGCCATCGGACATGTTTGTCAGCCAGGCGCTGATCGCGCTGGCCTCTGCGCTCTTCCTGCCGCCAGCGCTGCTGTCCGGCATGATGTCGGCCCTGGAGAGGGGCTATGACTATATATTGAGCTTTGTCATCGTTTTCCTGACGACGCAGAAGGTCGGCGGTATTCTCGGTGGAGCGCTATTTTCGACCTTTATCACCTTTCGCAAACGTCTACATCTTGAGCGCATCGACGAGCAGTTGAGTATGACTGATCCGCTCGTCCAGGAACGGCTTGCCAAATATGGCGGCGCCTTTGGCAGTTCGACAACGGACGCCGGCGCCAGTGCGGCACAGGGCGTGGCTGTGCTGCAAGGCCAGGCCCAGACCGAGGCCTCCGTCATGGCCTATAATGATGCTTTCCTGACGATTGCCGTGATTTCAGCTGTCGCACTCGCTGCACTCCTCGCCCACATGGCGATCGACGGGCTGCGGGCCCATTCAGCTGAGCCGTCCGAGCCCGCTCCTGCTCCCCTTCAACCCCAAGCAACCTGAACTGATTGATCCTCCCATGTTGTCCCGCCTGTCTCGACATATCGCCACTTTCCTCGCCATTATCATCGGCATTACCGGCCTGTTCGCCATTCTCTATGCCTGGAAGCTGCCTCCCTTCCAGAGCAGTCTGGAACTGACCGAGGATGCCTACATCCAGGGCGAGGTCACCATGCTGGCCCCGCAAGTGTCCGGTGCGATCACGGAGGTCGCCGTACAGGACTTCCAGCATGTCTCGAAGGGCGACCTGCTGATCCGAATAGACGACCGCATCTACCGCCAGCAGCTGGCCAAGGCGCAGGCCGTGCTGGCTGCGAAAGAAGCCGCGATCGCGACGCTGGAACAGGACACGGAAACTGCCCGTGCGCACATCCGTTCAGCCGAAGCCCGCGCCCAGTCTGCAAGGTCATCCCTGTCGCTCGCTGAATCCAGTCTTGAGCGCTTTAGCAAACTGCAGGCAAGCCACGCTATTTCCGAACTGGAAGCCGAGGAACATGCCGGCTCGAGGGATCAGGCGAATGCGGCGCTACAGGAAGCGCTCGCAGAGGTTGCGGCGGCGCGCCAGGACCTCGCGTCGATATCCAGCCGCAGACAGTCGCTCGACGCGGAAATCGACCAGGCGAAAGCGACAATCGACCTTGCGAAAATCGACCTTGCCAATACTGAGATCACCGCGCCTGTCGACGGTCGGCTTGGTCAGATCGGCGCGCGGACCGGCCAGTATGTGACGCCCGGCACCCGGCTCACCAGCATTGTGCCGGAGCACATCTGGGTGATCGCCAATTTCAAGGAAACCCAGCTGGAAGGCATGCAGATCGGCCAGCCCGTGACATTTGAAGTAGATGCGTTGGGCGGCAAGGAGCTCACGGGAACGATCTCGCGCTTTTCACCGGCGACAGGGTCTCAATACAGTGTCATCAGCGCCAGCAATGCGACGGGCAATTTCATCAAGATCGCACAGCGCATACCGGTGATGATTGATATCGACACCGGGCAGGCGGGTTTGGACCAGCTGGTGCCTGGCATGTCGGTCGTGGTGCACGTTGACACGGCAGCAGAGCCTGTAGGCCAGCCGACAGGCAAAAGATCTGCCCCCGGCGCCCCGGCGCGAAGCCTCGTCTCGCAAGCGCCATAGGCTGGACCCGGCGAGAGCATTGTCATCCATGGCCACGTCTCGCGGGTGGCTTAACCTGCGATAGGTGCAGGATGAGGCCGGTTTCAGGGGTGGGGCAAGCTAAGCTAAGCGGCCTCGTCCGTACTCACAGCAAACGGATCGTAATTGAGGATCGGCGCGAGCCAGCGTTCGGCGGTTCTCTGGTCCCAGCCCTTGCGTCTGGCATAGTCCTCGACCTGGTCGCGTTCGATGCGGCCGACGGCGAAATAGGCGCTGTCGGGGTGAGCGAAATAGAGGCCGGAAACCGACGGCGCCGGGCTCATCGCAAAGCTCGAGGTCAGCGACACGCCGATCCGTTCTTCGGCTTCCAGCAGCTTGAAGATCAGCTCTTTCTCTGTGTGGTCGGGCTGGGCCGGATAGCCGGGCGCCGGACGGATGCCGCGATACTTTTCCTTGATCAGGTCGTTGCAGTCATAGGCCTCGTCCGGGGCATAGCCCCAAAGCTCTTTTCTGACCTTCTCATGCATGCATTCTGCCATGGCTTCCGCGAAACGGTCGGCCAGCGCCTGAACCATGATGGCGGAATAGTCGTCGCCCTTCTCCTTGAAGTCCTTTGAGATCGCATCGGCCTCGGGTCCGGCAGTCACACAGAAGGCGCCGATATGATCCCCGTCGGATGAGAGGAAGTCAGAGAGCGCAAAGTTCGGCTTCTCATTGGTTTTCTTCATCTGCTGGCGCAGCGTGTGGAGCGTTTCACCGGAGGCGAGCCTGATGTCGTCGCCCTCGCGTCTGGCTTCCCAGAAGCCGATGGTCGCCTTTGGCTTGAACCAGGCTTCGCCCAAGAGGCGTTGCAGCATGGTCTGCGTATCGCGCCAGAGGTCGGATGCCGCCTCGCCGACTTTCTCATCCTCCAGGATTTGCGGGAATTTGCCCGCAAGGTCCCAGCTCATGAAATAGGGCGTCCAGTCGATATAGTCCTTGAGGTCGTTGAGATCGAAATCCTCAAACGTCTTCACGCCGGTGAAGGTTGGCGCAGGCGCGGAAGCTTTGGTCGCATTGAAAGCCAGCTCGCGCGCCTCCTTGATCGGCAGGCGCGGGGTGGGCGGGCCGCCAGAGCGGCTTTCGCGGATACGGTCATAGCGGGCCTTGGTCGTGCCCCACATGGTCTCGCGCTCTTCGGTATTCATCATCGCGCTGACGACGCCGACCGCGCGGCTCGCATCGCTGACGTGGATGACCGGGGCAGACGGAAAGGCCGGGTCGATCTTCACGGCGGTGTGCGCCGGAGAGGTCGTGGCCCCACCGATCAGCAGGGGCAGGTGAATGCCCTGACGCTCCATCTCGGCGGCAACGAAGACCATCTCATCAAGCGACGGCGTAATGAGGCCCGAGAGACCGATCATGTCGGCCTTTTCCTCAATCGCCTTTTCGAGGATTTTCTCAGCAGGCACCATGACGCCCATATCGACAATGTCATAGCCATTGCAGCCCAGCACGACGCCGACAATGTTCTTGCCGATATCGTGCACATCGCCCTTCACCGTGGCGAGGACGACCTTGCCATTGGACACCTTGTCGAGGCCGAGCTCCTTCTGCTCTTTCTCGATAAAGGGGGTGAGGTGGGCGACAGCCGCTTTCATGACGCGGGCTGACTTCACCACTTGAGGCAGGAACATCTTGCCGGCGCCGAAAAGGTCACCGACGACATTCATGCCGTCCATGAGCGGGCCCTCGATGACATGAAGCGGACGCTCAGCCTTCTGACGGGCTTCCTCGGTGTCCTCGACAACGAATTCGGTGATGCCCTGGACGAGCGCGTGTTCGAGGCGTTTCTCGACCGGCTGCTCGCGCCAGCTCATATCCTTCTTCTTGGTTTCGCCTTTCTGGCCGCGATACTGTTCGGCCATGTCGAGCAGGCGTTCGGTTGCATCGTCGCGGCGATTGAGGATTACATCCTCGACCGCCTCGCGAAGCTCCGGATCGATATTGTCATAGATGTCGAGCTGGCCGGCATTCACGATGGCCATGTCCAGGCCCGCCGGGATCGCATGATAGAGGAAGACCGAATGCATGGCCCGGCGCACGATCTCATTGCCGCGGAAGGAGAAAGAGACGTTGGAGAGCCCGCCCGAGATATGGCAATGGGGGAGCGTCTCGCGGATCGCCTTGCAGGCCTCGATGAAATCGACGGCGTAATTATTGTGCTCCTCGATCCCGGTCGCGACGGCGAAAATGTTCGGGTCGAAGATGATGTCTTCAGGCGCAAAGCCGACTTTCTCAGTCAGCAGCTTGTAGGCGCGTGTGCAGATTTCGATCTTGCGCGCTGCCGTGTCGGCCTGACCCTCTTCATCGAAGGCCATCACAACCGTGGCCGCGCCATAGGACTGTACCTTGCGGGCCTGCTCCAGGAACTGTTCCTCGCCTTCCTTGAGCGAGATGGAGTTCACAACCGCCTTGCCCTGCACGCATTTTAGCCCTGCCTCGATCACCTCCCATTTGGAGCTGTCGATCATCACCGGGACACGTGCGATATCGGGCTCGGCGGCGATGAGGTTGAGGAAGGTGGTCATGGCCTCGACGCCGTCCAGCATCCCCTCATCCATGTTCACATCGATGATCTGCGCCCCATTCTCGACCTGCTGGCGCGCGACATCGACAGCGGTGTCATAGTCACCCGCCTTGATGAGATTGCGGAATTTCGCAGAGCCGGTGACGTTCGTGCGCTCACCGATATTGATGAAGATCTGGGAGGCTGTGGAATTTGTCATGATTGATCCTGATCGGGATCCTTTTTCCTGAAGTTCACGATGCCGAGCAGGCGCCCGGAAATGAAGAAGGCCGTGGCCGCAGAGGCGCCGCCAATGGCGCCAAGCCAGACCAGTGCGAGATCGTCAAACAGCGTGCTGGCGGCGAACCGGCCAAGACCGTAAGCGGCAACAGCGATGAGAAAGCAGATGATGAATTTGATAAGAGGCGTCATGCGACCCTCTGACGGCTTCTGCTCTCCGGCGAAGCCCAGAAGCCTGAGCGAACCATTGGACGGCCCGTTACCGGGCGGTTGTAGACATAGACCCAGGCTTTGGCGCAAGGGCGTCCAAAATCGTCAACGATAGAGACCTTTTCGCGCCGATAAAGCGCCTTGGACGGCGCATCGGTGCGCACGCCCTCAAACGCGTCAAGCTTTCGGGCAATGCGCGGATGATCGAGGCGGTAAAGCATGCCGTGGCAGATGCCTTTCTGGCGCACAACACCCGGATAGTCGCCCATATCGAACATGGCGCCCTTGAACCTGCAGGGGCCAAGAAATTCTCCATGACGCTTAAGGTCAACGTTCTTGGGGCCGCCAGGAAAGCCCTGCTTGAGCAGGCCGTAGAAGATGAAAAAATCACGGGCAGAGACAGGAGGCGTTATCATTCTGCGGCCTCATCGGTATGGGCTCTTTGAACCCGAGCTTTTTCAGATTTAAATCTCTCTCTATATTCAGAGAGGATGACTTGTGAGCCTGGAAGTAACGCTAAGTTGTTCAACTCGTATGGATCTATTCGAAGATCGAAGAGCATTTCGTAGGTCGATCCGCCAACGCCGTAGTTGATGTATTTGTAAGAAGGCGACCAAATTCCTTCGCTCTTAATGATCCTCGGATGATCGAATAGATGCTCGTAAAAGAATTGGGTTCTTTGAGGCCCCGACGCCAACAAGGACTTACCATCCACAGTTTGAGGTATCTGAAGCGAGCACGCTTCTAGAATTGTCGGCATAACATCAATGTTAAGAGCGACTTGCGGTATAGGCTCTCTGCGGCTGCCAGAAGGCATTTTTATCACAAGTGGAACTCGAATTGACTCTTCGAACATCCACCATTTGCCAGAAAGACCATGTTCGCCCAAAAGCATCCCATTGTCTGAAGTGAATACGATCAGGGTGTCGTCGTACAGGTTCCTCTCTTTTAAAGCAGATACAATTCGACCAACTTGCGCATCCAGCCCGTTGACCAGTCTATAGTAGTCTCGAAGAGTTTCGGACGCGGTTTCAGGATTACCAAACCTCTGTCTCCAACGTTCACGGCCTTCTGACGTTTTGAGAAACTCTGGCAGTCGATCAAAAGCTTCCGTGGTGGCGCTAGGTGCGGTTGGATAGAAAAGCTCTTTATAGCTTTCATCGTAAACGTGATCTGCGTCCCAATAAGGTTCGCGGTGTTGCGTATGCGGCGCGAGCGTCGCAAACGTTAAAAAGAATGGGGCGTCTTTTAACTGATTGATAGCATTGACGGCCTTCGCGCCGATGAATTCAGTTAGATGCTTTCCGCCATATTCTTCGTCGTAATATAACTTAAAGTTATCAAATCCGTACCAAATATTGAAAAAGTTTTCGCGGGATTCTGTTCCTAATCCCCATTTTCCAATGTACGCTGTTTGATAACCAGCAGATTTCATCAGTCCATACAGACCGCGGTCTAGCTGAGCCTGAGTGATCTCACTCCAATTCCAATATTTATGGTTAGATGCGAATTGCCCGGTCATGATTGAGGCGCGGCTGGTAGGACATATCGAAGTGGTTACGAAAGCATCATCGAAGCTGTGCCCCTCGGCAACTAACGCGTCGATATGAGGTGTTTTGATGCCTAGCTTGTCTCTTTTTGCTATCGCGTCAGCTCTTAGATCGTCTGCAATGATAAGTACAACATTGGGCTTTGAAGTAGAGCTTCGACGAAGGTTCGTGGCACAAGCACCGAGGCCGGCGACTGCTGCCAAACCTGCGACTACTTCTCTTCTTTGGGGCGTTATCATTCTGCGGCCTCATTCGTCCGTGTGACGCCGGGCAGGCCATCAGTGCTTTCGGCATTGCCTTCATACCAGCGCTGTTCCCAGGTGCGTCCATCTGTGCGGGGATTGTTGGCATAGCGCTGAAGCTGTTCACGCTCGCCCTTGAACTCATAGAAGGGTACGCCCCAGCCGCAGCTGTCGGAAACCCGATCCAACTTAACGGTGACGATGGCGCGCGCCTTGTCGAAATTGGAAAAGAGGGCCAGCAGACCGGCAAAGCGTGGATCATCGAACTGCACTGCCTCGCCTTGCCCATAGAGGCGCACGATATTGGCCGCGCCGTCAAAGGCGCAAAACATGATCGTGATACGGCCATTTTCCTTTAGATGCGCCATCGTTTCGATGCCGGAGCCGCCAAGATCGAGCCAGGCGACCGTGCTCTCATCGATCACGACGAAGCTGTCATAGCCTTTGGGCGAGACATTCACATGCCCGTCGCGCGACAGGGGCGCTGTCGCGACGAAGAACATTTTCTGTGCCTTGATGAACTCGATGAGCTTGTCATCGAGTTTCTCATACGTCTTGCTCATGATTGCCTCCCGTCAGCTTGCGAGCTGGAACGGTTCTAGCCCGGATAGACGCATGGCGCGAGGTGGTTCCGGGATGTTTCGGGGCGTCTTGCCCTTCACTGCCTTGGAAATGGCCTCGATATGTGGCGGGGTTGTGCCGCAGCAGCCGCCAAGCACATTGACCAGGCCTGATTTTGCCCATTCTTCCAGCTGCGCCGCTGTCTGTTCGGGCAGCTCATCATACTCACCGAACTCATTCGGTAGACCGGCATTTGGATAGGCAATAACGCGTGTGTCGGCGACCTTTGAAATGGCCGCGATGTGCGGGCGCATCATCTTGGCGCCGAGAGCGCAGTTGAGACCAATGGCCCATGGCTGCGCGTGACGGACCGAGTGCCAGAAGGCTTCGGCGGTCTGGCCCGAGAGCGTACGGCCGGAGGCGTCGGTAATCGTGCCGGAAATGATGACCGGGATCTCCTTGCCCGTCTCGGCGCGGAAATCCAGAAGCGCCTTGATGGCAGCCTTGGCATTCAGCGTGTCGAAGATGGTCTCGATCAGGAAAAAGTCGATATGCGGCGCCATGGCGTGTGCCTGTTGCAGATAGGCAGCTCGCACATCGTCGAAGGTCACTTCCCGATAGCCCGGATTGTTGACGTCCGGCGAGAGCGACAATGTCTTGTTGGTCGGCCCGATTGCGCCGAGAACCCCGACAGGCTTGTCTGCGGCGTCGGCAGCTTCCCGCGCGACGCGGGCGCCGGCTTCTGCAATCTCGGCCGCGATATCCTGCATGTGATAGTCGCCCTGCGCGATGGTGGTCGCGCTGAACGTGTTCGTCTCAATGAGGTCGGCGCCAGCCGCGATGAATTTCGCATGGATGTCGCGGACAGCATCCGGCTGGGTAAGGTTCAGGAGGTCGTTATTGCCCTGAACCGCCGTGTCCCAGTCGGCAAAACGCTCACCGCGAAACTGCTCCTCGGAGAAGGCATATTTCTGGAGCATGGTGCCCATCGCGCCGTCCAGGATCAGGATCTCTTCCCTGGCCTTTGCTTCAAGCTGGTCGATCAGTGTCTCGTTTGCCATCAGGCCGCCTCCGCCGTTGCGGGTTTCAGGCCGAGCAGGTGGCAGGTCGAAAGCGCCAGATTTGCCCGGTTCAGTGTGTAGAAGTGGAATTGCTCGACGCCGCCATCGGCGAGCTTGTGACAGAGCTCGGCTGCGACATTGGCCGTGATGAGGTCACGGGTATCGGCGTCATCATCGAGGCCTTCATAAAGCTTGTGAAGCCAGTCCGGCAGGCTGGCGCCGCACATCTTGGCGAACTTTTTAAGGCCGTTGAAATTGGGCTGCAGCATGATGCCGGGAACGAGCGGCATGGTGATGCCGGCAGCGCGGGCCTTGTCGACGAATTCGAAATAGACTTCCGGTTCAAAGAAGAACTGCGTGATCGCGCGGTCCGCGCCGGCCTCCTGCTTGCGTTTCAGGTGGGCAAGATCCTGCTCCCAGCCCCGCGAATCCGGGTGGGGCTCAGGATAGCAGGCCACCGAGATTTCGAACACCTTGCCAAGGTCCGGGCGGTGCGCACGAAGGTCGGAGACGAGGTCGACCACATTGGTGTAGCGCCCCTCGGGCTTGTCATAGTCTTCATCCTGCGGCGCATCCCCGCGCAAGGCGACGATGTGGCGGACGCCGGCTTCATAATAATCTTCGGCTGTCTGCAGGACTTCTTCACGCGGGGCGCCGACGCAGGTCAGGTGCGCTGCCGGTGTCAGGCGGGTGTCGGTCACGATGCGCTTGACCGTATCGTGGGTGCGCTCACGGGTGGACCCGCCGGCGCCATAGGTGACCGAAACAAAGTGAGGCGCCATCGGCTCCAGCCGGCGCACGCACTCCCACAGGCGCTCATCCATGGTCTCATTCTTCGGGGGAAAGAACTCAAAGGAGACATTCGGGCCCTTCTCGCCCTGCCGGGTGGCAACTGATAGGTGGCTCATGCGGCAACTTCCTCTTTGTGTTGCGGTTTCCGGGCACGCCAGATGAGAACGGCAATGCCTTGATCCAGGTCTTTGGGCGGCTCGAAGCGCAGCGCCTCGTCAAGGTGCAAGCCGGCCTGTTCGGCCCAGAGTTTCATTGTGTCTTCGCGAATGCCGAGACGCCGGTGGCCGAAGGCTTCGCGCATGAATTCGTGATCGTGCTGGGCGAAATCCACGATGACCAGCGTGCCGCCCGGACTGAGGATGCGGCTTGCCTCGCGCACCACTTTTTCCGGGTCTTCCAGATAGTGAAGCACCTGATGGACAATGACCATGTCGGCGCTTGCCGGCTCAAAAGGTGTTGCAGTGACGTCTCCCTGACGCACGCGCGCCTGGGTGACTCCGGCCTCGGCAAGTTTGGCCCGCGCCAGGGTCAGCATCTGATGCGACATGTCGAGGCCTTCGGACTCCTGCGCACGATTGCCGAGCAGGGTGAGCATGCGGCCTGTCCCGGTGCCAAGATCGACCACTTTGCGGAAAGGGCCAGGCCCCACGGCGCGCAGTATGGCCGCTTCGATAAGTTCATCTGGGTAATGCATGGACCGGATCTGGTCCCAGTCCGACGCGATCGAGCTGAAATAGGTTTCGGCCGAAGCCTGACGGGCCTGACGCACCGCATCAAGCCGTGAAAGGTCGTTCGGGAAATCGCCCGTTGCTTCATCGATGAGGTCAAAAAGGTGGTCAGTCAGGGTGCCGGCCCAGCCAGAGGCCGGAATGCGGTAGAAGACCCATGCGCCTTCGGGAAGACGTTCGGTCAGGCCTGCTGACGTCAGTGCCTTGAGGTGGTGGGAGAGCCGGGGCTGGCTTTGGCCCAGAACGGTCACAAGCTCACCGACCGACAGCTCCCCATGGCGCAGCAAAGCCAGAATGCGCAGCCGCGTTGGCTCGCCAGCGGCGCGCAATGCTTCTACCATGGTTTCCGAAGGCTGTCTCATATCAGCATATAAACATGCCTTTATATGGATGACAATATGCTGTGCTTCGGTGTGACCGATAGACCACCATACGTCGATATCTACTTATTCATTGAAGTGTTGGCGTTGAAAGCCGGGCAGGCTGCGCACATATGCTGCCTCCAGCATACGGAAGTTATCATGAAGACAGTAGTTTCAGCCCTCATCGCGCTTACCACGCTTACGGCTTGCGCGACGACACAGGACACGACTGACACCGCCTCGGGCGTCTCCGATCCTTTTGAAGGCTTCAACCGTAATGTGTACGCTTTCAACGAGGCGGTCGACAAAGCGGCGATCGAGCCGGTGGCACGTGGCTACCGCGCGGTCGTGCCAGAGCCTGCCCGTGACGGTGTGCACAATGTGCTGACCAATATTCGCCAGCCCGTTGTCTTCGCGAACTCTATGCTTCAGGGCAATGCGCAGGCCTCTGCAGATACGTTCGGTCGCTTCCTGATCAACTCGACCATTGGTGTGGCTGGCATCTTTGATGTTGCCAGTACGCTTGGCGTTACCGAACATAATGAGGATTTCGGGCAAACGCTGGGTGTGTGGGGCGTTGAGCCAGGACCGTTCCTGGTTCTGCCTTTGCTCGGGCCAAGCAATTTCCGCGACACATTCGGAATTGCCACAGACCGGGCCCTGGACCCGCTGACCTGGACTGAATTCGAAAGCGATCCGGATCTCGACGACCACATCGCCGTGGGCCGGACCGTTCTCGGTCTGATTGATACGCGCGCGCGCCTGATCGAACCGATTGAAACGCTGCGCTCGCAGCCGGAACCTTATATTGCGCTTCGCCGCAATTATTCCTCGCAGCGCGAGGCTGCCATCCGAAATGGCGAGACAGAGGCAGATCCATACCAGGATTTGCCTGATTTTGATGTCTATGATGAGGAAAGCGCCGAGGGGACAGGCGCCGGAGACCAGTAGGACGACGACCATGAAAATTGCCAGACACCTTATTGCGGCCGCCGCACTGGCAGCTGCAGCCAGCCCCGCCTTCGCGGATGCGAGCACTGAGGCTTTTGTCGAAGACAATGCCAATGAAGTGCTTGAATCGCTGAATGACCCTTCGCTCAGCCGTGACGAGCGTACCGCGCTTTTCAGCCGCTATATGGATGAGTTCGCAGACATCGAAGCTGTCAGCCGCTTCGTCATAGGCAAATATGCAAACCGCTTCACGCCGGAAGAGTTCGAGCGCTTTCAGGCGGCCTTCAAGAAATACGCGCTTGCCGTCTATGAGAATGAACTCGATGCCTATCGCGGCAATGAGGTTATCGTTGAAGGATCAACAGACCGCACGCCGCGCGACTCGATCGTCGATACGAAGATCCCGCGCGCCGATGGCCAGGAGATGAGTGTCCGCTGGCGTGTGCTCAAGCGCAATGACGGCTATCAGGTGGTGGACGTCGCCCTGAACGTGAATGGCAATCTGATCTGGCTGGCGATTGAGCAACAGGCCCAGTTTCTGTCCCTGCTGGATCGCACGAACGGCTCTGTTGATGCTCTCATCAACCGGATCGAACGTATGACCCGTGATGTCGTGGCGGGCCGGCGCTAGGGTAACCCAGACCCTTCCACATATAAAAAAGCCCTGCCAACCGGCAGGGCTTTTTCAAAGGGCTGAACGTCCATCTAGTTCTGATCGTCGTCCATCATGTCGTCAGAAGCATTGGTGTCGGCTTCATCAGCGTCCCAATCGCTCATGGAGTTGCGTTCGCTGTCTGCCGCTGATGCATCGTCTTCCATTTCATAGATAAAGATCGGCATCATCGCGAGATCGTCTGCTGCTGCGTCGATCATGAGCGCGTCGCCATCGTCATCTACAATGATGCGGTCGAAGTCGAGCTGACGATCATTGTCCATGATCGTGTCGCCGACGATGGCATATTTGGCTTCACCGTCTGCGGAGATGATGATGTCATTGATACGCGCAGACTCGTCGGAATTGGTGAAGTCGGCGGTGGTACCGATTATTTCCGATGCGAGGCTGTAATCATTCAGCCCGTCCTGATCGTATTCCTCGACGTTCTGAAGCGCTTCTTCCGTCATGGAAACAGTAAAGCGCGGCTCATTGTCGGCTGCCATTTCAAGGTCGAGCTGATCAAAGGCGAGCGCACCTTGGGTGCCGAGCAGGTCGATGAAATCGCCGCTGCGGAACACAACGCGGTCAATCTGGCCGTCGCTATTGATGATAAAGTCATCGATCGTGGCGGCATCTTCGCCATCTGCACCGATCACCTTGGCGCCGATAAGTTCTCCAGCGCTGAGATCGCCGGACATGAGATAGACCGTTTCGACGTCCGGCGCCTCGGCCTCATCGGTCATTTCAGGCGCGGTTTCGGTGTCAGCCGTCTCCATTTCGGCTTCATCGTAGCCATTGTCGTTCATCGCGACGTCGTTTTCGTTCGAGCAGGCGGCTGCACCCATTATCAGGGCGGACGCTGCTGCAGTAATCATGAGTTTTTTCATGATGCATTCTCCTTGTTACTTCGCGAAAACAAAACGACTGGTGGTGAGCCCTTGTTCCACGCGGCGTACGACAGGGCCGCTCAAAAGGGGGGATGTGAGTCAGATTCATCTGCGGCAGACTTGGCGTCTTGTGCGCGCAGAGAGGCCCCGGCATGGTGGCGCCGATCCAAGCAGGAGAGACATTCATGAAAACCCGCGCAGCTGTTGCTTTCGAAGCCAAGAAACCGCTCGAAATCGTTGAGGTGGACCTTGAAGGTCCAAAGGATGGCGAGGTGCTCGTCGAGATCATGGCGACGGGTATCTGCCATACCGATGCCTACACGCTGGACGGCCTCGACAGCGAGGGGCTTTTCCCCAGCATTCTCGGCCATGAGGGCGCGGGCGTGGTGCGTGAGGTCGGCAAGGGCGTGACGAGTGTTAAGCCGGGCGACCATGTCATTCCGCTCTACACACCGGAATGCCGCCAGTGCAAAAGCTGCCTGTCGGGCAAGACCAATCTCTGCACCGCGATCCGCGCGACGCAGGGCAAGGGCGTCATGCCGGACGGCACAAGCCGCTTTTCCTATAAGGGTCAGAAGCTGCACCACTATATGGGCTGCTCGACCTTCTCGAACTTCACCGTGCTGCCGGAAATCGCGGTGGCGAAGATCGACCCCGAAGCCCCCTTCGACAAGACCTGCTATGTCGGCTGTGGCGTCACCACAGGTGTCGGCGCCGTGACGAATACGGCAAAAGTCACACCGGGTTCAAATGTCGTTGTCTTCGGCCTTGGCGGTATCGGTCTCAACGTGATTCAGGGGGCCAAAATGGTCGGGGCGGACATGATTGTCGGCGTCGATATCAATCCTGACAAGGAAGAGTGGGGCCGCCGGTTTGGCATGACCCATTTCGTCAATCCGAAGGAAATCTCCGGCGATACCGTCTCTCACCTTGTCGAGCTGACAGGGGGCGGGGCGGACTATTCCTTCGATTGTACGGGCAATACGGATGTGATGCGCCAGGCGCTTGAATGCTGCCATCGCGGCTGGGGTGAAAGCATCATCATCGGCGTTGCCGAAGCCGGTAAGGAAATCGCGACCCGCCCCTTCCAGCTGGTCACGGGCCGCGTCTGGAAAGGCTCTGCCTTTGGCGGTGCCAGAGGCCGCACGGATGTACCCAAGATCGTCGAGTGGTACATGAAGGGCAAGATCGAGATCGATCCGATGATCACGCACGTGCTGAAGCTTGAAGACATCAACAAGGGCTTCGACCTGATGCACTCTGGCGAGAGCATCCGGAGCGTGGTGGTGTACTAGGCCTCGACCCGATATCATTCAAACAAGTCATTTGAAGAAGGGGATTCAAAACATGTACAGCCATATGATGGTCGGCTCGAATGACATCGACCGGTCCAAGGAGTTCTATGACGCCCTGTTCGGCGCAGTGGGCGGCAAGCCAGGGATCACCGATCCCAAGGGGCGCCTGATCTACATGCACAATGGCAGCGTTTTCCTCGTGACCAAGCCGATTGACGGCGAGGCCGCAACGCCGGGCAATGGCATGACGATCGGTTTTGCCATGAACTCGACGGACGAAGCCGACGCCTGGCACAAGGCGGGCGCTGCAGCCGGCGGCAAACCCATTGAGGATCCGCCCGGCTGGCGCGAAGGCGGCGGCCAGAAAATGTACCTTGCCTATCTGCGCGATCCGGACGGCAACAAGCTCTGCGCCCTCTGCCGCGGTTAGGCCAGAACCACCTGACAGTTTTCCCGCTTGAGCCTGGCGGGCAATTTGAAGGTCTTGAGACCGCTCCCGCCGATGCGTTCCAGAAGGGCGTCGGCGCGTGAGCGGTCTTTCTCTTCCATGTCATTATAGACGTCGAGCGCCGCCTGAAGGCGCCAGAGCGGGAAGCTGCGCGCCTTGGCAGGCCCCATGTGGCCTTCGATCTCAATCGGGATGTCCCCCAGCGCCCGCGGTACGCGAGCCCCCGGCTCTGCTGAAGCCGCCCAGTCCGCAAACAGCTTTTCGGTCCGCTCGATCGCGGGCAGCTGTTCGCGCATCTGCCGCGCGAGGATGGGCTCTAATGTGGCGGGAATGGCATCGCTTCCAATGAGGTCGCCGCCCGGAGTCTGACCGCCGGCTCTCATCCTCTCAACCCAGTCCCACACTTCAGGCGCCAGCCTCTGCATCAGTTTCCCTGATTCCGGGTCCCGGTAGAGGTGCGCATAGAGCGGGCCATAGAAGGCGAAGTCGGCCAGTGAGGGGTGTGCGCCCAGAAGATAGGGGTGCTCTCCCAGATGGGCGGAGAATTCTGCCAGAAAGCTTTTATAGCTCTTTTCGATCCCGGGTATGGTCGCATCGCTGACCCCGAGAATGGGGAGGGCGCCCTTGAAGCGCGCGCCATTCTTGCGGCCAAGTTCATATTGCTCCTGCGGGGAAAGCTGGGGTGCGGACAGGGCGCCAAACTCGCCATAGGCCCAGTCCTCATTGTAATTCCAGCGATAGTGCATCGCCGGAATGACGAGCCATTCGTCGCCATAAAGATGAAGCAGTTCGCTGACGAAACGTTGCAGAGGACCAGCAGGCCAGGCTGGCGGACTGGCGCTTTCGCGCGCTTCGACAGCTTGCATGATGTCGGCTGTGTCCTGGACAACGGTCCCATCCGGCATCGTCGCGACCGGAATGACGGGCCAGCCGACATTGGGCAGGATCAGCGTCTTGTAGACCTCCTGCGTGGCGGGTTTTTCCTCATAATCGGCGCCGCGCCAGTCCAGATAGGCGCGTGCCTTCCCGGTGAAATAACTGACCTCGGCGCCGTATAATGTGTAGCTCGTCATATGAATTACGTTTTCCCGTGCCTATCGTGAGTGTGTGGGGCTGATAGGAAAGATATTACATGTCTGAGTTCAAGCACTTCTCGCTTGTCGCGGGCGGAGACACGATGGAGGGACATGCTGTTCCCGATGGCCGGGTCGGTCCTTCAGTCATGTCTCTCAAGGTCTGGGCGTCCTCGGTTGAAGAAGCTGTCGAGGTCATCATCTCCATCGGGAATGAGGTGGGTTTCAAGATCGAACAGAATGTCGAGGTCTTCCGGTCCAAGGCGACGCAGATGGCCCGTGACGAGACCTTTGCCTATGACGTCCGTGTGGTGCCCTGTGAGGACGGGGAGCTGGCCCTTGCTGTGGCCGAGGAAGCCGAGCGCATCCGTAACGCCTGATCTCCTCTGGCGCCCCTGCCGTCCGCTTTATTTCACTCGTGCGCTCAGAACGCTGAGGTCTGCGCAACTGGAACGGGTATTTCCCGGCTGCGTTGCTCGGGGTGTGCGGCCTCAATTTCCATCAAGGTTTTGAGGCTGGATGCGCCGCTTCCTCCGGAGCGATCCGTTGAGAGGAGCTGGCGCCGCGAAACGAGCCAGAGGAGATTCTTCATGAAAACCCTTATCTATATGAGCGCAGCCGCGTCAGCTCTGACGCTAACGGCCTGTCAGAATGCGTCCGCGCCCCAGCGCAATGCCGCAATCGGTACCGCAGTGGGTGCTGCTGCCGGTGCAGCCGTCGCCGGGGACGAAGCCACAGGCGCCCTCGTGGGCGGTGCAGTTGGTGCAGCGGCAGGTTATTATACCGGTTGCCGGCAGCAGGGCGGCTGCTTCGTTGGTGGTGAACAGGTCGAGGCCGAGCGGCGTTATGACCAGCGCGCGGATCGCTATTATTTCGTCGATCCCAACACGGGCAATACCTATTGGGAAAATGGTGACCTTCGCTCGCGGTAGGAATGTGGCACAGCTGTGCTACATCTGACTGAACAAGCAGAGAGAAGAGAGCAGAAGAATTGGAAACAGTATCAGACTGGGTGACTTTCGGCGGGGATTTGAGCGTTCATGAACATGAAAGCGAGATTCTCGGTTGCAACATGCGGTTCGCAGTGTTCGATCCGCCGCAAACCGACGAGGAGCCCGTTCCGGTTCTCTGGTATCTGTCCGGCCTGACCTGTACCTGGGCCAATGTCATGGAGAAAGGCGGCCTTCAGAGGAAGGCGGCCGAACTCGGCGTCATGATCGTTGCGCCAGACACCAGTCCGCGCGGCGATGATGTCGCCGATGACGAGGCTTATGACCTGGGGCAGGGGGCCGGTTTCTATCTCACCGCCACACAGGAGCCCTGGGCCAAGCACTACAAGATGGACCAGTATGTGATGGAGGAACTGCCTTCCATCATCCGGTCCAACTTCGCGGCTGATATGCGCCGCCAGTCCATCTTCGGACATTCCATGGGCGGCCATGGCGCGCTGGTGCTTGCGCTGCGCAATCCCGGACATTTTCGCAGCGTCTCGGCATTCTCCCCAATCGTCGCGCCCAGTCAGGTGCCATGGGGCGAGAAGGCGTTCAGCGCTTACCTCGGAGATGGCAGAGAAGCCTGGAAGGAATGGGATGCGTGCGAACTGGTCAAGAAGACCCAGCTCGACACCACGATCCTCATTGATCAGGGCGAGGATGACCAGTTCCTGGAAGAGCAGCTGAAGCCGGGTCTCTTTGAAGAGGCCTGCCGTGAAGCGGGCCAGCCGCTCGCGATCCGCTTGCGGCCCGGTTATGATCATTCCTACTATTTCATCTCCACCTTCATGGATGATCACATCATGCACCACGCCAAGGCGCTTTACGGCTGAGCGGCGTGAGATAAGACACAAATGAAAAGCCCGCCTGGAGAGATCCGGGCGGGCTTTTTTGAACCTTTGGGCTGAGAGCTTACGGCTCCGGCGTTTCCACGACGGGGCTCTGCTCCAGTTCGGTCTTCGTGGCGGGGCGCGACAGCACCCAGCCGATGATCAGTGGGATCAGGATGCCAGGCAGGCCCTCATAGACACCGCCTTGCCAGCCGAGCCCGAAGCGCCAGACGAGCGTTATCGCGATCCCGAGAAGCATCATAACGATGGCGGTTGGCTCGCTGATGCGCCGGTTGAGGGCATAAAGCGTCAGCATCGGCGCAAAGGCCGCCGCAAGCGCAGACCAGGCGATGATCACCAGGCTGAAGACGCTCTGATTGTCCATCAGGGCCAGAGCGAGGGCGAAGATCGTAACCGACGCTGTGGCCGCCTTTAGCAGCCATGGCTTTTCGAGCCTCTGCGGGACGAGGTCATGGGTAATCGCCGCTGAGCACGATAGGACAACGGAGTCGGCTGTGGACATGGTAGCCGCGAAGATGCCCGCGAGAATAAGGCCGACGAGAACATCTGGCAGAAGCGCCTCTGCCATGCGTGGAAGGGCAAGCTCCACGTCGATACTGGCCGCGTCGGGCATATAGACCCGGGCGAGCAGGGAAAGGCCTGCAGCCAGGATATAGAACACGATGAAGAAGCCATAATACCAGGCGCGCGTGCGCTGCATGTTCTTGTCATCGTCGAGCGCCATGAAGCGCACCATGATGTGCGGCTGCCCCACAACGGAGAAACCGGCAAACAGCCAGCCAAGAACAAAGAGCCCGAAGCCGAGGGCGCCTGTCATGAGAAGTTCGTCAGCTTCCGGCAGCAGGTTCATGAATGTGCCGTCATCCATCGGCCGAAGCTGATCGATCATGCCTGTGAAGCCACCAGCCCAGCTGACGCCGACAAAGAACAGGATGAAGAGCGCGACCAGCATACAGATTGACTGGATCGCGTCGGTCCAGATGGAGGCCCGGATCCCGCCTGCAATCGAGTAGGCAAGAATGATGACCGCCGAGCCAATCGCGCCAATGCGCCAGTTGAAGCCATCGAAAACGCCTTCCAGCGCTTTTGCGCCGGCTGTGATCTGGGCGGCGCCATAGACGATCAGCAGCACGACCATGATGACGGCAGCAATCCTGCGCCAGAGCGCGAAGTCGTCGCCATGCCAGCGCGACAGGACAGAGGCAAACGAGGCCTCATTGGTCACGCCCGTGGCCGTGCGCAGTTTGCGGTGAATGAATGTCGAGCCGATAAAGTCGCCGACGATCCAGCCAAACATAAGCCAGACGGCGGACAGGCCTGTGGCGTAGCCATAGCCGATCACACCGATGAACAGATAACCGGAATTGTTGGTGGCAACGGCGGAAAGCCCGGCGAGCCAGGGAGAGACGCTCTGACCGGCAATGTAGTAGTCCTTTCTCTCCCCCGTAGCTTTTCTGGCCGAGGCCAGACCCACGCCAAGGAAGATGATCAGGATGACTACAAAGCTGGCTAATATCATTCGTCGGTCTCTTGTGATGCCATCCAGGCCAGGAACAGGTCGAACTGCTCACTTGTGTCTTCGCCGCGCGGGTCGAGGTCCGATAGCGCGAGGCTGGTCGCCTGGGTGGCGTTGAAGGGTTCCTTGTCCTCAAGGTCGACAGGGACGGTATTGACTATACGTGTGAACATCAGCGCGGCCAGAAGAGCAAGGGCGCCGGCCGCAAAGAAAAACAGGCCTTCCCCTCCCAGAGGCGTCATAACCAGCCCTGCGACGGCGGGTCCGGCGATCGAACCGACCCCCCAGAGGATCAGGATACCGGCCATCATGGGAGTGGCCTGCGACGCATCTGCGCGGTCTGCTGCATGGGCGACGGCCACCGCATAATAGGAGAGCGCGCCAACGCCATATCCAAAGCCAAGTGCAAGGATGGCGAACTGGGGAACATGCCCGGCCAGAAGGCCAAGGCCAAGTGCGCACAAGGCCCCGATAATACCGGTGCCCGCGATCACCATGCGCCGGTCTATGCGATCAGAGATCATGCCGGCGGGCCAGAGACCGACCATCGCACCCGCCAGAACGGCGGCGTTGAAGTTCGCTGAAAAGCTCGCCGGTTGGGCCGGCGCGACGGTCTGGGCATAGATCGGATAGAGCTGGGCGACGGAATTACTGACGGCGCCGGCACAAAAAGCCGCCATGGCAGCGGCTGGTGCAAGCCTGAAAATCTTCCTTGGCCCATATGGCTTGCTGGTACTGATTTCCGGCTGGATCTGCCGGGTCGCTGTCACGGGAAGGATGGTGAGGGCGAAGAGGACTGCGACCAGCATGAAGCCGGTTCCGCCACCTGCAGCGGCCATGACGATAAAGGGCCCGCCAATCGCGCCGAGTTTGGCGACTACGTGATAGAAGCTGAGGATTGACCCCCGGCTCTGGGCGGGCGCGGCATCTGCAATCCAGCTTTCGCCGGCTGTCAGCAGGGCGGACGTTGTGATGCCGATAACGCCCTGCACAATTGCCCAGCCAATAATGCTGACGCCCAGCGTGAAGCTGAGCGAAGCAATGATGGCGATGGCAGCAAAGAAGGAAAAGGACCGGATGTGCCCTATCCGCGCAATCTGCGCTGGCGATAGCAGGGCTCCGGTAAGGAACCCGCCCGCAAAGAACGCCGCAACCAGACCAAGGGCAGCATTCGATGCGCCGGCATTTGCCAGGCTCAGCGCGATCATGACGGATAGGGCAGCCGAAGCGCCCTGAAGCAATGTCAGGGCGCTCGTAACCGCCAGAACGTTACGGTATGACCCGAGACGATCCTTCCGGTGTTCTGTCGCCTGTTCGTTGATCGACCCTGTATAGGGCATCAGGCGGCAGTGCGAATTTCCGAGGACTTCCCATCTTCGACCAGCGCCTTGTGCAGGACGCGGACGGTTTCATCATAGTCCTCTTCGGCAACGAAAAGCTGCAGGTCGGTGCTGCGCGTCAGCTTTTGAAGACCAAGCATATTGATGCCGGCTTCATAGAGCGCAGTCGTCGCCTTCGCCGTCATTCCCGGTACGTCGAGATTAGCGCCGATGACCGAAACGATGGCGAGCTTGCGGGTCGTCACCTCTGCGTTCTCGAACTTGGCTTCGAGTTCAGCCGCTGCCCGGTTCAGTGCTTCGCGGGTGCAGTCGACATAGTGCGTGATGGTGTTCGCATTCGAGCTCTTCGATACGATCCATACCTTGTGACGTGTCAGGGCCTTCAGCGCTTCTGCGTCATAGCCTTTGACGCCGACCATGTCCTGTTCGAACAGTTCGAAGGCGTAGATGTTCTTTATGCCGGTCACGATCTCGGCACGGGCCTCTTCAGGATGGAAATCATCGGTGATGATCGTGCCAGCATCGCTCGGGTCGAACGTATTCTTGACGCGAAGCGGCACGCCAGCCTGACGCAGGCCTTTCGCAGCCTTCGGGTGAACCGCTTCCATGCCCATATTGGAAAGCTGGTCGGCGACGTCATAATTGGTCTTGCCGATCTTCAGCACCTTGTCATTGCCAACCAGTTTCGGGTCAGCGCTGGAAAGGTGGAATTCCTTATGGATGATCGCTTCAGAAGCACCGGTGATAGCGCCGATGCGAGAGAAGGTGACCTCGGTGTAGCCGCGGTCATAGAGCTTCACCATGCCTTCATTGCAGCTTGCATAGCCGGTGCAGATCGGAAGCTCCTTGGAGAAGTCGACATCCTTCAAAGACGTCTGAATGCGCTCGTCCAGCGGCATCTTTTCCTCGTCACGCCACCCGGTCAGATCGACAAAGACCGAATTGATGTCGTGCTGGCGCAGAAGCAGCGTCGTATTGTGTGCTGAATGCGCCTCGCCGAGGGCTGCAAGCATCTCGCGCACCGTCATCAGGTGTTCGTCGAGACGGAACTGGCCATAGGAACAAAGGCGGTGAAGGTCGATCAGGCAGTTGCGGACGCCTTCGACACGTTCAAGCACAAAATTGTCCGCGACTTTCCTGTCGGGGTGGTCGCCGAAAATTTCTTCATTCTTTTCGCGCATGGCGGCGGCCAGCTCGGTTAGGGCTTCGCTCCACTGCCACTTGTTCTCGGCCTTGGCGAAGAGGGCATAGACGCCGGGCTTGCCCGTCTTCTTGTGCTCGAGCAGAAGGTTGGTCATGCCGGCATAGGCCGACACCACAAAAATGCGGTTATAGAGATCAGCGCCTTCGCGCCCGTTTATCAGGACATTGTCCAGGATAACCGGCGTGTTCGCGATCGAGGTTCCGCCGATCTTTTCAACTGTATGCGTCATGGGATTTCGTCCCCAGGAATTGGTCTGGTTTTAGTGAGCACGTAGCCCGGACTGGCCGGGCTACGTGTCTGGTTTGGGAGGCGCTTTAATCTGCGTCCTCAAGGTCTTCGGCTGCCGCATAGGAGCCGTCCGGAAGGTGAACTTCCTTGCCGGTCACCGGCGGATTGAAGCAGCAGGCCATGTGCAGTTCTTCTTCCGCGCGCAGCGTGTGCTTGTCGTGCAGGTTAAGGCCGTACACCACGCCAGGCTTGATCTCATGGGTCTCGCCGGTGGCATGGTCGGTAATCGAGCCCTTGCCCTTCATGCAGTACACGCTCTCAAAGTGGTTCTTGTAATGAAAGGTATGCTCTGAGCCGGCTTCCAGCACTGTGATGTGGAAGCTGAAGCCCATCTTGTCGTCTGCGAGCAGCATCCGGTAGGACGTCCACTGCGCATCGGACACGGCACGGTCTGTGCCTTTCATTTCATTCATATCGCGTACGATCATTTTATTTTACTCCGCTGCGACTTTTGAGTTGTCGATTGTTTCCTTGGCCGCTTCGAGAAGGATTTCGAGACCCTTGCTGAGCGTTTCCTCGGGGATGGTCAGGGCGGCGAGGACTTTCACGACCTCGTCGTCTGCACCGGACGTCTCGATGATGAGCCCCTTTTCAAAGGCACGGCTGCAAATCTCGGAGGCGATGTCGCCCGACGTCACATCGACGCCTTGCATCATGCCACGGCCCTTCAGGCGCGAGCCCGGAATGACATCAACAATCTTCTTGAGGCCAGCTTCCAGAATGTCAGCTTTCTTGCGGACATCCTTCATGAAGGCATCATCCTTCCAGAACTTCTCCAGCGCCACCTTGCCGGTCACGAAGGCGTGGTTGTTGCCACGGAACGTGCCATTGTGTTCGGCTGGCTTCCAGATGTCGTGCTCTTTCTTGATAAGTGCACAGGCAAAGGGAAGACCCATGCCGGAAAGCGACTTGGCCTGGGTAATGATGTCCGGCTTGATGCCGGCAATTTCGAAGCCGAAATAGTCGCCCGAACGGCCGCAACCGGCCTGGATGTCATCCACGATGAGCAGGGCGCCATGCTTCTTGGCGAGGTCCGCAATGCCTTTCATCCACTTGGCAGAAGCTGCATTGAGGCCGCCTTCGCCCTGGATGGGTTCGAAAATGAAGGCTGCCGGCGCATCGACGCCCGAAGACGGATTGTCGAGCATCATCTCGATCTGGTCGAGTGTGTCGATGTCTTCGCCAAAAGCATTGGCATAAGGCAGATGCGTCGTGCCGGTTAGGCCGACGCTGCCAGTGCCTGCACCGCCACGCTTGCCGGCATTACCGGTCAGCGCTAGGGCGCCCATGGTCATGCCATGAAAGCCGTTGGTGAAAGCGATGACATTGGTTCGGCCAGTAACCTTGCGGGCAAGCTTCACGGCTGCCTCAACGGCATTTGTGCCGGTCGGGCCGGTCATCATGATCTTGTAGTCATCCATACCGCGCGGCTTGAGGATGTATTCCTCGAAAGCCTTCAGCCACTCGGCCTTGGCGTCGGTATACATGTCGAGGCCATGGGCAATCCCATCGCGCTCGATATGGGCGATCAGCGCCTTCTTCATGTCCGGGTCGTTGTGACCATAGTTGAGGGTCGAGCACCCGGCGAGAAAGTCGATATAGGTCTTGCCGTTGGCGTCGGTCATTTCCGAGCCTTTGGCACTGGTGAAAAGCGTATCGAAATTGCGGCAATAGCTGCGCACGATCGATTCGCGCCTTTCGAAAATGTCTTCCTGAATGTCTGTGAACGGCATGCGTTCTGCTCCTGTCTGGTCTGGTTTTGAGCGTATCTAAGCGCGAGACTTGGCGGCTAGCTGTTTGCCGGCCGGTCGAAAGGGCCGATTGTCACGAGGATCTCGCTGTCGTGACGGCCTTTGAAATGCTTGTCCTTGTCAAAGAAGGTGGTGTCCTCAAGCGGAGCGTCAAGCCACCGTGCAAGGCTTTTGAAGAGGCCCCATGAGGCTTCATTATCCGGCGTGATCGTGGTCTTCAGAAAGCGCACATTCTTGCAGGATGGGCGCGAGAAGATGTCGGCGACGAGACGTTTGGGAATACGCTTCCCGCGCGCCTTTTCACCGATGGCGACCTGCCAGAGGAAAAAGACCTCAGGCTCTTCCGGGGGGATATGCCCGCTGACCCATCCGATGACTTCGCCATCCTCGCGCGCGAGCGCGCACGTCTGTGCGAAATGCGTGGTCTGGATGAGGTTCATGTAGAGCGAGTTCGTATCGAGCGGCGGACAGGCCGCGATAAGATCGTGGACGGCAGCGCCGTCCTCGCTCTTGGGTGCCTCGATTGTAACAGCGTCAGTGGTCATAATTCCTAGCCCGCTTCCAATTTAGTAATGGCCGGCGCCTCCGGGTGTTCCGTAGCTGCACCTTGCCAAATAAACATTGTTTGACTATCTATATAAGTGTCGCGAGTTTGGGGTCAACCCATGCGCGCCAGAGATTTAGATTGAGAGACAAAATGGTTTTTTAGCGCGATATAAGACAAAAATTTTCCCCGAGTTGATTAGTTTTAAAAATATATATTTCACCAAAGGACAATTGATAAAATGGCGCAATTATCGGAAGGATTCGACTCGCTGCGCCTTTCGGCGGCGCATGCAGATATGTGGAGTGAGGATATGCAGGATCAGGCCGAGGTGGCCCTCGTCGCGCTGCGGCGCGTCCTGAAGGCGACGGCAAGCAATGTGAAGGCTGTTGCGCAGAAAACGGGGCTGACAGCCTCGCAGCTTCTGGTGCTTCAGGTGCTGCGCACGCAAGGCGACACGCTGACCGGCGACCTGGCCAAGGCCGTCGATCTGAAGCAGGCGACGATTTCCATCCTGATCGACAAATTGCAGGAGAACGGCCTGGTGGACCGGCGGCGCGGTGAGAGTGACCGCCGCCGCGTCTGGGTCCATATTACAGAGGAGGGTCTGGCTGCCCTCGACGGCGCCCCCGACCTTCTGCAGGATACATTCCGGACGCGGTTCGGCAAGCTGGCTGACTGGGAGCAGGCGAGCATCACTGCTGCCCTGCTGCGCGTCGTCTCCCTCCTGGATGCAGACAAGATCGAAGCCTCTCCGATCCTCGATGTTGCCGGCGTCAACGACCCTGCCGTCTGATCAGCCGGACCACATGAGACCAATCGTCCGATGGGCCTGTTTTCCTTTTGCATGGCCTTCGACGCGGCCTAGACTGGACGCCACGGTACCAACAGGTTGATTGGAGACACCCTATGAAATTTCGAATGACCGCGCTCGCGCTTGTGCTCGCTGCGGGACTTGGCGCGTGCGGCGGCGGTAGTGAAGAGCCCGCTCAGCTCGAGGCCGACGCGCCACCGGCCGAGCAGTCTGATGCTGCAGACGACGCTGTGGAGACCCCGGCTGCTGACGTTGAACCCGAGGAGGCGGAGACAGCCGCCGCGCCTGCGGAGACCGAGGCGGCCTCTGAATTTTCTGGTCTGCCTGAGCCTTATGCCTCGGCTGATTACGCCACAGGCCGCCGGCTTTTCATGCAGTGTTCGTCCTGCCACTCGCTCGTCGAGGGTGGTCCGACGCTTCTGGGCCCCAATCTCTATGGCCTGTTCGACCGTCATGTGGGCGAACGTGAAGGGTTCGACTATTCGAAGGCCCTTCAGGACGCAGACTTTGAGTGGACGCCCGAGAAACTGGACCAGTGGCTCACCAGTCCGCGTAATTTCCTGCCAGGCAACCGTATGAGCTTTGCCGGCGTCCCGCGCGAAGATCAGCGCACAGCCATTATCGCTTATGTGATGAGCCAGACGGGCTACACGCAGGACTAATCGGGAAGACTAGAAGCGCGGCAGGCTGGTGAGAATGATGTCCACCGGCTCGCCGCGCTTCCTTGCGGGCGCATCCGGAAGCCGGCGTAGAAGGGCTGCGCTCTTCACGAAAGGCTTGATCAGGGAGCTGTCCTGATCCGGCGCCGGGTCGACGGTCAGCCTGCCGTCCGCAGAGAGGGATACGAAGGCGCGCATATAGTGCTCGCGCGGCCCGTTCGCCTCAATGTCGCAGGCCAGACTTGCGGGGACGAGGCTCTGCGGCGTGCCCGTTATCAGCGGTTTCAGGAATAATTGCGCGCAGACCAGGGCCGATGCGGGGTTTCCCGGCAGGCCGAGCACGCGCGTTCCGTTCCGTCTGGAAAACCAGGTCGGTTTGCCCGGCCGTACAGCTATCTTCTCGAAAACCGGTTCAAAGCCAGCCGCGGCGAAGGCCGGGCGCATCAGATCATGATCGCCCACTGAAGCCCCGCCGACAGGAAGGAAGATGTCGATGTCCTTCGCCGTCTCGATGCGCGCCGCGATGGCCTCCAGCGTATCTTCGGCAATGCCGAGATCGACCGGTTCTCCGCCCCAGTCGCGGATAAGGGCAGCAAGGGCAACCGGGTTGGAATTCACGATTTCGCCGCGGTCCAGCTCGCTCCCGGGGGGCTTCAATTCATTGCCATTGGCGAGAATGCCGATCCGGGGACGGCGCAGGAACTTCACCTCGCCGATATTCCCGGCGGCAAGTAAGCCCAGCTCAGCAGCGCCCAGCGTGGCCCCTTCAGGGAGGAGCAGGTCGCCTTCGTCAAAATCACGGCCCGCCTTGCGAACGAATTGCGGCGACCCATAGCCGTTTACGCAGACAATTGTGCTCTCGTCACGGGTGGTGTCTTCCTGGATCGCGATGTGGTCAGCGCCTGCGGGGAGTTCACCGCCGGTAAAAATCCGGACCGCCTCTCCGGGGCCCACCTTACCGGCAAAAGGCGCGCCTGCCGGGGCTTCGCCGATGACCGAAAGCCGGGTGCCGGGGGAGCGCACATCCTCCAGTCGCACAGCATACCCATCCATTGCGGACATATCTGCTGGGGGGCGGCTGACGCGCGCCCAAGCATCCTCGGCGAGCCGGCGGCCATGAGCGTCTTCGATTGCCAGGCATTCGATGGATAAATCCAGAGCATTTCCTGCGATGGCGGCAAGGGCGTCATCCACGCTGATCAGGCCGTTCATGTTGCTCCTTTCCTGTAGTCGCCGGACTTGCCGCCCGTTTTCTCAAGAAGCTCGACCCCCTCAATGGTCATCGCCTTGTCGACGGCTTTCAGCATGTCATAGAGTGTCAGGCAGGCAGCCGAGACGGCTGTCAGCGCCTCCATTTCGACGCCGGTCTGACCACTGGTCTTCACGCGAGCCGTGACGGTGAGGGCGCACGCATCCCTGTCTGCCTCGATCTCGACCTTCACAGAAGAGAGCGGCAGAGGATGGCAGAGCGGAATGAGGTCCGAGGTGCGCTTGGCGGCCATAATGCCGGCAAGCTCTGCGATGGCGATGGGATCGCCCTTTTTCGTGTCGCGGCTGGCGGCGAGCTCCAGCGTCTCTGCCTGCATGCGGACCCGGCCATGGGCGATGGCAACGCGCTCCGTGACCGCCTTGGCACCGACATCGACCATCCGGGCGCGGCCGTCCGGTCCGATATGAGTAAGGTCGCTCAATGGGAATGCTCCATATGCTCCATCAGGCGGGGCATGAGCTCCACGAGGTTGCAGGGCTTGTGGCGGCTGTCGAGCTGTAGCGAGATGACCTTGTCCCAGCCATCCTTGACCGCCCCGTTGGAGCCCGGCAGGCAAAAGATAAAGGTTCCACTGGCCAGCCCGGCAATGGCGCGGGACTGGAGCGTGGAGAGGCCCACGCTCTCATAGCTTACCTGATGAAAGATCACCGAGAAGCCGTCGATCACCTTGTCGAAAAGCGGGGTAATAGCCTCTGGCGTCACGTCGCGTCCGGTGAGGCCTGTCCCGCCACTTGTGATGACTACGTCCACGTCGGGGTCCGCGATCCAGGCTGAGACCTGCGCGCGGATCGCCGCCTTGTCATCGGGCACGATCTTGCGGTCGGCAACGACATGGCCGGCGGCTTCGATACGTTTTGCCAGGGTGAGGCCGGACGTGTCTGTTTCAAGTGTCCGGGTATCGCTCATCACCAGAACGGCAATGCGCACGGGGTGAAATTCGAGGCTCTCATTGATGCCGTGCATGTCAGGCTTTCTCCGTATCTGTCTGCGACCAGCGGGCACTGTCGCTATAGTCCTCGGCGCGCGGTTCGATCCATCGACCGCCAGTCGGGGTAAGTTCCTTTTTCCAGAAGACTGCTTCGGTCTTCAGGTAGTCCATCAGAAAGTCTGCCGCTTCGAAAGCCGCACGCCTATGGGCCGAGGCGGCGGCGACAAAGACGATGGGGTCGAAGGGCGCCATGTCGCCGGTCCGGTGGATGATACGCAGGGCGGTGACAGGCCACCTCTTCCTGGCCTCTGCTATCGCCTTTTCGACGCCGCGTTCGGTCATGGGAGAATAGGCCTGAAGGTGCAGCCCCGTGACGTCGCCATCCGATGCCGTGTCGCGCACGAGCCCCGTGAAGGTCACGATCGCGCCAGCACCGCGCGCCTCCTTCTGAAACGCCTCCAGGGCCTCGGCCGCGTTGAATGGATGGGGGGTAATGGTGATCATGATCAATCTCAGCCGCCGCCGACGGGGGGCATGAAAGCGATCTCGTCACTTCTGGATACAGGATGTGGATCCACGACGATTTCGTTATTGATGGCGAGACGGACGCTCTTGTCCAGGAAGGCGCCATCGGCTGACTTTTCCTCGTCCAACCAGCGGCGCAGTGCGGCTGTATCTGTAATAGCAGCGGGTATATCCAGTTTTTCGCTATCCTTGCCGGTGACATCGCTGAGGCGTCCAAAATACAGAATATCAGCCATGGGTCAGCCTCCGGTAACCGACATGTGGCGGTCGAGCGCCGGGGCCTGATCCGGCCTGTCGATGGCGAAATCATGCCGCTCAGGCTTGGCGATGAGCGCGCGGTCCAGGGCCGCGTCGAGCGCGGCTTGCGGGTCGTCGCTTTCACGAAGCGCGGCGCGAAGGTCCACATGGTCATCCTGACCCAAACACATATAGATGCGGCCCGTACAGGTGACCCGGATACGGTTGCAGCCGGCGCAGAAATTATTGGTGAGCGGCGTGATGAAACCAAGACGCCCGCCTGTCTCTGCGATGCGGACATAGCGCGAGGGGCCGCCATTCGTGTCGCGGCTGGGCTCGTCCGCCAGCGTCCAGCGCCGCTCCAGCTCATCGCGGATTTCGAAGAGCGGAATATACTGGTCGTAACGGTCTTCGCCCGTCAGGCCGAGCGGCATGACCTCGATCAGTGTCATGTCGTGGCCGCGCTCATGCGCCCATTCGATCATGCGGGGTATCTCCCCGGCATTCTGATGGCGCAGGGCGACCGTATTGATCTTGATCCTGAGACCTGCGGCGGCGCCCGCCTCAATGCCACGCATGACCTTGTCAAAATCGCCCCGCCGCGTGATCTGCTGGAACATGGCGCGGTCCAGCGTATCCAGTGAAACATTCACCCGCCGCACGCCGGCCTTCACCAACGCCTCTGCGTGGGTCTCGAGCTGCGTTGCATTGGTGGTCAGGGTGAGCTCCTCAAGACCGCCGTCCAGATGCTGCCCAAGCCCATTGAACAGGTCCATGATATCCTTGCGCACGAGCGGCTCACCGCCCGTCACACGGATTTTTCTCACACCGCGCCGGATGAAAGCGTCCGCGACGGTCTGAAGTTCTTCGAGGCTCAAAAGATCTTTTTTGGGCAGAAAGCTCATATGCTCTGCCATGCAATAGGTGCAGCGAAGGTCGCAGCGGTCCGTTACAGACATGCGCAGATAGCTGATTTCCCGGCCGAAGCTGTCGGTCAGCTGTGCAGGCTTCAGGGCGGTGTGTCCGTCAGGCATGCGCAAGTCCTTTCGCGCGATCAAGGTCGGCGGTGGTGTCGATGTCGAGGGCGCTTTCGGGCGCGAGATCCAGGGTTGCGGTGTTCGTCAGCTTGCCGAACAGGGCTTTCGCCCCGCTGTCACCGGAGAGGCGTGTCAGCTCATCGAAGGTGGTGGCGTGGAAGATGGCAGGGGGGCAGAGTATGCCATCTACCTTGCTCATCACGGCGGTACGCCCCTGCCGGAACCTGTCCTGAAGGGCGCGCAGATGGGCGTCATCGATATGCGGCATGTCGGCCAGCAGGATAAGCGCCCCTCTCGCACCCGCCTCCTTTGCGGCGCGGATGCCTGCTGCGAGCGACGTTGCCTGGCCTTGGACGGCGTCCGGATTGGTGATGACCTCCCAGCCCGCTTTTGCCAGCGTATCTGAGCGTTCCTTATCGTCCGGCCCAGTGACGGCGATGCGCGCGGCGGAGGGTTCACCGTGCAGACGCGCCGCGGCGTATTCCAGCACAGAGGTTTCGCCCAATCTGGCCATCAATTTGTCGCCCGCCTCGAACCGGCGCGACTGTCCTGCGGCCAGAAGGACCAAGGCCGTATCGGCAAAAGGCTTGCGGCGGACGTCATGATAGGCGGCGACAATCTCTGCCAAGACCGAGACAGCCAGCATGGAGGCATCCCGCATGGATGGGATGAGACCGACAGGGCCGCGTACGCGTTCAAACTCCACCTCAGAGACGCCATCGGCCTTTAACGCCTCCCAGCGGCGCGCATGGGTCTTCCGGCTGCCGACCGCGCCGATATAGAAAGCCGGCCCCTCAAGCGCCTGTTTCAGGAGGGGGCCTTCCCAGTGCGTGTCGTGGAACATCAGGATGAATGCCGTCCACGCATCGTCCCTGGCGGCGGGGATATCCGACGGTGTCTCAAGAGCAGTGATGTCAGCAAAGCCCTGGGCGTGCGCAGCGGTAACATCCTCGCCGTCACGCAGCTGAAGCTTCACATCCAGCCCGGTCGCCGTCGCCACACGGGCCAGGGCGAGGCAATCGGCCCCGCGCCCAGCGATGCGAAGACGTGGCTTCGGCACATATTGCGGGGTGAAATCGCTAAGCGCCTTCAGGTCAAGCTGGGCGGGCTGGCGCGCTGCAAGCGCATCGCGGACGAGCTTCAGGTGCGCGTGATCGGCTTCGGGGAGGATCGTGACTTCAATGGCGCCGCCACAGGGAAGCGGAAGATCGGTGAATGGCGATCCGGCGCCGTAGCGAAGCTGCTTTGCTTTCCCTTCGCGCAGGCAATTCTGCGCCTGCAGGGCCACATCTGAATCGATGCATCCGCCGGAAATATAGCCGGCAATCAGGCCTTCGCCGTTCACGGCCATCAGTGCGCCGGGCGCGCGCACCGCGCCGCCTTCAATGGCGGTTACCACCACGAGCGCCACCGGCCCGGCCGCATGCCAGTCCAGCCACTGGCTGAGCACGTCTTCTGGATGTTCGGGATAGATTTGTTGCATGGCCAAGATGCTTTCCGTTCTAAACCATCATTTAGAACGATACTAGCGCCCGCCTAATCCTGCAGGCGGCAAAGCGTGCCGACTGCCTTGGTGGAAGCGGTGCTGGCGGCATCGGTTATCTCTGCATAAAGGGCGAGCACCTGCTCCCCCATGGCGGTGAGGCTTGAGCCGCCCCCAGTTGCGCCGCCATGCGAAGATGAAATGAGCGGAGTAGAGAAATCACCATTCATTTCGTCAATCAGTTTCAGCGCGCGCGGATAGGACATGGAGAGAGCTGCCGCCGCCTTGCGGATGGAGCCTTCACTTGCAATGGCGCGCAGGAGAGCAGCCTTGCCGGGGCCGAACCTGCCGCCATTCGGCAGGTCGATGCGAACGCTGAGTCTGGCTTGGCCGCTCATCTGCGCACTCCCGGTGTTTCAATGGCCAGCCCCTCAGCGCGCCTGGCAAGGTAGAGCTCAACGGCAAGATAGTCGTCCGAGCCGAGGGCGCGTGGTTCTGCGCGCACACCGGCGTCACAATCGCTGAGGCGGCGGTGCAGGGAACCGAGGGTCTGCCATTCGAGACGATAGGCCGGAAAGCCGGTGCCGTGACCCTGACTGATCGTGTCGCCGCGAAGTTTCTTGCCCCAATTTTCGTCATGGCATTGGGTGCAGGCGAGGTTGAACTGGCCCCGCCGGGTGTGGAAATAATCCTCGCCCCGCGAATACCAGTCTGCCGCCGCGCCTTCGATATCGACAGAGACCGGCTCGCCGCGTGCAAGGTGTGCGACATAGGCCGTCAGCGCGAGGAGGTCATCGCTCTCATAGGTGAGAGGCGGGCGATCCTGATAGCGTTCGCGGCAAAGATTGATCCGGCCTTCAATATTGACGAGCCTGCCGCTCTCCTGATCGATCTGTGGGTAATGGGCCGCCGCGCTTGCCAGCGAGCGGGCGCCCTCGGCATGACAGTCGCTACAGGCATCTGTGATCCCGTCCGCCTCCTGGAACAGCGCTTCGCCCCGGTCGACCCAGAGAAAGCTGGGATTGGCGAAGTCATCGTCCTGAAGGGCCTGCGTTTGCGGCTGCAGGAAGGCGTAACCGGACTTCAGAGGCGCCGGCTGTGGCGGGGTATCCGGCGCGGCCACTCTGTCATTCCCGCAGGCGGCTAAGCAAATGGCCGCCACGACTGCGATACCGGACTTCATTCCACCATCAGCTCGTGGGTCTCGGACCAGCTCTGGCCGTTCTGGTCGGTCCATTTGAACTCGATGGGCCCGGATGTGGTCGCGCGGGTGTAGAAAGTGAAGATCGGATTTGCGGCAATGCCCGGATGCAGGTCGGCTTCGAAGACCGTCTCGCTATCATAGGTGACCTCGAACCGCTCAATGATGTCGCGCTCGATGCGCTTGCCATCCGGCCCGCTGCGATAGCCGGTTTCCATTGGGTGCTGGATGAGCGCTTTCAGTTCGATCACGTCGCCCGCGCTGGCGGTGTCCGGTGCGGCGATGCGGATGGTTGCCATGTCTCTCGTCCTCTAACCGATCAGGCAGGCAGCCAGTGTGACCACCGTGCTCGCAGACCCTTGCCAGAGCGAGCCATCGCTCATCTCCGCGACGCACCGGATGCGCTGTGTGCCCGCCATGCGAATGCGGGTGGAAATCTCAGCCTTGCCGGCGCGGGGGCCAAGTTTGAATAGGGCGATGTCTGCGATGGGGTTGCGCGGTGATACGATCGCCATCCGGGTCACATGATCATCAAAGCTCATCGGGCTCTCGGCGGAGACCGTTATGGCGACGGAGTTTCCATTCTCCGCAATGGGGGGCAGTTTCACGCTGACCCGGCCGTCATTGATGGGCTTGTCGCCAAAGATCTCGCGGATGGCGGCGTCCGCGTCTGCCGCATCGGCCATGGCGCCGAGGGGCAGGGCGGTGCTGAGGCCTGCCGCTGCACCGGTCAGGAGAAAGGTGCGCCTGGCAATCGCGGAAGGTCTGTCTGGCATATCGGTCATGTGGCGTCACCGTCGAGCAGGGCAAGATAGGATACCAGATCCTCGATCTGTTGGGCACTGAGGGCTGGCTGACCCTGATAGTCTGTCGCCACCTGGTTAAGGCCCTCTGTGCGGTAATAGGAGGGCATAAGCGTTCCCGGCCAGAGATATTGGGCGTCGGCGATGCGAAGGCGCAGCTGCTCCCTGCTGAGACGTTTGCCTACTGTGGAAAGATCAGGACCGACATTTCCCTGAAATTCTGCGTCGAGCCCTTCCACCGCGTGACAGAGCACGCAGTGGCCTTGCTCGCGTTCGGTAAAGACGGTCTCACCGCGCCCGGCATTTCCTTGCAAGCCGCGCAAAGCCGCCGGAATCATGTCGCCGTCTACTTCAACCGGAGTCGCCAGCCGGGCCTCTGCCTGGGAGTCGCAGCCGGCAAGACAGGTGAGTGCGAGAATGGCGGCGAGCGTTTTCATCCAAAGGTCTGCCGGGTGATCTGGTCAAACCAGGCCGCTGCCTGCGCAGCTTCTGCGGCCCGAACCGATTGCGCCGCGCCTTGCGGGCTGAGCCCGCCTGCGCCCTCGATACTGGAAAGGGCGCCGCCTTCATTGCTGTAGACGCCCGTAATAGAGACGGCAGCATCCGGCGTGACGTAGGAATAGCAGGTATTGGCGAGCACGGTCGGCGCCAGCGGCTGACCACGAAGCTCCCGCGTAATCTGCAGGGCGCAGAGCTTGGCCTGAAGATTGGCCGAAAAGGCCGATTTCGGCATGGGCGCTGCAATGGTGGCATCGCCGAGGACATGGATATCGGGCTGAAGCGTTGAGGAGAAATCCAGCGGATCGATGGGGCACCAGCCTGTCTGGTCTGCCACTCCGGCGCGTTCGGCGATCTCCCCGGCCTTCTGCGGCGGGATGACATTGGCGACGTCGGCGTCATAGGTGTCGAAATCCGTCGATAGCGTCATTGCGCCCGGATCGACCGAAGCGACGCGCCCGAAGTCGCTCGCGCCGATCCATTCCAGATGATCGGGATAGTGTTTGGCCCAGGCTTCGAGGAAAAGCGGCTGTTTGGAGAACTGGTCCTTGGCATCAAGGATGATGAGCTTCGAGGCAGGTTTCCGGGTTTTCAGATAGTTGGCGATGAGGCTGGCGCGCTCATAAGGCCCGGGCGGGCAGCGAAATGGGGCTGGCGGCACGGACATGACCACCAGACCGCCATCCTGCATCGCCTCCAGCTGATCACGCAGGAGGGTGGTCTGCGGTCCGGCCTTCCAGGCATGCGGCATGGCTTCCTGCACCGCCTCGTCATAGCCTTCCAGCGCGCCCCATCGGATATCGATGCCGGGCGACATGATGAGCTTGTCATAGGAAAGCGTGCCGCCTGAGCCGAGGGTGACACGGCGTGCGGTGGTATCCACATCTTCGGCCCGGTCCTGCACGACATCGATGTCTACCGCCTTCAGCCCTTCATACCCGAATGTCTGGGCCTCCATGTCCCTTAGCCCGCCAATGACGAGATTGCTGAACGGACACGCGATATAACGCTTCTGCGGCTCAATCAGTGTGATGCGGGCGTCCGGCAGCCCGGCCTTCAGAAATCGCGCGGCGGCGGCGCCGCCAAAGCCCCCGCCGACAATGATGATCCGGGGCTGCGCCTGGGCGATTGCCGGGGCCGCGAGGAGAGACAGGGAGGCGGTGCCGATGCCTGCCAGCACACCGCGCCGATGAGGCTTCCAGGTCATGGCGTGCTCCCCTGCTGCGCGCTGAGATAGGCCGCGACAGCGGTAATGTCCGCGTCGGAATAGCCGCGCATGAGCCGGTGCATCACCGTGGTGCCATCCATCTCTGCCTTGTAGGTTTTGAGCTTGGTCTCAAGCTCAGCCTGATCGAACTGGCTATAGTCTGGGATCGCTTCGCTGCCGCCCCCATGGCAGCCCGAACAGGTCAGCGCCAGCAGCTCACCGGGTTCTGTCTCCTGCAGGGCATCGCCCGCAAAAGCCTGCGGTGAGGGTTCGGCCTGCGCCGCGCTCTCTTCGCCGGGGCTACAGGCCCCGGCCAATAGACCTGCAGCCATGAGCGCGGCTGCGACGTTCAGCGCTGTTCGGCGCCGCGGTCTCACGCGTCCCTCAGGCTCTGGTCCTTGATCGGCAGGTTGCGGATCCGCTTGCCCGTAGCCGCATGGATCGCGTTGAGGACCGCAGGCGTGGCGACAGCGATGGTCGGCTCGCCGACACCGCCCCAGAAGCCGCCGGATGGCATGACGATTGTCTCCACCTCAGGCATGTCCCGCAGACGCATGGAGTTGTAGGTGTCGAAGTTCTTCTCCTGCACCTCACCATTCTCAAACGTGATCTCTTCAAAGAGCGCCGCGGACAGGCCGTAGACGAAGGAACCGGCAACCTGGGCATCGACCTGCTGCGGGTTAACCGCATAGCCGGGGTCGGTCGCCGCGACGATGCGATGAATCTTGAGCTGTCCGGCATCATCCACCGTCACTTCTGCGCAAGCTGCCGTATAGCTTCCGAAGGAGTAGAAGGCGCAAAGCCCGCGCGACTTGCCGTCTTCATTGCCCCAGCCGGACTTCTCGGCAGCGGCCTTCAGGACGGCGGCCAGTTTCGGGTTGTCACCCATATAGGCCAGCCGGAATTCCAGCGGGTCCTTGCCGGCGGCATGGGCGAGCTCATCCATGAAGCATTCAAGATAGACTGCATTCTGGTTCGCGTTCACGCCGCGCCAGAAGCCAGGGCGCACCGGCGGGTTCCGCATGGCGTGATCGACCTTCAGCGCCGGAAATGTGTATTTCAGTGTCTGGTCTTCGACGCGCTCATCGGTTCCACTCGGCAGAAGGCCCTGAAAGGTGAACGGGTCCATGCCATCCTGAAGCGCCTGTGGCATGAGGCCAGCGAGGATCGACTGTCCGGCAATGCGGATCTTGAGGGCGGTGAGATTGCCTTCCTCATCCAGCGCACCTTCGCACCGGGCGCGTGTGGTCGGGTGATAGAAGCCATGCTGCATGTCTTCTTCACGGGTCCAGAGGAGCTTTACCGGCGTGCCAGGCATCTGTTTGGCGATCTTCACGACCTGGCTGACGTAGTCACTCATGCCGCGCCGGCCGAAGCCGCCGCCGAGCAGCAATTTGTAGACATCGCACTGCTCAATTGGCAGGCCAGCCGCCTCGGAAGCGGCGCCGAGGGCTGCTTCCCCATTCTGTGTCGGACACCAGACCTCGCACTTGTCCTCGGTCCAGATTGCCGTCGCATTCATCGGCTCCATGCAGGCATGGTTCTGATGCGGCACGCGATAGGTGGCCTCAATGGTTTGGGCGGCATTGGCGAATGCCGCCTCGATGTCACCGCTCATATTGCCCACGGAGGCATCATCGGCTGTGAGGCCGTTTTCCAGCTCGGCCTCAAAGGCGGCGCTGGAATAGTCCGCGCCTTCGCCATCCGCCCATTCGACGGGAAGCGCGTCGAGCGCAGTCTTGGCCTGCCACCATTTGTCGGCAATGACGGCGACGGCGGTCTCATCGACCTTCACGACCTTGCGGACGCCAGGCATTGAGGACACGGCATCTGCGTCAAATGAAGCGAGCGTGCCGCCGCGTTTTGGCGCCTGCTTGATGGCGGCGTTGACCATGCCGTCCATCTGAAGGTCGGCGCCATATTTCTGGGCACCGGTGACCTTGTCTGGTGTGTCGAGCCGTTTGACCGGCTTGCCGATAATTTTCCATTCCGACGGATCTTTCACCTTCACGCCGGTGGGCGGGGGCAGGGCGCTTGCGGCCTCTGCCATTTCGCCATAGCGAAGCGTCTTGCCGCTGGCGCCATGCGTGATGACGCCTTTCTCAACAGTGCATTCGCCGACAGGCACGTCCCACTGGTTTGCAGCGGCCTGAATCAGCATGGCGCGGGCGACGGCCCCGCCCTCACGGACATAATCGACACTGCTCCGGATGCCGTGCGAGCCGCCGGTCGAGAAATCGCGCCAGACCCGGTCGCGGGCGAGGTTTTCACCCGGAGTCGGATATTCTGTGGTGACCTTTTCCCAGTCGCAGTCGAGCTCGTCCGCGACGAGCTGGGCGAGGCCGGTCAGCGTGCCTTGCCCCATCTCCGAACGGGCGATCCGGATCGTGACCGTATCATCCGGGGCGATATGCACCCACGCATTTACTTCCGGGTTTGGCTCCGCATTGGCCGCCTGGTCAGCGTCTGGCGCATCCTCGCTATTGTTCGAACAGGAAGCGAGAATGCCGATGGTGAGGCCGGCGGCGCCGGTGCCGACAATGAAATTGCGGCGCGAGAGCTTGATCGTGTCAGCCATGTCTCAGCCCTCCCTTCAGGCTTTTTTCGTCTTGGCGAGATGGATGCCCTTGCGCACGCGCGCGAGCGTCCCGCAGCGGCAGATATTCGTGACCTGCGCGTCGATGTCTTCGTCCGTCGGATCGGGCGTGTTGTTGAGCATGCCGGCCACGGCCATGATCATACCGGGCTGGCAATAGCCGCACTGGGGAATATCAAGCTCAACCCAGGCCTGCTGGACCGGATGGCTGCCATCTTCGGAAAGGCCCTCAATGGTGGTGATTTCCTCTTCGCCCGAAAGCGCGCCGACTGGATAGGTGCAGGACCGCACGGGCTGGCCATCAATGTGGATCGTGCAGGTGCCGCACTGCGCGATGCCGCAGCCATATTTGGCGCCCGTCAGCCCAAGATCCTCACGCAGAACCCAGAGAAGGGGCGTGTTCTCATCGGCATCGACGCTAACGGTTTTACCATTCACTTTAAGGGTCGCCATACGCTGTCCTTCTCTCGCATTGCCAAGGGGCGCCAGCATGTAACGTCTTCAAGCGTCTGGATAAGGATAGCCGCACCCTGTGCCGGGTCTTTGCCTGCGGTGGTCCATCATCCCCTGTGCCGGGCCATAATTCATCAACCCTAACCCGCTTGTCTTTCACTCGCCAGTGAAGCGCCCCAAAAAAACCGATCACTTACCGGTGAACGCATCATATCCGCCGCCGCCAGGTGTCTCGATGGTTATGGCTTCGCCAGCTTTCATGTCGACCGAAGCGATACCGCCGACAGATTGGCAGCGCCCGTCCGCGTGTTCAATCCATTGCTTGCCGGGGGCACCGTCGCCGCCACCGTTCAGGCCAAAGGGAGCGATCTTGCGCGAGGAGGAAACAAGTGTGCATACCGTATCGGAGAGCACGCGGATGGTGCGGACCACGCCCTGACCGCCTGTATACCGTCCCTCGCCGCCCGACCCTTCTCTCAAGGAAAATTGCTCAATGCGAAGGGGATAGGTCATTTCCATCACTTCCGGGTCGGTGATGCGCGTATTGGTCATATGCGTGTGCACGCCCGAGGCACCATCAAAGCCGGGCCCCGCGCCACTGCCGCCGCAGATTGTCTCATAATACTGGTAGGCGTCATTTCCGAAGAGAAGATTGTTCATCGTGCCCTGGGAGGCAGCGCTCGCCCCGAGCGCGCCCAGAAGCACGTTGCAGACCGCCTGACTGACCTCGGTATTGCCAGCCACCACGGCGGCGCCATGTGAGGGCGAGAGGAAGGAGCCATCCGGTATCACCAGCTCCAGCGGCCGCATGCAGCCCTCATTGAGGGGCAGTTCGTCCGCCACAAGGCAGCGGAAAACATAGAGAACAGCCGAACGGCAGACGACCGGCGGGGCATTGAGGTTGCCGGGACGTTGTGGCCCGGTCCCGGTAAAGTCGATGCGGGCAGAGCGGGCCTCATGATCGACCTTGATCGTGACGCTGAGCGGCAGGCCGTCATCCATTTTCACCGTCATCTCGCCATCGCTGAGCCGGTCGATGACCCGGCGCACGCTTTCCTCGGCATTGTCCAACACATGGCCCGCATAGGAAGAGACGCCTGCCCAGCCATAGCGTTCGATCATCGCGGCCATATCGCGGGCCCCTGCGCGATTGGCGGCGATCTGCGCGCGCAGGTCGGAAATATTGTTGCCGGGATTGCGCGCGGGATAGGGCGCACTGGACAGAAGCTCCCGCAGCGCGGCCTCGCGGAACTCGCCCTCGCTCAGCACGAGGAAGTCATCGATGACGACGCCTTCCTCTTCCAGCCGCGTGGCATCCGGAGGCGTGGAGCCGGGCGTCAGTCCGCCAATATCGGCGTGATGGCCGCGATTGGCGACAAAGAAGCGGATGGAGGTGCCAGCGTCATCGAAAACCGGCGCGATCACCGTGACATCCGGCAGGTGCGTGCCGCCATTGAAGGGGTTGTTGAGTGCGATCATGTCGCCGGGCTTCAACGTGTCGCCCCGGCTCTTCAGAACGGTCCGTACGCTTTCGCCCATGGCGCCAAGATGCACCGGCATGTGCGGCGCATTCGCCAGAAGGCGGCCCTGATCGTCAAAGACGGCGCAGGAGAAATCCAGCCGTTCCTTGATGTTCACACTCGTCGCTGTGTCGCGCAGGACCGCGCCCATACGCTCTGCCACGGCCATGAACATGTTGTTGAACAGGGCGAGAAGGACAGGATCCGGCGTCGCTGTAGCGTCGATCACCTCACGCGCCTTGGCGTCCGCACGGCGCAGGACGAGTTCACCACGCGCCTCCACGCTGGCGCTCCAGCCGGCATCGATCACAGTGGTGCCGGTCTCCTCGCTTATGAGAGCGGGCCCGGCGACATGGGTGCCTGGTGCCAGCGCGCTGCGCTTGTATAGCGGCGCCTCGACTTCTCCCCCGCCGCTCCAGAAATGCACCTGTGCGGCAGGCGCGTCTTCCCCGGTTGCCGAGGCAGTGCCGACATCGACATCGGGACCGGCTCGTCTTGCTTCACAGCCGATTGTCTCCAGCACCAGCTCCCGGTCCGCCGTGGTGAAACCGAATCGTTTCTCATGGAGTGTCTCAAAGGCACGGCGCATATTTTCGCGGGCGCCGAACGGCACGTCGAGACTTGTATCTGTCCCCTGATAGCGAAGCGCCGCGCGCACAGACCAGTCCAGCTTATCCGATCCGAGACGGGCGGTCTGCTGGTTTTTGATCTCCGCGATCTGTGTGCGACCGCGTTCCATCGCCGCCTCACCCAGCGGCGCTTCGACCGAGGCCCGCACCACATCGATCTCGTCGGAGAGACCGATGCCCAGCGCGGACAGGACACCGGCCATCGGGTGGATAATCACGGTGGATATGCCCAGCTCATCGGCCACCATGCAAGCATGCTGGCCGCCGGCGCCCCCAAAGGACTGGAGTGCAAAGTCAGCCGGATCACGCCCCTTTTCCAGCGTCACCTTGCTGATCGCGCGCGCCATGTTGGCGACGGCGATCTGGAGGAAGCCGCCAGCAAGTTCATGAGCATTCCGATTGAGGCCGGTCTCCTCGCGTACCTTTCCGGCCAGCTCTAAGAACTTCGCTTCTACCGTTTCCACATCCAGTTTCTGATCCTGCTGCGGTCCGAACACGGCCGGGAAGCTGTCGGCCTGGATACGTCCAAGCAGGATATTTGCATCGGTGACGGTAAGCGGGCCGCCGCGCCGATAACCAGCCGGGCCGGGGTCGGCGCCCGCGCTTTCGGGCCCGGCCTGGAGGCGTCCCTGTTCAAAACGCAGGATGGACCCGCCGCCCGCTGCGACGGTGTGGATATCCATCATCGGCACGCGCAGGGGGGCGCCGGCGACCTCTGTCTCGGTTACTCTCTCAAAGCCGTCCTCATACACGGAAATGTCGGTCGATGTACCGCCCATGTCGAAGCCGATGATGCGGTTATGGCCAAGCTTTCCTGCCGTCTTCGCCGCCCCGACCACGCCCCCTGCGGGCCCGGACAGGACAGCGTCACGACCGCGGAAATTCTTCGCGTCGATCAGACCGCCATTTGATTGCATGAACTGGAGCGATGTGCCGCCAAGCCGGTCCGACACCTGCCGGACATAGCGGCGCAGAACGGGTGTCAGATAGGCGTCGGCGACCGAGGTGGCCGAGCGCGCGACATAGCCTGCCAGCGGATCGGCTTCATGGCTGAGGGTGACAGTCTCGAACCCCGCTTCGCGCGCAATGTCGCCGAGACGTTTTTCCAGCTCGGGGTGCTTCCAGGCATGGAGCAGCGATATGGCGCAGGTCTCAAGGCCGGACTCCCGCGCCCTTTTCATCGCCTCCCGGGCGGCGTCCTCGTCGAGCGCTTCCAGAGCATTGCCCTCAAGGTCCACGCGCGCGCCGATTTCGAGGACGTCCTCATAAAGTGGGGCGGGGCGCTTTATCTCAAGGTCGAACAGGCGCGGCCGGGACTGGCGACCGATGATCAGCAGATCACGAAAGCCGCGATTGACCACAAAAAGCGTGCGGGCGCCTTTGCCCTCGAGCAGGGCGTTCGTTGCCACTGTCGTGCCCATGCGGACTTCATCGATTTGCCGGGTGGGCAGCGCCGCGCCTTCCGGCACGCCCAGACAGCGCCGGATGCCTTCAATCGCAGCGTCTTCATAGGCGCCCGGATTCTCACTGAGGAGTTTGAGGACGCTGAGATCGCCCTGCGGCGAGCGGGCGACGAGGTCGGTAAAGGTTCCGCCCCGGTCGATCCAGAATGACCAGCCCATTATCCACCCAGCGCCAGAGTGAGAGCCCGCCAGATGCCGCGAAGCCCGATGAGGAAGGTTATGAGGATCACAAGCCCGCCCGCAATATTGGCCGTGGGGCCGTTGGCGCTCTCGCCCAGAAGAGACTTTCGGTTCATCACATAGAGCAGGAAAATCGCGATAATGGGCAGGAGAAGGCCGTTGGCCGCCTGCGCGGTAATGATCAGCGACACCGCATCGATGCCGAGCAGTGAGATGGCGGTTCCGATGGCAACGATGGAAAGTGCGATGGCGCGGAAGCGATTGGTTTGCGCCTTCTCACCGCTGGCCGGGAACATCTCGCTCAGCGCATAGGCAGTCGCCATGGGGGCGGTGATCGCTGAAGTCAGCCCGGCCGCGAAAAGGCCGATTCCGACGAGGTAACGCGCGGCGGGACCGAAGGCCGGCTCAAGCGCAATCGCCATGTCGCGCGCGTTGCTGACATCGGTGCCGGACACGAACAGACTGCCCGCCGCGGTGGACAGGATCAGGATGGAAACGAGGCCGCCAAGGCCGATCGAGAGCGCTGAATCCCGGCGCGCCTCATCGAGCTTGTCACCCTCCAGCCAGTGTTTGCGGGCAGCTGCCGCATGGAGGAACAGATTGTAGGGCACGATGGTCGTGCCGATCAGCGCGATCGCGGTCAGCTGTGCGCCGTTCGGGATGGAGGGCACCAGCCCGGACGCAAAGGTCGAGAGGTCTGGGCGTACGAGTATGGCCGAAATGATGAAGGACGCGCTCATCACCAGGACGAGCGCGATAAGTATGCGCTCCATCGGCTTGTAGTTGCCGATCAGCAGGACGCCCGCCGCGATGAGGGCCAGAAGTCCCGTGAGCCAGCGTCTCGCCCCGTCGCCGACAATGGCCTCCAGCCCCATCACGCCGCCGGCGAGATTGCCGCTCTCATAGGCGGCATTGCCGACGCCGAGCGCCAGGAGGACAAGGATCGCCGCGCCAGCCTTTCCAATCGGGCCACTGACACTCGCCATGAGGGCTTCCCCAAGACCGCGCCGCGCGCCTGCCCCAAGCCTTGCGGCCATATCCTGCAGGATGATCGTGGCGAAGGTGGCAAAGACCAGCGTCCAGACAAGCGTATGACCGAAATCTGCACCGGCCACCGTGCAGGCCGTGACCGTGCCCGGCCCGATGAAAGCCGCCGCGACGAGCACGCCTGGTCCAAAGGATGGTTTCATGTCTCGCCCTGCAGCATCACGCCGCAGAACCTGCACGCCTGGGCCGGGTTTGTCGATATGGCAGAGCCGATTGGGCGGGCCTTAGCTGCCGCCGTCCACGCGCAGGATGGTGCCGGTTGTGAAGCTCGAGGCGTCGCTGGCGAGGCAGAGCGCTGCCGTCACGATTTCTTCCGGCTTGCCCGGGCGGCCGAGCGCATTGTCGGCTGTCTCCCGCATTTTCTCGGGCCATGCCTTCGAGATATCGGTGAGGAAGGGGCCGGCGGAGATCGTGTTCACACGAACCTTGGGGCCGTATTCGCGTGCGAATGAGACCGTCATGGCATTCAGCGCCGCCTTGGCGCCGCTATAGGGCACCACTTCCGGAAGCGGCATCAGCGCGCCCGTCGAGGAAATATTGATAATGACGCCACCATCGCCGTCGGCCATGCGCTTGCCGATCTGGGAGCCGATGCGGAAGGGGCCCTTGAAGTTGAGGTTCAGAACGCTGTCGAACAGGGTTTCGGGCACCTCGTGGCTGGGTACGCGCGGGCTCATGCCGGCATTGTTGACGAGGATGTCGACCTTGCCGAACGCCTCATAGGCCTTCTCGATCATCGGATCGATCTCTTCCCACTTGCCGCAATGCGCGCTGAGGGCCAGTGCCTTGCGGCCAAGCTTGCGGACTTCTTCTGCCACCTCTTCGCAGGCGTCCAGCTTGCGGCTGACGATGATGATGTCGGCGCCCTGCTCGGCAAAGGCCTTCACCATCTCATATCCGAGTCCCCGGCTGCCGCCGGTCACCAGAACCGTCTTGCCCGAAAAGTCGAAAAGCCTGCTTGCGAGGTCTGCCATCTGTCCTGTCTCCTCTGTTTTGCGCCGCAAATTCGCAGGAAGGCAGGCAGAAGACAATCTGCCTCTCGGCTTTCCCGCGCGGCAGGCGCTCGACATTCCCTTGCCAATGCCCGTAGGGTCCCGGCAGCAGGAAAAGGAGACCGCCCCGTGCGCCAGATCGTGACCGGATTAATCGTAGCCACCTTCCTCATCTTGGCGCCTGCCGCCCATGCGCAGGGCGGAGATGTTTTCATCGATCTCGAGGTGACCGGCGAGAACAAGGTGCTGGCGACGCTTCCCGCGCCGACAGGCGATGACGGCGTCATGCTGCGGATGATCCACGCGGTCCGCCTCAAGGCGGGGCTGGGCTCGAACCCGGTCGGTCTTGACCGCGGCTGGGGCTCGAGCGGTGAAATCCTGGTCTTCCGCAAGATCGGTGACAAGGTGGTGCTGGAGGTCGAGAATCAGACCTACCGCGCCAATCCGGCAAACCCGCTTGAGGCGCGCGCGGTGGCCGAGAGTTTCGCCAACTCCTTCGTTGCCAGCGCAGAGGTAACGTCAGAGGGCAATGGCGAGATCACCTTTGACCTTACAGGTTTCCTGACCGGCGACAGCCTGAACCTCGTCCAGCACCTGAAAGATGCCGGGCAGGGAAGTTTTGCCCTCAAGGCGGACCGCTCGCTGGTCGATCCGGACAATGTCCTTGTCTTTCCCGATAATGTCGAAGTTGATGCCTTCCTGACCCTCTCCAGCAGCGATCCGGGCAGCGAAGTCGCAACCACGGCCGCTAGCGGCAATGATGTGACGCTGATCCAGCACCACTCCTTCGTGCGCCTGCCGGAAGAAGGCTATACGCCGCTAGAGGCCGATCCGCGCGCGGGCGTGATCGATCAGGTTCATTTCGACTATAGCGCGGCGCTTGATGAGCCGGTGGTGACCCGGCTCGCCCGTCGTTATCGCCTGCAGAAGAATGAAGCTGGCGAGACCATCAATCCCATCGTTTTCTATATCGACAGCGGTGCGCCCCCGCAGATCCAGAACGCGCTTCTGGATGGCGCGCGCTGGTGGGCGGACGCCTTTGCAGCGGCTGGTTATCCAGATGGCTACCGGGTGGAGATCCTGCCCGAAGACGCCCATCCGCTCGATATCCGCTACAATGTCGTCCAGTGGGTGCACCGCCAGACACGGGGCTGGTCCTATGGCGGCGGCATTTCCGATCCGCGCACAGGTGAAATGCTGAAGGGCCACGTGATCCTCGGCTCCCTGCGCGTGCGTCAGGACCGTATGATTTTCGAGGGTCTGACCGGAACGGGCGAAACCGGAACCGGATCGCAGAACGACCCTGTCGAACTCGCGCTGGCCCGTATCCGCCAGCTTTCGGCCCATGAGATCGGGCATTCGCTCGGCTTTCAGCACAATTTTGCCGCAAGCACCTACGGCAAGGGCTCTGTCATGGATTACCCGGCCCCCGATGTACGCGTGGAGGATGGCAACCTGGATTTCAGCCATGTCTACGGCGTCGGGATCGGCACTTGGGACAAGTTCGCCGCCACCTGGCTCTACGGCGATCTTACCGAGGAAGAGCGCGACCAACTTGTGCTGGACGCGCGGACAGACGGACTGATCTTTGTCGCCGACCAGGACGCGCGCGGCACCGCCACGGGCCATCCGCTGGGCAATATCTGGGACAATGGCCCGGACCCTGTCGCGGCCCTTCGCGAGACGCTCGAAATCCGCCGCATCGCGCTTGAGAATTTCGGCACCGACCGCGTCGCCGAAGGCGAGCCCATTGCCGGCCTCAATGATGTGATCGTGCCCATCTACCTCTATCATCGCTACCAGACGGCGGCGGCCGCCAAGCTGGTTGGCGGGATGAGCTTCAACTATGCACAGCGCGGTGATGGCCAGCCTGCGGCAGAGATCGTTGCGCCAGAGCGCCAGCTGGAGGCTCTGGACGCGCTTCTGGAGACGGTTGCGCCCGCGCGGCTGGACCTGTCCGACGAGACACTCAACCTGCTGACGCCCGGTATGCCCAACTACATGCTGGCAGACTGGGACAGGGAGAGGTTTGCAAGCTCGGCCAGCCCGGCTTTCGACCTTATAGCGGCGGCCGATACGGCGGCGGCGACGACGTTTGGTATCCTGCTGGAGCCCCAGCGTGTCGCCCGGCTCGTTGAGTTTCATCGCCGCGATCCGGCCAATCCGGGCGCAGGGGACGTCTTGGCGCGGGTCCAGCAGGCGGTGATGACAACGCCGAATGCAGCGCGCACCCGCCCCATCGCCGAAGCGGTGCGTGCCCGCTATGCCTTCTCGCTGATGGATCTTGCAGGCGCTGACACGACAGCGGCGGTGAAGGCGGCAGCGGCCTCGGGGCTGCGTGACATGTCCGATGCGCTGCAAGGGCAGGGCGGGGATCATGCCGTCTGGCTGAGAAGCCGGATCGAGGACTTCCTTGAGGCCCCTGCCGACGTCAATCCGCCAGCCATTGAGGCCGAAACGCTGCCGCCCGGCGGCCCCATCGGCTATGCGCCCTATGAGACCTGCTGGCACTGCGACTAGGGGTCAATCGCCCGCAGCAAAGAAAGCCTGCCAGCATCTGAGACCTGCCGCATTATAGGTCCGCATGGTCTCGACCATGTTGAGAAAACCTGCCTGGTCGGCCAGCTCCGGCGGCAGGAGCGGGTCATAGTTTATGAGGCGGATAACGGCCTGGCCGATCAGAAGCGTCTCGCGCGCTGAATCGGGGACGGGCAGGTCGCTGAGCCCGCTCAGGCTTTCTTCCATAGCCGCCGTTGCGTCCTCATAGGTGGCCGCCAGTTTCTCCGCAGACCATAGCTCTGGCCAGCCGGAGGCGGCCGGGGCCTCGATCTCATCTGCGTGGAGAAGCAGGATCTCATCGTCCGCGCCGATGGCGATCAGCTCCCGGCGGTGTTCGTCGAGCGGCAAGGCGAGGTTTGCGGGCCGGGTCCAGACGCCTTCGGGTGTGCGCCTGTAGCCAGAGAGGCCGAGGGCGCGTTCGCGGGCGCCGAGCTGTTTCCGGTCGGTGCGCCCCAGATGATGGGTCAGCGCGATCAGCCAGGCGCCTGTCCAGGGCGCGATCTTGCGCTCGACATTCTGCCAGTCCTGCAGGCGCTGAACCAGCGAGCGCGATTTCGCCCCCGGCTGATAGAGGCCGCGCGCCGGGCTTTCCAGCAGGTCTTCCTTCAATAGCCGGGTCACCGCCACGCGAAGGGTGGACGCTTCGATATCGAAAAGGCTCGCAGCCTGTATCAGCCGCGAAATCGATTCCGGTTCGCTGCGTCGGCTGCTCAGCAGGGACAGGACCAAGGCGCGTGCGGTCATGTCCTTCCGGTCGAGAGGCTGAAAATAATACGTCATTTGACAGAGTGTGCTTATAAATGTAATAAAGGGGAAAGGCCAGACATCAGGAGTCCGCTCATGCAACAGGGTATGAAGCTTTCGCAAGCGCTCTCGAAGAGCGAGCTGCGGGCATTCCAGAAGAAATCCGATATTCGCGCGCTTGGCAGCTTCCTGTTCAACTGGGGCCTCATTGCCCTTGCGTTTGCTATCGCCATCGTCTGGCCGAACCCGCTGACCATTCTGGCTGGCATCGTGATCCTCGGCGGGCGCCAGCTCGGCCTTGGCGTGATCAATCATGATTGCGCCCATCATGCCTTCTTCAAGAACCCGAAGGTCGACGAGTTCGTCGGGCACTGGTTCGCGGGCGCGCCGATGAATACCTCGCTCAAGGCCTACCGCGCCTATCACCTCAAGCATCACAAATTTGCGGGGACGCCGGATGATCCGGACATTGTTTTCGTGAAAAACTACCCCGTCTCCCGGTCCAGCCTGAAGCGTAAATTCATGCGCGACTTTACCGGCCAGACCGGTTTTCGCGATACGATGAGAGACCTGCGCAAGTTCAAGCTGTCACGTAATTATCCGTGGGTTCTCTTCCATGTCGTCCTGCTCGCCGCGGTGACCCTTGCAGGCGCGCCATGGGCTTACCTCATGTGGTGGGCGGCCCGTCTTTTCGTCTATCCGGCCATCGTACGCCTGCGCCAGATCGGCGAGCACGGCACGGCGCTCGACCGCGCCAGCCTGGATGCGCGGCTGAATACCGGCACCACCGTCGCGCCCTTCTGGCAGCGGGTCATCGTTGCGCCGAATGATGTGAACTATCACCTGGAGCATCACCTCCTCGCCAGCGTGCCGCCCTACCGGCTCGGCCGCCTGCACCGCCTTCTGGCAGAGCGTGGCTATTATGACGGGTATGCGTGTATCTCGAAGGACTATTTCGATGTCATCCGCCGGGCCGTGAGGCCGGATGAGCCGCGTATGGTGGCGGCTGAATAGGCCACAATGCGAAGCCTCTGCGCAAAGCGCGCAGGCACCAGCTGAGACAATTCAATTCCGCGAAAGCCGGCCTGCCTCCCGCAGGGCCGGCTTTTTCTTTGCCCGGTGCACTAGGTCAGACCGATGATCCGTCTCCCAAGGCATCGTGTAGAAAGTCTTGTGCAAAAAATCAGAACATGTTCTAAAAAAGAAAATAATAATTGGAGGGCACAATGTCAGATCTATCAGTCGTCAGAAAATCCATTCTGCCGGAGGCGGGGGATTCCTGGGCGTCCATAGCCGGGCGGGAATTGCCCGGCCTGAGCGAGCAGGAAGCTGTATCCAGCCTCCAGAGCTGGAATCTCCATGTCTACATGCGCGCGCCCGCACCGGAAGGCAGCCCGCGCGCCGGCAACCCTATCCTGCCGAGCGATGTCATATTTGTTGAGCCGCCGCTCGCTGCCTCATGAACGCTGCCGTGATCAAGCACATCCAGATTGCTGCGGCGCATGACGGCATCGCAGAGCTGATCGTGACGCTGGAATTTGCAAATGGCGGCCAGTCGCTCGTCACCTTGGACGAATATGCGACCCGCACCCTCCTGCAATCGGCCGGCACGGACGATCCGGAAGACCTCACGGGCAAGGGCTGGGAACTCGTGCGCGACGCGCTCGCCGCCTCTTCTGCCCGCTACCAGAACGAAGACAATTCAGACCAAAGGGACACCTCCCATGTATGATCTCATTATTCGCAATGGAACCGTCGTCGACGGCTCGGGCCTGCCCGGCTATCAGGCCGATGTCGCCGTGACCGGCAACCGTATCGCCAAAATTGGCCGCATTACTGAAGAGGCTGGCAAGGAAGTTGACGCGACCGGCAAAGTCGTTGCGCCCGGCTTCATTGACCCGCACACCCATTTCGACGCGCAGCTCCTCTGGGACGGCGCGGCCAAGCCAGCCCTGTCGCATGGTGTGACCACAATCGTTCCGGGCAATTGCTCGCTCTCGCTGGCCCCGCTCAAGGCAGATCACCGCATGCGTCTGGTCGGCATGTTCAACCAGATTGAGGAGATGCCGTACAAGGCTTTCCGTGAAGGTGTGGTGTGGGACTGGGAGACGTTCTCCGAATACATCACACGCATCCGCAAGGGGCTGGCGATTAACGTCGCCCCGCTCGTCGGCCACAGCGTTATCCGTCTCTGGGTCATGAATGATGCCGCCACCGAGCGCACCGCGACCGATGAGGAAATCGCCGAGATGCAGGACGTGCTGCGCGAATGCCTCGATGCGGGCGCCGCGGGCCTTTCGACCAGCTATGTCGACATGGACGAGAAGCTCCAGCCCGTACCGAGCCGTTACGCAGAGGCCCGCGAGGTCGAGGCGCTGGCTGAAGTCCTCGGTGAGTATGGCCGCATGCTGCAGATCGTGCCGGAATTCTACGATCCGGACCTGACGATTGCGCGGCTCGACCAGCTGGCCGAGCTGTCGATCAAATACCAGATTCCGACGACCTTCTCGCCGCTCTTCGTCAATTCCGACAATGTCGCTTCCGTCGACAAGGTGATGGAGCGTGTCGATGAACAGTTCGCGCGCGGAGCCCGCGTATGGCCGCAGGTCCAGACCCGCCCGATCGACATTTCCTTCAGCTTCGCCGTGCCGAGCCTTCTCTTCATCCGCTTCCGCAACTGGTACAACATCATGCGGTTCGGGACCCATGAGGAGATCCGCGCGCACTTTGCCGACCCTGAAAACCGCAAGGCGCGCGCCGCTGAAGTGGCGGAGCTGAAGGATCTCTGGGCGGGTCTGGTGCTCCGGCAGGTCAAGACAGACGCCAATCAGAAATATGTCGGCAAGACGCTGGGTGAGATTGCGAGGGACCGCGGTGTGACCCCGGTTGAAGCCATGATCGACATTTCGGTGGAAGAAGACCTGGACGCGCATTTCCTGGCCGCCAGCATGGGGCATAATGATGATGGCCGGGTCGCCCGTCTGCTCAACCATCCGCGCGTCCATATTGGTGCCAGCGATGGCGGCGCGCATATCCTCTCCTTCTCGACCTATGGGGATACCGGCTATCTGCTCGCCCGCTTTGTGCGCGACCTGAAGACGGTCCGCATGGAGGATGCGATCAAGAAGGTGACGTCGGACACCGCCTCTATCTGGGGTATTCCGGAGCGCGGCCTGCTGCAGAAAGGCTATATCGCCGACATCACTGTCTTCGATCCGGAAAAGATCGACCGGGGCGTGGAGAAATTCGTTCAGGACGTGCCGGGCGATGGCAGCCGCTATGTGCGCGACTCCCATGGCGTCGATACCGTCATTGTTGGCGGCGGGATCGCCTGGTCCGCCAGGGATGGCTATCAGGATGCGCGCGGTGAAATCCTGCCCGGTGCAAGGGAGAGCCAGCCTGAACTGGTGGCAGCCGAATGAGCTGGGAGGGGGTGACGCAGCGGCGCGTCGCGACCAATGGGATCGAACTGAACATAGCAGAGGCAGGCGAGGGACCGCTTGTCCTGCTCCTGCATGGCTTTCCGGAGTCCTGGTACTCCTGGCGCCACCAGTTCGACCCGGTCGCGAAGGCGGGGTATCATGTGGTCGCGCCGGATATGCGGGGCTATGGCAAGAGCGACAAGCCGCATGAGATCGAGGCCTATAATCAGGTCGAGGTCCGCAAGGACATTATCGGTCTCATTGGCGCGCTTGGCTATGACAAGGCGATTGTCATAGGCCATGACTGGGGCGCACCGACGGCATGGGCCTGCGCGCTGCACCACGCGGACAAGGTCCGCGCCGTGGGGGCGCTTTCGGTCCCGTTTATGCCGCGCTCACCCGTCCAGCCGATGCCGGCCATGCGGGAGATGTTCAAGGGGCAGTTCTTCTACCAGCTTTACTTCTTCGAACCGGGCGTCGCCGAAGCCGAATTCGAGGCCGACATCCGTACCGCGCTCAAGAAATTCCTGGTCATGGCGGGGGGTGAAACAGACCTCACCACGCTGCCTGCCAAGGGGCCGGAGGATGACATGTTCACCGGCCTGCCCAACCCCAAGACATTGCCAGCCTGGCTGAGCGAGGAAGACCTTGATTTCTATACGGGGGAGTTCGAGCGCATCGGGGATGCGCGGCCCGCTCAATTATTACCGCAATCACGACCTTGCCTGGAAGCTGACCGAAGGCGCGCCAGACCATATCGACCAGCCGGCCTTCTTTATCGGCGGTCTCAAGGATGGCGTGATCATGATGGCTGCCGAGGCCTATCAGGCCATGCCGACCTATGTGCGGGACCTTCGGATCAATGAGCTGATCCCGGGCATCGGTCACTGGACCCAGCAGGAAGCGCCAGACCGGGTGAACGAGATCATTCTCGATTTCCTGAAGGAGGTGGACGGATGAGGGAAAGCGTACTTGTCATAGGCGCGGGCATTGGCGGCCTGTGCACGGCGCTATCGCTGGCACCGACCGGCCGTCAGATAACCATCCTTGAACGCGATGGCCCGCCGCCAGCCGAGGATGCAGATGTCGTCTTCCTTGACTGGCATCGCCGCGGAGCAGGCCATGTGCGCCAGAGCCATGCTTTTCTTGCGCGCCTGCGCGGCATCATCAAAAAGCATCACCCCGCTTTGCTCGAGGAATTAAAAGAGCTCGGTGCCCGAGAGCTGACCTTCGAGATGATGCTCTCAGACATTCAGCGCGATCGCTATGAGCCCCAGCCCGAGGATGAGGAACTGACCATCATCACGAGCCGGAGGACGACGCTGGAGCTGGCCCTTCGCAACTATGTCGAGAGGCTCGAAAACGTGACCATCCGGCCGGGCTTTTTCGTGCGTAAACTGCTCACGGAGCCTGATGAAGATGGTGTCGTGGCGGTGCAGGGCGTTGCTGGTGAGCAGGATGAGAGGCCACTGGAATTGAGGGCCGATCTGGTCGTCGATGCCAGCGGCAAGTCCGGCTTTCTCATTCAGCAGCTCATGGAAGAGGGCGCAGGGATCACCGAAGAGAGCGAGACCGCCGGTATCCTCTACTTCACCCGGCATTACAGGCTGCTGCCGGGCCAGGAAGAGCCGGATCGTACCAAAAGCCCGCCCGCGAGCGGGGATCTTGGCTATATCAAATTCGGTGTTTTTCCGGGCGACAATGGCTGTTTCTCCGTCACTATCTCGGTCCCGGAAGTGGAGCTGGAACTGCGCAAGGCGATCATGAATCCCGACGTGTTTCATGCGATCACGCTACAGCTGCCGGGTATACAGCCTTGGACCAATGCAGAGCGCTCAGAGCCCCGCGGCAAGGTGCACGGCATGGGCGACCTGCATAGCCGCTGGCGCGACATGGTCATCGAAGACAGGCCCGCAACCCGCAACTACTTCCCATTGGGCGACACGCTGGTGCGCACAAACCCGCTCTATGGACGCGGCTGCTCCTTCGCGGCTGTCAGCGCTGAAATGCTACGTGAAACGCTTGAGGAGACGACTGACCCGCTTGAGCGCCAGCGCGCCTATCATGCCCGGCTGCGCAAGGAGCTGCGGCCATATTATATCAACCAGCGCACTCAGGACCGCTCAGCCATCAGGCAGGCCGAGGCGGCGCTGACACCAGGCTATCGCAAAAGCTGGCGTGGCAGGGTGATTGAGAGCTTCTTTGACGACGGCGTGCGGATCGCGGTTCGTTCAGACATTGGTCTTCTGCGACAGGCCATGCGCGGGTTTCACATGCTTGAACATCCCAACAAATGGCTCGGCAAGCCGGGGAATTTCGCGCGTGTGCTTTACTATTGGTCGCGCGGCAAGAAACGCAATGCGCGCGCCTATCCGCCCAGCCCCGGGCCGGCCCGTGAAGAGCTGATGACCGCGCTTGCTATCGACCATCGCGCCGATCTACGTCTTCCCGGTGGAGAGGATAAGCTGGCGGCGTGACTGGCCGCCCGGCAGAGGGGCAGGGCATCGTGGAGGATCTCGGTAAACGCGAGCAGGCAAAGGCCCGCAGGCGGACCCGTATCGTACGGGCGGCGCGCGACCTGATCCGGGAGACGGGCGATACCGATCTTTCCATGCGGATGCTGGCCCAGCGCGCCGAAGTCAGCCTGTCCACGCCCTATAATCTCTTTGGCTCCAAGCGGGCGGTGGTGCTGGCCGTGCTTGAGGATGAGCGCGATTTCGCAGAGCGTTTTGCCAAGCTGGATCGCGGCAACAGCATTGAGCGGATCTTCGGGGCGCATGAGCTCGCTTTCAGCTATTATACGGGCGATCCGGAGTTCTACCGGACGCTCTGGCGCGCGCTGCTCAGCACGACGGGCCAGGACGATATGGGGCTCGCAACGCCTGAACGGCTGGCGCAGACGCGGGCGATCTGGCGGGCGCTGGTGGATAGGGCGGTGAAGGATGGCTATCTCACGGGCGATCTGCCCGTAGATATTACGCTGCAGACCATGGCGCATCTGACAGGCGGCGCGCTGCTCTCCTGGGCTGTGGGGAGCCTTGCAACCGCGGCGCTGACGCCAACGGTGGGGATTGGCTGGGCGCTTTGCCTGCGGGGGGCGGCGACGGCGAAGGGCGAAGACCTGCTGGACAGACGGATTTCGTCCTACCGCAAGGATCTGGAAGATGCCGGACCGAGATTTGCCGAGCGGTCCCCCGAAACGCTCTAGAATCGACGAAATTCACGGTGCACCCATGGTGTATGGGCGGTGCATGGACGGTGTTTCAAACGCCCAGAAAAAAAGGCCCGGACCGCCTCTCTGGCAATCCGGGCCTTTGGCTAGTCTGATCTTGGCCGGAGCCTAGAAGCGGCGCGTCGCTGCCACTGAGATGACATCGGCATGGCCGCTGAATTCGCCGACGACGCGGTCGCCGGAATCGCCAGTGCGGTCAAAGTCGGCATCCTCGATCTTCACCCGGTTATAGGCTGCATCCACCGACCAGTCGGGGGTCGGGCTCCAGGTGGTACCTACTGCGAAGATGTGGCGGTCATTGTCCGGGATGCGGACGGTGCGGAAGGCCGCCGGAGCAGGCGTTTCGTCGAGGGCATAACCGGCGCGGACCGTCCATTGGTCCGAGACCTTGTAGTCGCCGCCGAAGCCGTAGCGGCCGGCATCGTCATAGTTCAGTTCCTCAACCGAGTCCGGCTGGACAGGATTGTCGAATTCGACACGCAGCTCCGTGAGGCTCGACCATTCGGTCCACTGGGCGTTGGCGTAGAGGGTGGCGCGGTCTGTCGCCTGCCAGCGCACACCAAGCTCTGTGGAGGCAGGCAGGTCGAGGCCGGCAGAGCCCGGCGTGTCGGTAAAGGCGCCGGTCGCGGTCAGGAAGGTGGCGTTGGCCGGAACGGTGAAGTCGGCGTCGCCCTCAAGCTCCTGATCGACGCTGGAGCGGTAGTGAAGGCCGATCAGCCAGTCGGGATGCGGCTCCCAGGCAAAGCCGGCATTCCAGCCATAGCTCCAGTCATCGCCTTCAACCTCGATGAGGCCGTCCGCCATAGTCGGGGTGACCCCCGCAGCGGTGCAGGTGGCAGGACCTGCCTGCTGGAAGCAGACGGCGCCAAAGTCGATGGCGCTGGTCAGGCGGGCGTCGATATACTGGGCGTTGAGACCAACACCGAAGGAAAGCGTGTCGGTGATCTCATAGCCGATACTGGGATTGATATTGATGGCCTGAAGCTCTGAGGTGATGCCCTGATAGCGGCCCGCCCAGCCGGCGTCATAGTCTGTCGAGAGGCCAAATGGCACGGTTACGGAGAGGCCGAAGGCCACCTGGTCGCTAAGGGGGTAGACGGCGTGGCCGGCCGGAATGGCCTCATCGGAAAGAAAGCCGGTCGTGTCGCCGCCCAGCGGATTGCCGAGCACGCCGGTCGAGCCTTCATCGTCATAGTGCGCATTGCCGAGAATGCCGCTGGCGACGAGCGAGACGGCCGGGCGGTCGAAGTGGGTAAGCAGGGCCGGATTGCCGAAGGCGGCGGCGGGATCCTCGGTCTGGGTCACGCGGCCGGTATTGGCGCGCCCGAGGTCCGACGCCGAATACTCATTGACGGCGAAACTGTCCGCATGGGCGGGCAGGAAGGCGGTACTGGCAAGAAGGGAGGCGACGAGAGCTGAACGACGATACATGGGAGGCGTGCTTTCTTGTTTGATTATGGCGCGTAACGAACTTCTGGAGTTCGTGTTCCCAGTGGGTGCAGTTGCAAGGAACCTCAACCCACTCCGGTGCGCTTTCCCTATAGATAACACAGAAGCAGGAAGTGAGCCGGACGATGTCCAATCCACTGAAAGCGCTGCGGCGCAATCTTGTGAGCAAGCCCCTTATGGGCTGGTATAAGTCGGTCCTGCCGGGCCTGTCCGGTACCGAAGCGCAGGCCCTTGAGGCCGGCGACACCTGGTGGGAAGCCAATCTTTTCTCAGGCAAGCCCGACTGGGAAACCTTCAGCCAGTTCTCCTCCAAGGGCTATACCGAAGAAGAACAGGCCTTTCTCGACGGGCCAGTCGCAGAGTTCTGCGCCATGCTGGACGATTTCGAGATCGAGCATGAAATGATGGACATGCCGGATGCGGCATGGGCCTTCCTGAAGGAACACAAATTCTTCGGCATGATCATCCCGAAGGAGTATGAAGGCCTTGGCTTCTCTGCCTCTGCCCATTCGGAAGTCGTCAAGCGGATTGCGACGCGCAACGTGTCGGCCGCGGTTTCGGTCATGGTGCCGAATTCTCTCGGGCCGGGCGAGCTACTCATGCTGTATGGCACCCAGGAGCAGAAGGACTATTACCTTCCGCGCCTGGCGCGCGGTGAAGAAATACCCTGCTTTGCGCTGACCGGCGTCGAGGCCGGCTCGGATGCCTCTGCCATGACGGCAACGGGCGTGATCTGCGAAGGCGAATGGGAAGGTGAGCGCACGCTCGGCATCAAGCTGAACTGGGAGAAGCGCTATACGACGCTTGGCCCTGTCGCTTCGCTGATCGGTCTTGCTTTCAAGCTGGAAGACCCAGATGGCCTTCTGGGTGACAAGAAGGATCTCGGGATTACGGTGGCGCTGGTGCCGACGGACCTGCCGGGTGTCGATACGGGCGACCGGCATATTCCGTCCGGCCTTGCTTTCCAGAACGGGCCGAGCTGGGGCCGCAATGTGTTCGTGCCCGTCAGCCAGATTCTCGGCGGCAAGGAACAGACCGGCCAGGGCTGGAAGATGCTGATGGGCGCGCTGGCCGCGGGCCGGGGCATTTCGCTGCCGTCGCTTTCAACCGCTGCGGCGCAAGTCGCCGCCCAGTCAACAGGGGCCTATGCGCGTGTGCGCGAGCAGTTCGGCATCTCCATCGGCCAGTTCGAGGGCGTTCAGGAAAAGCTCGCCCCCATCGGCGCGATTGCCTACCAGCTGGAAGCGGCGCGCCGCTTCATCACGATTGGTCTCGACAATGGCCACCATCCGGGCGTGGCGTCGGGGATCATGAAATATCACGCAACCGAAAGGATGCGCGAAACGATCAATCACGCCATGGATGTGCATGGCGGCAAGGCGATCTGTGTCGGGCCGAAAAACTATCTTGAGACGCCTTACCGGGCCATCCCCATCGGCATCACGGTTGAGGGCGCCAACATCCTGACCCGCAGCCTGATCATCTTCGGTCAGGGCTCGATCCGCTGCCATCCCTATATCCTTGAAGAGATGCAGGCCGTGCGTCTGGAGGACCGCAAGGAGGCGCTGAGGAAATTCGATGATCTTCTCTGGCGCCATGTCGGTCATGACGTCGCCAATATCTGGCGCAGCTGGTTTCACGGGCTCACAGGCGGGCGCTTTGCCTCCGTGCCCAAGGATGCCCCGAAGGCCCTCAAACCCTATTATACAGAGCTTGCCCGCTACAGCGCGAACCTTGCCGTGGCGTCGGAAATTTCGCTCGGCATCCTGGGCGGCAAGCTGAAATTCAAGGAAAGCATCTCCGCGCGCCTTGGCGACGTGCTGGCAGAGCTCTTCCTGCTGAGCGGCGCGTTGAAGCGGTTCGAAGCCGATGGACGGCCAGAGGCCGACAAGCCGCTGCTCGACTGGATTTTTGCCGATGGCGTTGCCCGCATGCATGCGAAGCTCGCCGAAGTCGGGGACAATTTCCCGAGCGGCTTCTGGGGCGGCGTGATGAAGATGCTGACCCAGACCGGCGGCAAACGCCGCCGTGGCCCGACGGACCGGATGACCAAGGCGGTCGCCGATCTCATCCAGAAACCGGGGGCTTCACGTCAGCGCCTGACAGAGGGTGTGTTTACCGGCAAGGGCGCCGACCCGCTTGCAGCGCTTGAACGCGCGCTTGCCCTGACGATCGAGTGTCAGCCGCTCAAGGACAAGATGAAGAAAGAAAAGGCCGAGACGCCGGATGCGGCGCGCGAAGCCGGTGTGATCACCGCGCAGGAGCACGAAAAGCTCAAGGATCTGCACCGCGCCGTACGCGAGGTGATCGAGGTCGACAGTTTCGACCCGTCACGGCTTGAAAAGACCGGTCTAAACTCAGCACCAGATGAACCAATGAGGGCGCAATCAGCATGAAGGTCTATGTCGTCGACGGAAACCGCACACCCTTTCTGAAAGCACGCGGCAAACCTGGGCCCTTCAGCGCCGTCGATCTTGCCGTTCAGGCGGGACGCGTCCTGATGATGCGCCACCCTGAGATAGCCGGCGAGATCGAGGAAGTGATCCTCGGCTGTGGTTCGCCTGGCGCGGAAGCGACCAATCCTGCCCGCGTGGCAGCGCTTCGCATGGGGCTTGGCAAAGACATGCCGGGCTGGACCGTGCAACGCAATTGCGGCTCTGGCATGCAGTCCATCGACAGCGCATTCCGCTATATACGCGCGGGCGATTATGACTGCCTGCTGGTTGGCGGGACCGAGAGCCTCAGCCATGCGCCGCTCCTGCTGAATGAGGATGCGGTGGACTGGTTCGCCGACGTCAACATGTCGAAATCCATGCTGGGACGCCTGAGCGCGGTCAGCAAATTCCGTTTTTCCATGCTGGAACCCGTTATCGGGGTCGAGAAGGGCCTGACGGACACGGTGGTTGACCTTGGCATGGGCCAGACGGCGGAAATCCTTCGCTATGAATGGGATATCAAGCGCAGCGAGGCGGACGCCTACGCAGTTGAAAGTCATAAACGCCTTGCCCACGCACAGCAGGAAGGCTGGCTGGACAAGGAAATAGACCCGGTCTTCGGCCCGGATGGCGAGCTCTATGACAAGGATGATGGGGTGCGCCCCGACTCCACGGTCGAGAAGCTGGCGACGCTGAAACCGGTCTTCGAAAAGCCCTATGGGCATGTCACGGCGGGCAATTCCTCGCAGGTGTCCGACGGGGCGTGCTGGCTGATCGTTGCGTCAGAACGCTTTGTCGAAAAACATGGCCTGGAGCCGCTTGGCGAGATCAAGGACAGCCAGTGGGCCGCGCTTTCACCGGCGCGCATGGGGCTTGGTCCCGTCCATTCGGTGACGCCCATCATGACGCGTAATGGGCTCGGGATGAGCGATATCGATCTCTGGGAGTTGAATGAGGCGTTTGCTCATCAGGTCCTCGCCTGCCTCAAGGCGTGGGAGAGCGATGAGTTCTGCCGCGAAGAGCTTGGCCTGGACAGTGCGCTCGGCAGCATCGACCGCGACAGGCTGAATGTCGATGGCGGCGCGGTCAGTCTTGGCCATCCTGTCGGCACAAGCGGGGCGCGTATCGTCCTGCACGCCCTCAACGCCATGAAGCGGCGCGGCAACCGGACGGGCATTGCCACCGAGTGTATCGGTGGCGGCCAGGGCGGTGGCATGCTTCTGGAAGCGATTAACGGGCCGGTTCAAACGCAGGCCCCTGAAATACAGACTCAAGGGGAGACAGCCTGATGGAAGGCAATGGCAACATCTGGCACCTGAAAAAGCACTCGAATGGCGAGGCCACACTCTATCTCGACGTGCCCGGCCAGACGCAGAATACGCTCGGGCGGCCCGTTCTGGACGGTTTCGAAGCCTATCTGAGCGAGCTTGAGAAATCGCCGCCCGAGGCCCTTTTCATCCGCTCACGCAAGAAGAGCGGCTTCATGGCCGGGGCCGACATCGAGGAGCTGTCAGGCTCCAGCCCCGAAGAGCTGAAAGCGCTGATCGATCAGGGACATAAGGCCCTCAAGCGGCTTGAGGCGTTGCCCTGCCCGACGGTGGCCGTCATTCATGGCACATGTCTTGGTGGCGGGCTGGAGGTGGCTCTGGCCTGCGATCACCGTGTGGCCGATATGGGCGCGAGTTTCGGCTTTCCCGAAGTGCAGCTCGGCCTGCATCCGGGGCTTGGCGGCACAGAGCGGTTCCCCAAGCTGGTCGAGCCGGCGACCGCGCTGCAGTTCATGCTGACGGGCAAGACGATTAACGCGAAAAAGGCCAAGCAGATCGGTCTGTTGCGCGACGCTGTGCCTGACCGGCATCTGGACGCGGCCGCTGTAGCGGCGGCGAAGACGGGCAAGAAGAAGAAAGATCGCGGCTTCATCGATGGCGTTAAGCACACGCTGGAGATGTCATCGCCGGGTAAGCGGCTGATCGCAAGCCGCGCCCGCAAGGAGGCCGGGAAACGGTTCGACAAGGAGGATTATCCGGCGCCCTTCGCGCTGATCGACCTGTTCGAGCATGAAACAGGCAGCGATGATGCCTTTGAAGCGGAAGCCAGATCCTTTGTCGACCTCAGCCAGACGCAGACGTCGAAGAATCTCATCAATTTGTTCCTGCGCCGCGAGGCCCTGAAACGCGAGGCGCGCCGCCCGGAAGGCCACGGCATTTCCCATGTCCATGTGATCGGTGCCGGGACGATGGGCGCCGACATCGCCATGTGGTCGGCCATGAATGGCTTTACCGTCACGCTGCAGGACATCGACAACAAGGTCATCGCCAAGGCGATGGGCCGTGCGCACGACTGGATGGACGGCAAGACCGACCGCTCCGATGACATTCGCGACCCGCTTGACCGGCTGATCCCGGACCCCAAAGGAGACGGCGTCCGCATGGCCGATCTCGTCATCGAGGCCGGGCCGGAAAAGGCGGAGATCAAGCAGAAAATCTATGACGGGCTGATGGGTGAGCTGAAACCCGGCGCGATCATTGCCACCAATACGTCCAGTATCAGGCTGGAGACGCTGGCCGAGGGTCTGCCGCCGGAGCGGACCGGGCATTTTGTCGGTCTGCATTTCTTCAACCCGGTCACCAAGATGCCGCTGGTCGAAATCGTTTCCGGAGAGACGACGAGCCAGGAGACCCGCGACCGGGCGCTCGCCTTTATCGAGGCCATCGACAAGCTGCCGCTGCCGGTGAAGAGCGCGCCCGGCTTCCTCGTGAACCGTATCCTGACGCCATATCTTCTGAAGGCAGTGGACCTCATCGATGAGGGTCACAAGCCGGAGGAAGTGGATGCGGCAGCCGAAGCCTTCGGCATGCAGCAGGGCCCGGTGGAAGTGGCCGATACGGTGGGGCTGGATATCTGTCTTGAGGTCGGCCGTGTACTGGCGCGTGAGCTCGACCATATCGGTGAGCCGCCGGAACGGCTGGTCAGGAAGGTAGAGGCCGGCGATCTCGGCAAGAAGACCGGCAAGGGTTTCTATGTCTGGGAAGACGGCAAACCGAAGAAGGAAGACGTCGAGACACCCGCCTCAGACCTTGAGGACATACAGGAACGCCTGCTGGCGCCGCTGTATGAAGAGGTGCGCCGGGTGCTGGATGAGGGCATTGTGGCCTCGGAAGACCATCTCGATCTCGGGGCGGTCTTCGGTTCCGGGTTTGCGCCGTTTCGCGGCGGGCCGTGCACTACACTTCGTCAGAAAGAGACCCCATCTCAGGAGGCAGAGACGCCGGACACTTCGAGCCCGGCCGAGCCAACCGAGGTGTAGATGCAGGACGAGATGGAAACTTCCAGGGCGGGCACGCTTCCCGTCCACACCAGTGCTGAAGCAGCCGCGAAGGCGGTCATCGACCAGATCGGCAAGGAGGTCCGCTTGGCCCTGCCACTGGGTCTGGGCAAGGCCAATCTTCTGGCCAATGCCCTCTATGAGATCGCGAAGGCCGACCCGACGGTTACGCTGAAAATCTATACCGCGCTATCGATCATCCGGCCGAAGACGCCGCCCGGCCTTGCCAGCCGGTTTGGCGGGCCCCTGATCGAGAAGCTGTTCGGCGATTATCCCGATCTTGCCTATGCCAGCGACCGCCTGAAGGGCCAGCTGCCGCCCAATGTGGAGGTGGAGGAATTTTTTCTGTCGACCGGCTCACTGCTGGGCAATGAATATGCCCAGCGCCACTATAACAGTGTGAACTATACCCATGCGATGCGCCGGATCATTGCCGAGGGCGTGAATGTTCTCGGCCAGATGATTTCGCGGCGCGATGGCCGCTACAGCCTCGCCTGCAATTCAGACCTCAGCCTCGATCTCATTCCGCTGATGCGCGAGAAGGTTGGCCGCGACAAGTTTCTGGTGGTCGGGGAGCTCAATGAGAAGCTGCCTTTCATGCCGAATGATGCCGAAGTGCCGGCCGATGAGTTCGACATGCTGCTGGATGCGGGCGCCTATGACCTGGCAGGCCCGCCGGCCCCGCGCGTCGATCTGACCAGCCATGCCATCGGGCTTCGGGCGGCGCGCCTCGTGAAGGATGGTGGGACGCTGCAGATCGGTATCGGCTCGCTGGGTGACGGGGCCGCGCAGTCGGTGCGGCTGCGCCATGCCAACAAGGCCGAATACCAGAATGCCGTGCGCGCGCTGCCTGGTCCCGCCGGGCCGGTGGAGGAGGGCTGCGAGTCGCCCTTCATTCAGGGCCTCTATGGCTGTACCGAAATGTTCACCCAGGGCATGTTCGAGATCCTGCGCGCCGGTATCTTCACCCGCCGGGCCCATGAAGGGCGCGATATCACCATCGATGGCGGCTTTTACCTGGGGCCGCAGAATTTCTACCGCGCGCTCCGGGAGGCGCCGGACGACGTCCTGAACCTCATCAACATGACCTCGGTCGACGATGTGAATGCGCTCTATGGCAATGAAGAGGTGCGCCGCCGCGAGCGGGTGGATGCGCGGTTCATCAATATTGCCATGAAGGCGACCTGCCTTGGCGCAGTGACCTCCGATGCGCTGGAAGACGGGCGCGTCGTGTCCGGTGTGGGCGGACAGTACAATTTCGTGGCGCAGGCCCATGAGCTGGAAGGGGCCCGCTCCATCATCCTTCTGAAAGCCGTGCGCGAGAGCAAGGGCAAGGTGGAGTCCAATATTGTCTGGAATTACGGCCATGTGACCGTGCCGCGCCATCTGCGCGATATCATCATCACCGAATACGGTGTGGCAGACCTACGCGGCCAGCCCGATGAGGAATGCGTCAAACGTATGCTGGCAATCACGGACAGCCGCTTTCAGGACGAGCTGGTCCGCGAAGCGATTGCGGCGAAGAAACTGGCGGCTGATTTCAAGCTGCCTGAGGCGTGGAAGAAAAATACGCCAGACGCCATCGACGCCGCGCTGCGCCCGCATCTTGGCTATCTGCCAACCTATCCCTTCGGGACGGAAATGGATGAGGTTGAGCAGGATCTGGCGCTCGCGCTCGAGCATCTTCAGGACCATACGGCGAGCTTCTGGCAGCAGGCGGGCTATGTCGCGGCGGCGGTCGCTTCAGGCCCGGATGCCGAGCCATGGCGCCCGCACCTTCAGCGCCTGCAGCTGGAAAAGCCGTCCAGCCTGCCGGAGCGTATCTGGCGGGTGTTGGTGCTGAAAGCGCTTGAAGACACGCAGACCGGGCCCGTGCCCAGCTAGCGTCATTGCGGCGGCAAGCGGACTGGGCGTTTTTACGTTGACGCGCCGAGGCCCGCGGCGAAGGCGATGCGCAGGGCAGCCGACAGGCTGTCGACGCCGAGCTTGTCCATCATGTTGGCGCGGTGGATTTCCACGGTGCGCGGAGAGATATCGAGGGAGTTGGCGATCCCCTTGTTCGTCAGGCCTTCGACCAGCCCGTTCAGAATGTCGCGTTCGCGGGGGCTGAGATGGGAGAGCCGCTTTTCAGCTTCGGTTTTCTGAAGTGCGCCTTGATGCAGGCTGTCGAGGTGTTCGAAGCCTTCATTGATGGCCTGCAGAAGGACCTGCTTCTCGTAGGGCTTCTCAACGAAGTTCACCGCGCCTGCCTTCATTGCCTGCACAGCGACGGAGACGTCACCATGACCGGTAAGGACGATGACCGGCATCTCGCAGCCGCGTTCGTTCAGCGCCTTCTGTACCGCAAGGCCGTTCATCTTGGGCATCTGCACGTCGAGCAGGACGCAGCCTGTCTCCAGCTCATCGAGCTTGTCGAGAAAGCTCACCCCGTCAGGATGCGTCTGCACCCGGTAGCCGGCGAGGCGCAGCATGAAGCTGGCTGAATGGCGGATCGCCTCATCGTCATCGACGAGATGGACAAGCTGCTTTTCTGTATCGGTCATGTGTCGGTTTCTACACATTCCAGCGTGAAGGCAAAACGGGTGCCCGTCTCGCCGGCAGGCATCGCTTCAATCGTGCCGCCATGCGCTTCGATGATGGTGCGGCATATGGAGAGGCCAAGGCCCATGCCGGTCGCCTTGGAACTTGCCAGCGGCCGGAAGAGCTGTTCAGACACTTCCCGGTCTATGCCGGGTCCATTGTCCTCAATCGTCACCAGGACCATGCCATTGTCGGTCATGCTGGCCCGGATATCGATCCGGGGCTCAGCCTCATTGGCGACGGCCTCGAAGGCATTGCGGACGATGTTGATCACCACCTGCTGGATCTGGATGGGGTCGATCATGGCGTGCGGGGTATCTTCGGCGACGCTGACGGTGATGGCCCCCTTGGCGTTATCCATCTCGGTCTGGATAAGGGCCACAGCATCGCCGAGCAACGGCACCAGATCGGTGGCGCGTTTCTCGACTTCGCCGCGCGAGACATAGTCGCGCAGTTTTCGCACGATCTGGCCTGCGCGTACCGACTGTTTCGCCGCTTCGTTCAGCGCTTCCTGAACCATTTTCATGGTCTCTTCGTCGGGCGCATCCAGAAGGTCGCGCGCCGCCTCGAGGTAGTTGGTCACAACGGTCAGCGGCTGGTTCAATTCATGCGCGAGGGCAGAGGCCATTGTGCCGACGGAGCTGAGCCTCGAGAAATGGACAAGCTCAGCCTGCAGGGCCTTCATGCGCGTTTCATTGCGCCGCTGTTCGGTCAGGTCACGCATGAACGCCGTGAAAAGAAAATGTTCGCCGATCTTGGCCTCGCCGATCTTGAGATCGATGGGGAAAAGAGAGCCGTCGGACCGCCGCGCCGTAACGGTCCGGCCAATGCCGATAATGCGCCGTTCACCGGTTCGAAGGTAACGCGTGATGTAGCCGTCATGATGCGGCCTTTCGGACGGCGACATGAGGATGCTGACATTGCGTCCCAGCAGCTGGTCGGCCTCATAACCGAACAGGGTTTCGGCCGCCTTGCTGAACGCCGTAATGATCCCGGCGTCGTTGATGACGACCATGGCATCCGGTACCGACTGCAAGATGGACCGGAAGTGCTGATGGAGCGCGTCAACGTCCATCTCCGCCATATCGTAGATTTGATCCGGGCTCGTCAGCGCGCGTACCTTTCCCTGCTGCCCAGTCGCAATGCGACAGGCAGGGTAGCGCGGTCAACAAGCCGGGTGTGGTTACGAACAGATTTCTCACGGGGCGATTCGCCGGAATGCGTGCTTCAGGGTGCGCAGTTGCCCAAGAAACGGGCTGACAATCATGGCGGCGACGCCTGTGAGCAGGGCAGGGCACCAGACGCAGTGCATCCCGAGAATCGTCGGTTGCGACGGGCTCAGACCCGAAGACGAGCACCAGGCAAGCTGAAGCAGCTCGCTGCGCAGATGATGTGACTGAACCTCAGGCCAGGCAAGGGCTGCCAGGGCGAATCCGGCCGAGAATATAATAAGACGGTACATGCGGGATGCCTCCTGTTGCCCGCAATCTACTGTTTCTGCGACAGGCTGGCCCATACGTAAGAGCCCGTATACCGGACATCGTGTCCCTTTCGTAATCCCTCGAGCATGAAGAGACCCGCCACCGCTTCCGGTGCGGGCCCTAGTTTGAGGGGAAGGCAAATTGAGCACCAGCATCCTTAAGAAGGGCGCAAGGGATAGCAGCACCGGCATGGTGGCTGCGTTTCTGTGCGTCTTTGCGGTTCTGGCGATCCTGATCGCTGGCAACGCAGCAGACCGTCTGATGGGAGTGCATGCGCTCCTGTTCTTTTCCGCGATTGCGCTCTGGCTGATCGGTATCGGCCTCTGGGCGGGCAAGCTCGGCGATCGCGACCCGTTCGATGAGACGCGTTATGAAGACACGCTCGTCAAGTTCGGTGTGGCGGCCTCCATGTTCTGGGGGATTGCCGGTCTCCTGGTCGGCGTCATCATCGCCTGCCAGCTGACCTGGCCGAACATTTTCTATCTCGATCAGCTTGGCTGGACCAATTTCGGCCGTCTGCGCCCGCTGCACACCTCCGCGGTGATCTTTGCATTTGGCGGTAACGTGCTTCTGGCCACCAGCTTCCATGTCGTTCAGCGCACCACACGCGCGCGTCTCTTCGGCGGGATGTGGCCCTGGTTCGTCTTCTGGGGCTATCAGCTCTTCATCGTCATCGCCGCCACCGGCTATCTCATGGGGATTACCCAGTCGAAGGAATATGCCGAGCCGGAATGGTATGCCGACCTCTGGCTGACCATCGTCTGGGTCGCCTATCTGATCATCTTCCTGGGCACGCTGTGGAAGCGCAAGGAGCCGCATATCTATGTGGCGAACTGGTTCTACCTGTCCTTCATCGTGACCATCGCGATGCTCCACATCGTGAACAATCTCTCGCTGCCCGTGTCGCTCGGCTCGTCGAAGAGCTACCAGCTCTTTTCGGGCGTGCAGGATGCGTTGACCCAGTGGTGGTACGGCCACAACGCCGTCGGGTTCTTCCTGACGACCGGCTTCCTCGCCATCATGTACTATTTCATTCCGAAGCGCGTTGACCGGCCGGTCTATTCCTACCGCCTGTCCATCGTTCACTTCTGGTCGCTGATCTTCATCTATATCTGGGCAGGTCCGCACCACCTTCACTACACCGCCCTTCCGCAGTGGGCGCAGACCCTTGGCATGACCTTCTCGATCATGCTGTGGATGCCAAGCTGGGGCGGCATGATCAACGGCGTCATGACCCTGTCGGGCGCCTGGGACAAGCTTCGTACCGACCCTGTCGTGCGCATGATGGTCGTCTCGCTCGCCTTCTATGGCATGTCGACCTTCGAAGGCCCGCTCATGTCGGTGCGCGCTGTGAACTCGCTCAGCCACTATACCGAATGGGGTATCGGCCACGTGCACTCGGGTGCCCTGGGCTGGGTCGGCTTCATTTCCTTCGGTGCGCTTTACTGCCTCACGCAGTGGCTCTGGAAGCGCAAGAGCCTCTACTCGATGGCGCTTGTGGAGTGGCACTTCTGGCTCGCGACCATCGGTATCGTCTTCTACATCGTGTCGATGTGGTTCGCCGGTATCATGGAAGGCCTGATGTGGCGCGCCTATAACGATTTCGGCTTCCTCGAATACAGCTTCGTGGAGACCGTCGAGGCCAAGCATATCAGCTATATCATCCGTATGGTGGGCGGCCTGCTCTACCTCAGCGGCGCCGGGATCATGTGCTACAACCTGATCCGTACCGCGAGAGGTGATGCGCGCATCAACCAGCCCGCCGATGCCAAACCCGTAAGCCAACCGCCGGCAGCCGCTGAGCTGCAGCCCGCTGAATAGGAGCGTCGAGGACCAATGGGACTCATCAATAAACACGGCGTCTTCGAACGCCACTCGCTCATCCTCACGATCGGCATCCTGATTACGGTGTCGATTGGCGGGATCATCCAGATGGCGCCGCTCTTCTACATGGATAACACCATCGAGAAAGTGGAAGGCATGCGCCCCTACACCCCGCTCGAAGTGGCCGGCCGTAACATCTATCTGCGCGAAGGCTGCTATGTCTGCCACTCGCAGATGGTGCGTCCGCTGCGCGACGAGGTGGAGCGCTATGGCCACTACTCACTGGCTGCGGAGTCGATGTATGACCACCCGTTCCAGTGGGGCTCCAAACGCACAGGGCCGGATCTGGCCCGCGTCGGCGGCAAGTATTCGGACGAATGGCATGTCGACCATCTGATCGATCCGCGCGCCCTGGTGCCTGAATCGATCATGCCGCCCTATGCCTTCCTCGCCGAGAAGTCGCTGGACTATCGCAATATCGAGGACGATCTGAAGGCGCTTCGTGCGGTGGGCGTGCCCTATACCGACGAGATGATCGAGAACGCCAGTAACGACCTTCAGGCCCAGGCCGATCCGGACATCTATTTCGATGAGCAGGATGCGCTTGTGGCCCGTTACACCGAGGCGTCCGGCCGCGAGGGGACTGTCCAGATCCGCGACTTCGACCGCGATCCGGACCGTATCACCGAGATGGATGCCCTCGTCGCCTACCTTCAGATGACCGGCACGCTGGTGGATTTCTCCACCTACGAAGCCGAAGACCTCATGAACGCGCGCTAGGGAGGAAAGAGACATGTATGAGAAACTGTCCAGCTTCGCCCAGACCGGCGGCCTGATCTACTTCGTGGCGATTTTCGCCGCCGTTCTGGCCTACGCGCTCTGGCCCAAAAACCAGAAAAAATTCGACAAGGCTGCAAGCCTTCCACTTTCAGACCGGGAGCCGGGAGATGAGTGAACACCACAAGGATATCGACCAGCCAACCGGCGTGGAGACCACAGGCCATGAATGGGATGGCATCAAGGAGCTGAACAATCCGCTCCCGCGCTGGTGGCTCTATATCTGGTACGCGACCATCGCCTTCTCTGTTGGCTATATGGTTGTCATGCCGGCCCTGCCGGCGCTGCCCGGCCTCGGCACGAATACCCGGGGTCTCGCAGGCCAGTCCGACCGTATCGCGGTGGCCGAGCAGGTCGAAAGCCTGCGCTCCCAGCGCAGCGAGTCCGGTGCAGCCCTGCTGACAGCCAGCCTCGAGGAGATCGAGACGGACCGCGGGCTCCAGCAGTTTGCCATGGCGTCGGGCGAAAGTGCCTTCGGGGACAATTGCGCGACCTGTCACGGCGCTGGTGGCCGCGGGGCGAAGGGCTATCCGACGCTGGCCGACGATTCCTGGCTCTGGACCGGCTCTCTGGACGGGATCCAGCAGACGATCCAGCACGGCATCCGGCATGAAGAGGATCCGGAAACCCGGTTCTCGATGATGCCCGCCTTTGGCCGGGACGGCCTTCTGGAGCGTCAGCAGATCGACGACGTCGTCAGCCACGTCCTGTCGCTGTCGGGGCGCGAGGTCGCAGATGAGGCCTCCCGTGCACGCGGCGCCGAAATCTTTGCGGCCCAGTGCGCCACCTGCCACGGGCAGGACGGCAAGGGTGACCGCACCGTCGGTGCCCCGAACCTGACCGACGATATCTGGGTCTTCGGCGGCGAGTATGATGATGTGTACAACACCGTCTACAATGCCCGGAATGCCCATATGCCAGCCTGGAGTGAGCGTCTCGACGAGCAGACGATCAAGGCGCTGGCCGTCTATGTCCACTCTCTGGGTGGGGGTGAATAGGCCAATCCGATGAACCGCGTAACCCTCATAAGTTCCAAATCCCCGCCACCGGCTCCGCCGCCGCAGGATCTCTATGCCAAGCGCAAGCAGATCTATCCGAAGCTTGCCCATGGCAAGTTCCGGACGGTGAAGTGGATCGCCATGGCTGCCTTGCTGGGTATCTACTACCTGGTGCCATGGCTGCGCTGGGAGCGGGGAGTCGGTGTGCCGGACCAGGCGGTGCTGGCGGACTTTGCGGGGGAGCGGTTCTTCTTCTTCGGGATCGAGATCTGGCCGCAGGAAGCCTACTACATGGCGGGGCTGATGATCCTTGCCGCGCTGGGCCTCTTCCTGGTGACGTCGCTCTTCGGGCGGGTCTGGTGCGGCTATGCCTGTCCTCAGACGGTCTGGACCGATCTCTATATCTGGGTGGAGCGCGCCTTTGAGGGCGACCGGGCCGCCCGGATGCGTCTCGATGCCAAGCCGATGAGCTTCAACAAGCTCTGGCGGAAGGTCGGCAAGCATATCGTCTGGCTGATCATCGCCTTCCTGACAGGGGGCGCGTTCATTCTCTATTTCCACGACGCCCGGATGATTGCGCAGACCTTCTTTATCGGGGAGGCGCCGCTGTCGGCCTACTGGTTTGCCGGTATCCTGACCTTCACCACCTATGCCCTTGCCGGCACGATGCGTGAGCAGGTGTGCACCTATCTCTGCCCGTGGCCGCGTATCCAGGCAGCGCTCACCGATGAGCATGCGCTCAATGTGACCTATCGCTATGACCGCGGCGAGCCGCGCGGGCCGCACCGCAAGGGCGAAAGTTGGGAAGGGCGCGGCGACTGTATCGACTGCAAGCAGTGCGTGCAGGTTTGCCCGATGGGGATCGATATCCGCGATGGGGCGCAGCTGGAGTGCATCCATTGCGCGCTGTGCATCGATGCCTGCGACCAGATGATGAAAAAGGTGGACCGGCCGACCGGCCTCATCGCCTATGATACCGACGTGGCCGTCGCCCGCCGTGCTGCGGGCCTGCCAACAAAATACAGGCTGATCCGGGCGCGCACCGTGCTCTATTCGGTGCTGATGGTTGCGATTGCGGGCCTCATGGCCTGGGGCTTGCTCAATCGCGGCACCTTTGAGGTCAATGTGCTCAAGGACCGTTCGCCGCCTTATGTGCGCCTCTCCGATGGGAATGTGCGCAACGGCTATACGCTGAAGCTCGTCAACAAGTCGGGTGAGACGCGGGCGATGACCCTTGAGGCGAACGGCATGGACGGGATGGAGCTGGAGGTTGTCGGGATTGAGGCCGATGAACAGGGCCGCATCACTCTTCCTGTGGCCTCGAATGGTGTGGACCGTTACCGCTTCTTTGTAACTGTGCCAGAGGATGCCGCCGACGGGCGCGACCACTTCACCCTTCTTCTTCAGGACACCGCAACAGGCGAGCTTCATGGAAACCGCACAAGTTTCATGGCGCCGGGAGACTAGAACATGAGCACTGCACTGCACGCCGGGGCCCCTCGTGAAGGCCAGCTCAAGGGATGGCATGTCCTTCTCATCATGCTCGCCTTCTTCGGCGTCATGTTCACGGTGAACGGCTTCTTTCTCTACTCGGCCATCACCAGCTTTCCGGGTGAGGATGTGGAGAAGTCCTATCTTCAGGGCCTGCATTATAACGACACGCTCGAGGCCCGCCGCGCGCAGGCCGAGCTTGGCTGGACCGTGCGTGCCGGGCTTTCCGGGGCCGACCGTGTGGCCGTCCAGGTGACCGACGCCGATGAGACGCCGGTGACGGGCCTTGCCGTCAGCGCCAAGCTTCGCCGCCTCGCCACAGGGGCAGAGGATGTGACAGTCGAGCTGACCGCTGCCGGACAGCCTGGCTATTACGCCGCAGACCTGCCCGAGATCACCAGCGGCCAGTGGGAGCTTATCGTGACCGCAACGGGCGGTTCGAGCGATGTCTCGCTGGAGGCCCGCAAGGATGTGAGGGTGCCGTGAGCACTGCTGGCGACATCACCCCAGGCTGCCCGAGCGGCCTTTCTCCGGCAGAGGAGAGCGGCGTCGGCGATATCAGCGCCTTTGTCCGCCGGTCTGCTGAGGGCAACGCGCTCCAGCTGACGGTGCGCGGCGCGAAATGCGCAGGCTGCCTCTCCAAGATCGAGAAGTCTGTCCAGGCCCTGCCGGGCGTGACGCAGGCGCGTCTCAACCTATCCAATGGCCGGTTCGATGTGCGCTGGCGCGGAACACTCGACGCCAACCGGATCGCGGAAACCGTGTCGGGGCTTGGCTATGGCGTTGCCCCCTTTTCGCCCGATGCGGCAGACAGCGCTGCCAAGAGTGAAGAACGAAAGCTCCTCATTGCGATGGCTGTGGCAGCCTTCGCGGCGGCAAATGTGATGCTGCTGTCTGTCTCTGTCTGGTCCGGACATGGCGAGATGGGTGAGACAACGCGCCGGGTCATGCATGCCATATCCGGGGCCATCGCCCTGCCGGCGGCCCTTTTCTCCGGCCGTATCTTCTTCCAGTCGGCCTGGTCGGTCCTGCGCCGGGGCCATGCCAATATGGATGTTCCCATTTCGCTGGCGGTGCTGCTCGCGCTGGGTGTCAGCGTGGCAGAGACGATCCGGGGCGGCGAACACGCCTATTTCGACGCTGCGGTGATGCTGCTTTTCTTCCTGCTGATCGGCCGGTTCCTCGATGCCCGTCTGCGGCGCCGGACCCATGCTGCGGCCCATGACCTGGCCGCCCTGCAGGCGCGCACCGTGACCCGTGTTGAGGGCGCAGGCGCGCGGTCTGTGCGCGCCGATGAGATTGTGCCCGGCGATATTGTCCTCGTCGCGCCGGGCGAACGCCTCGTCGTGGATGTCGATGTCATCGACGGCATCAGTGAGGCCGATGAGAGCCTTGTCAGCGGCGAGAGCCTGCCGCGCGCGATTGCGCCGGGGGCGCGGCTTTTCGCCGGTTCGATCAACCTCACCCAGCCTCTTCGCGGGCGGGCCATCGCGGCCGCCAGCGATTCCCTGCTGGCCGACATCGCACGCATGCTGGAGGCGGGCGAGCAGCGCCGTTCCAAGTATCGCCGCATCGCGGACAAGGCTGTCTCGCTCTATATTCCGCTGGTTCATACGACGGCTGCGCTGACCCTGCTTGGCTGGCTTCTGGCCGGGGCAGGGGTGCGCGATGCGCTGATGATCGCGGTCTCCACGCTGATCATCACCTGTCCTTGCGCGCTGGCGCTGGCTGCGCCTGTCGTTCAGGTCGTCGCCGCCGGGCGCCTGTTCCGCAAGGGCGTCTTCCTGCGTTCGGGCGACGCGCTCGAACGGATTGCGGAATGCGATCATATCGTTTTCGACAAGACTGGCACATTGACCCTTGGCGAGCCGGAGCTGATCCGGGTTGAAGGCGATGAGGCCCTTGTCCAGCGGGCAGCACGTCTTGCACGGGCTTCGCGCCACCCACTGTCACGCGCCGTGGTGTCGGCGGCCGGTGCCGGTCAGGTCGCGCCGCACGTCAAGGAACATCCGGGCCTTGGGCTCGAAGCCGAGATTGACGGTGTGCCCTGCCGGCTGGGGTCTGCCGAGTGGACAGGCGCCGCGCCCGCCGCCGGAACGACCCAGCTACAGCTCTGGTATAGCGAAGGCGATCATCCCGCTCATCCCTTCATGTTCGAGGATGCGCTTCGCCCCGGCGCGGGCGATGTGGTTGAAGAGCTGCGGGCCAGGGGGATCTCGGTGGAGATCCTTTCCGGCGACCGGGAAGACGCTGTGGCGTCCATCGCGAGCGCCCTGTCCGTCAGCGACTGGAAGGCGGGGGCGAGCCCGGCCGACAAGGTGGCGCGTCTGGAAGCATTGCGCGCCGAAGGCCGCAAGGTGCTGATGATCGGCGATGGCCTCAATGATGCAGCCTCGCTGTCGCTCGCACATGCCTCGCTGGCGCCGGGCGGTGCCATGGATGTGAGCCAGTCGGCCAGCGACGGCGTCTATACCGGGACAGGTCTCGGAGCGATCCTGACAATGATCGAGGCGGCTGGCCTCGCGCGCCGCCGCATGGTGGAGAACTTTTCTCTGGCGGCCGTCTATAATATGATTGCGGTTCCGATTGCGGTGGCAGGGTTTGCCACGCCTCTGGTGGCGGCGATCGCCATGTCCGGCTCGTCCCTCATCGTGACGCTGAATGCGCTGCGGCCCGGCTGGAAAAGGAGATAGACGATGGAAATGCTGGTCTTCCTCATTCCTGTCGCGCTCTTGCTGGGTCTGACAGGGCTTTTGAGTTTCATCTGGGCCGTGCGGGCTGGTCAGTTCGATGACCCGGACGGAGCGGCTGCCCGTATCCTGATCGATGAAGACCGCCCGGCCGACGAGCCGGATAAGTAGGTCTACTTAAAGACCGGGCATGCCGGCCCGCGATAGTTTCTGCCAGACCCTTTGATGCAGGAGATGGCAGGCATGAGAGACGACTGGATCCAGTTCGCTGGCGCGCAGGTGCCCCGTTATACGAGCTATCCGACGGCGGTCGACTTCAATGAAAGCATCAATGAGGGGACGGTCAAAGACTGGCTGTCCGGCATTCCTGCGGGCGAAGCGCTGTCGGTCTATGTCCATATCCCGTTTTGTCGCAAACTCTGCTGGTATTGCGGCTGCGCGACGTCCGTACCGAACGGTTATGACCGCATTGCATCCTATTTCGACGTCCTGCTCAAGGAAGTCGACCTCTGGGCAGATGAGATCGGTGAGGGCGTGGTTCGCAACCTTCATTTTGGCGGGGGCACCCCCAATGCCCTCTCGCCCGACGATTTTCGGCGGCTGACATCGCACATAAGGGCGCGTTTGCCGGTTGCCGACGATGTGGAGTTTTCTGTCGAACTCGATCCGCGCGTGCTGTCCGACGGCATGGTCGAGGCGATGGCCGATAGCGGTGTGACGCGGGCCAGCCTGGGCATCCAGACGCTCAGCCTGCCTGTGCAAAAGGCGATAAACCGGATCCAGCCGCGCGCTGTCATTACGCGTCATATCGCGTCCCTTCGCCGGGCCGGAATCAAGGCGCTGAACGCGGATCTGATGTACGGGCTGCCCTGTCAGCATGTCGAGGATATTGAAGAGGCTGCGCGCTATTGCGCGGAGACCGGTATCAACCGCGTGTCGGTCTTCGGCTATGCGCATGTGCCGTGGTTTGCCAAGCACCAGCGCGCCATCTCCGAGAATGACCTGCCGGGCCTCGCCGAGCGGATGCGCCAGGCCGAGGCGGCCGCCCGCATTTTCGAGGCGGCGGGCTATGCCGATATCGGTTTCGACCATTACGCGCTGCCGGATGACGGCCTTGCCGTGGCGGCCCGGGACGGGCGGCTGCATCGCAATTTTCAAGGCTATACGGACGATCCGAGCCGCTATCTCATCGGGATTGGCCAGACCGCGATTTCTGCTTTCCCCAAGGGCTATGCGCAGGGGGAGAAAGGGCTCATCGAATGGCGCAACGCGGTGCTCGATGGCAAGCTGCCCATCGCGCGGGGGATCGAACGCACCGGCAAGGACGAGATGCGCGCCTATGCCATCGAACGCCTTCTGTGTGAGCTGAAAGTCGATCTTGGCGAGGTCCTGCAGCGCTTTGGGTATGACCGGCATGAATTCGATGCGGCGTTGGCCCGCCTGCGCCAGCTGGAAGAGCATGACCTTTGCAAGGTCGATGGGCTGAAGGTCAGCGTGCCTGCCACTGCGCGTCTCCTGATCCGCAACGTGGCCGCCGCGCTCGACCCGCGTCTTGTGGAGGCGGCCAAGCGCCACGCCATTGCGGGTTAGGCGCGGAGGTTTCGAACAGGAAGAGGGACGCTAGGGGCAGCCAATCGTGCGGGCGAGGCTGTTGCGGTGAATCTCGCTTGTCCCTGAATAGATGGTCGCCGCGCGAGTGAAGAAGTATTTTGCGAGAGCCTTCTCATCATGCGGGGCAGCGTCGAGACCGACTTCGGTAATCGCCTGGTGAAGCTCGCTCGCGCGGAGCTTCATCATGGACGACCGGGCCGCATCGTTTAAGTGATCGCAGGGTTTTGAAAGGCGCGCCTCAAGCGCCTCGAAGCCGGTGATTTCTGCATCCAGCAGGTCCAGTCTTTGCTTCAGGGCGGGCTCACCTGGGGCCGCTTTCACATAGCGTGCGGCGGCGCGCCAGGCCTGCCGGAGCGTGCCTGTCGTGGTGTTGTTGGAGCGGGCAATCTTCATCAGCACCCGCGCAATGCGCCAGCCATCGCCTGCCTTCCCAACCGACGCGCCGGCTGGGACTTTCACCTTGTCGAAATGAACTTCGCAGATCTCTTCCGAGCCATCGATACAGCGTATGGGGCGGACCTCGATCCCGGGCAGAGACATGTCGACCAGCAGGAAGACAAGACCATCACGCCCGACAGACCCGGCTTCGGACCGGGCCAGCATATACATATGGGTCGCGTACTCAGCGAAGCTGGTCCAGAGCTTTGTGCCATTGAGAAGGAAGTGATCGCCTTGAGGATCTGCCTTCATGGATAGGGCGGGAAGATCGGATCCGGCGCCAGCTTCAGAAAAACCCTGACACCACTCATGTTCGCCGGACAAGATAGCTGGGAGGTAGCAGGCTTTCTGTTCGGGCGTGCCTTCCTGCATCAGGAGGGGGCCGATTGTGCGGATACCAGAGGACATGATGAGGGGCGCGTCGTTCTCGGCGCAGCGCTGTTCGAAATAGAGCCGTTCGGCCGTTGTCCATCCCGCGCCGCCATGCGCCTTTGGCCAGCTGGGCGCGAGCCATCCCCTGTCGAGCAGTTTCCGGCGCCATGCTTCGCAGGCCCATGCGGGAGATTTGAGACCTGTCGTCGCCCGGCCGGCCGCGCGCAGGTCTTCGGTAAGGTCTTCTGCGAGGAAGCGGTCCACCGTGCGCGAAAATTGCGGGGAGACAGCGGTCTTCTGCGTTTCGGCAGGCGTGTCGAACGCTGTGGAAAACGATCCGTCCATGTCTTTTTCGTCCGATCTCATGTCTACCGGACAGCGTGCCTTTGGGGCCGAGGCCGGCAAATGCGGGAATCTACCTAGCCTGAGGGCAAGCCGTGAGAGACGTTGGGCGCCCCGGATGGACCGCAGCAAGGCGCCGGGGTATCCAGCGGTATGGCAACGACATTTCTTCTTGGCGGGGCGCGGTCGGGCAAGAGCCGCCGGGCGCAGAAACTGGCCGAACAGGCCGCTTCGAAGCGCCTTTATATCGCGACGGCTGAGCCTCTGGATGAGGAGATGAGCCGCCGGATCGCGCGGCATCAGGCGGACCGTGGAGACGGGTGGCGCACCGTTGAGGCGGCGCTTGATCTTGTGCCGGCCATAGAGGCCGGGGCTGAAGACGAGGCCGTGGTGGTCGACTGCCTGACGCTGTGGTTGTCCAACCTCATGCATCATGGGCGGACACTGGAAAGCGAGACAGGCCGCCTGTGCGACGCGCTATCGAGCGTGGAGCTGCCCGTCTTTCTCGTTTCAAATGAAATTGGACTCGGTCTGGTGCCCGAGACGCCGCTCGGGCGCGATTTCCGCGATGCGCAGGGACGTCTGAACCAGAGAGTGGCTGAGGTCTGCGATGTCGTGGAATTTGTCGCGGCGGGTCTGCCTCTACGGCTCAAGGGTTGAGAGGGCTGTGGCAAGGCGGTCTTCGGCAGTCGGAGTGGGTGGCAGGCCGATGCGGATGAGACGCTCGCTCCAGCCAAACCGCCTGACATACACGCCCTGTCTGGCAAGGGCTTCCCAGAGTTTTGTTGCGTCGCTTGTTTCGACTAGGCGGAAAAGGTCGGTGCCCCCGGCGATGGTCAGCCCGTTGCCGGAAAGAATGGCGTCTAGACGGCGACGCGCTTCTGCGAGCCGGCTGCGCGTTTCGGTCTGCCATTCTGCGTCCTGATAGGCGCGCGCCCCGATTTCGAGAGCCGGGCCAGCCAGTGGCCAGACACCCAAAAGCGACCGCAATCGCGAGCTTATGTCCTGCGGCGCCCAGAGCGCACCGAGCCGCAGGCCCGCGAGGCCGAAAAACTTCCCGAAGGAGCGGAGGAGGATCAGTCCGGCGGCGCCGCCATGGGGGGTGAGGCTAAGGGCGGGATCGAGGTCGGCATATGCTTCGTCGACAATGAGCCAGCCGCCGCGCCGGGCGAGCTTTGCAGCGGCCGTGAGCAGGGCAGATGGTTCAAAGCGCTGCCCGTCGGGATTGTTCGGGTTGCAGACGACGACGGCATCAACCTCATCGGCAAGCTGCAGGGGATGGGGTGAAAGGATAGTCTCAGCGCCTGCGGCCTGCCATGTCGCGGCATGGTCTCCATAGCTGGGGGAAAGGATTGCGACGCGCCTCGGTGAGATGAGGCTGGGCAGCAAGCGGATCAGCAGCTCACTGCCGGGCGCCAGGGTGAGAGATCCGGCGGGCGCGGAGAGGTTTGCCGCCATGGCTTGCCTGCATGCCTCATAGGCGTTGTGTGTCGGCAGATGCTGGAAAGCCCCCGCCGCGACCTCGCCAACCGGATAGGGCCAGGGGTTTATGCCGGTAGAGAGGTCTATCCAGGGCAGGGGCGCCTCTGGGAAAGCCGCCTTCATCCGGTCGAGCGCGCCGCCATGAACCAGGTCGTGTCTCATATTGTGGCTTGTAGCAGGGCAAGGCTGGCGAGGAGAAGCCCGGCACCGAACAGCGCCCGGACATAGAGACGGAGGGCCCGTGAGACTGTGTTGCCATCCGGGTCGCGGGCGGCCCCGTTAAGCCAGGGCTCCTCGCTTGTCCTGTCGCCATAGATACGCGGACCTGAAAGGCGCACGCCGAGTGCGCCTGCCATCGCTGCTTCGGGCCAGCCGGCATTGGGGGATCTGTGCTTTCGCGCCTCGCGCAGCATGACGTTCAGGGCAGCAGGTCTCCTGGAGGCGAGACCAATGACGAGCCCTGTGAGGCGGGCAGGGATGAGGTTTGCGAGATCGTCCAGCCGGGCGGCGAAACCGCCAAAGGCTTCGTAGCGGCTGTTGCGGTGTCCGATGACGGAGTCGAGCGTGTTGATGGCCTTGTAGGCGGAAAGGCCTGGCAGGCCGAGCAGCGCGCCCCAGAAGAGGGGCGCGATCACACCATCGGAGGCGTTTTCAGCAAGGCTTTCAATGGAGGCTCTCGCCACCCCGGCCTCATCCAGTTGCGCCGGGTCGCGCCCGACAATGAGCGAGACGGCCTTTCTCGCACCCGGCAGGTCACCGGCGATGAGGGGCGCGGTCACGTTGGCGACATGCTGGTAGAGGCTGCGGGAGGCCAGCAGACTGGACGCGATAAACGCTTGAATAACAAATCCAGCCCAGCTGCCCGCCAGTGCTCTGGCGATCAGAAAGGTGAGGCAGGTTGCCAGCGAAATGGCGAGCAGGCTGGCCCCGGCGCCCAGCACATAGCGCAGCCTGTGAGAGAGGGCAGGCCGGTTGAGCCGGGTCTCAAGAAAAGCGATCAGAGCGCCGAACCAGACGACCGGATGACGGACGAGCCGGTAAAGCCAGCCCGGCCAGCCGAACGCCGCTTCAATCGCCCAGGCGGCCAGCATGAGCGAGGCAGGTGTCATCAGGTCTGAGGCTGCCAGCCGGGCTGGCGTGCGGCGGCAAAAAGACGGTCGGTCTCCACGGCCGCTTCAACCCCGTCTGCCAGCGCGTCCAGCGCGTCTTCAACCGATTGTCCGTAATTGAGGGCCGCATCGCCAGCGCCGCCTATCTCTTCCAGCCAGGCCCGGCGGAAGCTGTCGCTTGAGAAAGCGCCATGAAGATAGGTGCCCTGGATACTGCCGCTTGCGCTTCGTGCGCCATCATCGACGCCGCCCAGGCGGAACATGGGGCGCTGTGTATCGCGGCCAGTGGTTCTGCCGGTATGGATTTCATAGCCGGAGACCTTCGCCTGGCCAAGAACGCAATGACCAAGTGTAGGCGCAACCATTTTATTGCCTGTCATTTCGGTCTCCACATCGAGAAGGCTGAGGCCGGGGGCCTCTCCGGGCTCGCCATCAACGCCGTCCGGATCTAGGACACGCTTGCCGAGCATCTGGTAGCCGCCACATATCCCGAGCACGCGCCCGCCCGCCCGGGCATGGGCGATAATGTCATGGTCCCAGCCCTGCTGCCGCAGGAAGTCGAGGTCGCCCAGCGTCGATTTGGTACCGAACAGGATAATCACATCGGCATCGCGTGGGATCGGCTGTCCGGGTCTCACCCACTCAAAGGCGACACCGGTTTCCTGTTTCAGGGGGTCGGCATCGTCGAAGTTCGCCATGCGGGAGAGCATCGGAGCGACAATCCTCAGCGTCCCGCCTGCTGGCCTTGAGGGCCGTTCCAGCGTCACCGCGTCTTCGGCTGGAAGGTGGGCGGTGGCGGTAAGCCATGGGATGACACCGAAACAGGGCCAGCCTGTCCGTTCTTCGATGGCGTTTACTCCCTCCTCAAACAGGGCCGGGTCGCCGCGGAACTTGTTGATCAGAAAGCCCGTAATCATGGCGGCATCGCTCGGGTCCAGAACCGTCTTCGTGCCGACCAGACTTGCGATCACGCCGCCTTTGTCGATGTCTCCGATCAGACAGACCGGGACGCCGGCGCGTCTGGCAAATCCCATATTTGCAATGTCTCGGGCACGCAGGTTGATTTCCGAAGGGCTGCCTGCGCCCTCCACGATGACAAGATCATGGGCCGCCGTCAGCCGGTCGAAGCTTTCCATGACCCGGTCCAGCAGCTCACCGCGATGGGTCATATAATGGGCCGCATCCATCGCGCCGACGGCCTTTCCATGCACGACCAGCTGCGCGCGCCGGTCGGTTTCCGGCTTCAGGAGGACGGGGTTGAAATCAGTGTGCGGTTCCAGCCCGCAGGCCATGGCCTGAAGCGCCTGCGCGCGGCCAATTTCTCCGCCAGAGGCACAGGCGGCCGCGTTATTTGACATGTTCTGTGGTTTGAAAGGGGCGACGCTCATGCCGCGGCGTCTTGCGAGCCGGCACAGGGCGGCGGTCAGGACGGACTTGCCGACATCAGAGCCCGTCCCCTGAAGCATCAATGCCTTTGCCGTCATATGGCCCCTTCAATCTCCACCGAGCGGCCATCGATATGTGCGCGCACGCCATAAATCTCTGCCATACGGGCTTCGGTCAGCGTCTGTTCGGGCGTGCCATCGGCAACGATATCCCCATCCTTCATCCAGACCATCCGGGTCGCGTATCGCGCGGCAAGGGCAATATCGTGAAGGACGACGAGGGCGCCGCCCCCCTCGTCGACAAAGCGGCGGATCATGTCCATCACGCGGAACTGGTGGCGCGGGTCGAGGGCGGCGACAGGCTCGTCCGCGATGAGGAGCGGCGCATCGGCTGCGAAGGCCCGGGCGCAATGAACGCGGGCAAGTTCGCCACCCGAGAGCGTGTCGGTCTGGCGCTCGGCGAATGCGGTAAGGTCGCACAACTCCATGGCCCGTTCGACAGCGGCTGCATCGTCGGGGCTGAGCCGGCCAGGGGCGGCGCCATAGGCGAAGCGGCCGAGGGCGACGACATCGCGGACGGTGTTCGGCCAGGCGAGCGGGCGCTGTTGCGGCAGATAGGCGACGCGGCGCGCCCGCTGCATGGGCGAGAGCTTTTCGCTGTCGGCGCCACTTAGAAAAGCCTCCCCGGAGGCACGTTTTTCCAGGCCGAGAGCGGAGCGAAGCAGGCTGGTCTTGCCAGCCCCATTGGGGCCCAGAAGAGCGACAAGCTCGCCCCGCGCCAGACTGAGATGCGCCCCGTGAACGAGCGTGGCCTTGCCCGCTTTCACAGAGAGGTTGCGGGTGACGAGATCAGCCATTGAGGGCGCGCCTCCTCATCGCGATCCAGACAAAGGCCGGCGCGCCGATCAGCGATGCCACGACGCCGAGCTTGAGCTCATTGGACGTGGGCAGCAGGCGCACGCCGATGTCTGCAAGAACGAGAAACAGGCCAGCGAGAAGCGCGGACGGGATGAGGGATCGCGCCGGATCATGTTTGACAAAGGGCCGGATGATGTGCGGCGCGACGATGCCGACGAAACCGATGGCGCCTGCCAGCGCGACCGATCCACCGGTTGCTAGCCCCGCGCCCAGAACTGTCAGGATACGTTGATTGCGCAGATTGAGGCCGACGCCAGTGGCCGCTTCTTCGCCAAGGGTCAGGGCAGACAGGCCGCGGCGCGACATAAGCAGGATGGCGCTGCCTGCAACAATGAAGGGGGCGGCGAGCCCTACTTCCTGAAAGCTGCGATTGGCCACAGAGCCAAGCATCCAGTTGATCATGTCGGAGAGGGAAAATGGGTTGGGCGCGAGGTTCATGAGCAGGCTCATCGCGGCGCCGGAGAAGTTGGAAAGACCGACACCGATCAGGATGAGCGTCACTACCGAGCGTGTACGAATGGCGGCGAGCGCGATCAATGCGGTCGCGGCAAGGGCGCCTGCAATGGCGGCGAGGGGCAGCACCCAGGGTGAGAGCGCGGCGAGGCCGTAATAGAGGGAGAAGGTCGCGAAAAGGGAGGCCGAGGCTGAGACACCCAGGACACCCGGTTCCGCCAGCGGGTTGCGTAGCAGGCCCTGCAAGGCGGCGCCGCTGATGCCGAGGGCTGCGCCCGTGATGAAGGCGGCAATGGCGCGGGGCAGGCGTATCTGCCAGACGACGAGCCGGTCACCCATCTCAGCGCCGCCCATGAATGCCGCCAGAAGCCGCTCTGGCGGAAGCGGTGTCGAGCCAAGAAGGCAGGCGGCAAAGATGGCAAGAACGGAAGCCGCCACCAGCCCGGAAAGAAGCAGACGTTCGCTCAAGATGCGTCTCCTTCCGCCAGCGCTTCGATGGCGTCAAGAATGAACCAGCCCCCACAGGCCGTCCATGCGCCCTTGAGCGGGACCACGGGAAGCTCATCCATATTCCGTTCCGCCACAGGATGGTTCATGGGGCTCCAGGAGTCCGGGTGATTGGTTCTCTGGTCAAAGAAAGCCGCCGCGATCACATCGGGGCGCTCATAGGCGAGGCGTTCAAGCGGGATGGATCGCCATCCCGGCTGCTCCTGAAAATTTGTGAAGCCTGCCGCGACCAGCATCTCATGAACCATTGCGCCGGGGCCGGTGGTGACGCCTGCCGGCGTGAGATAGAGCGCGGTTTCGCCATCCGTCCGCTTGTCGATGGCGGCGAGACGGGCGCGGAAATCCTTTACCAACTGGCGGCCGCGCGCGCTCTGGCCGAGACCATCGGCCATGTGCTGGATCAGGCTAGGGATGGAGCCGACTTCTTCAGTATCGACATTGGAGGTCCAGCCCACGGTGAGAACGGGCACGCCTGCACGTTCAAAAAAGGCTTCCGCATTCGGGCCGCCCCCATACGAGCGCACGACGAGGTCCGGTTTGAGGAGGAGGACGTCTTCGGCCACGGGCCGCACGGTGGGGACACCAACGGCCTCCTCGCGCATATAGGAAAAGCCCTTCACGCCGTCCGGCGAGATCGCGAGGATCTGATCCTCATCGGCAAGTTTCAGGACGTACTGGTCGGCGCAATAGTCGAGACTGACGATCCGCATCGGACGGCTTGCTTCATCGGTCTGCAGTGTGGGAGGGGCACCGCAGGCGGCAAGGCCAAGTCCGAGAAGAGAGAGGATCGCCAGTCTCGACATGAGCTGCTCCTAGTAGCGCAGCCGCAGGCCAACCGAGCCGGAAAGGCCGGGCGTGCCATAGCCGAGGATCTGCTGGTAATCCTCATCGAACAGGTTCTCGACACGCCCATAGAGCTCAACGCTCTCATTGAGCGCATAGCGGCCTGTCAGGTCGACGCGCGTCCAGCCATCCAGTGTCGTGCCGTTCGTATTGGCTTCGTCGCCATTGTACCGGACCAGAACGGCCCCGGAAAACGGCCCGTCCGGATCGACAGAGAGCGAGACATTGCCGGAGTGTTCCGGCAGGCGGGTGAGTTCATTGCCGTCACCGTCCTCAGCGTCGATATAGGTGTAATTGCCGTTGACGCTCAGCCAGTCGGTCAGGACATAGCCTGCGAAGAGTTCGACGCCCTTGCTTTCGACCTGGGCGATGTTGTCGTAGCCAGCGGTGTAGGAGAAATCGATGAGGTTCTCTGTATCCTGATCGAAATAGGTGACACCTGCCTCTACGCGCCCATCGCTTGAGCGCCAGTCGACGCCGATATCGAAGGCTTCGGATGTTTCCGGCTTGAGGTCGCGGTTCGGCTCGGTCAGGCCGCAGAAGGTACAGATATAAGTGGTCTGGTACAGGCTGGGGGCCTTGAAGCCCTGGCCCCAGCTTGAGCGGACTGTGACCTGGTCTGTCGGGTTCCACGCGGCCGCCACCCGCGCGGTTGTTTCCGAACCGAAGCGATTGTCGTCATCGTTGCGGACCCCGGCGGTCAGTGTCAGCGATTCGACGGGCTTCAGCTCATAGAGGGCGAACAGGCTATCGAGCGCGGCATCCTCGTCATTCGCCGTGGTCTCCTCGCGTTCTGCACCGAAGGAGAGGGTGTTCATGTCGTTGATATTGAACGTGCCCTGATAGCGGTAGAGGGTGCGGTCCCCTTCAGCGAAATAGCTCTGGGCGCCATCGGTGAAGTTTTCCCGCGTGATGTCGGAATAGCCCACTAGGAAGAGGTTCTCGAAGCGGTCATCCAGGAGCGGAAGCTCAAGCGAGACGTTACCTGAAAGCGTCTCGTTCTGCGTGACCTCGTCGCCATCGGCGACATTGCCCTGAGCGCCGCCAGAATAGCTGTCATATTCGGACTCGGCGTCGTTATAGAGGACGGTGGCTTCCAGACGGGCTTTGTTTGGCAGGTTAAGGCCGCCTTTTGCAGACAGCGTGGTGGAGTCGTAGGCATCGTCTTCGGTGTTGCCATTGTCTTCGTCGGCCTTGGAAATGCCGTCGGTGGAGATGCCGGTTGCAGAGAGCCGGAAATCGCCCGTGTCATTTGCGCCCTCGACAGAGGCGCCGCCCCGGAGCGTGTTGAACGAGCCGTATTCGGCGAAGGCGCTGCCCCCAAAGCCGGGCTCTGGCTGCTTGGTCGTGAGGGACACGACACCGCCGATGGCATCCGAGCCCCAAAGCGTGGATTGCGGACCTTTGAGAATTTCGATGCGCTCAATATTTGCGGTGTCGAGATAGGCGAAATTGAAGCTGCCATCAGTTGTCGATGGGTCGCCAACCGGGACGCCATCGATAAGCACCAGGGTCTGGCCGGAGGAGGCGCCGCGGATGCGGACGCTTGCCGAGCCGCCAAAGGCGCCATTCTGGTTGATGGTGACGCCAGGCGCGGTCGCCACGGCGTCCAGAGCAAAGTCGAGGTTCAGCTGCTCGAGGTCTTCCTCGGAAATGATGCTCACGCTGGAGCCGACTTCCGTGGCGGTCTGATCGAGGCGCGAGCCCTCGACGACGACCGGTCCGAGCCGGTTTTCCTCTGTTTCAGAGATTTGCGCAAAAGCTGGCGCGGCAACGGCGATTGCAGCCGCGCTGAGAAGTGCCGTTTTGTACGACATGGGTATTCCCCTCTACAACACCCCCGCCGCCCGGAAAGACAGGTGAAATTCATAACGACGTTATCTGGCCCATGAGAGCGATCCCATGCGGGCGGCCAGCCGGTTTTCTGGATGTCGTTACAAAAGGAGAGGCATCAGCCTTCCCGCCCGCAGAGAACTTTTCCCGGCCTCCGGACGAACGACGCGATGGCAGGTCTCCTGGCTCGCCGATCATCGCCTTTGGCCGCCTTCCCAGAACTTGCGTTCCAGTGGCATGTTGGCCATCAGCTCCCGGCTGACAGTTGCGGGTACAGCACCGGATTTACACCGGCTTCCCTCTTAGCCCCCTGTTAGGGGAGCACCATCTGAGCGGTCTGATGTTGCAAGTGCGAATGTCTGTCAATGCCCTTCGCAGCCCATGACGTAGCGGCACTTTTCAGAAGTCGATGCCGCGCTGGGCCTTTATCCCAGCCTTGAAGGGGTGTTTGACCTCGGTCATTTCGCTGACCAGGTCGGCATAGTCGCAAAGCTCAGGCTTGGCATCGCGGCCGGTCAGGATGACGCTCGTGCGGTCTGAGCGGGCCTTCAGCCCGTCGATGACGGCATGCACGTCCAGATAGTCATACCGCAAGGCGATGTTGATTTCGTCGAGCACGATGAGATCGTAGGTGCCGCTCTCCATCATCTCGCGGGCTCTGGCGAAGGCGGCTTCGGCGGCGGCGATGTCGCGGTCGCGGTCCTGTGTGTCCCAGGTGAAGCCGTCGCCCATTGTGTGCCAGTCGACCTGGTCTTTCAGGGTCATGAAGAACTGCTTTTCGCCCGTGATCCATTTGCCCTTGATGAACTGGACAACGCCGACTTTCTGTTTCCAGCCAAGGGCCCGGATGATGACGCCGAAGGCAGAACTCGACTTGCCCTTGCCATTGCCCGTGTGGACCAGGACCAGGCCGCGGCCCGGATCGCGCGCTTCGGACGTCTTTTTCTTCTGCTCGGCCTGGAGCGCCTTCATCTTTTCAGTGTGGTTGTCCTGTTCGCTCATCGCGCGTCCTTTCAGTCAGTCAGCGTGACGAAGCAGCCGAAACCAAGCGTCGTGGCATGGCTACCGGCCGTTTCGTCAGATGCAAGGGCGGCCTTGATGACGCCGGCATGGGTAACAATCAAGGTGTTGTCTTTCCGCCCGCGATACTCGCCCAGCGCCTCCAGCGTGCGGGCACGCAGCATGGCGACGCTCTCACCGCCATGGGGGCGTGCATGCAGGAAATCCTCCGCCCATGCATCGATCTCGGCGCGCGGGATGTCGTTCCAGGGCTGGCCTTCCCAGCGCCCGAAATCCATCTCCCGCAGGCGCGGCTCCAGTCTCAGCGGGATGTTCTTTCGCGCCGCGATGTAGTCTGCCAGCTGTCTGCATCGCGACAGGGGGCTCGCCACGACAAGGCTGGCTTGCGGCAGCGTATCGAAAAGCGCCTCAGCTTCGGTTTTGAAGGTGGCGGCGAGCGGGAGGTCGCTCATGCCGTAGCAGATGCCGGGCTCAATATCTGGCCGCGTATGCCGCAGAAGGATCACAGCCATGCGAGCAGGCCGAGATAGAAGCCCGTTTCGCTGAGCTGCTGAACCGCGCCCAGCGTATCTCCGGTATAGCCGCCAAGCTTGCGCTCAAAGAAGAGGCGCATGAGGAGGTGCCCGGCCACGAGGCCGCCCAGGCCTGCAAGCATGCTGGCAGGTGGCTCGACCATGATCCATGCGGCGATGACCAGAAGGCCGGTGGCGAGCGCTATGGCGAGTCCGCGTGTGGAAAGGCCGGAGGCGACGGGCTTGCCCGTGCCTTCGTCGCGGACATAGCGGCTGGTCACGATGACAAGGACGGCAGAAAGACGCGATAGGGCGTGAGCGGCGATCAGGGCGAGGCAGGCAAATTGCAGGGGCATCGCAGTGAGGCTCGATGCCTTTGAAAGCAGCACAATGGTAAGCGCCGCGCAGCCATAGGTGCCGACGCGGCTGTCCTTCATGATGGCGAGGGCCTTGTCCCGGCTAAGGCCGCCGCCGATCCCGTCAAACGTGTCGGCGAGCCCGTCCTCGTGGAAGGCGCCGGTCAGCAGAAGGCCGCCAGCGAGGGCGAGTATCGCAGAGGCCAGAGGGGGCAGGGCGAGCGAAGCCAGCCAGTAGATCAGGGCACTGGCGCCGCCAATAATAATGCCGACCAGCGGATAATAGGCTGGCGTCCCAGCCATGCGTTCCGGCGTGAAGCCGATCGCGCGGGGGAGGGGAATCCGCGTCAGGAACTGTAGGGCGAGAAGGAATTTGGCGGCTTCATCCTTCATGCGGGGCCGCTGACCCCTGCGCTGTCAAAGCTCGCCATATCACGCAGCATGGCGGCGGCGGACCTGATGAGCGGCCAGGCCAGAAGGGCACCGGTGCCTTCGCCGAGGCGCATGCCAAGATCGAGTAGCGGGCGGGCGCCGAGCGCCGAGAGCACAAGCTGGTGACCTGCCTCTGCCGACTGGTGGGCATAGACGAAGTTTTCCGCGCTTTTTTCAGACATGTCGCGCGCGCAGAGTGCGGCGACGGTGGCGATGAAACCATCGACAATGACGATCTTTCCGGTCTCGGCAGCGCCTGTCATGGCCCCTGCCATCGTGGCGATTTCGAAGCCGCCATATTCCTGCAGGGCCTGAAGGGCGCCAAGCGCATCAGCAGTCCGCCCGGCGGCTGCTTCGAGCAGGCGGCGCTTGCGATCAAGGCCGTCGCCCTCAAGACCGGTGCCGCGCCCGACAAGGTCGCTGACGGGAAGGCCGAGAATTTTACTGGCGAGGAGGCTTGCTGAGGATGTGTTGCCAATCCCCATCTCGCCAAAGCAGACCGCGTCTTCCGGTCCCTCCTGACCTATGGCGTGGCCATTGGAGAGGGCGAGGTCGAGCTCTGCTGTGCTCATGGCCGGGCCTTCAATCGCATTCGCCGTTCCGGGCCCGATGCGCCCGTCGATCAGGTCCGGATGATCGACGGGACTTCCCGCCACACCGCAATCGACAACCTGGACGTCGATCCCGAGCGTGCGGGCAAACACGTTTGCGGCCGCGCCGCCGGACAGGAAATTCAGGACCATCTGCCGGGTCACATCCTGCGGAAAGGCGGAAACACCCGCCGTCGCCATGCCGTGGTCACCGGCGAAGATCGTCAGCCGGCAAGTATCGGCCACGGGCGTAAGTGTGCCCTGAATGGTGGCCAGCCGAGCGGCAAGATCCTCAATCCGTCCAAGTGAGCCGACAGGCTTGGTCTTGTTGTCGAGGGCGTGCTGGAGCGATGCCTGGAAGTCGGTATGAGATGTATCCATCGGGGCGCTGTACAAGCACTTACCGGGAAGGGCCAGACGGCAATTTGAAAGAAAGTCCGGCTATGGGCCGGTGCCGGGCGAGCTTTGGCTAGTCGTCTTCAGAGTGGAAGCGGAAGACCGAGATCCCCTTGGCGCGGGGGTCGAAGTCGAGCTTCCTGTTGAGGGGCGCATGGGCGCGTGATGGGCAGTCCTGCCGGTCGCAAAGATAGCAATTGACCCCGATTGGTGTGGTGTCCATGGCATCGAGATTAAGCTCGCGCGCATAGACAAGCCGCGGCGCATAGGCGAGGTCGCAGCCAAGACCGATCACGTATTTGTTGGAAGGCCGGTTAAAGGCACCTTCAACACGTGAGACCGTGCGCGCGATCGAGAAATAGGTCGTATTGTCCGGCATCTGGATGATCTGTGTGCGCACCTGATCCGGCGTGGCGAAACAGTCATGGATGTTCCAGAGCGGGCAGGCGCCGCCGAACTTCGAAAAGTGGAAGCGCCCTGCGCTAAACCGCTTTGAGACATTGCCGGCACTGTCCATCCGGACAAAGAAGAAAGGGATGCCGCGCGCCTCCGGCTTCTGCAGGGTCGTCATGCGGTGGGCGACCTGCTCATAACTCGCCCCGAACCGGTGGCTGAGCAATTCGATATCGTAGCGCGTGGCCTCACATTCCTTCAGGAAGCGCGAATAGGGCATGAGCAGCGCAGCAGCGAAGTAGTTGGCAAGGCTCACATAGGCGAGTTCCTCCGACGTCTCATCCGGCAGACCGGCCGCGTCGATATGCGACCGGATCATGTCGGAGTATTCCAGCAAGCCGATCTGAACGGCGAGCTGAAACCGGCGTCCCGACTGGCGCAGCAGTTCCGACAGGTCGATCCGCCGCCGGTGGCGGTCGAAATAGCGCAGCTTGTTGGGCATCACATCTACGGGAACGATGCGCACCTGATAGCCATGACGGGTTTTCAGCCGGTCGGTCAGCGCCGTGTGGGGCTCATCCGTACTGAGGAAGAGCTCGCCGGAAAAGATCTCGGCAGCCTCATCCAGTTGAGGAAAATAGTTGCGGTGCTTGTGAAAGAATTCGCGCACCGCATCCACGCTGCGCGCCGACTCCTCGAGGACTTCGACCTTCTCGCGGTCTGCGAGCATGTTGGCATCGGAATGCAGACGCATGGTGACATCGCGGTGGCGTGCATAAAGGCGAAGGAAGGCGTTTGCGATCTCCGGGCTCGCATTCACCATCTCTTCAACGTCGTTCTTACCGATGGCGCCGACCTCAAGCGTCGGATCGCGGACAACTTCCATCATCTCCGAGACGAGGCGCGCGTCATCTGCCCCGCCGACATCGCTGAGATCGAAATCATAGACCTGGGCCAGGGTGAGAAGCAGATTGGCGCTGATCGGGCGCTGATTGCCTTCGATCAGATTGATGTAGCTGGCTGACACGCCGAGGTCCTCGGCCATCTGGGCCTGCGTAATTCCGAGCGTTCGACGCAGCCGCCGCAGGCGCGGGCCAATCATCAGCTTTTCCTTGCGAGCGCTCATCGGCGGCTTCCGGACTTTACAGAATTTACAAAAAACACACTCAGCACCTTACAAGGAAAACATAAAAACCCAATACAATCATTGTGCTACTAGAATGAAGGGCGCGTTGTAAATACTGTTGTGTCAACTCGAATGATAAATGGGAGATTGACGCGATGTCTTTGACAACCACGCTCGACAAGCCGGCCAGCCAGGAAGAGGCGGTCTCGGTCCGGGGCGAAGCGGCCGGTGCCGAAAGAGTGCTCACACCAGCGGCAATCGCTTTTCTGGAAAAGCTTCACCGCAGATTTGAAGCGCGCCGCCTTGAGCTTCTGGCCGCCCGCACTGCGCGTCAGGCCCGGTTCGATGCTGGCGAGCTACCGGATTTCCTGGCTGAGACCAAGGGCGTCCGCGATGGATGCTGGGAAGTGGATCCCGTCCCGCCGGTCCTGCGTGACCGCCGCGTCGAGATCACCGGCCCGGTGGACCGCAAGATGATGATCAATGCGCTGAATTCCGGCGCCAAGATGTTCATGGCGGATTTCGAGGACGCGTCTTCACCGACCTTCGCCAATATGATCGACGGTCAGGTGAATATGCAGGATTTCGCCGATGGCAGCCTGTCTTTCACCGATGAAAAAAGCGGCAAGGCCTATCAGCTTGGTGACGAGCCGGCTGTGATGATCGTGCGTCCGCGCGGCTGGCATATGGAAGAGGCGCATCTGCTCGTGGATGGGGCGCCGATTTCGGCCAGCCTGTTCGATTTCGGTCTGCACATCTTCCACAATGGCGCGAAACTTCATGAGAAGGGCGTCGGCCCCTTCTATTATCTGCCGAAAATGGAAAGCCATCTCGAGGCGCGGCTCTGGGATGAGGTCTTTGTCTTTGCGCAGGAAGCGATTGGTATTCCAATTGGCTCCATCAAGGCGACTGTGCTGATCGAGACCCTGCCGGCAGCCTTCGAAATGGATGAGATCCTGTATGAGCTGCGCCGCCATATTGCGGGCCTCAATTGCGGGCGCTGGGACTATATCTTTTCCTATATCAAGACCTTGCGCGCGCACGCGGACTATGTCCTGCCGGATCGTGCCGAGGTCGGCATGGACCGGGCTTTCCTCAACGCCTATTCCCTTCTGCTCATCAAGACCTGCCACCGCCGGCGCGCACATGCCATGGGCGGGATGGCCGCCCAGATCCCGGTCAAGAATGACGAAGCGGCCAATGCGGCGGCTTTCAACAAGGTGCGCGCGGACAAGATGCGCGAAGTGAAAGCCGGGCATGACGGCACCTGGGTGGCTCATCCGGCGCTGGTGCCGGTGGCCATGGAGGTCTTCGATGACAATATGCCGGCCTGCAATCAGGTCCTGAGCCAGCGCTGCTTTCCGCCGATCAGCCAGGGGGCGCTTCTGAAGCCGCATAGCGGCGGCATCACCGAAGCCGGCATCCGGACCAATGTTTCGGTCGGGATCGAGTATATCGCGGCCTGGCTGAACGGCAGAGGTGCCGTGCCGATCCACAATCTCATGGAAGACGCGGCGACGGCAGAAATCTCCCGCAGCCAGATCTGGCAATGGCTTCGCCATGGCGCTGATATCGTTGCGGCAAATGGCGAGACGCGCAAATTCACGCGCGCCTGGTTCGATGAGATCTTCGCTGAAGAGCTGAAAAAGATCCGCAGCTCGGTTGGCGAGAGCGGCTTCAAAACGGGCCGTTACGAAGCGGCTGCGGAGATCTTCGCTGAGACGGCGACGTCTGAGGACCTCACCGACTTCCTGACACTGCCAGCCTATGACGCGCTGCGCGCGCTCAACTGATCCAGACCCGAAAATCCAAACTCAAGAGGAGACACACAATGTCCACACGCCCGACCTATGCCCAGCTTCGCGAAGAGGTGCTGCGCCGTTACCCTGATGGCCAGACGCCGGCCGGAATCAGCGTTGACGATATCGTCCAGCTCAAGATCCAGAACACCTATTCCACCCATCTCGACATTGCCCGCAGCATGGCCGGCGTCATGCGCGCCGATATGGCGGCCTATGACCAGGATCATTCGAAGTTCACCCAGTCGCTCGGCTGCTGGTCGGGCTTCCATGCCCAGCAGATGATCAAGTCCGTCAAGCGGATGCGCGGCACGGCGAAGGGGACCTATGTCTATCTCTCCGGCTGGATGGTCGCCGGCCTGCGCAACCGTTTCGGCCACCAGCCGGACCAGTCCATGCATGAAAAAACCGCCGTGGCCGACCTGATCGAGGAGATTTACGTCTCGCTGCGCCAGGCCGACGAGGTCGCGCTTAACGACCTCTTCCGCGAGTTGAAGGCGGCCCGGCAAAAGGGCCAGCCCCAGGATGTCATCGAAACGATCATCCAGCGCATCGACACGTTCGAATCCCATGTCGTGCCGATCATCGCGGACATCGATGCAGGCTTCGGCAATGAGCATGCGACCTATCTGCTGGCCAAGGAAATGATCAAGGCGGGTGCTTGCTGTCTCCAGATCGAGAACCAGGTCTCCGACGCCAAGCAGTGCGGGCACCAGGACGGCAAGGTGACGGTGCCGCGTGAGGATTTCATCGAGAAGCTGAAGGCGTGCCGGCTGGCTTTTGAGGAGCTGGGCGTCGATGACGGTGTCATCGTGGCGCGCACGGACAGCCTCGGGGCTGGCCTGACGCAGAAGCTTCCCGTTCCGAAGGCGGCTGGCGATCTTGCACACGACTATATCAAATGGCTGGAAACCGAAGAGATCACGCCGGCAAACCCGCTGCAGGATGGCGACACGGCGATCCAGCTTGATGGCAAGCTGGTCAAGCCGGTCCGCCTTGCCAACGGCCTCTACAAGTTCCGCGAGGGCACAGGCGCAGACCGCGTGGTCGAGGATTGTATCGCCAACCTCACCCTGGGCGGCGCAGACCTTCTCTGGATCGAAACCGATACGCCGAATGTCGACATCATTGCGGGCATGGTGAACCGGATCAAGGAGGTCGTTCCGGACGCGAAGCTGACCTATAATAACAGCCCGAGCTTCAACTGGACGCTCAACCTGCGCAAGCAGGTCCGGGCCGACTGGATTGCGGCAGGCCGGATCAATGGCGAGGACTATCCTGAGGCTGAACTCATGTCCGCGCGTTTCGATGAGACCGAGCTTGGCCAGGAAACCGATGCAAGGCTGAAACGCTTCCAGTACGACATCTCTGACCGGGCTGGGGTGTTCCATAACCTGATCACCCTGCCGACCTTCCACATGACGGCCTTTGCCATGGACGAGCTGTCGAAAGGGTATTTCGGCGAGGACAAGATGGCGGCCTATGTGCAGACCATCCAGCGCCGCGAAATCCGGGGCGGCGTGTCGGCTGTGAAGCACCAGCACGAAGTCGGCTCTGACCTTGGCGATACGTTCAAGGAAATGGTTGCCGGCGAGCGCGCCCTGAAAGCGAGCGGGGCCCACAACACCATGAACCAGTTTGAGAACGTCGCCTAAACGACGCGGTTGCACTGTTTACTTCCAGCCTGCGCCAGCTCTGGCGCAGGCTTTTCTTTTGTTGCGGTGCGAAAAGACTTTGGCAGGTAAAACAGCGCCGATTTGACAGTCCGGGCCCAGCTTGCGACCACTGGCGGTGAGCAGAGGCGCGAGCGCCGCGCCCCGGGCGACGTCTGGAACGTGCCCGACCTTGTAAAAACACGATAGGATTACCTAATGGCAGCCGCAACAAAGGGCGATACCGTCCTCATTGATTACACCGTTCAGACAGCCGATGGCCGTATTGTCGGCAAGACCGAAGACAACCAGCCGGTCGCTGTGAAGATTGGGGAAGCGCAGATCTTTCCCGAAGTCGAAGCCGCTCTCGATGGTATGGAAGTCGGCAGCGAGCAGACAGTCACGGTAAGCTCCGACAATGCGTTCGGACCGCGCCGCGAAGAGATGCTGATCGAAATCCCGCGCGAGCAGCTGCCGGCTGAAACCGCGCCGGAGCCGGGCATGACGCTGGCGGCGCAGCAGCAGGATGGTTCGACGGTCAATCTGACCATCACCGCTGTCGGCGATGAAACCGTGACGGCCGACGCCAATCACCCGCTGGCCGGCGAAGACCTGAACTTCGCGCTCAAGCTGGTCGACATCCAAGCCGCCGCCTGAGCGGACGCTGAATGCGCAACATAAAGACCGGGTGGCGTGGCAAGTCCGCGCCGCCCGTTTTTTTTATATGGGCCCGTCGCTGGCCTCCTCACTGAACAGCAATTCCAGGGCAGGGTTGGGAAGCCGCTTCTTCATGGTGATCGCGGAGAAGGTCTCGCGGACGCTGCTGAGCTGGCAGGCTTCGGCAAGGCGGCCATTGGCCAGTTCATCGGTGACAACGATGGGGGGCAGGATGGCAAGGCCGATATCCTCGCGGGTGAGAAGGCGCATCATCGCCATATCATCGACCTCGGCGGCAATTGTAGGTGAGAGGTCCAGCTGCTCGAACAGGACGTCCACGCCGTTTCGGTAGCCGCTGTCTGCCGTCGGCAGAATGACGGGCTCACTGGAGAGCAGGCCCGCAAGGTCTGTCCGGCCGCCAAGGCGGTCCGGTGTACCGACAAGGCTGATTTCCTGCTCAGCGAGGAGACGCGACGACCACTTTGTGGCCGAATCCCTCAAGGGGACCTGATTGACCAGCACGACATCGAGCCGGTGCGCTTCCAGATGGGCGAGCAGTTCGGCGATTGTGCCAGAACGGATGATCACTTCGACGTCGGGGTTCTGGACTGCGGGCCGCAGGAAGCCGATCTGGAAGTTGCGTGACAGGGTGGACAGTGCGCCGACGCGCAGGATCGTTTTCTGCTGGCGTCCTGCCTGGCGCAGGCGGCCGATCATTTCCTCTCCGGACGAAAAGATGGCGTCAGAGTGATCAAGCGCGATCTGCCCGGCCTCTGTCAGGACGAGCGAGCGCCCCCGGCGTTCAAACAGGTCATGCCCAAGGCTGTCTTCCAGCTTTCGTATCTGTGTGGACAAGGCCGATTGCGACAGGTTCAGCGCCTCCGCCGCGCGGGTAAGATTGCCCTCACGGGCCACGATCCAGAAATAGCGAAGGTGGTTGTAGTTCAGCACAAACGTTCTCCAAAATAGAACGATATACAAGTTATATTGTATTATACTAAATGATATGGCTTTGTTAGCCCAGCGCCGATGAACAAGGAGACATCGGCATGTCGCTAACTCTGATCCTGTTACTGATCCCCGTTGGCCTGCTCGTCGCGATTGCCGTCACCGGCCTTCTGCAGCCAGCGCCTTACCCGCCCTTCCGGAAGCTCTTGCCAGCCCTTTCATGGGGGGTGGGGACGGTGTCGGCGTTCAGTTTTGCACTTTACTTCGTTTCCGGACCGCAGAGTCTGATCCTGTCCCTGGGGGGTATCGAGCTTCTTCACCTTCGCTTCGACGTCGTCAGCGCGACGCTTGTGGCCCTTGTTGGCTTTGTCGGTGCCATCGTGCTTGCCTTCAGCGGCCGGTATCTGGAAGGCGAAGCCCGGCAGGGGGAATTTACCGCATGGCTGTCGCTCGCCATGGCCTCAGTCCTGATGCTGGTTCAGTCGGGTCATGTGATCCAACTGGCGGTTTTCTGGTTCGCGACCAGTTTCTTCCTTCACAAACTCCTCCTCTTCTATCCTGAGCGGCGCGGCGCGCAGCGGGCGGCACGGAAGAAGTTCCTGTTTGCCCGCATGGGGGACGTCTTCCTGGTGGCTTCAGGTCTCATCCTCTGGCTCCACTTCGGTACGGGCGATATCGCCGCGATCAACGAAGGTGCGCGCGCCCTTGAAGGGGCGGACAGCCTGTCTCTAACATTGGCGGCGCTGATGCTGGCGGGCGCTGCCATCCTGAAATCTGCTCAGTTTCCTTTCCATGGCTGGCTGACGGAAGTCATGGAGACGCCGACGCCCGTGTCGGCCCTGCTTCATGCCGGTATCATCAATGCCGGGGGCTTCCTGCTGATCCGCTTTGCCGACGTCATGCTTCTTGCGCCGGGTGTGCTGGCCCTCCTGGTGCTCGTGGGCGGGTTCACGGCCCTCTTTGCGGGGCTGGTGATGCTGACCCAACCGGCGGTCAAAACCTCTCTTGCCTGGTCCACGATCAGTCAGATGGGATTCATGATTTTCCAGTGTGGCCTGGCACTTTTCCCGCTCGCCTTGCTGCACATTGTGCTTCATTCGCTCTACAAGGCGCACGCCTTTCTCAGCTCGGGCAATGCGGTCAGACAGGTGGCTTCAATCCGCAGGCCGGGACCGATTGCGGTTCCCAGCCTCAAGGCAGTTGCGGCATCCTTTGTCACGGCCATAGCGATCTATTCTCTGACGGCCGTCGTTATCGGTCTGGAGGGGAAATCCCCGCAAGCCGTCGCGCTAGGCGCCATCCTGGTGTTCGGCGTCGCCTATATGCTGGCGCAGGGTTTTGCCGATAAGGCGCCAAGGCAGCTCAGTCTCTACACCGCCGGCTACGCCGTCGCCGTGACGGTCGCCTATTTCGCACTCCAGTCGCTCAGTCTTCACCTGACCAAAGCGAGCCTTCCCCTCACACCCGCCCCGGATGGTCTGGAATGGGCGCTGATCACGCTTGCCTTGATCAGCTTCGGGCTGACTGCGTTCGCGCAGGCGACCTTCCCGAACTGGGCGAACCACCCGGCAGTGCGGGGCCTGCGGGTTCATCTGAACAATGGCTTTTACATCAATGCGGTCTGGGACCGGGTCCTCGGCGGGTGGCGCCTCGACGTCCCTCAGCAGACCACCAGCGATCACCAGAAAGGATAGGCTACATGTCCGCTAAATCCCATTTCGAGACCCCGTCAATCAAGCGTGAGCTCGAAGAAGCTATCAGGCTCATTCCGCCGCTCTGGCCTCTTGAGGCGACCGTTGCCGTCAATCCGTTTCTCGGCTGCGCGCAGCAATCTCTGGGAGAGGCGAGCGCCCTTCTGGCATCACTGACAGGGCACAGGCTCGTCATGCCGCGCCACTGGTTTGCGAACCGCATAGAGACAGGCGAGATAACGGATGATGACCTGCAATCGGCGATCAGTGCTGTCGCCGAGCATAGCGGCCTGACCCCTGAACACGTCAAACAGCAGATGGGGGACAGTGCGGGGCAAAAGGCACGGACCAAACGGCCAACGCTGGTCGACCTTGCCGACCGCCACACCGGCAAGGACGTAAACGGCATCGCGGCTGACCGGATTACAGCATGGGCGTCGAACTATTTCGATGAAGGACAGGCGCTCTGGCAGATTACCGATCGGGGCCCCGCCTGGAGGTCCTGGCGTGACTTTGCGTTGAACGACCTGACGCCGGAGATCCTTGGGCTGGAAGACTTCTGCCAGTTTGTCGGTGAGCTGCCTTCCGAGCCAGACCTGTTTATCGAGGGGGCAGCGGCATCACTCGGGGGAGGCGCGGCGGGCTACTTCGCGCAACTCCTCCTGGAGCTTGGCGGCTGGTCGCAGCTGGCGCGCCAGAAGCTCTGGCAGGCTGAGCTCAAAGGCGGTCACGACCCCATCATGCGCGATATGCTGGCGGTCCGCCTGGCCTGGGAGGTCTATGCGTACGAGACCTCTTCCGATGCGATGAAGTCTGACTGGGCGCGTCTTTGCCGGGAGAGCGAGAACGCAGACCAAGACACTGGCCGCGGCCAGCTCTCTGACATTCTCCAGTTCGCGCTGGATCACGCAGAGCAGCGCCGGCTGAGTGAGATCATGTCTGAAACGGATGATCAGTCTGATGCGCCGGACAGGCCTTCGATGCAGGCGGCCTTCTGCATCGATGTTCGCTCTGAAACCTTCCGCCGCGCTCTCGAAGGCACCGACCCGTCTATCGAAACCGTCGGGTTTGCAGGGTTCTTCGGTCTGGGAATCGAACATCGCTCATTCGCCTCAGACGTCGCTGAGAACCGGTTGCCGGTGCTTCTCAATCCGGCATTGAACTCCTCGGAAACGTCACAAGAAAATCAGGCCGAAGACCGGGCAAAGCGCTATCGGCTGCGCGCAGTACGGGCCTGGGGACGCTTCAAGCTTGCCGCTGTCTCCTCGTTCGCTTTCGTCGAATCGGCTGGACCGATCTATATTCCAAAGCTCCTTCAGGGCGCCCTTGGTCTCAAGCCGAAGAGCGAGACCAAGAGCGCGCGGCCCAGGTTCGATGCGGCGTTGGGGCTGGATGCAAGGACCGATGCGGCCGAAACAATCCTGCGTGCGATGTCACTCACGTCGGATTTCGCCAGACTGGTCATTCTTGCCGGGCATGGCGCGAAGGTGACCAACAATCCACATGAAAGCGCGCTCCAATGCGGGGCTTGCGGAGGGTATAGCGGAGATGTGAATGCACGCCTGCTCGCAGGGCTGCTCAATGACGCGGAGGTCCGCGCAGCTTTGCGCCCACGTGAAATCGACATTCCCGATGATACGTTCTTTATCGGCGCCCTGCATGACACGACATCGGACGCGGTCTCCCTCTTCGAGGATGATGTGCCAGGCTCGCACGGCAAGGACCTCGCTGATGCGAAAGCGGCCCTAAGCCAGGCAGGTGAGCGGGCACGGGCAGAGCGGGCCTTGGGCATGCCGGGCCGGCCGAAGCCGGCCGCGCTCAAGGCGATCGGGCGCAGCTGGTCGCAGACGCGGCCCGAGTGGGGGCTGGCCGGGTGTAATGCCTTCATTGCGGCCCCGCGTTCGCGCACGCTTGGCAAGTCGTTTGGCGGGCGGTCCTTCCTGCACTCATATGACTGGCGCCAGGACAGGGACTTCAAGGTGCTTGAACTCATTCTCACCGCGCCGGTCGTTGTCGCAAGCTGGATCAGCCTTCAATATTACGGGTCTACAGTGGCGCCGGGCCTTTTCGGAGCCGGCAACAAGCTCCTGCATAATGTGGTGGGCGGTGTGGGTGTGCTGGAAGGCAATGGAGGGCTTCTGCGCGCAGGCCTGCCTCTGCAATCTGTCAGCGATGGACAGAGCTTCCGGCATACGCCCAGCCGTCTGTCTGTCTGCGTGGAAGCGCCCTGCGAGGCGATTGCTGAGGTGCTGGAAGCGCATCCGTCGGTCAAGGACCTGTTCGACAATCACTGGCTGCACCTTTTCGCCATGGACGAGGCGGGCGCACTTCGCTGGCGCTATGGCGGCAACGGAAAGTGGGAAGAGGCTTTTGGGCAGAGCGATAAAATCCCGCAGAAAGAGGCCGCAGCGTGACCGGCCAAAAAAAACCGCCCGGACAGGTGGTCCGGGCGGTGTGTGGGCTGGTTCGGGGTGAGAGGCGGGGTATCACCAGCCCATCAGGTTCAGGGCTCAGGCTACAGGCGGGCGCCTGCGTAACGTCGCGCCCGGCGTTCGCGCCAGAGCCGGCGCAGAAAGCTTGGCTTGAGCGGTGGCAGTGCCAGCGTACCGGCCTTGGCCATGCCAATGCTGGGGGTGGGCGACTGCGGGTTTTTCATTTCTGTCTCCATGTTCAAGTCCGCTCCTTGCGGACAAGCTGAATATGGACTCCCACCCGAAATAGGTCTAAACGTTATTTGCTCTCGTTTTTATAGGTTTAACTTATCCATGCGTCCGACCCTCAGACAGCTTCAGTATCTTGTTGCCATCGCCGAGACGGGAAAATTCGGCGATGCGGCCAAGCGGACCAATGTCAGCCAGCCCAGCCTCTCGGCGCAGATCGCTGACATGGAAGAGTATCTGGGAAGTGTCCTGATCGAGCGGGGCCGCCATGGTGCCTTGCTCACCCCGCTCGGGGAGGAAGCGGTGCGCCGGGCGCGGTTGATCCTGCGCGACGTGGAGGATCTGAAGGCCGTCCTTTCGGCAGACGGCCAGGCGCTGACGGGACGAATCCGGCTCGGCGTGCTGCCGACCATAGGGCCTTACCTGCTGCCAGGGGTCACACGCCATCTACACGCCGAATATCCCGACTTCCGCCTCAGCGTCAGGGAGGAGCGCACGATCGATCTCGAAACCCATCTGCATGATGGGCAATTTGACACGATTATTTCGACAGCCGAGGATCATGAAAATGAGGAGCGCACGCATCTCTTTGAAGAAAGTCTATGGGTGTGCGCCGCGCCCGATGACCCAATCGCGCAGAGCGCGGGCGATGTCCGACTGGCAGACCTCAAGGGCTGCCAGCTTATTTCTCTTGGGCATGGGGACCGGCTGAGCCACCGGATCCAGACAATCGCCGAAGCGGCCGGCGCGCATGTCAGCAGCGAATATGAAGGCACCAGTCTGGATGCGATCCGCCAGATGGCCGAAATGGGGGCGGGCGTTGCCGTCTTTCCCAGTCTTTATGCCCTGACCGAAGCGCGGCGTGACCCGGATCTGGTTGTAAGACGGATCGACGATCCGCTGGCGCGCCGCGATATCTCCCTCATCTGGCGGCGGACCTCACCATTAAAGGACAGGCTGTTGAAGCTTGCCGAGGAATTGCGGGCTGGCGCGGCCTCTATTCTTCTGGGCAGGCGATGATGATGGGCGATGATTGGATTGTCCTATGCGAAAACAAGATAATTTGAATTTATCCGATTGACGCCGGTTACCTAGTTTAGGCTCCGTAAACACGGAGGCTATTATGAGACCTGTACATGCCCACGCAGCAGAGGGCTCTCCGCCGGTCAATACGAGACGTCTCAAACCGGTCGTCGAGCGAACACAGACAGATAATCCCGTTCGCGCATCTCTCTCTGCCGACGAATTCTGGCGGCTGGCCGACTGGGCCAGATCCCCGGAAAATCTGGCCTATCACGTAGAAACGCTTGTGAGCTGGGCGCCTGTTGAGCTTTTGGAAAAGCCCTCCGCCGTAACAGATGAGGCAGGGCATCACTGGTATCTTTGCAAATTCCGGTATTTCGGTCCTGTTCGCGAACGCGAGACACTTATCCTGAGTGTGCGGTCTGCGCTCGACAATCTGACGAGTTGGCGCGACGTGGACGAGCATAGGTAAAACCTATTAGTTTGATAGTGAAATCTAAAAACCAGGCTGACCGGGGCGTTGACCCGGTGAGTGCTGCAGGGAAGTCTACCGTTTTGGCGCAGATACATAGCTAAATCCTATGCATTGTAGAGAAACAAGCGATTGGAGCGGATCATTCGGCGCGTCCATATCCTCTCCCAAAGCCGAGTAAGGATGAAAGAGAATGAAGTGGCTGCTGAACATATTCGCGCAGTTTTCCGACGTCGTCCTGGGCGACGAAGCTGGTCTGGAGCGGCATCGGAAGACCTCAACGAAACGTCGTGATCGGGCCGCCCGACGCCGGCGGAGAGACGAGATCTCCGACTGGGACTGGTAGAGCCGTTTTAGCCAATCGGGCAGCGGGGAGGCACACCGTGCCAGCTGCCGCAACTTTTCGAACGAGACCTTCTTATGTCGATTATTGTCGCGCGAATTCAAAACTTTCTGAAGCTGGAGGCCTCAGCCGGTATTCTGCTGATGGCTGCAGCCGTTCTGGCGCTGATTGCCAGCAACTCGATGCTGAGCGGACTTTATGGCGCGCTCCTGGGGACGCCGGTTGCGGTCCAGATCGGGGCTCTGGAGATTGCCAAGCCGCTTCTGCTCTGGGTGAATGACGGCCTCATGGCGATCTTCTTCTTCCTGATCGGTCTCGAGATCAAACGCGAGATCCTGCAGGGAGAGCTTTCCAGTTTCGACAAGGCGGCCCTGCCTCTCGTGGCTGCCATTGGCGGCATGGCGGGCCCCGCGCTTATCTATGTTCTTCTGAACGCCTCATCGCCTGAGACCATGAATGGCTGGGCGATCCCGGCGGCGACCGATATTGCGTTTGCGCTTGGCGTTCTCATGCTTCTGGGCCGCGCGGTACCGGTGTCGCTGAAGGTGTTCCTGCTCGCGATTGCGATCATCGACGATCTGGGCGCGATCACGGTCATTGCGCTCTTCTACACCTCGGATCTCTCGATTGAGGCACTCGGGCTGGCGAGCATTGGTCTTGCCGGTTTGGTCGCGCTCAACCGGCTGGGTGTGAAGACGATTACGCCCTATGCGTTGATCGGCGTCTTCATCTGGGTCTGCGTGCTCAAATCCGGTGTGCACGCAACGCTTGCAGGCGTCCTGACAGCGCTTGCCATTCCTATCCATGGCGCCAGGCCTGACAGCCAGTCGCCGCTGCACAGGCTTGAGCATGGCCTCCATCCCTGGGTTGCCTTTGGTGTCCTGCCGGTCTTCGCCTTTGCCAATGCGGGTGTTTCCCTGACCAATCTTGCTCCGGAAGACCTCATGGCGCCGGTCACGCTGGGTGTTGCTGCGGGTCTGTTTGCTGGCAAGCAGATCGGGGTGTTCGGGGCCACGTATCTCGCTGTGAAAACGGGGCTGGCCAAACGTCCCACGGGCACGAACTGGATGCATATCTACGGCGTGGCGTGCCTGACGGGTATCGGTTTCACCATGAGCCTTTTCATCGGCATGCTTGCCTTTGAAGGCGGCGAGCAGCTGGATCAGGTCCGGATCGGTGTCCTTCTCGGTTCGGTCATGTCCGCCCTGGTCGGGGTTGCTGCCCTCAAATATGCCGGGCGGCTGGGAGTCCCGCTGGAGACCGGTTATGGCCGGACGCCGAACCAGGCCATGCCTGCAGGGGTCACAGAGCAATAGACATTTCGTTGTCAGGCACGCCCCTCAGGCCGGGCGTGCCTTTTCGCGAAACGGTCTGGAGCGAAGGGTCACGTTCCGCCAAAGCCCTTACGTTTCATCTCTCCCCATTGCTGGGATCCTCGCAGATATTGCCAGGTGCCTCTCAGGCGCCAGAAATTGTTGAGCTGACGGTATCCGAAATTCTCGAGCACGGCGACGGCGCCCAGAATGACCAGGTCTCCCGCTCTTGAAAACCGTTTGAGGCTGAGTTCCTCCAGGATAAGCGCAAAGACACTTATCGTGATCCCGAAGGTGAAGCTGAGGGCTAGAAAGGCCAGGAAGTAATCGACGGAGAGGAGCCCCAGAGCATAAAAGAGCGGGACAAGAATATAACCCAGAACTTCCGCAAGAGGGCCTATGACGTCGATGAGCAGTATGTTGAGGAAACCAAGTGAGCCGACGCGGCCATAGCGGGGATTGAGGAACATATCCTTGTGCCGGAAGAATGTTTCCAGAGAGCCGCGATGCCAGCGCTCTCGCTGTCTTCGGAGGGTCCGCAGGTCTTCGGGCGCTTCGGTCCAGCAGATCGGTTCTGAAATATAGGCAATGCGGTAGTCGGTAGAGGCTTTTCGAAACTGCTTGTGCAGTTTTATCACGAGTTCCATGTCTTCGCCCACGGTACCGACGGTGTAACCGCCTGCTTCGATAACGGCGCCACGCCGAAACAGGCCGAAGGCCCCCGAAATGATCGTCAGCGCACCGATACGGCTCCAGGCGAGACGGGCCATAAGGAAGGCGCGCACATATTCGACCGTCTGAAAGAGGGCGAGGAGATTGCGCGACAAACCCGTCGAGACCACCTCGCCATCCCTTATCTCGCACCCATTCGCGAGCCTGACCGTCCCACCGACGGCAATGGTCCGGCCTGGATCGTCCACAAAGGGCTTTACGGCGCGCAGCAGGGCGTCGCTTTCGAGCACGGAATCGGCATCCATCGAGCAGAAGATCGGCGCGCGGGAGACGTTGATACCCGCATTCAGGGCATCGGCCTTGCCGCCATTTTCCTTGTCGACCACGATCAGTTCAGGGTGCAGCTCGGAGCCATAGATGCCGCGCACCGGCTGGTGATCCAGCGACCGGTCAGCGGGCCTTTTCACAGGCTTGAGGTCGAAAGCCTCTATCAGTCTCTCAAGAGTGGCATCCTTCGACCCGTCATTTACGACGATCACTTCGAAAGAAGCATATCGGAGTGCCATGAGCGAGCGCACGCTTTGCACAATGCTTCTTTCCTCATTGTAGGCGGGGCTGATCAGAGCGATTGGCGGGGCCAGGTCGGCATATCTGCGCCATAGAATGGAGGTCCGCCGGATCTTCGGCTGGCTCACCATTGATCGCCAGGCGATCAGGAGCTGTAAGGCATAGAGAGTGTTCTGCATCAGGCCGACCCCGATCACGAAAATCGTAACCCAGACGGCGACAACCGACAATGTGTCCGGGTCAAACATGGTTCGGCTGGGGCTGGTCGGAGAGTGTGAAGTCGACAGCCCGGCGGACAGTGCCTGAGTCCGTCTCGAGGGCGATGGCTTCCAGCCGGTGCTGATATTCAGGTCCAAGCGCAGCGAGTGCGTTGGCGGAACTGAACCGCACGCTCCACTGGGGATCGTCGAGCAGCGCCACCAGCTGATCTGCATGTTCCGACAGACCGATCCGACCGATCGCATCGGCGGTGGCGGCCCTGACTTGTGCCTCAGGATCGGCCAGCGCTTTCGTCACAGTCTCAGGTGCAATCGGCAGTTCCAGAAGGCCAAGCGCTTGCAAAGCTGACTGTCTTATCTGCGGCGAGCTGTCCGAGGTGAGGTTTTCCAGAAGGGGCAGTGCATCATAGACATCGGCCCGTGCCAGCGCTTCGATCATCATGCAACGCAAGTAGACGCTGTCGCTTGCTTCCTCGATGCGTTCGATCAGAAGAGCGGGTCTGTTCTGTGCGATCGAACGGAAAACGGCGGCCAGCTCCAGCGGGGCCTGAAACGCATCTGTCTGGAACGGATGAAGAAGGACTGAAAGCTCCAGGTCCTCTCCAATGAAGATCAGGGACCTGGCGCAGGAGACCCTGACGTCCGGCGGTGTCTTCCTGCCTTCCACCAGCGTTTTAAGCGTCTGCCGGCAATCGGCCGAGCGGAAATAGGCGAGGGCCTCGGCGGCCATCTGACGATATTTTTTTTCTCCTTTGCGGGCCGCGCGGAGGACGATCTTCTCGGCGCCTGCCTGCTGCAGGGCGGTCACTGCGAGATCGAGATCGCTGCCGCGGACCAGTGTTGCGTATTCCAGCAGGGCCTGGGAGATGGCCTTGGGGGATTTCGCGAGAGACTTCAGCGCGCCGACAGACTGGGGGTGATCCTCAGAGGCGAGGAAGAGGGCGGTCATCATCTCGTCCCGGCGTTGATTGCGTCTCTGCCGCACCCGTGACGACAAAAGTCTGTGGATGACGAGGGTCGCGAGTACCAGAAGCGAGACCGCCGCCATGACGAGGGAGATCGTCCAGAGGGCGAGGAGAAACGAATCGGGCATCAAAACCGCAGGCCCGTGGAAATAAAGACGCCGGTCCGGTCATAGACGCGGCGTGTTTCATGGAAGACGTTGATCTGAAGCGTCAGCGCAGGACTGAGAGTCTGCCGCCATGCCACGCCATAGGACTTCACATCCAGGGTGACGCCATCGGAGGTTTCCGGCGCGTCTGTGTAGTCCAGGCGAAGGGTCCTGGTCTCATCAAACGCGTAGTCTGCCCGCAGACTATAGCCAGATCGGCTCTCCCCGTTTTCGTCGCTCAGAAATATGCCGGTCGCCCCCAGGGATAGGTCACTATCGCCAAGCCTCTTCAAAAAGCCTGCCTTTGCGCTTTGAACGGGCCCGGCAGGATAGTCCGCATAGCGGGCCTCGCCAGAAAACACCGTGTCGGCTAGGGGACCACGGCTCACCGATGGGTAGAAATCGGCGCCGGTCGTAAGAGAAAGCTCGGGCCGGAAGATGGCATCGGGCGCGCCGCCAATCGCGACGAAGCCAGCGAGCCTCTCGTTCAGACGTCCTGCTGCCCGCGCCTCCAGATAGATATCCGAAAGATCGAACCGCTCGGCATAGTCAGCGGCAAAAGAGATGGATGAAGCGGGGCTGGTTTGATAGCCGAGGCCAACCGCAATCTCTGACCAGCTTGGCAACCCGTTTGAGAGCTCACTGCGTCCGATACCGAGATTGAGCCGCATCCGGTGGGCCTGCGGCTCACGCTGAGCCTCCTCTATCCGCTGCTTCAGCATGTCGGCTTCTGGAGAAGAAGGCATCGCCGAAAGCCGGCGCAAGGCTTGTTCGTCCTTTCCTTCAAACCAGTCGAGACGTGCCAGCGCGATCTCTGCGTCCCGATAGTCGGGCGCGATCCGCAGCGTCCTGTTCAGTGCTTCGCGAGCCTCTCCATATTTCTGCACTGCCATGAGGCTCAGCCCCAGCTGAAGCCACGCATCGGCGTTTTCGGGCGCCTGCGTCGTTTCGGACTGGAGAAGTTCAATAGCGGTCTCGAACTCGCCGCTCAGGCGGGCCTCCGTGGCGCGCGCAAGACGATTGTCCGTCTGTGCCAGCGCGTGATGACCGCAAAGACAGAGAGCCGCAGCGATTGATGATACGGTCTTGAAGGTTACCCAGTTCAAGTTTGCGCATTCCTTTCGATGAGCGCGATAATGGCTCCAAAGAGGTTTATGCGGACTTACCTACGCGTGAATGGTTTCTGCTATTCCAACCATAAGGCGTGGGTATTGGGTGGCGTGACTGACTGCAATGTTCGGCAAATTCTCGGGAGTTTCGCGAGCCTGCATAAGCTATTGGAAACTCTCGCTTCCTACGATCACACTTTATGTCAGGGTTGAGCAATGGGTCTTTGAGACAGGCGATGGGCATCTTACGAGAAAAGATCGACAGCCTGTTGCCGAAAGGCAGGGCAGCCAGAACGGCAATACAATTGATTGCCCTGACGCTTTCGCTGTTTCTCTTGGCGACAGCCGCGTTTGATCTCACGCGGGAGGGCGGGCGTATTGCCGCTATTCGGCCTGTCGATGCGGTCGTCCTGGCCCTTGTTTTGGGTGTGGAGAAAAAGCGCTGGATAGGATTCCTGGCCGCGCTGCAGGTCGCCTTACTCGCTGCCCATCTGGTGGTGGGGGACTCGCTTTTGATTGCGGTCTGGCTGTCCGCCTCCAGCGTCATAGAGGTTCTTGTTGTCGCCGGCCTCTTCCACTTCGGCCGCAAGCCTAGACTGATCAGCCAGATCGGTATCCTGAAACTGTGTGGCAGCGCGCTCGTCGGATGCCTTGTTTCAACGAGCCTCGCCACCGCGGGTCTTGCTCTCAGCGGCGCGCAGGTCGCCTTGTCCGATGCTGCCTTGTGGTTCGCAGCGGATATGCTGGGCATCATCCTGTTTACGCCGCTCCTGAAGATATTGATCGAGAAGAGCAGTAGGCGCCGGGGTATCCCCTTCGATCTCAAACAGGTTTTTGCCTTTGTCGGGGTCTGTCTCGTCGCGTTTGCTGTCTTTGCGCAGTCGGACTTTCCTTTTCTTTTCTTCGTTCCCCCCGCTTTGGTGTGGCTTGCTTTCGTTGGCGGCATAAGGGGCGCCGCCGTCGGACTGCTTGGCATCGCGGCGATTGCGATTCCTTTCGCCCTGGCCGATCAGGGGCCGACATCGCTTATGCAGGCCAGTATGGAAGCCAAGATTCTGGTTCTGCAGAGCTTCCTGGTCGTCAACTCCATCCTCGCGCTTGCTGTGGGCGTTAGCGTCACGGACAGACGACGTCTCCTTGCCTATCTGGAGCGTTCTCAAAACCGTTTGAAGTCAAAGACCCGGCGCCTCGATGAGATGCTCGGAAAATCGCGCCTCGCAGAGCAGATGTCCGGCGTGGGGCACTGGTCGTTGAATCCGAAAACCGGGGCCGTTTACTGGTCTCCTCATGTCTACGAAATCCATGGCGTTGCGGCTGAGGAGTTCGATCCAGCCTATGACGACGCTGTCGCTTTCTATCCGCCGGAGGAGCGGTTGAGGGTGAATGACACCGTGCAGAGGGCCATCGAAACAGGCGAGGGCTGGGAGTTCGAAGCCGATCTCGTGACGCGAGACGGTACACGCCGACGTGTCAGGTCAAGTGCGGAATGTCTGAAAGATGGAAATGGGGAAGTTGAGCTTATCATCGGCGTGTTCACGGACATAACCGAAGACACCCGCGTCTACGAAGAACTCGCCAGAAGTGAGCAGAAATATCGCATCCTGGCCGAACATGCGACCGACATCGTCCTCAAATACAATGTGGACGGTGAAATCACATTCGTTTCCCCTTCCTGCCGCGTGCTGGGTATCGATCCGCAAGAGGCCATTGGCCAGTCAGCGATCGAGTTCGTTATCCCGGAAGACCGGCCTCGCGCGATGGAGGCCTTCGCGAGACTGCTTAAGCACGATCCGGCGGACGGGCCGTTCCGCAGCGAACACAGAGCGCCGAAGGCCGGTGGCGGGTTTATCTGGCTTGAGGCAAGTCCGACCGTCATTCGCGATGAGAATGGCGAGCCTATCTCTGTTATCTCCTCATATCGCGATGTGACCGACCGGCGCGAGCGCGAGATTGCGCTGGCTGCTGCGACGGAAGCGGCCGAGGCGGCCACCCGCGCAAAAGCGGAGTTCCTGTCCAATATGAGCCATGAGATCCGCACGCCGCTCAATGGCATTCTTGGCTTTGCCCAGCTCTTTGCTCGAACTGACCTCGATGAAGACCAGACAACCTATCTTGAGCGTATTCGCGGGGCAGGGCGGATGCTGCGTGAGATCGTGGACGACATCCTCGATTTCTCGAAGATCGAGGCCGGCCAGCTGGAGATTGATGAACGTTCTTTCTGCATGAATGAGCTGATCACGGAAACGATTGATCTCGTTGATGCTGGCCGCGAGAGCAAGACGGTTCCGATCTACAGTCATATCGCCCCTGAGGCCGATATGAGGATTCTGGCCGATGACACGAGGATCAGACAGATCCTCACCAATCTCATCGGCAACGCGGCGAAGTTTACTGCCCGGGGACGCATTGATGTGAGTGTCGATGTGGAGGCGTCCTGGCTCAATATCTCCGTCTCGGACACCGGTATCGGCATCTCGGAAGACAAGCTGGCCTCCGTCTTCGACGGGTTTCGTCAAGCCGATACGACAATCACCAGGAGATTTGGCGGGACGGGGCTGGGGTTGACGATCAGCCGCTCGCTTGCGCGTCTCATGGGCGGAGATCTCTGGCTGGACAGCAAGGAGGGCAAAGGCACGACGGTCACCTTCAAGCTGCCTTATCGCAGAGCGCCAGATGCGACCGTCGAGCCGCACACGTCTATCAAGGTGAGTAGAGATGGGCAGGACTGCACCATCATGGTCGTCGATGACGTGAAAACCAATCTGAGCCTGATTGAACTTGGCTTGAAGGATACAGGGTTCAAAATCCTGACCTTTACCTCTGCGCGCGAGGCCATCGAGGCGCTTGAGGCCGGAGAGAAGGTCGATCTGATCCTGATGGATGTTCAGATGCCTGATCTCGATGGGTTGAGCGCAACGAAACAGATACGGGCAATGGATGGGCCGATGGCACGGATCCCGATCATGGCGCTGACCGCCAACGCCATGCCTTCGCAAATTGCCGAATGCCGGGCGGCCGGTATGGACGATCACTTCTCCAAGCCCATCGACCTCGACAAGCTCGAGGAAAAGATACTGGAGATATGCGGCGCGGAGACGGATGCCTCTCAGTCTCCCTCCGATGAGGCTGATGAAGAGATGCGGGCGCTTCGCGATACCTATCTCGACTATCTGGGGACGCTTGGGCCGGAACTGTCCCAGATGGCTGAAACCCTGGATGAGGATGACACGGCCAAGGCCATCCGGACCCTGGCCCACTCCGTCGCTGGAACCGCGGGCAGTTTCGGTTTCACCGATATTTCAGATAAGGCGTTTGAGCTTGAAGAGGCTGCGCTGAATAATGCAGACCCGGAATGCGAGAGTGACAGAAGCCTGCTGGAGGCAAGGCTGCGGGCGTTTCTTGAGGCCATCCGGGGCGCGGCATGACTTTCAGGGAGCAAAGAAAGTCTGAAGCGAACAGTTCGAATTGTGGCCGCTGCGCATAGTGCGCACTAAGTAAATCATGTTTGGAAATAGCTGTCTCAGAAGGAGCTAGCCTATGGCCTCGTGCAGGATTCTCGTCGCTGATGACGACCGTATGTTGCGTACGCTACTTGCGCACAAATTGAAAAAGATCCCTTGCGACGTCGTGGAGGCCCCAGACGGGAAACAGGCCCTGGACATCCTGGCGCGCGAGCAGATCGACCTGGTCATCCTTGATGGAATGATGCCGGTCATGGACGGTATCGAGACGCTGCAGCGCATTCGTTCAGATGAGGCGCTGAGCGATCTGCCGGTCCTGATGCTTACCGCAAGGCGCGGGGAAGAGGATGCCGTCTCCGCGCTCAAGCTTGGAGCCACCGATTATATCTCCAAGCCCTTCAGCCCGGAAGAACTGATCATACGGATAAACCGGGTTCTCGACATGAGCCCAAGGCCCTAGCGCACATCCGTCCATCCCTGAGCGACGAGATCAGTTTAATTGAGCACAAATCGGAAGGGTTTGCGCAAGACTTCGGGGCTAGCGTGCTGAGTGCGCCTCCCAGACACGCATTGAAGACAGTACCAAACATCTATCATTTCCCTGGCCCGCGCTTTGCGGGTTCTTTTTTGGGGGCGCTCCACCAGATCATCTTGGGTTTGCCTCAAGTCAGTTTAATCGGTTCGCGCCCGTTTTCTGGTTCGGGCGCTGGCGTCTTCTCCGGATCGATCAGCCTCGCAGAGGGGTGGCCGGGCGGCCCTCCTTCAGATTTGAGAAGAAGGCGTGGCATTATTGGATGGTCTGCCAGATATGCTGCAAAACGCGAATTTTCCTATTGCAAATTGCATCATTCGTCTTCGCATATAACGAAAATTCCTCCCCCTTTTTGAATTAGTATACTGATAAATAAAGGTTTTTATGATGGTTTCGCGTCTTGCATCTGACATTCTCATTCAAGCCCGGAGAGTGTCATGCAAGCCTACCACTTCAGAATTGAAACGCCGCATCAAGAGCAAGCCTTTGAAGCCGTCTTTCAGCAAGCGCTGAAGGCTGCCGGCGGACTTATCAAAGTCACGACCTCTGCTGACCTTCGTGGTCTGACAAAGACGGTCGAAACGGAGTGCGTCTCCGCAGCAAGAGCCCTTGGCGCCCTTCTGGCGAATGAGGTCCGCCATGCGTAACCTCTCACTTGTCACTGCCCTGTTCGCCGTCTCGGCCTGTGCCAGTTCGTTCGAGCGCCCGTCGAACGCCGTCGATATGGATACGAGTGGCTATCAGGCCCAGCGCCAGTATCTCTCAGGCACCACTGAAATGGAACTCGGACTGGATACGCGGGTGCGCAATGGCGCACGCTGCGGCGATCTCGACCTGGCAATGGTTGGTCAGCCGCTTGATGCAGGTCTGGGTGCGGCATTTGAAGAGCCGCAACTCCTGTCGCCGGGCGATCTCATCCGTATCGAAATGCCCCATGGTGAAGGCTTCGAGGGCGACTATGTCGTCAGCCCGAACGGGTATGTAAAGGTTCCCCATCTTGGCGAACTGCCAGCGGCAGGCTCGACGCTCACCCATCTTGAAAACGTTATTGCGCGGCTTCTTGTTGAGGGTGGTTATTTCAAAGCGGGTTTCGCCCAGGCCGACATCTCCGTCCTGCAGTGGGCGCCCATCCAGGTTTCCGTCTCCGGCGCGGTGTTCCAGTCGGGCGACGTCATCCTGAACCAGCGTCAGGCCGACGCCGATCCTTCAGAACGCCTCGCGGCGTCCGGCGATATTGCCATCCAGCGTTCGCTTTCCTCGGCGCTCTACTCTGCGGCAGGGGTGCGCCCGGATGCCGATGTGCGCAATGTCGTCCTCGTGCGCGCCGGAAAGCGCCGCGTTTTCGATATGACCGGCATCTTTGACGGCGGTCCGGTGGATGACCCGCTTCTTGTGGCGGGCGACCGGGTTCACGTGCCCTCGCGCGGGTGCTTTCAGCTTGCGCTGGCACGTCCCTCCCGCATCACCCCGCCGGGCATTCGTGTCTTCATGTCGAATCTCACCCAGCCGGCCGCATCCAACGCCGCGTCCGCTATCGGTGAGGACGCCACACGTCTGCCCTACGGAACCCGTTTTCTTCAGGGTCTGGTCTCGGCTAACTGCGTGGGCGGTATACAGGCGACCAATGCGCGCCGCTGGGGTGTCCTGATCTCGCGTAATCCGGTCACGGGCGAAAGCGAGGTGATCGCACGGTCCATAGAGGATCTCGTTCGCCGGGCCGACCGCGACCACTTCAACCCGGTTCTGCTGCCGAATGACGCGATTGCGTGCTACGATTCGCACGTCACCAATGTGCGTGATGTGATCGCCACCGTCTCTGAAGCCGCCTCTCCTGTCCTCAATGCGATGCTCATCGGAGGGCTGGCGAAATGACAATGAAATGGAGCTTTCTGCGTGGCGGCCCTCGTGCCGGCCGTCTGTTGCGCTATGCGGCTGTCCTCTGCATGGGCTGGGCCGTCATCCTGGCGCTGGCTGTGGCATTCTACATGCTTTCAGCCCGCACCTATCAAAGTGGTTTTACCCTGATCCTGCCGGGAGCCGGCCAGTCCAGCTCGGTCAATCTTGACTCTCTCGGTCAGGCCAGCAGCACCTCTTCGTCGCCATTTGGGGACCATACGCTCAGCCCGACGGAGAACTATAAGAGACTGTTCCAGTCCTACCGTCTGCGCGGCATCGTGGCGGAGCGGATGGGCCAGACCATTTCCGACACGCCGGCGCCGAGCGTCCGGCTCGCCAACCAGACCAAGCTGATGTTTGTTTCTGTCTCTGCGCCATCGCCTGAAACGGCAAAGCAGCTGGCCGACACCTGGCTTTCTGTCTTCAATGAAGAAGTCGGTGTTCTGCGCACCGAAGAACAACAGCTGCGGCAGGACGCCTATATCGCGGCAATCGCCGGCTTTGAGCAGGCGGTCGAAGACACGCGGGCAAAGATCATCGACTTCCAGTCGCGTCATGGCCTGACATCAATCGAACAGTTCCAGGACATTGTTGCCAAGAGCGAGCAGCTGCGGACCAGTCTTGGCCTCGCTGAAACCGAAGAAATGGTGATGCAGAGCGAGATTGCCCGTCTGTCGGTCATGCTGGATCTCACACCCGATCAGGCTGCGGATATCCTGTCCCTCCTCTCGGACCCGACCTTCCAGAACATGGCGACCTCTGCAGCAGACGCCAGCTCAAAGCAGGCAGAGCTTTCCCTCATCTATGGAGAAAACCATCCGGAGATGCGCGACACCGTTGAGCAGGTTGCTGGCCTGAATGAGGGCATCCGCCAGCGCGGACGTTCCCTGATCGGCCATGAGCGGTTTCATGCGGTTCGAAAGGACTATTATACAAGCGATGACGAGCGCACATCGCTCATCTCCTCGCTTGTGAGCGCCTCTGCCTCGCTCGCCGGCGCGCAGCAGCGCAAAGCAGTGATCGCCCAGCAGCTCGCGGATATGCAGCAGCGTATCAGTGACCTCGCAGGGCCGGCCACGGAGCTCGATGCCCTCATTCGCGACCACAAAGTGGCCGAGACGGTCTTCGCTTCGGCGCTGGCGCGGCTCGACGCTAACCGGACCGATACTTTTTCATCCTATCCGTTGGTCCAGACAATCGAGGTGCCGGGACTGCCGGAAGCGGCCGCCACGCCGTCGAAGAAGTTCGTCGCGCTGGGGGCCTTTGCCACCATGTTCCTCTATGCGATCGGACTTGCCCTTCTATGGATACGTCTCCCCATCATTCGCGCGCTCCTGAAGACTTTATAGTCGCCCTGGCGCTCGCCGCGACATGGCCGGTCTATCTTGTCGGCGGGCTCTACGTCCTGGGACCTGTCCTGGGCGTAGGCCTGACCGGTCTGCTCCTCGCGCGGGTCTATCTGGCAGATTCAGACCTCAATGTTCGGGGCGTCTTTCCGGTCCCGGCGGGGGTCTGGGTCTGGGTCGTGGGCATGCTCGTCATGCTGCTGGCCCTCGAGGTCGGACATGCCAGCAACAATCTGGGGCTGGGTCAGACGATCAAGTCGACGATTGGCTGGGCAAAGGGGTGGGCCCTGCTGGCCCTGTTTCCGCTGGTCGGGGCCTGTCTGAATATCAGGCTGGAGACAATCATACGTGCTGCCGGAATCGTGGCCCTCGGATCGCTTGTTCTCACGCCCATTTTTCTCATGGCCCCAAAAGTCGGGCTGCCGGAAGTGCTGTTCGTCTCACCGCTGAAGCTTGTGGGCGGACCCGGGCCTGAATTTTTCGCGATCCAGCTCTATTCGATTGAGCCGACAGACGGATCGACGCGGCTTCGTTATTTTACGCCCTGGTCTCCGGCGGCGGGCCTTATCGGGAACATGTATCTCATCCTGGCGCTCGCGGATCGCCGCAAGGTTTGGAAATGGATCGGCATCATATCGGCCCTCTGTATCATCCTGTTTTCCAAATCGCGGCTCGCCCTCGCGGCGGCGCTGTTCATCTGGCCGCTCGTGATTGCCGTTGGTGAAAGCCGCCGGCCCTTGATGTGGCTGACGGCGGCGTGCGGTCTCTTTATGCTGACGCCCTTCGCCCAGATGATCCTCGACACAGTCGATTCCACTCTGAACTCGGTCAAATCAATGCGCGCCGACTCCACGCGGGTGCGTGAAGCGCTTGGAGACATTGCGGTCCAGCGCTGGTGGACAGAGGCGCCGATCTGGGGGCACGGCGTTGTCGAACGTGGCCCGCACTTCGTTGAGTTCATGCCTATTGGCAGCCATCACACCTGGTACGGCCTGCTTTTCGTCAAGGGAATTGTCGGGGCGCTCGCCCTGGCGGTGCCGCTCGTCTGGAGCCTGATTGAGTTTGCCCTGCTTGCCTTCGCGAAGTCGCCAGCCGGGCGTATCGCGTTCGGCATGGTCTTGCTGATGGCTTTCTATTCCATCGGCGAAAACCTCGAGATCCTCTCCTATCTGATGTGGCCGGGCCTTGTGGTTATGGGCATTGCGGCGCGGGAGGCGACGATGGCAGGCAGGGACCGGGCGGCGGCTGCCTGACAGGCTGTTTTCTTCTGCTCAATTAAAAAGGCTACCGGAGCGGACCCCGGCAGCCTTTCTCAGGGCGGTAGCTGGCTTATGCGCAGAGGGCTGGCTGTTTACCCGTCAGGAGATCCCGCCAGGCGAAGATCATCCTGTCATACTCGCAGGTCACCTTTGCGCGGGCTCTCAGGCCCCGCTGACGAAGCCCATTATCTTTCGCGGCAGCTTCAATGGCCGCCACCATGGCTGTCACATCGCCAGCAGCATGAACGAAAGCATGGTCGCTTGCCTGGTCTTTCAGTCCATCGACAGCCGATACGATGATTGGCCGCGCGGCCGCCCGTGCCTCGGAACCGACCAGTCCGAAAGCCTCCCATCTCGATGGGATTGCGACCGCATCGACGCTCTGAAGAAACGCGCGCGGTGACTTGAAGGGTGGCTCAATCGATACGTTGGCGAGCCCCTGCGAGAGACTGCGAAGCTGGGCGTCACCGTCGCCATATCCTGCAATTTTCAGGGTGGCGGTTTCGGGGCTGATTTGAGTCATCGCCTCGATCAGCAGGTCAAACCCCTTCTGCCGGTCAAAGCGCCCGAAAGCGCCGATCCGCAGAGGCCCTGGACGGTGCATGGGAAGTGCAGGGACAGAGAGGAGTTCGGTGACGTCACGCGCCTGAGGGATAACTTCGAGCTTGTGAGCTGGAACGAGCTTGTTCTTCTGAAGCCAGTGGGCCTGCTCCCTTGAAACGGCAATGACCGTGTCCACCTGGCGGTAGGCCTGGCGCAACATCGCGCGAAACCGGAAGGGATGTTCAACGCAGGCAGCCTCGAACCCTTCAGTATATGTGTGCTCAATCAGGCAGAGACGTTTGAACCGGCCGCGCAGGCGTATCTCTGCGAGTCTGGCGAGCTTGGCCCAGCTCATGGTGAAATGGACGATGGCGATATCGCTCATCGAGCGCGCGCGCGGGATCTCCTCCCGGATATCGCAATATCGATGAAGGCCCAGCTGTTGTAGCAAGGGGTCCTCAAAATTCGAGAGGGCGCGCGTTACACCGCCGACGGCCATGTCGTCGAGAAGGTGGAAAATCTGGCGGTCAGTCATGATTTCAAGCCTTTCTGAGTGCGGTCTGAAGGGACGCGCTCGCCAGCTCCGGCGCTATCCGCAGCCAGGCTGCGGCTGCAAGCGTGGTGCAGGTCTTCTGCGGTTCACGCCAGAGGATGGACGGGCTGCTGCGCAGGGCATCGCGCATAAGGTTAAGCGCCATGGAGCCGTCATTGCGGCAGACGCACCGGCGCGCCAGATAGCGGAACTGGAAGGCCTGTGCGACCGGCGTCCACTTCGCTGAGAAATCGGGGTCCAGCGCATCGATCTTCGCTCTCATCCTGTCCCAGGCTTCAAACTGCCGGATGACATTGGCCGAGAGGCCTGACTCGTTGACGCGGTAGCGTGTCAGGGAACCGCTGATCCCCTCGAATTTCCAGCCGGTCGTCAGGGCGATCCGCATCCAGCACTCGATGTCTTCGGACTGACGGAAGCTCTCATCGAAATAGCATGGATACCCCATTGTGGGGTGGGGGAAGGCAATGTCCTGAAAGACCTCCCGGCGGAAAACCGGCGCCGATCCGTTGCCGACCGGATTGCGCAGATAGATGTCGCTGGCTGAAATGTTTTTCAGTTTCGGTTTCTGAACGACGCGCATCGCCCGTCCGTCGGCGTCCATGGTGCGGGAGGCTGCGAAACTGATGCCGACACGAGGGTTCTGCTTGAGATGGCGGACATGCCGGCCGAGTTTTACCGGCTCCCACACATCATCTGAATCGAGCAGGGCGATGAACTGGCCGGACGCTTCGCGGATCCCGGTGTTGCGTGCCCCGGAGAGGCCCCGGTTTTCCTGGGAGATGATATGGATGCGCGGGTCGGTATAGGCCCGGCACAGGGTCATCGATTCGTCGGTCCCGCCATCATCAATGATGAGCAGTTCGAAATCCTCGAATGTCTGGTCGAGAACGGAGTCGATCGCCTCCTCGACATATTGGCTGGTGTTGTAGACCGGCATCACGATGGTGACTGTTGGTGCGTTGATCATTTTGCGACGAGCTCCCGAATGGTGGTTGAGGGGATGAAAAGGGCGGCAGCGCCGAGCGCTGTTAGAAGGGTGCGCCTTGGTTCACGGATGATCAGCCCCGGGTCGGTCAGGCACGCTTGAGCTAGAAAACCGGCGGCGCTGACCGGTTTGCCCATGCGCAGGGCCCGGCGGGCGAGGTAGCGATGGAAGGGGCCGTAGGCGTGACGGATGGTGTCTGGTGAGAGCTCACCGAACCGGTGCGCCCTCTGAACCATGGTCATCCAGCCAGACCGCATGGCCTTAAGGTCGGCCGACTGGCTGTCCGGGCGTGTGCGGTAGAACAGCCATTCGCGGTCGACGCCGCAAATGGTCCATTTTCCATCGAGAGCCACGCGCAGCAGCCATTCCTGATCTTCAGCGAAGTTGAGGTCAGGGCTGAAATAGCCGACCCAGGACAGGACCTCGGCTTTGCAGATGATGTTGGACGTCGAGCAGACAGGATTTTCGCCGAGCAGGTGCCCGGCGGTCAGCTGGGATACATGATCGCTCAGCCGGCCGCATTCCGACCCGGTTTCGTCGACAAATCGGACGCGGCTGAAGAGGACGCCTGCAGCCGGATTGGCATCAAATGCGTTAAGCATCCCCCGGAGCCGTTCTGGTGCCCAGAGATCGTCAGCATCCAGGAAAGCGACATACTGTCCGTTGGCGAGCCTGATACCGTTATTGCGGGCGCGTGACGGGCCGGAATTTGGCTGCGTGAAGAGACGTAAGCGGCTGTCCTCACGCGCAAGCGCCCGGACGAGGTCTGCGGTCTGGTCGCTCGACCCATCATCAATGATGATGAGCTCCCAGTCGGCACATGTCTGCGACTGTACAGAGGCAATCGAGGCAGTAATCGTCTCGCCGCAATTATAGGCGGGCATGACGATGGAGACGAATGGTCTGGCCATGGTTTCAGGCTCCGTGAGGGTGTGGGGTGGTGGGGGTGAAACCGGTCTGGCCGGCGCGAGAGAGCATCAGCGCCGCGACGAGGCTGTAGACACTCGCCAGGGACACTGAGACGGCGACCGCGAGAAGCAGGCCGGTTTGGTTGAACAGGATGAAAGGGGTCAGGATCACGGCGCAGAAACCGCCCGCGATAAGGAATTCGAGCGCCGAGGAGCCGTTTGCGCGGCAGAGCATTCTGCACGCGTCCAGCAGGAGACGGGCAGGCCCGCCGAGGCAGAGCACCGCTACAAGGGCTGCGGCATGGGACCAGTCCGCGCCGAAGACAATTGGCACATAGAGGGCAGCACCCGCAGCCTGCACAATATAGGCGGCCGAGAGTGTGGGTACGCTGCCCACAAGCGCGGAACGAAAGCCGGCCACCTTGTTCTGCGCGGCGCAGAGGTGGGGATAGAAGGCCGTGGAGAAGGCCCGGTTCAGGGCCGAGGACAGGCCGAGACCGGCATTGAAGGCAAAATAGTAGAGGCCGACGGCTTCCAGCCCGAAGAAAACCGAGACGAGGATCTTGTCGAGCTGATCGCGGCATGCCGTCAGGAGTTCGGCGCCAAGAACCGGCAGAGAAAACCTGAGTATGGCAGAGGTCTCAGCATAACCCGCTTCGCGCCGCCGTTTCCATGGCCGCCCCCAGACAATACCGGCCAGCCAGATCGGCGCGGTAAGCAGCTTGGGGAGCACGATGGCCCATGCACCGAAGCCCGTAATGGCGAGCAAGGCCGTAAGAAGGTGGTCGGCTACGGTCTGTGAGGTTCCAACGACCGCCACACGCTTCATGCGCTGCTCCCGCAGCAGGATGTAGGCATGGACCAGCCCGAACGGCATGATGAGATAGACGCCGGCAAGGGCGGCAATCATCAGGCCAAGGCCCCGGCCGGGCATCGCGAGTTCGACAAGAAGACCTGCAATCAGCTGCGCGCAGGCGAGACCCAGGCAGATGATCCACATGAGGCGGTAGGCGGCGTTTGCAATCGCATCGACGGTTTCGTCGCTCGCCCGGATGACGGCAGCGCCAATGCCGTTTTCGGTAAAGACACGGACCAGTTCGAATACGGTCAGCGCAATCGCGGCGACGCCGAAGGCTGCAACATCCAGCTGGCGCGCGAGAATGATCGCGGCGAGGATACGCCCGACGCGGCTGATGCCCTCGGCTGCTGTGAGCCATCCAATATTGCGCGAGAACCGATCGCCGCGAAGGCGGCCAAGTTTCAACGCGATTTGCCTCGAAATGCTCATGAGAGCGTCTCCTGATTTTGACGCTCTTCACCTTTCAAAAATCGCTTCAGTTTGGCGGCGGACTGGGTGGGCGACCTAATGCGTTGTTTTTGTTTGAAAATGTGTGTTTTGGCATGAGGGCAGGGCAGTCTTGCGCGCCGCCACACCTGCTGCAAATTGCAAGAATGGCGTGCCGCTTATTGCAAGGCGCAACCTGCCGAAACGGCGGGTTCGGATTTCTAAGTATCAGAAAATAATAGAAAAAATTTATTCCGGCCCGCCCGGAATGTCTCCTGCGGAGTGACTGGCATCCATCCACCCAAGGGAGTCAGACCATGTCACTCGCAAATACCGCAATCCTCAATTCCGCCCCTCCGGCCCGCTCGCCAAGGCCTGCCTTCAGCCCGTTCGAGTCGCCCGAGACCGTCGATGTTCTCGGTTTCAAACTCATGAGCGCCTCGCTCGCCAAAGCAGCCTACTGGATCGCCAACAGGGCGCAGGCGGGCATTTCAACGCAGGTCTCGTTTCTCAATGCCCACTGCGTGAATGTCGCGCGCAAGGACTGGCGCTATCGCGACTCGCTCACCAGTGCCGATGCGCTGCTTCCCGACGGGTCCGGCATTGAGCTGGCGGCCCGGATGGAAGGCAAGGTGCTCGGTGAAAATCTGAATGGCACGGACCTTTTCGGGCCGCTTTGCCGTTGCCTGGCTTTCCGCCGGATTCCGGTTTTCTTTCTTGGTGGCCGGGAGGGAGTCGCGCGCGATGCCGCTGCAAACGCAGCCGCCGCACACCCGGGCCTCAAAGTCGCAGGCACGCGCAATGGCTATTTCAGCCCGCGCGAAGAAGACGCTGTCATCCGGCAGATCAATGAGTCGGGCGCGCGCGTCGTCTTTGTTGCCTTCGGCGTTCCAGATCAGGATGTCTGGATTGCCCGCGTCCGCCACAGGCTGAACGCTCCTGTGCTGCTCGGCGTGGGCGGACTGCTTGACTTCGTCTCGGGCAGAATTCCCCGAGCGCCGCTCTGGATGCGCCGTCTGGGCGTTGAGTGGGTCTACCGGCTGAAGTGCGAGCCCCAGCGCATGTGGCGCCGTTACCTGGTCGGCAATTTCTCTTTTGTCGCCTACGCCGCCGGACGGGCATTCGCCCCGGTTCGCAAACGCCTCGTTCGCAGGACGGATCGAAGCCTTGCGAGGATGGTCGACATCGCCGCCTCCGGCGCAGGGCTTCTGGCTCTCTCGCCGCTTCTGCTCGCCACGGCAGCGGCCATACGACTGGACAGCAGGGGCCCCGTCCTTTTTCGCCAGGTCAGGATTGGAGAGGACGGCCAGCCTTTCGAAATGGTCAAGTTCCGCTCGATGAAAGTCGGCGGCCCAAGCCAGGACGAGTTGCGCCGGGCCAGCAATGACCGCGACGACGGGGTCACATTCAAGTTGAAACGCGATCCGCGGATCACCGCTGTGGGCCGGTTTATCCGGAAATACTCCATCGATGAGTTGCCGCAGCTCTGGAATGTTCTCAAAGGCGACATGTCGCTGGTGGGGCCACGTCCGGCCTTGCCTTCAGAGGTGGAAAAGTACTCGCCCGTGGAGCGCCGCCGCCTCAAGGGGAAGCCCGGGATTACGTGTCTTTGGCAGATTTCGGGGCGTGCCGATCTGCCCTTCGACCGGCAGGTCGTGCTGGATGTTGCCTATCTGAAAAGACGCTCGGTCCTGCTCGACCTTCTGATCCTTCTGAAAACGCCCGTCGCCGTTCTGACTGCGCGGGGCGCCTACTAACTCATGTCGAGGCTCTTGCAAAATGCAATTCAACGAGTCGCATTTTGCAAGAGCTTGTCCCGCAATTTGCAAGAGTCAGCTGCGGTCATAAGGCGTCTCTCGCTCAATGCTTTGTAATTTCTCACAATATTTTTTCTCACGATCAGGCGCCGAGTCTTGCACGTCCCTGAGGGTCAAATGGAGTTCAAGATGTCAGACCGGTATATGAATCGCGAGGCGTTGCAGGATATGGGCCTGGTGACGCCTGACGTCAGTGGGCTCGTCGCTATCGAGAGAGATGCGGCCCTGCGAAATGCGGTCATAGAAGCCGCGCTCGACTGCATCATCATGATGGATGACAAGGGCATCGTTGTTGAGTTCAATCCCGCTGCCCAATTCGTGTTTGGATACCCTAGGCACGAAGCCGTTGGCGCGAAACTGTCTGACCTTATCATTCCCCCAGCCTTGAGGGCGGCCCACGCTGCGGGCCTCGACAAGTATCTTACGACTGGCGAACACAAGGTGCTCAACCAGCGTGTCGAGGTTCCGGCCATAAACAAGGCCGGCGCCGACCTTATGGTCGAGCTTGCCATTTCGCCTGTACAGTTTGATGGAAAGACCTTCTTCTCCGCATATCTGCGCGACATTACCGAAGCCAAGGCCGCGGAAGAAAGGCTGAAGGCTTCGGAAGAACGTTTTCAGAGCCTTTTCGAACTTTCGCCGGACGCAATTGTGGTGATGGATGAAAGCGGCGTGATCAGGGACGCGAATAGCCGGGCCTGCGAGCTTGTCGCGCTCGAAAAGGATGAACTGATCGGCAGGAATGCGCTGCTGTTTCCGCCGGCAGATCAAGTGGACAAAGCCGTCAGGGCCCTGGAGGCTGCAACCAATGGCAGCCATGTTCGCGTCCAGATCGACATTGCAGACAATAATGGCAGGCGCATTCCAACCGAAATCGTCGGCCGCCGTATGGAAACCAGTGGCGGCCCCCTTTATCATGGTGTGATCCGGGACATCACAGAAAGACGCGCCGCAGAGCTCGGCTTGCGCGCGGCGATGGAGGCGGCTGAAAATGCCAGCGCCGCAAAGTCGGCCTTTCTGGCGAACATGTCCCATGAGATGCGTACGCCGCTGAACGGCGTCATAGGATCTCTCTCCCTCATTGATCGCGAGTCGGTCGGACCCGATCTGGTGGGCTTTATCCAGACGGCCGAGAATTCGGCGGAAACGCTTCTGACCCTGATTGATGACCTTCTCGACCTTTCGCGGATCGAGGCGGGCGAAGTCGATCTTGAATATACAGACTTCGAGCCCGAAACGCTTGTCCGCGTGGTCAGCGATGTGTTTGCCCCCGAGGCGAAGGCTAAGTCGATAGATCTATCGGTCGCCATCGACGTGCCCTCCGGACGTTTTCAGACCGATGTCGGGAAAGTCCGGCAGATTCTCATGAACCTGGTCGGGAATGCCTTCAAGTTTACCCACAGAGGATCGATCCGTATCGAAGCGGGGTATGAGGACGGCGTCAGCGCCGGGCTGCTCTGCTTCACCGTAAGCGACACAGGCATCGGCATATCCAAGACAGATCAGCCGCTGCTCTTCGACCGTTTCAAACAGGCCGATTCCTCCAGGTCACGTTCGCATGGCGGCGCAGGTCTTGGGCTTGCGATCTGCAAGGAGCTTGTCGAAATGCTGGACGGGTCGATCAGCGTATCGAGTGCTCCGGGGGTGGGCTCTGTCTTCCGGTTCAAGATTCCTGTGGTGCGTAGTGAGACGGTGTCACAGGAGTATGCGGACGAGAGTCTTCCAACAGCGCTCGCAGGCCGGATCCTGATCGCAGAGGACAGCCAGACCAATGCGATGGTCGCCAAGACCATGCTGGACCGGCTTGGCCTTCAGCATTTCCATGTCGTCGATGGCGCAGCCGCCATCGACGCGGCGCTGGCTTCCGACTTCGACCTTATTCTGATGGATATGTCGATGCCCAACATCGATGGGCTGGAAGCCACCCGTATCCTTCGTGAGCGCGGATATGATAAACCTATCATAGCAATGACCGCGCATGCGTTGAAAGAAGACCGGGATGCGGCTATCGGTATTGGTATGAACAGCTATCTGACGAAGCCCGTCCGGCCACAGGCCCTGCGGGCCGAGTTGGCCAACTGGCTGCCGGAGGCAGTGGACGATAACGAAGCGGAGGCGGTTATCGGACTGGATGATGATCAGATTATATCGCTCTGGGGCTCGGACCTGGACTCGTTTGCGATTATTGCGGGCCTGTTCCTGGAAGAGCTCGAATGGCGGCTACCGAAGCTGAAGGAGCTGCCAGGCAAGGAACGCGAACATCTTGCTCATGCGATCAAGGGGGCAGCGTCCAATGTTGGCGCCGTTGAGCTCAGCCAGCTTGCCTTTCAGCTTGAGCAGATTGCCCAGACGGCGAGTGACGCGCATCAGGATGAGCTGATCAACAAGATATTGAGGGAGGCAGACTGCGTGACCGACCAGCTCCGGGCGCGCTACATTGAAGGAGGCGCCAATGGTCCGTGAGCCGAAGCTTCTGATCGTTGAGGACACGCCGTCTCTGGCCCGAACCTATGAAACCCACCTCAAGCATGAATTCAGCGCCATCGAAATCGCTGATACAGGCGCCAAGGCGATTGAGAGTCTTCAGCGTGAGACGCCGGCCTGCATACTCCTCGATTTGAAGCTCCCGGACGCGGACGGGCTCGATCTCCTCGACCGCTGGACCTCTGAACATCTTGCCGCACCGATTATCGTGATTACCGCGCATGGCTCAATGAGCGTGGCGGTGGACGCGATGCGCAGGGGCGCGCACGACTTCGTTGTCAAACCGACCTCGGCAGAACGCCTGCGGGTAACCGTCCGCAACGCTCTCGACACATTCCAGCTCAAGAAGGTGGTCGCGACATATGAGGCCGAAGTCGACCGGTCCGACTTTGCAGGCATCATCGGAAAATCGCTGGTCATGCAGGGCGTCTACAAGGCGATAGAGGCGGCAGCCCCGTCCAGGGCAAGCGTGTTTGTCACCGGCGAGACCGGGACCGGCAAGGAGCTTGTGGCGCGGGCGGTTCATGATATCAGCCCACGACGTCAGGCTCGCTTCGTCGCCCTCAACTGCGGGGCCATTCCGAAGGATCTGCTCGAAAGCGAGATATTCGGTCACGTAAAAGGGGCCTTCACCGGCGCCACGACAGATAGGGTTGGCGCTGCGCAGCTTGCAGATGGCGGGACGCTGTTTCTCGATGAGCTCGGGGAAATGCCTATAGACCTGCAGCCGAAACTGCTGCGATTCCTGCAATTGGGAGAATTCTCCCGGGTTGGGGAAACGATGCAGAGAAAGGCCGACATCCGTATTGTCGCCGCGACCAATCGCGATCCGCTGCAGGCCATTCGCGAGGGAAGACTTCGCGAGGACCTGTATTACCGCCTTCACGTCGTTCCGGTGGAGCTGCCTTCCCTGAAAGAGCGGGGCAGCGATATCCTTCTTCTTGCAGAGACATTTCTTCGCCGCTTTGGCGCTGAGGAAGGCAAAGAGTTTACTGGATACTCCAGGAGCGCACAGGAGTGGCTGGTATCCTATGCCTGGCCGGGTAATGTCCGTGAGCTTGAAAACCTTGTCAGGCAGGTCGCCGTCCTGCAGCCCGGTGGAGAGATCACCCGCGAAATGCTGCCCAGCCGCGAGCGGGTGAGCGCCGCGCCTTTGGCCCCGCAGGTCACGGCCGAAACGGCCCAGTCTGTGTTGTCGCCAGAGGCGGCAGAGCTGGACTACGGGTTCGAGCCCTTATGGATGACAGAGAAGCGCGCCATCGAGCGTGCAATTGCGATCTGCCGCGGCAATATTGTTGCGGCCGCGAGGCAGCTGCAGATCAATCCCTCGACGATCTACCGCAAGAAAGCGGCCTGGGACACGCATTCAGAGTGAGCGCTGCATTGTACGGTAATCGGGCCGCAGTGTGGTGAGGTGTTGCCGGGGCTCATGAGAGCCGGTTCGACAGCTAAGCCAGCCAACTGGGGTAATCAGACTCTGTGAGAGCTCAGCCTATCAGACGATTGGCCTTTTCCTTCACGATCTCCCAGTCTTCGAGAGTATCAAGTTCAGCCCAGTCCATTCCCTCAATCGAACAAGTGCCGACCGGTTTGCCGGACTTCGCCATGGCGTCGATCGCCTTGAGAAACCAGGCTGAAATACCGTCCTGGGTTCGCATCATCTGTTCGACAGTTTCTCTGAAGAGATCAGCGCCCTCTGCGCTGAATTTCAGAAAGCCAATCGATTCAGCATCGGTTTCCTCCGGCCGGAGTCGCTTGCCGATCGCTTTGAGACGCCCGCCATCCAGCGTCACCTTCATGTCGTCTTCGTCATAGGCCGGCTTGCGGTCGATCGTGACCGAAATAGGCCAGTCATTCGTGTCCACGACACGGTCGACTAGGGGCTGGCTGACCAGTGTATCGCCATTCAGGAGCATGAAACCGCCCTTCATGGTGTCCCGTGCCATCCAGCAGCTGGCCAGATTGTCCGCCACCTGGAAGAAGGGATTGAACAGGGTCGAAACCGGCATCCGTCCGTCCCAAAGACTGACATCTTCCTCCACGAGCTGCGGCAGGAACCCCGTCACCACGGTCACGTGATCGACACCGGCCTTATCAAGCGCGGTGAGCTGATGACGCAGCACACTCTTGCCCATGAATTCGAGCAGGCATTTGGGCTTGCTCTCGGTCAGGGGCAACAGGCGTGAGCCGCGCCCGGCGCTAAGAATGATGGCTTTCACGTCGCGTTCTCCGGTGGGGGCGCCTGCGCACCGGGCAGGTGTGCCTGGGGCAGGTTAAGATCGATGATGGCGAGACCGTGTTCCAGGGCCCGGTCTCGCAGAGCTTTCGATGGGTTAGCGGCCACGCCGTGATCGGCCAAGATGAGCAGCTGCAGATCGGATAGATGATCGCTGTAGACGGTGATGGGCCGCACGATCTCTCCGTGTGCCAGCGCCGCCTCCATGCAGCGCAGCTTCTCATCGCCATAACAGTTCTGCCCAGCTACTTCAGGAGGGGCAGATGACTCCGCCGGCCAGCTTGTCCGGGTGCAGATGACGCCGTCGGCTGCGAGCAAGTGTGCAATGGGCTCTGCAATGAAGTCGCTGGCCGCGGTTGCGAGATAGACGCGGTCGCCCGCGTCGTGGTGGCGGGTGACAAGCTCGCTCGCGCCAGCGCGCAGCCCCGTCCTGATTTCCCTTTCTGCGAATGCGCGCCCGGCTTTTTCGATCTCTTCCCGGCTGGCCCAGCCAAGAGTGGCAAGGAAGCGGTTCTTGATGGCTGTACGATCCATAAGACCGGTCTTGTGAGCGATTGCGCAGGCGGCAAGCCAGGGTATCTGAAGCCAAAAAAGTGGCCGGTGCCGATTGAAGTGCCAGACAAAGCGCAGCCATGTCGGCTGACGCGTCAGCGTTCGATCAAGATCGAAGACCGCTGTACCGGCCACGCCCTATCTGTCCATCCATGAGGTGACCCGGCCGGAGGCGGCGAAGGCCTGCACGAGCCGCACGCCGTGAAATACAAAGCAAATGACCGTCCATACTGCGACCAGCAGGAAGCCCGTTTCCGGAAAGCCGGCCAGAACGGCCAGCATGAATATGAGCAGATTCGGGTTCCGCCGCGCGGTAATGGTCCGCATGAAGGAATCAACAGGACGCCAGACATGGATATGGAATCCGAAACGGCGCATGAAAGCGAGCTCTTCCAGCCTGTTGAGCACATAGATCACGAGAATGACCGCAAGCGCCCCTGTCAGCCAGACCGGCTCATAGGCCGTGCCCTCGCGCATCAGTCCAACATAGATCGCCCAGTACCAGAAAGGCGGGTGAATGAGGTCGATGCCATGATCATAGACATTGCCCCACCTTGAATAGGTCATCGTCGTGCGGGCCAGTTTGCCGTCGACCGTGTCGAGAAAGGTCATCGCCCAGCCTGCGATGATGCCGGGAATCCAGGCGCCCACCCAGAAGAGCTGGAAGGCGACACAGACAAGGACCAGGCTGAGCGTGGTCACCGTGTTGGGCTTCATACCGATGGCGGCAGCCCAGCGCGTCGCGTGAAAGGCCGGCCATGGCCACGCATATTTGGTGACGATGTCGGTCACGCCCTTGTAGGAGCCCTCAAACTGGCGCTTCTCGATGCCCCCGGGCGCGGTCGTGAAGACCGAAAGCGCATAGGGCGCTTCGGTCTTGCGCAGCGCCTTGTTGTAGCTGGAGGCGAGGTCATCCATCGAAACCGGCGTCAGGCCGAGCGCCTCGAGCGCCGCCGGATCGGCAGGCTTGCTGACGAGCGCGCTGGCTGCGGCGCGATCCATGTTTGCGCCCTCGGGCAGATGGATGGCAGCGAGGCGCGCATCGCCGGTATCGTCCTGCACGATCAGCGCGGCCCCTTCGCGGGCCAGAAGGCCCGATTGCAGGGCAGGGGAAAAGACCCAGTCTGTCCCCACCAGCAGGCGGCCCTCACGGCTTGTGCCGGCCGCACCGATCTTCTGCCAGGCGCGGCGTTGCCATTCGCGCAGGTCGAGGCCCCACAGTTTTGCGGGCACGTCGCCGATCAGGGCGACTCTGGGTATGGTTTCACTCATTCAGATTTTACGTATGCTTCTTGCGTGATTTCGAAGTGGGCTTACCGGGCAATCGGTTGGGCCGAAAGGAGGCAGGCATGCAAAATGACAGAAACGCCACATTTTCAAAGTTTGGCGGGCCAAAGACACTGGTCGCCGACTATGAGCACTGGTGCGTGCTTGCGCGCCCTAAACAGGTGACGCTTGGCGCAATGGTCCTTCTCTCCAACAGCCAGCACGAACATTTCCCCGACCTTCCGGAAGCAGCCTTCAGGGAGCTTCAGACCGTCACCAGCGACATCGAAAAGGCGCTGGGGGGCCTCGTCTCGCCTGAGAAGGTCAACTACCTCATGCTCATGATGGTCGATCCGCATGTCCATTTCCATGTGTTGCCGCGCTACGGCGAACCGCGGTCGTTTTCAGGCGAGAGCTTTCCGGACGAAGGCTGGCCGGGTCCGCCGGACCTGTCTTCCGGCATTAGCGGAGAGGCCGTGGTGACTGAGGTGCGGGACGCGCTCAGGTGGGCCTGGCCAGCACGCTGAAGGCTCCCCAACGCCAGTATCACCACGATCGCCAGGGCGACGAACTCACCGCCAATCGATGCCCAGCCGAGCGCTTCAATGCCGAACGCGCCCGAAAGCATCGGCACGAGCGCGAGAAACAGGGCTATCCCGCAGAGACGCGCTGTCAGCGCGAGGCCGGGCCGCTTGCTGGCATAAAGAATCGGATGGAACGGCATCGCCGCTGCCATGAGGCTGGCGCTCCCCAGAAGCAGCACGATAAGCCATGGCGAGCCGCCATAGTCCTCATCCAGCAGGCTCGCCAGAATGTTGGCCTGCGAGAGGGCGAGCAGGGCGACGATGGAGAGCCCGAGGCACAGAAGAACCAGGCTGGAGCGCAGGACAAGACGCATCACACGTTGAGGGTCGCCATCATTTAGGAGCTGCGCGATTTCCGGGTGAACCACCTTGTCGAACTGGCTGACGCCGCGCGCGAAGAGATCGGCGATCTGGCGCGAGACACGGTATATGGCGGCCGCACCCGGTCCGAATAGCGCGCCCGCCAGAAGGGTCGGCAGGTGCTCGGCCGCTGTCTTGACCGTTGAGTCCAGATTGGAAAGGAGGGCGAAGCGCCACATTCCGGGCTCGCCGGGCTTCATCCAGCCCCTGCCGCTGAACAGTCCGGCGAGAAGGCCGCCGCGCGACATCTGCCACACGGCGAGAAGCGGAAGCGCCACATAGGACAGGAAGGAGGCGGCGAACCAGACGATGATATAGCCGACAAGACCGGTGCCCAGAGCCGCACAGATGGTAACGCCAATCAGCCGGGTGGCGGGCATCACAAGGGCATGCGCACTGAGAAGGTCAAAACGGTCAGACAGGCGCAGGAACCCCGTTGAAGCGGATGTCTGCCTGAAGAAGATGAGCGCGCAATAGGCCATGGCGGGCAGCAGGTAACCCTCGGGCATGCCGATCGCTGTGTAGGCCACAGGCATCAAAATCACCGCAAGCACGGCCGCCAGCGAAGCGCCAAGACAATCGAGCGACATCGCAAAACGCATGAGCTTTTGCAGCGCTGGCCAGTCCTGGCGCCCGAATGGACCGACGCCGTAATTGACCACCATCTGCCACGAATTGAAGCTCGCCAGCCCTGCGAAGGAAGCGGCATAGGCGTGCAGCAGCAGAAGCCCGCCAAACTGGGCAGGCTCGAGCACGTTCCCCAGAATGATCAGGACGAGAAGGCCCAGCAGCGCCCCTGTCAGTTTGCCACCGAACAGCATGCCGGTGTTGCGCGCGATCCGGCCCGACAGGCTGCCGGACCTTGCCATCCGTATGTCTGCCCTGGTTGTCCTCTCCGTCATTCAAGGGTCCTCGCACGGATGATTGTGCGGACAAGCGACAGGTCCTCAGGCTTGTCGACATCGATTGCGGCTTCTGCAAACGGCATCATGACGGGGCGGACCGTGCAGTCCAAGCGCTGCGAGAGTATACGGAAAACACCGTCAAAGTTCATGCCGGGACGCAATATTCGCAACATGCCGATCAGTCCAAATCGTCTTGCAATGCGGACCGGGTGCTTGCGATCCGCCTCAGCCTCGCGCCAGAACCGCACCGCGTTTAGGGCGGCAGGCGTTCTCGCGAGAAAGAGATTGCAGCCTGACACCTTTCGTCCGCCAACCGGGAAATAGGTGCGCGATGCCTGCGGATAGGCCGCTTCGATGACAGTCTTGCTGGCAAGACCCACCGTCAGGTCTGCGCCCGAAGCCAGGGAGGCGTCGATAAAGCTGTCGATCATCTCAGGCGTCAGCAGCGGATGGTCGCATGTCGTGATGAGGACCGGATAGCGGTCGAGGCTTTCCAGGCAGGAGAGAACGGTGGAGGCCGGTCCGTCTCCGGCCGGCAGGTAGACGAGGTCGCCATATGCCGCCGAGCTGGCGAGGCGTTCGCGCGTAAGCGGGTGGGCGCCGGCTATGTGACAAGGGGCGGTAATCCGGCTTTCCGAGAGTGCCCCCAGCACACGGTCGAGCATCGCGATACCATCGATCTTGATCTCGGCCTTGCTTGCGACATCTTCAGCTTCGCGCAGCGCGCTTGGGCCGCCGCGTTCCCCGGCAAGCACAAGGGCCTTGATGTCGCCCCCGGAAATGCTCACAGCCCCTCCAGGCGCCGTTCATAGATGCGGTAGGTCTTATAGCGTTCACAGTTCTGGAGGCGTGTGAGGCCGATCAGATCCTCATTGTCCTCAAGTACCCAGGAAAGCTCGATGTCGCGAACACCGCGGGCGTGCTGGGCGGCGATGGCTGCATCGGAGGCGGCGGCGAAAGCGGCCAGCCCGCGCCTTGTCTTGTGATGGCCCTTGCGCACGCCTGCGAGCGGTATGCGTGCTGACGCCGGTCCCTTGAGCTTCAGGCCCTTTAGCAGCTGGACCCAGCCGAACGGCAACAACCGCCCGTCGAGACCATCCACGACCTCATTGATGTTGGGCACGACAAGCGTAAACGCCATCGGCGTATTGTCGACAGAGGCGATCCAGACACTGTCCTCTCGCAAAAGGGGACGAAGCTCGCTGGCCATATGCCGGATCTGGGCATCGCCAAATGGCACGAACCCCCAATTGTCGGACCAGGCATCATTGAAGATGTCGAGGACGAGCGCGACTTCTTCCTTGAAGCGCGCATGGGAAATAGGCCGGATCGAGATCCCTTCGTCGCGCTGAGCGAAGCGGACCAGGCGTTCGGTCATCGGAAACCGGTCATAGATCTCGCCAAGTCGGCAGATATAGGCGTGCATGTCCATCGACTTTTCAAAGCCGAGGGCTTCCAGCGTGCTGGCATAATCGGGCCGCCCGTGACCCATCATGATCATCGGGGGCGTATCGAAGCCTTCGACAAGCAGACCGCATTCTTCATTCACACTGAAATTGAACGGCCCGGCCATGCGCGTCATCCCGCGCGCGCTCAGCCACCGGGCAGCGGCCTCGATCAGTGCTTTCACCAGGTCCGTGTCGGGCTCCAGTGTATCGAGGAAGCCAAAATGTCCGCATGCGGGATCGTGACGTTCCAGATGGGCGTGGTTCACCAATGCGGCGATCCGGCCGACGGGTGTGTCTCCACGCCAGGCCACGAAGAGCTGATGGTCCAGAAGGGCAAGGCCCGGATTGGATTTTGGCTCAAGCTGCGCCTTTCGCTCAAAACGAAGCGGGGCGCGCCAGGTCTCAAGGCTGCGATAGGCGTCATACGGCAGGTCCACGAAGGCCTGGCGCCCGCGCGCGCTGGTGACCGGTTCTATCCTGAGCGCTGATACCCCAGCAGGTTCAGCCAGCCCGGCCGTGCCCGAAACACTCATTCGCGAAGGTCCAGTGTCACCTTCGTACCCTCGGCGCCCACATCAAAGGCGGCGTCTTCAAACTTTGGAAAGCCAAACGACAGTTTCTTGTTATTGGAGAGCGCAAAGGGCTCTGCCGGCATCCGGTTCCACTTCTGGTCAAGATCGCGGTCTGCATCCTTGTCGTGATAGGCTGCCAGTGCATAGGTGCCGGGCTTGGCGATATCGAAACAGACGGTCTGGCGTCCATCGCCCGCAGGTACGCGGATGCGGTGCAGGCGGGATTCCTTGCGCAGGAAGTCGCGTTTGCTGGGCTTATAGAGCTCAACTGTCAGAATGCCGACCGGTTTGACGCCCGTGACCTCGACCTTGATCTGCATATCGGATGCGCCGCATTCAGCGCTGCTCTCATAGGGGCGGATGTCGAGGCTTGGCGCTGGCGATCCGATCGCAGGCAGTTGTGCGATGGCGAGGGTCGATATCGCGATAAATGACACTATCATTGCGACCTCTTGTTTCACAAATCTGTCTCAAGTCTAGTATGTCTCCGGGCAATGCTACAGGCATGGTTGCAGTTGGGCCTGCGCTCAAGCCTGTCGTGAGGCGCACCGAGACACTAGAAGCGAACGTCTTTCTAATAGGGGCAAAGGTATCAGCGGGCTGATTCACAAATACTTGTTGACCGAATGCCTGAGGCTGTTTGCGAGCCTCTGCGGGCTTGTGCTGTCCATCCTGCTGATCGAACGGCTCATCCGTATTGTCGAAGTGGTCGCCGATACGGAAAACGGTGCCCTGGTCGCGGTCAGCATCATCGTCAACCTGATCCCGCACTACCTCCAGCTCGCGATCCCGGCGGCGCTCTTCCTTGCGATGATCATCTCGATCGACCGGTTGAGCCGGTCTGGCGAGCTGGTGACGATGCTGTCTGCGGGCCTGTCGCTGAAACACCTCTCGCGGCCATTCTTCCTTCTGGCTGGCGCCGCTGCCCTCGCCAGCCTGATCATATCCGGCTTCCTGCAGCCGCTTGGCCGCTACAGCTACCGCCAAACCATCAACGGCATTCAGACCCAGTCTTTTGAGGCCGCCTTTCAGGAGGGCCGCTTCGTCCAGATCGACAACTACACGGTGTGGACCGAGTATCGGGACTTCGGTGGCAGCACGCTTGGGCCCACATTTATTCTGGAAACGAGGCCCGATGGCAGTGAGCGATATATATCCGCGCCCTCGGGTGAGCTTCTGCAATCCGAGCATGGAACCGTGGGGCTCGTCCTGGAGAACGGGCGGGGCGCGACCTTGCTGCCACCCGACATGCGCGACGACATGGAGGCGCCCGGCCTCTCCTTTGATCGCATTCGCTGGCCTGTCGAACCGCGGACCGCCAGTTTCCGGGCCCGGGGCAATGACGAGCGCGAGCTCACGATCTTCGAGCTCGGCGATGTATCGGCCTTTCCCAATGTCGAGCAGTCCGCCGCCAGTGCCTCTTTCCATGACCAGCTAAGCCGCAGCCTCCTGATTCTCATCCTGCCGGTCCTCGCTTTCCCGTTAGGCGTCAATCTTGGCCGCCGCGCTCGCGCTGGTGGGATTGTGCTCGGCGTCATGACACTCCTCATTGTGCAGAAGGCGCTCGAATATGGGTTTCAGACCGCCAGCACCGGCGCGATACCGGCATGGGCGGGCTCATGGCCCATCCTTGTCGTCACGCTTTGTGCCGGGGGATATGCATTCTCCCGCGTCGCAGGCGAATCCATCCTCAAGCCCGACCGTGCGCCCAGTGCCCGCAATAAGGATCTCGCCTTCACGTCTGTAAGTGAGGAGGCATGAAACAGGTCAGCTTGTACCTCTCGCGGCTCTATCTCGGCCGACTCGCAGCGGTCGCGTTCGCGGTACTGACGCTGGTGAGCCTGCTGGATTCACTTGGCAATAGTGAACTCCTGCCAGCCGATGCCGGCTTCACGGACCGGCTGCGCTTCGTGGTTCTGCGCCTGCCCCTCATTTTCGACAGCACCTTCGCCATCATTATCTTCCTGTCTGTGCTGGTGACCTATCTTTCGCTCATCCGGCGCAATGAGGTGGTCGCCCTCTTCGGTACGGGCATGTCGGTCTTTGGGCAGCTGCGCTCGCTCGGCCCTTGCCTATTCGCTGTCGGCGCTCTGAGCGCCCTGATCGTCACGCTTGTCAATCCACCGGCCGCGCGCAGCCTGACCGACTGGCTGGGACCTGAAGCCCTCATGGAGCAGGCCCGTGAGGAGCGGGTGATATGGGTGTCAGAACCCGACCAGCTCGTCCGCCTGGGGGATGTCACCGAGAACCAGATTGAGAACCTGACCTTCTTTGTCCTGTCGCCGGCAGGCTATGTGGAATCGGTCAGCCGGGCCGAGAGCGCCACCTACGAGACAGGGGCATGGACGCTTTCGGGGACAGAGGTGGTGCAATCGCTGGACGGCGAGGCCGCCGCACCCCGCTCGTGGACCACACGGCAGACCCCGGACAGCCTGTTCAAACTGCAGACCAATCCGCGTTTCCTGTCGGTCCCGGACCTCCTGCAGCTCTACGACCTCCGCGGCTCCGGCAGTCGGCCTTCAAGCGCCTATCTTGTCTGGCTGATAGACCGCCTCAGTATGCCGATTGTGGCGCTTGGCCTGCTTCTCCTGGCGGTGCCGCTTATGCAGCGCGCAGGCCGCCGCGAAACGGGGGAAATCTCCGCAGTGATCGCGCTCGCCATTGGCTTTGTCTATCTTGTCGCGGACGGCATTTTCACGACGCTGGCTGAAAGTGGAGCGATCAGCGGCTGGGCTGGCCAGCTGGTGCCGCTCACCGCGCTGATCTTTGTCGGGCTCTGGCTCACCTTGCGGACCGAGGAAGCCTCGTGAAGGGCCGGTGCGCCCTGGTCGTTAACACGCGTAGCCATCTCGTTTCCCGCAAGGGGTCAAGGCTGGAGACGCTGGCGGGCAAGGACACCTCCCTGCCTCTCGTCCATTTCGAAGCCTCATCGAAGTTTGATGAGGCCATCGGAAGGCTGGTGCAGGAGGGGTGCGACACCTTCCTCATCGAGGGCGGGGACGGAACGGTGCTGGCTGTCCTTACAGCCTGCTACAATTTTGACCCGGCCTGTCTGTCTCGCTTGCGGTTTGGCATTCTTGCCGGTGGCAGCACAAATCTTGCCCATGAACGGCTGGGTCTTCGCCGTCCCACAGTGGACAAGCTTGCGCGCCTTGCGAGCGCGACGGAGGCATTGGCGTGCGCGCCCCCCGTCCTGACCAGCCAACCTGCTTTGATTGTCGAAGCCGACGGCCTGCCGCGCCCGCTTGTCGGTTTCCTCCTCTCTACGGGGGCGCTGGCGCTCGCTATGGACCATGTTCAGCACCATATGTTCGGCTCGGGCCGGCGGGGCCCCGCCGCGATTGCGTCCTCGCTCGTAAAGCTCGTTGCGCGCCCGCATCATTACCTTGCAGAGGACGGTGAACCTCTCCTGCGGCCATCGCGGTTTTCGCCGGGGGAGGGCGGGCGATGCCTGCCAGACGGCGCACATGGCTTTCTGCTCGCCTCTACCCTGGACCGGCTCTCGCTCGGCCTTTCGCCGTTCTGGGGCGACACCGAGGAGGGCGCGCTCCAAGTGACCTATGCCCCATGGCCTCTGAAGAGATTGCGTCCCGCACTCTTAAGGGTCGCAACAGGATATGGACTGTCGTCCCTTGAGGCCCGCGGCTATCGCAGCTTTGCCTCTGATGCCTTCGATTTTACCGTGCATAGCCCCCTGATGCTGGACGGCGAACTGCTGGCGCTGGACCAGCCCACTTCTGTCCGTGTAAAGACGACAGGAGACCTTCAGTGGATACGATGAACCAGACCGAGATTCTGACAGCCTTGAAACGCCAGATACGGCGTGAGCAGGAAGCGCTGCCGCCTGCCGCCGTGCAAATGGCAGAAGCCATCCAGACAAAGCATGGCGGTTGTATCAGAGCGTTCCTCTATTACGGCTCCTCCCGGCGCGAGGGCCAGGTCTCCACCAAGATGCTCGATTTTTACGTGTTGGTGGATGCCTATCGCGACATTCATGGGCGGGGCCTCAAACAGCTTGCGAGCATCCTTGTTCCGCCAAGTGTCCACTATCTGGAGATACGCTCGGAGACAGGTGAGATCCTGCGCTGCAAGTATGCCGTGATGAGCGAGCGGGCCTTTCACCGGCGCACATCCGGCGGCGCATTCGAGTCGATGCTCTGGGGACGGTTTGCCCAGCCTGTCCTGATAAAGGCTGATACGGAAGCGCGTTACGAAAAACTGGTCGGCACGCTTGCCGGCGCGTGTCTCCATCTCGCCATGGAAACACTGCCTCTGTTGCGTTCACCGTCGGAGATTGATGAGCTCTGGGCGCGCGGACTGTGCGAGAGCTATCGCACCGAGCTGCGGCCTGAAACGCCAATGGCCCGCTCACGCGAACTGGTCGCCCGTTTTGACGGGCGCTATGGCGCACTGACCGACGCCATTTTCGGTGGCGGCCAAGAGGGACGCAGGGCCGCAATTGCGCAGACCGGCTGGCTTGATCGTCAGAGGGCGCGTCTTCGCTGGGCCGCGCGCCGGATACTTGGCAAGGTGATGGCAGCCACGCGCGTCCTGAAAGCAGCTTTCACTTTCGACGCCGGGCTCGACTATATCCTTGAAAAGATCGAAGGCCACTCAAAGGCGCGGATCAAGGTGACGGAGAGCGAGCGGCGTCATCCGGTGCTGCATTCGCCTGTTCTGGCCTGGAAGATCTTTCGTGCGCGGGCCCTACGCTAGGCAAGCTGGCTTTAGCCGCGTTCAAGACGGGCAAATGTCTCGATGATCTGCGAGATATCGGCCTCTGTATGAGCGGCCGACACGCTGAGGCGCAGAAGCGACATGGCGTGCGGTGTGGCTGGTGGAACGGCGAGGTTCACATAGATGCCGTCGCGCAGCAGGGCATTCCATTGCGCGATTGCGGTTTCCTGGTCCGGCCGGGGCAGGGCGATAACCGGGCCAGGCGCGGAGGCAGGCTCGAACCCCGCCGCCGTCAGCCCCGCGTGGAGCTGGTGTGCTCGCGCCCAGAGGTTTTCGCGCAGCTCCTGCCGTGTCCTGATTTCATTCAGCGCGGCATGGGCCACCGCGACATTCGATGGAGAGCCGGAGGCGGTGAACAGATAGGGCCGGCTCATCAGGCGTATGACTTCGAATGCATCATGGCGCGACACACAGAACCCGCCAATCGAGGCGAAACTCTTGGAGAATGTCCCCGACAGGAAGTCGATCTTGTCGAGAACGCCCTGCGCTGAGGCCACGCCGCGGCCTGCATCGCCATAGCAGCCGACCGAATGGGCCTCATCGACATAGAGATAGGCGCCGTTGCGGTGGGCGACATCGACAAACTCGTCCAGCGGGGCGACATCGCCCAACATCGAATAAAGCCCTTCAACAACAACCATGCGTGCGCCCTCTTCGGGAAGTCTGGCCAGCCGGCGTTCGAGGTTTTCGGGATCATTGTGCCGGAACCGGATCGTGGTCGCCTCGCTGAGGCGGCAGGCGTCGTAGATGCATGCATGGCTGTCGGCATCGATCAGCAGATGATCCCCCTTGCCCGCCAGCGCGCTGATTGCCGCAAGATTAGCCTGATATCCGGTCGTGAAGATGAGTGAAGCGGCCGCGCCGAAATAGGCTGCGAGGTCACGTTCGAGCGCCTCGTGGAGGCCGTATGTGCCATTGGCGAGCCGGCTGCCCGTTGTTGCCGTGCCATGTGTTTCGAGTGCATCACGGGCCGCATCGAGGCATGGCTCTGAATGGGTAAGGCCGAGATAGTTGTTCGAGCCCGCAAGCAGGATTTTTCTGTCGCCTATACGTGCTCGGGTCGCCGACAAAATCTCGTCGAAGCGCAGCCCGAAAGGCTGTTCGCCCGCCGACATGACCGCTTCGCGGCGCGAAAAAAGCGTGTCGAACTTGCGGAAGATCGAAGGCGCAGCCTGCATATCATCAAACATGAAGCTGTTGCTCCACAGCGCCGGCGAGTTCGCCGATCGTCTGGATCTCAGAGGTTGTCTCCATGGGCAGGCTGATGTCGTAGAACTCCTCAAGCTCCATCACCACGTCGAACACATCGACCGAATCGATCTCGATGTCCGAACCGATCTTCATATCTTCGGTGATGGCGGTCCCAGGCGCCAGGAAGGGCGTCATGGCCTCCCGGATGCGCAAAATGATGTCGGCTTTATCCGTGCTGACCTTGTCTCCAGTGTGATTCACGCCCGCTCCCTCGCGCACAGCCTTGCCCATTAGTTGACTTCATTTCGGCCCATTTCCGCCGAGATGCAAGAAACAGCGACTGAGCGTCTGGTGCAATGGGGAGGGTGCATCCACAAGTGTATCACTCTGCCATTCGTGCTGCAGTAGCTCATTTGCTTTCCCGATGGAGAGGATCAGCGGCTTTCTGGTGATTTGCGACAGTAAGCTCGCGCAAAAGCCCGAGCCCCTCACGAGCGCCCGCGGTAGTCCGATGCAGCGGACCTTGCGTCCGGTTGCCTCTTCACCAGCCGCCGCGACATCGGCCCAGCTTGCCGAGCGCCCGCTACAGGGAGAGACGGTAACGCGCTGTTCCTCAGGCGGCAGGATCGCCATCGTCAAGATAAAGCGCGCAAGATCGTCGACGTCGATCCAGGAGAAGACAGAGCCATGCGGGCCGCCGGGGCAGGGTAACCAACCTCGTTTAAGAAGCTGCATCACATCCCGCGTTGCACTGTCGCCCGGGCCGAGGACAGCAGGCGGGCGAAGGGTGATGAGCTTCATGTCGCCCGCCAGCGCTTGTGCGGCTGTCTCTCCCAACGCCTTCGACCAGGCATAGGGTGAGACGCCCGGCCGGGTCGCTGCCAGCGAAGAGACCAGTATAAAATCCTGAACGCCCGCACGCTGCGCGGCAGAGACAAGCATTGCGGTCGATCGGACATTGGTGGCGTGAAACTCATCGCGCCCGAGCGCGCGGGTGAGGCCCGCAAGGTGGATGACCGTGTCTGCCTCCGCCACGAGAGCTTCAAGATCCTCCTGGCGGGTTATATTGCCTGTAATCCACTCGATCCCGGCGGTATCTCGCAGCTCGCGCCCTTTCTTCGGGCGGATGAGGCATTTCAGTCTGTGGCCTGCTGCGGCCAGGCGTTCAATGAGGGCCCGGCCAGCGAAACCAGTCGCCCCGGTGATGGCGATCGTTTGCATAACCTGCCGTATCAGCTTTCGCCGTGCGCAACCTCGAACCCGTGGTCGAGAAATTTCTCCCGGGCGGCCGAGCGGCTGAGTTTACCTGAGCTTGTGACCGGCAGGGCGCGCGGCGCAACCAGCACGACTTCGACCGGCGCGCCGGTCGCTGTACGGGCTGTGCGGGCAATGTCCCGGCGCAGGGTTTCGCGCTCCTCTTCGTCACGGCTGCGGCACTCAGCCAGAAGGACGATGCGGTCGCCAATCACGAGCTGGGACGCGTCGAACACCACGCAGCGTGTAATACGGCCTTCAGAGGATTCCTGAACCGACCATTCGATGTCCTGCGGCCAGATATTGCGGCCGTTGAAGATAATGAGGTCTTTCCAGCGTCCGGTTACGACAAGCTGTCCATCGAGCCAGTAGCCAAGGTCGCCTGTGTTGAACCAGCCATGTTCATCGGTAAGGGAAGTGACGCCGGTGCCGGCCCGATAGCGGCCTGCGGCGATGCTGGGACCGCGGACTTCAATCCGGCCGATCTTGCGTTCATCGAGGTACTCGCCGCGGGTAGAGCAGATGCGCACATCATGGCCGGGGATAGGTTTTCCGCAGAGCACGAAGTTTCGGACCTTTTCCGGCGGGCAGTCCGTAGGGGCGCAGCGGACCTCGTCGTCAAAACGCAGCGCGACGGCGTCCACCCGGTCGCTCCGCAAGCCTTCGCCAAGCGGCGCGAAGGAGACCGCCAGCGTGGCTTCGGCAAGGCCGTAGCTTGCCACAAAGGAAGAGGCATCGAACCCAGCTTGGGCGAATGTGTCCGCGAAGGTCTCCAGAATGCTTTTCTGGACCATGTCGCCGCCAATTCCGGCCGCGCGCCAGGTGGAAAGATCGATGTCTTCACCACGATATCGACGGGCGCAGAGGTCATAACCGAAGCTTGGGCTGTAAGAGAGTGTCGCGCGACGCTGGCTGATCAGCTTCAGCCAGGAGATTGGCCGGCGGGCAAAGTCGGAGGTCTTCAGATAATCGACGGAAAGCTGCGACATCAGCGGCGCTATGAAGAAACCGACGAGACCCATGTCGTGATAGAGCGGCAGCCAGGAGACGGCCCGGTCGCCATCGCGGACTTGAAGACCGTGACGGGTAATGGCCTTGCAGTTTGCAACCACGCTCGATTGGGTTGCGTAAACGCCCTTGGGATCAGACGTGCTGCCAGAGGAGAACTGGATGTAGCACGGATCGTCCGCTGCCCATGGCCGGAGCTTGACCTCCGGACGCGCGGGCCATTTTGAGGCTTCCATGGGGCGGATGAAGCTTTCCTCGCTCTCACCGGCTTCATATATTGAAAGAAGGTGTTCCGGTACCAGCGCGGCCGTTAGCGAAGCGGCTTTGCACAAACGGTTGAAGCGGTCCCGGTAAGCATCGCGTCCGCCGAATGACGGCGGCAGGCTTATGGGAGCCGGGAGAAGCCCCGCATACTGGCAGGCCGTGAAGGCAATGATGAAGTCCGCAGAAGTTTCAGCGACGAGACCGATATGGGACCCGCGCGGGTATTCTGCAGCTAGTGACCGGGCAAAATCCTGCGCTCGCTGGCGCAATGCAGCGTAAGAAAGTCTATGGCTGACGTCGCCTTGAGCGTCATTGAATGTCAGTTCTTCAACGCCGAGCGCGGCATAATCAATGGCTTCAGGTAGCGATTTGAAACTCGCCAATTGTCTTAGCAATGATTACCCCCTGATGATGGAGTCGCGCGGTTCTGCAGCGTTCCGTAATCTGTCAACGGACCTTGATCTGTGTCTGCGTTACAAAAATGTCAAATTCGGAACGCTGCTTGGCGCCGCAGGAAAGGCTGATGGCGGCGTATTGATCACTATTTTCAAGCTCGCTGCTTCTTCGATAATCCGTATTTACAGAAAAATCAAAACGGTCGCTTTGAGCGATTCGCCATCCTGTCGGCTGTATGAGGCAGTTGACGACGAGAGGGCAGAAAATGTTCGTCTCAGCATCTGCGATGGAGCCCTGGAGGCGCCTCGAAGTGTTTCTTGGTCAGCGCCGCAGCATGGCGGAGGCCATGAAAATTCTCTGATAATGAGAAAAATGACGAAATGAGACTGGAGGAATGTGGCCAAAGTAAAACAAACATTCTACATATATTCTCGTTGGGAGATTGCCGGTCAGCACTTGGTGGCATGCTGGTCTCAGCGAGTTCCCTAGCGATGTTCGTGCTCGTCTGGCTTTGGATGGGTAGCGCTTCATCAGTGCGTGAACGTTATGCCTGCAGATGCTGGCTTATTTCCGACCGCTCTTGTCGTCTCCTCCGGGCGGCTTGGGTTCGAACTGAGCGCCCGCCTTTTTAGCTCTTGGCTAATATTGGCGGGCGTCTTTTTTATGGCCGGAAGACACGGTGGCGACCTTGGAGCTGGGTGTTCGTTGACCAAAATAAAAATGAATGTACTAAATCGGTGCCCTGATTTACTGCCAAGTTTATCGCAACGTCTGGCTTCCCTGCCAGTGTGCAAATGAAGCTCGGACCGGAGGGCGCCGACCAGAAACTGAGGAAACACCATGAAACTGTCTGGTAAAGTCGCGCTGGTAACAGGTGTCAGCCCTAATATTGGTGGCGGCATCGTCGAGGAGTTATGGGCTGCGGGCGCGCGAATCGTGGCGGTCGATGCCAATGCTGAGAACGCAGAAGACTGCGCGAACTATATCAATTCTAATGGTGGGCAGGCGCTGGCCATTCAGTGCGACGTCACGGATGAAGCACAAGTCGTTCAGGCGGTGGGGCGGGCCGTCGAGCATTTTGGGTCAATTGATATACTCGTCAACAATGCGGCCTTCTTCAATCAGAAGGGCGTGCTCGACATGAGCTATGGCGAATGGCAGGCGCAGACAGGCGTTATTCTCGATGGCGCCTTCCTGTTCACAAAATACGTGGCGCAGGCGATGATCGCTGAGCAGAGAGCCGGCTGCATAATAAATATTATTTCCACGGCGGGTCATCAGGGGCAGCCTGACAATGTCGCATACTCGACCTCGAAAATGGGCCTGATGAATTTTACCAATTCTGTAGCTATGGAGCTTGCGTCCAGAGGTATCAGGGTGAACTCGTTGACGCCGACGGCGACCGATCCTTCAGAGGCGGTTGAACGGGCGCGTCGGTGGGGGCGTGACGTCTCCGCCGATCCCGCAATGGAGGCGTTGATGGTTCAGTTTTCCGATCATGTCCCGATGAAAAAGCTTCCGAAGCCAAGCGACTATGGCAAGGCGGCGGTCTTTCTCGCTTCGAAAGATGCGGCGATGATTACCGGAACGGATCTGAGGGTCGATGCAGGCGCAGTGTCCAAGTACTGGGCGTGGGATCCAGCGAAGGGCTGAGGCCTGCACTCCCTCGCGTCGATGGGGTTCCCGAGCGGTGCTTGTGCCGATTTTTCGCGATATTTGAGAAAAAACGATCGTTTGAAACAATTGACCTATTGTTGGGGAGGGCGCGGGCATATTAAAACGCTGTTTCTAAAAAAGTGAGCTTCTTGGGAGGAAGTCAGAAGATGAAACGGTTCAACAGAATTAGTGTGTCTAAGTCCGCCGTATCGGCGCTGGCATTAGGTTTTGTCGCTTCGGATCTTGTTGCGATGGCGCAAGATGCTGAAGTGGCCCCAGACAGCACAGCCGACGTCATGCAGCCGGACGAAGACGAAGCGAGACAGCTTGGCGTCGTCTATGTGAGCGCGCGCAAGCGCGACGAGCGCGAGATTGACGTACCGGTCGCGATTTCCGCTTTGCCGGCCGTCGAGCTTGAGCAGCGCGGACTATCCAATCTCACTGAAATTGCTACGGCTGTGCCCGAGTTGAAGATTGCGGAAAACACAATCGGCTACGGCGGCAACCTGACCATGCGAGGCGTCTCAAGCGCCACATCCACGGCCTCGGTAGAACAGGCCGTGACGGTGAACATTGACGGTATTCCCGTGTCCTATGCCGGTATCGTCAAGCTTGGCCAGTTCGATCTCGGGCAGGTCGAAGTGTTGAAGGGGCCGCAAGCGCTGTTTTTCGGCAAGAATTCCACCGCTGGTATCGTGTCGCTCGTATCGGCCCAGCCTACTGAAACATTCGACTATCGTCTCCGCGGCGAATATGAATTCGAAAGCGAGCAGTATGCTGGAGAAGCGTTTGTCTCCGGTCCTCTGTCGGAAGGAGTCCTCGGCCGGCTTGCGGTTCGCTATTCCGATGCGGAAGGCTGGCTGGCGAATGAGGTGCCAAGTCCTTCGGTCAAACCCGGCGCAGTACCACCAAAGAACAACACGGGGCCGGCTTCGGAGGAGTTCCTTGCCAAGGGCAGCCTGTATATCGAGCCGAGTTCAGCCTTTCTCGTGAAGCTCATCGGAGGGTATGCCGAGACAGAAACAGACGGAAATTATCTTACATCCCAGCGCATCTATTGCCCTTATGGTAACCCTCAAGGGCCGTTCGCCTTTGCTGGTCAGGATTGTTCGGCGAATGATGTCACGACGTCTGCAGACTTGCCGCCCGCATGGGCGAACCTTGATAGCCGGTTCCCTTCCGATGGTGTTCCGTACACCCGAACGAAGCAGCAGGTACTCATCGCTGATGTAGATTATCAAATCACGGATGACCTAGAATTCAACTCAATCACCGGCTTCTACAATGTCAATCTGGACGCATCGGACCACGTGTCGAACGGCGCGGTTCCATTTATCGGCTTCGCATCCAGCATTGAAAAGACCACCTATTCGCAAGAGTTCCGTCTTTCGAATGATGCGAATAACCGCTTCTCCTGGATGATCGGCGCGTTCCTCCAGGATGATGAATATCTTGAAGACCAGTCGACAGTGGTTGGCGTTCTGCGACCGAGCGCCGACTTCCGCATCACAGGCGACACGTTCTCCCCCTTCGTGCAACTTGGTTTCGATCTTACCGACAAGCTGAGCATCACCGGCGGCGTTCGCTATTCGGATGAGACAAAGCAGCAGCAGATCGGCAACGGTCAGTTCGAAGGTCTGTATCCGACGGAGATCAGCTTCGAAAACTGGTCACCCGAAGCGACCCTTTCTTATGCTGTCACACCGAATGCAAATGTATATTTTGCCTATAAGGAAGCGTATAAATCTGGCGGCTTTCAGACTGAACACGTTGCCATTCCAGCAGCTCTCGCGGCTGGCACCAAGTTGGACAACTCTTTCAAGGAAGAGCAGGTGGAAGGCTTTGAAGTGGGGGGCAAGGCCTATCTCCTTGACCAGAGCCTGCGGGTTTCAGCGGCAGCTTACCAATTCGAGTATACAGACCTGCAGCTTGGCAGCTTCGACTCCGTGCTGGTCGCCACGATTATCAGCAATGTTGGTGCGGCCACCTCAGAGGGTGCGGAAGTGGATTTCGAATACAGGCCGGTCGCGCTGGACGGTTTCCGGCTGAACGGAGCACTTGCCTACAATAACTCCACCTTCGATGAATACGCTCCGAGCTGCTATAATGGTCAAACGGCCGCGCTAGGATGTGATGTCGCGACTGACACCAATGATGTGTCCGGCGAGCATCTTCCGCGCGCTCCGGAGTGGAGTGCTGCACTTTCGGGCGCCTATGAAGGCTCGCTTAGCCCTGGATTGGACTATCGGATCAATGGGGGTCTCCAGTATAGCGGAGAATACGAAGGCAACTCCGACGTCATTCCGAACTCATCGCAGGACAGCTATGTCACCTTCGACGCAGGCTTCGCCCTCATGGACAAGGATCGGGTTTGGGAGTTGGCTCTGATCGGCCGTAACCTGTCCGAAGAGTACTGGGTGGCAAGTTCCTATCAGGTTCCCGCAACCGGTAGCGATACGGTTCTTTCGGACATTGGTGGCACCGTCAGCCGCGGCCGTCAGCTGATGCTGCGACTGACCTATCATCCACAATAAACAGTCAATCCTCCCTAAACTTGAAGCGGGCACCGGAGGTGGCAGATACTGCCTCCGGTGCCTTTTTTTCAAAGATGCACAAGGAAAGAACCATGAAAGCAGCAGTTCTCGAAAAGCGCGGCGCCGACGGCCTGAAGGTGCAGACGGTTGCTGACCCGGAGCGCAAGCCAGGCGAAGCTCTGATGAAGGTCAAGGCGAGTTCGCTGAACCGGGTTGACGCCTACATGCGTGACAATGGCCAGGGTATCACGCATGAATTGCCCATCATTCTGGGGGTCGATGGTGTGGGAGAGATCGAGGAGTGCGATCCAGGCAGTCACCTTCGGCGCGGCCAGCGCGTCATGCTGTTTTCATCCCTGTTCTGCCAGAAGTGTCGCTACTGCCTCGATGGCGAGCAGCCGCTTTGCGTGAATCTTAAAATTGCGGGCGAGCATCGCGACGGGTCCTTTGCCGAATACATTTCTATGCCCGAGCGTTGCTTCGTGCCGCTGCCTGACCAAATCAGTTTCGAAGATGCCGGCGTGCTGCCGGCGGCCTACAACACCGCTTATCGAATGCTCTTCGGAAAGCGTGCCCTGCAACCGGGTGAAACCGTTCTCGTCGTTGGCGCAGGTGGCGGCGTATCGACGGCGTGCATTCAGCTTGCAAAGCTGATCGGTGCCCGCGTGCTCGTGACGTCGTCGAGTGAGAAGAAACAGAAGCAGGCTGAAGCGATCGGCGCCGATGCAGGAGTGAACTACAAGACCGAACATGTCAGCAAGGGTATTCTTGAGCTGACCGACGGTGTCGGTGTCGATATGGTGATCGACAGTGTTGGAGAGGCGAGCTGGGGCGAATCCCTGCGCTCGCTGCGCCGCGGCGGCCGTATCGTCACGTGCGGAGCAACGACAGGCGGAAACCCGCCTGTTGAGCTGCAGCGCATGTTTATCCGGCAACTTGACCTCTATGGATCGACGGGTGCGAACTTCGATGAGTGCCGGAATATGCTGTCCATGGTCGCTAATACGGGTCTGAAGCCTGTCATCGACAGCCGTTTCAGTCTGGACCAGATCGGAGATGCCTACGACCGCCTTGAGGCGGCCGATCGTTTCGGCAAGGTATTGGTCACCATCTAAGAGCGGATCGGAATTAGGGGCGCCCGACTAGGCGCCCTTCGCGTCCTTCCAGTATTCGTCGCGCAGCAGCCTCTTGTAGAGCTTTCCGGTCGGCAGACGCGGGAGCGCTTCAAGAAAGTCGATCTGCCGTGGAAGCTTGATCCTTCCGAGATTTGACAGGACATGTTCCTGGATGTCGGAGGCTAGATCTTCGCCAGCATCGGACATGTCGAGCGGCTGGACGATCGCGACGAGGCGCTCACCAAGATCAGGGTCCGGCGCGCCAATAACGGCAACGTCCGCCACCTTCGGATGCGAGACGATGACGTCCTCGATTTCCTGAGGGTAGATGTTCACACCGCCGGATATGATCATGAAGCTCTTGCGGTCGGTCAGATAGAGATAGCCTTCCTCGTCCACCCAGCCGATGTCGCCCAGAGTGCTCCAGCCTTTGTCATTATAAGAGTCCGCAGTCTTGGCTTCGTCCTTGTGGTAACTGAACTGGTTTCCACCTTCGAAGAAGATGGCGCCCTCTTTGCGAGGCGGCAGCTCCTCACCGTCTTCTGACAAGATATGCAATTTGCCGAATTTCGCCTGACCGACAGAACCCTTGTGCGCCAGCCACTCTTCAGGCGTGATGATAGTCATTCCGTTGAATTCAGTGCCAGCATAGTATTCGTGGATCATCGGCCCCCACCATTCAATCATCTGCTCCTTGATCCCGACCGGGCAGGGTGCAGCGGCGTGAATAGCGAGTTGGTGTGACGACAGGTCATGCCCAAGGCGCTCTTCATCTGGAAGCTTCAGCATGCGGATGAAATGTGTCGGCACCCACTGAGAGTGCGTGATCTTTTCCTGCTCGATCAGTTCGAGCGCGAGTTTGGGATCAAACTTTTCCATCACGACGACGCTGCCGCCAAGTTTCATGACACTGAGGCTCCAGCGCAGGGCGGCTGCATGGTACATGGGAGCGGGGCAAAGATAGGTTATCCCCTGCTCAAAGCCGAACCCACTATTTGCGAGCTGTGTCAGAGCATCCATTTCGGTGATGGGCGTGTCGGGAAGATCGAACTTCACCCCCTTAGGCCGGCCCGTTGTTCCAGACGAATACAACATCGGACCGCCCATGCTCTCGTCGGAGATCGGCGTTCCAGGATGTTCATCACGCTGAGCGACATAGTCGCGCGCACCTTCGGCCGAGCCATCGACCAGAAAGACGATGAGCCCAGGTTGGTTCGCGGCGACTTCCAGTGCTACCGGCAAGGTTTTGCGGGATGCGAACAGAACTTTGGCATCGGAGTCGCCGACGATGTAGCCGGCCTCCTTTGCCGAGAGGTGCGTCGAGATGCCGGTGAAGTATAGACCCGATCTTTCCGCACCGAGCGCGATCTCGAAGTAGCGTCCGTGGTTTTCCAGGAGGATGGCGATGACGTCTCCTCGCTTGAGGCCGCATCCACGAAGTAAATGAGCGCACTGGTTCGAGCGACGTTCGAAGGCCGCGAATGTCACGCTCTCACCACTGGGCATCATTTTGTAGGCGGTCTGGTCAGGTGTTTCTTGCGCGTGATTGTGAACGTGAAGAAGCATTTCTAGAGCCTTCTTTGAGTGTTTCGATAGTGCTCGGCCGCCATGTTTTAGAGCGCGGTCGTCCGGAATTGTTCGAACCATTCCAATGCCTGCGCGTCGCGAAGCATTTGCGGGTCGGCAACGTGATTGAGCGGCGTGCCTTCCAGGAGGCGCCGAACTGGAACTTCGAGACGTTTGCCCGTGAGCGTATAGGGAATTGATGGTACCTCGACGATCCGGTTCGGAATGTGCCGAGGACTGGTTTCACGCTTCAGCGCAGCCGAAATCGCCGCTGCCGCGGTATCGTTGAATACGTGACCCTCCCGCATTTGAACGAACAGAATAATCTCGTCGGAGACGCAGACGACCATAGAGTCCTCAATTTCGGGAAGCGTCTCCATCGCTCGATAGATTTCGGCCGTTCCGATCCGGACCCCGTTTCTGTTGAGCGTCGCATCCGAGCGTCCCATAACATAGAGGCCGCCGCGATCGTTAATCTGGCAGAGGTCACCTTGCTGCCAGACCCCCGGAAAGGTGCTGAAGTAGGTTTCGTGGTAGCGGCGGTCGCCAGGGTCATTCCAGAACCGGATTGGCATCGAAGGCGAGGGCGATCGTATTACCAGCTCCCCGGTCTCATTGCGCAAACTTTCGCCATCAGCAGAAAAGCAATCGACATGGATCCCTAGCGCCGCTCCCTGGATTTCGCCGGCAAAGATTGGCCGGGTCGCGACGCCACCTGCGATCGTGCCGCACAAATCGGTGCCGCCGGTCTGTGAGGTGACCCAAAGGTCTTCCTTCACATTGTCGTAGAACCAGCTGAATGTTTCAGGGGTGGAGGGCGCGCCGCCGAGGACGATCATTTCGAGGTGGTCGAGATCAAACTGGGCTGCAGGCACGACGTTGGTCGCAGCCATTTTCTGCACCAGCCCCGGGCTGAAACCCAGGTCCGTGACGCCTGCCTCTTCCGTCATCCGCCAAAGCGCTGCGGCATCTGGGTAAACCGGACTGCCATCGTAGATCACGATGCTGCATCCGGTGAGCAGCGTGCAGATCAGAGAATTCCAGACCATCCAGCTTGTGGTCGTGTAGAAAAAAATGGTCGAGTCGGGCTTGAGCTCGGCTGAAAAATGTCCGGACTTCAGATGTTCCAGAAGGATGCCAGCATGGCTTTGGACGATGGCCTTTGGCAGGCCGGTCGTTCCAGACGAGAACAAGATCCAGAGGGGGTGGTCGTGGCCAACCTGCTCGTATTTGAATAGGTCGGCATCTCCAGCGACCTGTTCAAGCAGTACGTCCCAGTCATGAAGCCGGATGGCGGCAGAAGGGCGCCTGGCTGCGCAGTCTGAAGACACATAGACGATATGCTCGAGGCTGGGGATTGACGTGAGTACAGCATCGATGCTGTCCCTTTTGTCCTTGTTGGAGCCATTGAAGCGATAGGAGGCTGCTGCGAAAATCAGCTTCGGTTCGAGTTGGCCAAATCTGTCGACGACTGTCTTCGCCCCGAATTCGGGTGAGGCCGATGAGAAGACTGCGCCGATCGCAGCGGAGGCTAGCTGTGCGATGATCGCTTCAACCCTGTTGGGAAGATAGCAGATGACGCGATCGCCGGGTTCTATGCCCAGCGAGCGCATTGCTGTTGCCAGTTTGCGAACTGAGCTGCCAAGCTCTGACCAGGATACTTCGCGTTTGGACTCGGCTTCGGAGAATGCGACGATGGCCGTCTTGTCGGGTGTGGCCCCTTCATGACGGAGGATGTTCTGGGTGAAGTTCAGCCGTGAGCCCTCAAACCAGGCCGCGCCGGGCATCTGGCGAGTGGATACAACCCGATCATAGCGCCGTTCCGCGTCGACGTCGAAATGATCCCAGATTGCCGACCAGAAGCCCTCGAGGTCCGAAACAGACCAGTTCCATAGATCTTCATAGTTCGCGAAGTTGAGATTGCGTTCTTGTTCCAGCCAGAGCATGAAGCGCATCAGGTTTGAATCCTGAACTCTTTGTCTCGAAGGGCTCCACAGGTGCGTGCCCCAATCGGACGTCGATGACGCAGCGCTGTGGGAGGGCTGATCACAAAAATCTGAACCTATAGTCTGCGGCTTTGTCATGTTGTTTTCCTCCCATCGACGTCGACCGTTTCGGTCCTGTTTTGGTTTCAGATTATCCGTCGAGGCTCTCTGCGGTAAAGGTATTGCCATTGCCCCGAACGAATTGGCAGCGCATCATTTTTCCTGAATTTCCTCCTTTGTGAGAAAAACAGCCAGTAAGGCATGGCTCAGTTGGAGGTTTGGCTGTTGGATATTGCGCTCAAGATTTCGTCGGCCACGGACGAATTGAGTTCTTTAGGCCATTCATGCCCGCCTGCATGAGGCATAAGCGCTAGACCGATCCCAGCCGTATTAAATTGTTCGGCGGCTGCTTGTGCGGCGCGGAACGGAATGACTGGATCATCCTCGCCGTGAACCCAGATGAGGGGAACATCCTGGTGAGCCTGACCCGGTGGGTGTGCTTCAAGCAGGTGCGGCATGATCCGTCCCGAAGCCACAATACACATTTGCAGTTTGTCGGGATGCTCAAGAAAGAGATGGGCTGCCATCACGCCGCCCTGGCCAAAGCCGATCAAGACAAGTGGAAGGCTCGGGTCGAGGGTGTCCAGGAAATCTGCGATGGCCTGGCGACTGGACACTTCTTGCTGAAGATCCGGCGTTGGTGGTCCAGCATCGTTGAATTCGATATTGAACCATCCGAACCCATTATCGGGCGCCTCTCCAAAAGGGTGAGATGCCCGCAAGGCGTAGATGCGCACGCCTGAGGGAATGGCGTCTTTTATGTCATCGTAAACGATGGAATCGGTGTGACCGAGACCATGCAGCAGGACGACATTTGCTGTCGCATCGGCTACGGGCGCACCATGAACGCTGTAATCTAGTCCTGAATTCTGGGTCATTGTTCGAAGTCGATCACGATTTTGCCAAAGTGCTGTCCGCTCTCCAGATGACGGACGGCTTCATCAGCTTTTTCGAAAGGGAAGACCTTGTCGATGACCGGCTTGAGGCCGTTCTTCGAAATCGCTGAGTTGAGGTCTTCGAATTGCTGGCGATTGCCGACAGAGATGCCCTGAAGGGAAAGGTTCTTGCCGAAAATTGCCGGCATGAGCAGTTCCTGTGTACGTCCGCCAAGCACGCCGATAACAACAATTCTTGCGCCGACGGCTGCCGCCCCGATCGACTGATTGATCGTTCCGCCGCCGCCGACTTCTACAATGACGTCGACGCCCGTGCCGCCGGTGATTTCCAGCGCTTCCTTGCCCCAGTCAGGCGTCTTCTTGTAGTTGATCGTGGCATCGGCACCGAGTGCAACGGCTCGTTCGAGTTTTTCATCTGATGAGGATGTTACGATCACGCGTGCGCCGACCATTTTGCCGATAAGAAGTGCAAAGATCGACACACCGCCCGTTCCTTGAACGAGGAGCCATTCATCCTTCTGTAGCTTCGCTTCTGCCGACAGGGCGCGCCATGCGGTGAGGCCTGCGCAGGGAAGGGTGGCGGCCTCCTGATAGGACAGCTTATCACTGAAGCGTGACGCCGCTTCCTGATGGACAGTGACGTATTCCTGAAGAACGCCTGCGGCGGATGCCGATCCTAGCGAAACGGACCGGTCGGCCTTGCTGACAGGGCCATCCTGCCATTTCGGGAAAAAGCTCGGGCAGACCCGGTCGCCAACGGCAAACCGGTCGACTTTGGATCCGGCTTTCACGACCTCGCCGGCTGCGTCGGACAGGGGTATCTGGGGAAGGGCGCCGAAAGGCGTCTTGTTTTCGACTGTTACGAGATCCCGGTAGTTTACCGACGCGGCGTGCAGTTTGATGAGAATCTCTTCCGGGCCAGGCTCGTTCGGCGTGTCCTTTTCGACCAGCCGCATATGATCAATACCCCAGGCATCCTGGACTTCCCATACTCGCATCTCAAGCATCCTCTTCTGGCCGCCATGGCGGCTCCCGTCATTCAAAACAAATGTTTTACATTTGATGGCGGGCATTGCAAGGGCGCTTCGACGCGTCATTGGTCGATCGTTGCTGTCTGACCGGCATGAGCCGCAGATATTAGTGGCTGACGATTGTCTTGACCGGGGGCGTGAGGACCGTGCCGAACAGAGCGTTCAGCGCATCATTGGTTTTCTTGGCCTCGCTCTGGATCCACTCCGTAAAAGCCTGGGTGCCGGGATGTTTTTTCCGTCCTGAGCGAATGTAGAGGTATTGCGGCAATTCAACATCCAGACAGGTGTTCGAGACGGGGACGAGCGAGCCTGATGCGAGGTCGTCTGCAACAAAGAACAAGAGACCGAGTGCGACTCCGGCGCCGCGCCGCGCGGCCTGATAAGTCAGGCTGAGACTGTCGAATTCCAGACCGCGTTCGAACGCTGGGGTCCCGAGTCCCATTGCGTCGTACAGCTTTTCCCAGAAGGGTATTTCTCGCCGGGTGAAAAGAAGGGGGAGGGCGTTACGACCGGTGAGGAGGCTGTCGCTTGAATCGGTCTTGAGGTCTGCAGCGACAACCGGTGTGAAAACTGTGGGAAACAGCTCAACCTGGCGGATTCCGCTCTCCAGGATGGTCTGTGTTGAAACGGCAGCGTCGAGCGGCTCGAGTGCGAAACTGATGTCGCTGAAAGCCTGCTTCAACTGGATCGGCAGGTCTGGACGGGATTTGCGAAAGTCTCCCATCCTCGGGGTGAGCCAGTCGGTGGCCATGCTGGTGAATGTCCGCAGGCGGATCGGGCGGGAGGTGCCTGAATCCACGTCCCGGCAGGCGGCGTCCATCGTCTCGAAAGCTGTCGCTACAGAGGCGTGGAGCGGCTTGCCCCACTGGGTAAGATGAACGCCGTCATGGCGGCGTTCGAAAAGTTCGCAGTTGAAATAGGACTCCAAAATCGCGACATGCCGACTTACGGCGCCAACCGACACGCGCAACTCGCGGGCAGCAGCGCTAAGACTTCCTGTGCGACCAGTCGCTTCGAAAGCCTTCAGCGCATTTAGGGGAGGCAGATTATACCGCATCCTGGCCTTTCCAGAAAACTGAAGCCTGACTTGCGCAGAATATGACTCGAATGGCAATCAAGCGCACTTAGAATAACTGTTCTAAGTTAGCGAGGTCGCCATGGTCAATTCACTCGAAGGAAAACTCGCCATCGTCACCGGTGGTGCAGGCGGCATGGGGCGTTCCCACGCTCTCAGACTTGCTAAGCTCGGAGCGAATGTTGCCATTCTCGATATCGACTTGAACGTGGCCGCCCGCTACGGCGAAACGCTCTCTGCTGCGACGGTTCGCGATGAGATCCTTGAGCTCGGGCGGGACTGTATCGCGATTGAAGCGGATCTATCGGATCGGGCTGCCGCCTTTGACGCTGTCAAAAAGATCGAGCAGCATTTCGGTCGCATTGATATTCTCGTCAACAATGCGGGCGGAGCGATCACACCCATCGAGAACAGTTCCGCGTCATCCTCCAGTGAGGAGGACAGGCGCAAGCTCTTTTCCGTCAATTTCGAGACTGCCGTGAATATGTGCCAGGCGTGCGCGCCAGCCCTCCGCAAACAGGGTGGGGCGATCGTGAACACCTCCACGGTCGGTGTGAGCGCTGACGATGCCGGGGCTCGTTTTGCAATGTACTCTGCCTCGAAGGCGGCCATCGAAAAATACACACGATCGCTTGCAGTGGAGCTTGGCCCGGATGGCGTGCGCGTCAATTGCGTCGCCCCTGGCCTTGTCGCGACGCCGCGGGTTGCAAGCCAGGCGGCTGCGCGGAAGCTCGCGACCGGCGGACAGGAAGCGAAGATCCCGCTGAGGCGCCTCGGCCAGGCCAGCGATATCACCGGCGTCGTGGAATTCCTTGTCAGTGATCTGGCGGGCTACGTCACAGGTGAATGCATCCGCGTCGCTGGCGGTCTTGAACTGGTGAGCGCCGCATGATGACGAATAAGGGGCGAAGGAACGCAAGGGCCGAGAAGTCAGCCTTTGGCCGGGAGATCGCCGGGCAGGTCGCGGTCGACCATGTCTGAGGCCCCCCGTTCGCCAGAGTCTCCTCTGCACTTCAATGGAGAGGTTGCATTAGTCACCGGGGCTGCGAGCGGCCTCGGACTTAGCCATGCCCGTGCGCTGGCTGAGCGCGGTGCCCGGGTTATGCTGAACGACATTGCCACCGCCGATGGCGGAAAACTGTCGGCTGAGGACGCGGCGGCTCAATTGAGATCTGAAGGGCTGGTTGCTGATGCCATAACCGCCAGCGTCGGTGTGGAGTTAGGAGCTAAAGCCTCGGTCGAGGCCACGTTGAGCAAATGGGGCCGCATCGACATCCTCGTCAACAATGCCGGGAATGGCATTGGAGGAAAGGTGCAGGATGTCGAAACAGAACAGTTGGCGAGTGTCCTGAATGTTCATCTGTTCGGCATGTTCTGGACCAGCCGCGCTGCGTTGCGCCCTATGCGGAAAGCCGGCTACGGACGCATCATCAATACCGCTTCGGCTGTTGGTGCGTTCGGAGCTCCAGATACTGCGCCTTATGTCGTCGCGAAGGCAGCAGTGCTTGGCCTTTCCAAGGCGACTTACCTCGACAATCGCGATCTCGACATCAAGGTGAACACGATCTGTCCGGTCGCGGAGACGCCGCTGGCGCAGGCCTATTTTGACAAGCATCCGGAGCTGGATACCTCGCGGCTGACCCCGCAGGCTGTTTCACCGGTCGTGGTCTATCTGTCTCACCGCCGCTGCAGGCTGAACGGCGAAGTGCTCAGCGTTGCAGGCGGCCGCGTCGCGCGAATATTCACGGCGACAGCGCCCGGCGTCACACGCGACGGCCTCACCGCCGAAATTGTTGAGGACTCCCTCGAGGATATTCTGAGCGAAGATGGCTACACCATACCTCGCAGTTCGATTGATCAGTACGCCCTCCAGCCCAAGGGCCGGTAAACCCCAAGCCGTGACGAGCAGACGAGACACCGGGCCTTTAATGACCGGTTGCCAGCCTTGCGAGCGCGTCCGGGGCAGACGGCAGGGAATTGCCGGTCCAGACGATATGGAGGTCAGGCCGCACGAGCACGTAGCGGCAGCCATAGGTCATGCGAACATGTTCTTCTGCGCGGCTGACGATATCCAGAGGCGCTCCGATCGCCTTGAAAGCGGATTGGACCGGGGACGCATCAACTGCCCCCGTCAGGTCCACGAAGGTGTAATCCATGCCCAGGATATCCTGCATGGCTGTACCGTCCTCGAGCCAGATATGCGGGATGCGCGCGCCCGGTTCCGTCGTTGGCAGGTACCGGACCGTGTCCCAGGTATCGATGGCTCCCGGTTCAGACGCGATCAGGGGCGAGCCAGCATAGGTATAGTTCTGCTCGGCGCCGACCATTTCGTGCACGCGCCGGTGATGACGGTTGGCAAGCTTGGCGGCCTGGTGCTGTTCCGTCCGCCCCTCTTCACTATCCTGGCTGACAGCTTCGGTGAGATGGGTCCGCCAGAGGCCGAGTCCCTGCGCCGCCCAGCCTGAGGCTTCGACATTCTTCTGCCCGACAGGCCGGCGCTCGGTCTCGTAGCTTTCCAGAAGGCCCGGACCGCCCCAGCCCTGTACGGTGCCAGCGAGTTTCCAGGAGAGGTCAAGCGCATCGCCGACGCCTGAATTCATGCCAAGGCCGCCGGTCGGAATCACGAGGTGGATGGCGTCGCCCGCAAGAAACACCCGTCCCTTGCCGTATTTTTCGGCGAGCAGGAGGTGAAGCGTCCAGTTGCTGACATTGAGGATTTCGTAGTCGAACTCGATGTCCGGTCCCATTTTCTTCCGGATCCAGGCATCCAGATCGGTATCGTCGGGAATGTCCGAGTTGAGTGTGAATTCCTTGCGATCGCCCTGCACAATCATCGCCGAGCCTTCCGGATCGGTGAAGTAGTAGTGCCGGCCTTTGCCCATCGGAATGCGGTCATAGAGCGTTTCTGAGCGAAAGCAGATCTGCTTCATCTTGCGCAGGCTGCCCTGGCCTTCGAGCTTGATGCCAAGCGCCTTGCGAACCGTGCTGCCGCCGCCATCGCATCCGGCAAGATAGCTGCAGCGAACCTCTTCAGGTTGGCAGCCGGAAGGGTGCAGCGTGACGGTCACTCCGTTTTCATCCTGCTCCAGCGCCGTCAGTTCGCACCCATATCGAACGGTGACGTTCGGCGTCTTTTCGGCGACCGATTTCAGCAGCGGTTCGAGCCGGTTTTGTGAGACAAGCTGGTAGGGCTCGAGCGGCTGGGAGTGATCTCTCGCTTTCTCGATACGCTCCCGCATCTCGCCGACGGAAGGGTAGTGCTGCTTCAGCAGGGGCGCTTCGGAGAGCGTGTTCACCACATAGATGTCCATCGGCGCATCGGCCGGATAACCGAGGGCACGGACCTCATCGGCGATTCCCATGCGACGATAAAACTCCATCGTACGGGAATTAGACCGGTCCATTTTAGGCCATGGGCCTGTGGTCGGGTCGCGCTCGACGATGAGGGTTTTGACGCCACGGCGTCCGAGATCGATGGCCAGTGTCAGACCGACCGGGCCAGCCCCGGCAATGATGACATCAAATTGTGGCTCTGCTTGGCTCATGCGGTTCACCTTGGAAATCTGTTGCCCAAACGCTATCGGCGAGACGGCGCAGAGGAACTCACAGAAACAAGGACGCAGCTTTCAGGAAAAGTGAAATCCGGTTGATCGATTATGGCATTGTGGGAGCCGGCCAAGACCATACGGTCAAACAAGCCGGCAAGAGACCCGGTGATGAGACCTTCAGGGAGGCCCGAATGCTCAGAGAAACCGGCGATTTGCCAACCGAAACCGATGTTCTCATCCTCGGCGCCGGGATCGCGGGACATTGCGCGGCTTTGGCCGCTGCAGAAGCTGGTGCACGGGTGCTCCTGCTCGAAAAATCCTCACAGCCCGGGGGCAGTTCGGCGATTGCCGGCGGGGCCTTCGCCTTTTGTGGAACGGACGAGCAGAAAGCTGCAGGCATCAGCGACTCGATAGAGGACTTCCGGAATGCGCTCCTGAAAACCGGAAAGAACAAGAATAATAGAGAGATGTTGGAGCTTTTTCTCTCAAGGCAGGAAGGCGCTTACAGGTTTCTAAGATCGCAAGGCATTGGCTTCGAGCTTTTGCCGTCCCCGCCGCCTGAAATGGCGCGGGTGCACCTCACCGGAACGGGGCGTGCTGTCACACAGCTCCACATGAAGGTTCAGGCGCATCCTGGCATCGACTTCTTCAGCAAGTCTGCGGGGGCTCGTCTGATACGCAATCCCGAGACCGGTCGTGTGGACGCCTGCATCGTCATGTTCGGGGATCGCGAGACCGAAATTCGGGCGAGACGAGGCATTGTCCTTGCCACCGGTGGTTTCTCCAGAAGTGCCGAGTTGCTTGGCGTCTTCGCGCCCGAGCTTGAGTTCGGGGTAAAGCACGGCGGAGTTGCCAATACCGGAGATGGTCTGATCATGGCTTGCGATCTTGGGGCAGGGCAGGCCGACCTTGGCTATGTCGCAGGATCCTTCGGGGGCGCCATCCGCAACTATCCTGGCGCCACCGCCAAGGCAGACGAAATTCCGCCCCTCATTTTCGCGTTCCAGGATGCCGCGATCATGGTCAACAAGTATGGCAAGCGCTTCGTTGACGAAGCGCAGAGCTACAAGGCGCTGAGTTCGATCGGAATGGCGCAGCCAGATGGCGTCGCCTTTCAGGTTTTCGACGAGACGATGATGGCCGCCTCGCTTGGCGACACCAGCGTCAACAACTATCACGAAGCGCTTCTGGGCGGTTACATCAAGAAGGCAGAGACGATCAGAGAGCTGGCCGGAGCCATGCAGATCGATCCCGATGTGCTCGAAAATACTGTGTCGACATACAATGATGGCGCGGCTGCCGGGACAGACGAACAGTTCGGCCGCACTCGCGGGCTGCGCCCCATAGATAATCCGCCCTATTACGTCGCCGCCACCGCCAACGCGATCACGTCCACCTACGGAGGCGTTGCCGTGGATGGGCAGCTAGCCGTTGTCGACTGGTTTGGTGTGCCGATCGACGGCCTCTATGCGGCAGGCGAGGTCGCCGGAGGGTTTCACGGGGCGGGCTATTACAGCGCCTCGTCCCTTTCCAGCTCCGCGACCTTCGGGCTTGAGGCTGGCCGCAATGCCGCGAAGGGCTCGGGCCATTGATCAGGTGTCGAGGTGCTGGATCATCCTGAACACCGCGTCGAAATGCGAAATGACTGGTAGCGGGACACCGCGTTCGCGTGCCATGTCGAGCGCCATAGCTAGATCCTTCATCAGGATGTCGAGATTGCCTGCAAGTTCTCTACGGAGATTGCCCCGATAATAGTCATCCAGCGTTTCGACGAGAATTCGAACAGGGCTTGTGTCGTCTGCGCTTATTGACCGGCCAAATTCTCGCGAAACACTGGATTCCGCGAAGCCGCCGGCGACCGCTTCCACGATGATGCCGGGTTCCAATCCATACCGTCCGCCCAATGCGACAGCTTCTGCAAGCGCTGCCATGGTGCCGAAATTCAGCACCTGGTTGCAGGCCTTCATGGCTTGGCCGGACCCGACCGGGCCGAGATGGGTGATCTTGCTTGCAAAGCTCTTCAAAACTGGTTCGGCCAGCGCGACATCTTGCTGATCACCTCCGACCATGACGGCCAGCGTGCCGGCGCGCGCGCCAATTGCGCCTCCAGAGACGGGGGCATCAACATAGTGGATCGACGCGTCGGCGAGGTGGTTGGCGATGTCCACGGCATCGACAGGAGGCACGGTGGAATTGTCTACGAGTAGCCGAGCTTTGCTGGGGGTCGCGCGAAGGAGCCCCTGCTCGCCCGACATCACTTCATGCATGGCGGAAACGCTGCCGAGGCAGGTGAAAATCACATCGCACGTCTCGGCGATTTCAGAAGGCGAGGTGGCCGCCTCAGCGCCAGCGGTCAGCAAGGGTTGCATCTTGTCTCGGGTCCGGTTCCAGACCGTTAGTGGCCAACCAGCCGCCGCTATTCGTTCGGCCATTGGGGCGCCGATATCGCCAAGGCCGATATATCCGATTTTTAGGCGGGCCGTCATCAGAGCCCCCCATCAATGGTGACGATGGAGCCCGTCGTGTAAGCCGAGCGGGCTGACGCCAGAAACGCCGCCGCATCGGCGATTTCCTGGGGCGCTGCGGCCCGGCCGAATGGCAGGTCTCCCATCAGCTCTTCCCACCGGGCTCGGTCTTTGAAGCGGCGTTCGGCTTCTGCCTTCAGCAGCATCTGGAAGCGATCCGTCAGTACCGGGCCGGGATTGATCCCGACAACGCGAACGCCATCGGTCCTGGCATCGTGCGCAAAGGCCCGGGTGAACATCATCAGAGCGGCATTGCCGGTGCTGCCGCAAATATAATCCTTGTTCGGATTTTCTCCGGCCGAGCCGATAATGTTGACGATGACGCCGCCGGGCTTGGCAAGCTTTTCATAGAGCGCGCGCGTCAGATCGATGTAGCCATTGACCTTCAGGTCCCAGCCGCGGCGCCAAACTTCAGCGTTCACTTTCATCAGGGAGCCGGGTGGAATGGCGCCGGCATTGTTCACGAGCACGTCGATCGAAGAGACGGCGCTCGCGACGGTAGCAACGCCGTCGGGGGTGGAAAGGTCGGCGCAGATCGTCTCGACACCGATGCCGTGGCCGGCGGACAGGCGGTCGCCAGCCAACTCCAGCTCGTTCTCCGACCGTGCCACCAGAATGAGGTTGGCGCCTTCGCGGGCGAAACTTTTAGCGGTCGCGAACCCGATGCCTTTTGAGCCGCCGGTGATCAGGATGCGTTTTCCCTGAAGTTCGAGGTCCATGGGCGTTTTCTTTCTGGATGCTCCGCCGAATGTGCTCTCGGAATATCGAAGGCCCGCTGCCTACTGGCCTGTCCAGACGGGCGCGCGCCTTTCCGCAAAGGCCGCCAAGCCCTCCTGCCCGTCATGGCTTTTGATAAGCTCGTCTGTCAGCTCGATTTCCATCTTCTGCAGGGGGGCTCTCAAGGATGCTGGATTTGCAGAAGCGACCGCGAGCTGCTTGGACCTTTGCAAGGCGAGCGGCGCGCATGAGAGCATGTCCTCTGCCCATTTCCGGGCGGTTTCGAGGACTTTGCCTGGCGCGGAGATCTCATTTACCAGGCCGAGGCGAGCCGCATCCGCAGCTGACATGCTACGGCCGGTCAGCAAGATGCCCATTGCGATGTGATAGGGGACGCGGTGTGGAAGCAGTCTTGCGCCGCCGCCGAGGGCTGCAAATCCGACCTTTGGCTCGGGTAGGCCGAAGCTTGCACGCGGGTCGGCGACGACAACGTCGCACAGCATTGCAAGCTCCCATCCGCCGCCAAGAGCGAAGCCGTTGACGGCGGCAATAAGCGGCTTGTTTAGGCCAGATCGGTGAGAAAGGCCCGCCCAACCGGTTTCGGGCATGGGTTCGGAAAAATCTTCAATCAGGTCGTGTCCGGCGCAGAATGCCTTGTCCCCGGCCCCGGTAATGATGGCGACCCGCTGCCCGTCGTCCTCAGCGAAGCGGTCGAAGATGTCCGAGAGTTCGAAACAGGCCTTGGCGTTGAGGATGTTGAGGGCAGAAGCTCTGTCGAGCGTTATCGTCAGGATGCCGTCTGTAACCTCCGTGCTGACAAGCTTTGCCATCCTAAACTCCCTCATGTGAAATTCGCGGACGTCGCCCGTTTGCAAACGTCCCAGTTTATTTCCTTTGGGCAGAACTAGTGCAATTGTTTTAAGTTGACAAGCGCGGTCGGGGCAAGAGGAGAGCAGGCTTCCGGCGTGGCCCTAATATCTGTCATCAGGAGAGACTGTCCGTCAGTCTTCTAAAGTGAGTGTCTTGTAAAGTTTAATAAAAACAATGATGGGGAGCGCATTTCTTGGCTTCCTTCAGGGCGCTTGACCGAATTTTTAAATGGTAATACCAATAAGACTTGAGAGAGTGCTTGATGGTGTAAAGCGCTAAGTTCTGATGCATAACAGGTCGCTTGCTTCATGTCGCAAGCGTGGAGGAAGAAGTGAAAATGTCCGAAGAATTGAGGTTTCGCAGGCTGGGATATCTAGCCTTGAACGTGAGCGATCTGGCTCGCTCCAGCGCCTTTTATGAAAACGTTGTCGGTCTCGAGCCGACCGGTGGTGGCTATGGGCAGCGCATGTTCCGTTGCAGCGACAAACATCACGACATCGTCCTCGTGCAGGGCAGCGAACCAGGTATCAAGCGGATTGGGTGGGAAATGGAGAGCGCCAAGGCGCTTGCGGCTCTGCGCGACCGCTTCAGCGCGCTCGGTCTCAATCCCATGCCGGTTTCGAACGCCGAGTCTGCGACGCTCGGGATACACGAGGCTTTCCGCATATCCGATCCCGTGTTCGGCGCCACTATGGAGTTTTTTGCGGCGATGGACTCAGCCCCAGATGGCTATAAGCCGACGCACACGAAGATCGTTCGTCTGGGGCATGTTGTGCTGGCTGGGCCCGACCTGAAGGCGGCGGAAGATTTCTTTATGGGAGAGATGAACTTCCGCGCATCCGACCGAATTGAGGATTCGGTCGTGCATATGCGCTGCTTTCCAAATCCGCTCCACCATTCTTTCGGGGTCGGAAAGGCGGCTTCACCGCAGCTACACCACATCAATTTCATGGTGACCGACATCGACGATATCGGCCGGGCAAATGTTCGGATGAAACGGGAAGGCGTGCCGATTGTCTACGGGCCCGGAAAACATCCACAATCAGAATCGATGTTCTTCTACTTTCTCGATCCGGACGGGATGACGCTCGAATACAGTTTTGGAATGGAAGAGTTCCCCGAAACCGATGCGCGCCCGCCCCGCATGTTTCCTCAGGCCGTTGAATCGGCGGACCATTGGGGCGGACTCCCCGAACCGGATTTCGCCAAAGTCGGCGTTATCGAGCGCATCGAGCCTGCAGACTAACTCTGTTGGCGTCTGTGTATGGCAATACCGGATGCTCGGCCGCGCGAACTTGGCGGTCTGTCTCACATCGTGGAAAAAAATGCGCCGTGGCCGCTAGAAATAGGTTGATCGGCGCTCAAATAGAACAGATGTTTCAAACAATGAAGCATCAAAAATTCAAGGGAAGAAGAGTAAGCCATGTTTGACGCACCATACGAAAGCAAGTTTGTCGATGCTCCAAAAGGCAAGGTCCACTATCTCGACACAGGAGAGGGCGAAGTCCTCTTCCTGATCCAGGGTGGCGGCCCCGGTGCGTATGGCTACAGCAATTATCGCCGCAATATCGGCCCGCTTGCTGATCAGGGGCGCCGGGTGATCACGATCGACCTGCCGGGCTTTGGCAAGTCTGACAAGCGCACAGGATCTGGGGGGCTGTTTGACCCGATGGCTGAGGCGGTTCTCGACATCATGGACCACGAAGGCATCGAGAAGGCGAGTTTTGTCGGCAATTCCCTTGGAGGCGGGACTTCCCTGCGTTTTGCGCTCGATCACCCTGACCGCGCCCACAAGCTGATGCTCATGGGCCCGGGCGGCAGCATTCCGATGACGTCGACCTTCCCCACGGAAGGTCTTTTCCGCATGTTGACCTTCTATGATGGTGAAGGCCCAACGATGGAAAAGCTTCGCAAGGTTGTGGAGCTGCTCGTCTACGATCCGTCAGAGATTTCCGATGAGCTGCTGGAAGAGCGCCTCAAGACTGCGATGGCGCCTCAGACAATGCAGGACCCGCCACTGCGCGGGCAGGGTGCCAATCCGCGCAACGATTTGTGGCGTGAGCGCCTGGATGAGCTTCCTCACCCGACGCTACTCCTGTGGGGCCGCGAAGACCGCGTCCTGCCACTGGACGCGGCCTTCATCCTTCTGAAGACGATCCCGAACGCAGACCTGCACGTGTTCTCCAAGTGCGGTCACTGGTGTCAGTGGGAGCGCGCGGATGAGTTCAACAACATCATCGGGGCGTTCCTCGATCGTCCCTACTGATCGTCGCCCCGCCGGGCTTTTGTGCCGGGACCGGCCAGCAGGAGTATTGAATCGCGTGAGCGGCTCCTGCGGCTGGCAGCGTCACCAGCCGAAGTGTGGTCGACCGGCCCGCTTCGGATACGCGCATCTGCCAGGATGAAATTCTAGCCGTCTGAACAGGGAGAAGCCGGCCATGCTCGATACCGGTACACGCACGATATTTGATGAAGAACACGAGATGTTCCGCGATGCCGTGCGGAAATTCTACGCAAAGGAAATCGTGCCGAATCTTGAGCGTTGGGAGCAGGCCGGGGTTGTCGAACCGTCGACCATGAAGAAACTCGGCGACGCCGGCTTCCTTTGCCCGACCGTTCCGGAAGCCTATGGCGGTCTGGGGCTCGACTTTCGCTACAATGCGGTGGTCGCAGAAGAGAACTCATATGCCGACTCGATGGTGCTCGTGACGCTCCAGTCGGACGTCGTCGTTGAGTATCTGATCCATTACGGATCTGAAGAGCAGAAGCAGACATGGTTGCCACGCTGTGTCAGCGGCGACACCATCCTGGCGATCGCGATGACGGAGCCCGGGGCCGGCTCTGACCTCCAGAGCATCAGGACGACGGCTGTTCGCGATGGCGACGACTACATCATCAGCGGCGCCAAGACCTATATCTCTGCCGGCCAGACCTGTAATCTGGCCGTTGTGGTCGCGAAGACTGACCCAAGCCAGGGAGCCAAGGGCATCTCGCTCTTTCTTGTCGAGTCCGACCGCCCCGGTTTCAAGCGGGGGCGCAACCTCGACAAGATTGGGCAGCACGCGGCCGACACGTCGGAGCTGTTCTTTGACAATGTCCGCGTGCCCGCATCCAACATGCTTGGCGAGGAGAATAGGGGCTTCATCTATCTGGTGAGCCAGCTTCCTCAGGAGCGGCTGAGCATCGCAATTTCCTCCCAGGCAATGGCGCAACGGGCCTTCGACGAAGCTGTGCGTTTCACCAAGGAAAGATCGGCCTTTGGCAAGAAGGTGTTCGAGTTCCAGAATACGCGGTTCACGCTTGCTGACCTCAAGTCGCGCCTGCAGGTGGGCTGGGCGCATCTCGACTGGGCCTTGGGGCGGCATATAAAGAAAGAGCTGACCGCCGACGAAGCCGCAGCAGCCAAACTCTTCCATACGGAATTGCTCTGGGAGGTTTGCGACGCATCCCTGCAGCTGCATGGCGGTGCCGGATATATGAACGAGTATCTGATTGCGCGTATCTGGCGTGACGCGCGTGTCATGCGGATCTTTGGCGGATCGTCGGAAATCATGAAGGAGCTGATGAGCCGCTCGATCTAGATCGTGCAGCCGCAGCATTCGGGAGGTGCCGGTGAAGCCCGGATCGATTATGAAAATGGAAGACCTGGAGGCCTCGGACGCGCCGGTGGACGGCCTCGTTTCCGGCCTTGAAGGCTTTGGCTATGTCGCGTCCCGCCGGATTGCGACCGCGCTCTATCTCAGTCTCCGGCTGAAGAAGCCGATCCTTGTCGAAGGCGCCGCCGGCGTCGGGAAGACCGAGCTGGCGTTGTCGACATCGCAATTGCTCGGTCTGCCGCTCATCCGCATGCAGTGTTACGAAGGGCTGGATGAATCCCGGGTCCTCTATGAATGGAAATACGCCAAGCAGCTGCTCTACACGCAGCTTCTGAAGGAGCGTGTCGGCGATCTGCTTGAGGGTGCGTCAACCATGGACGATGCGATGGCGCGGCTTCGGGGCATTGGCGACATGTTCTTCTCCGAAGACTTCCTCCAGCCGCGGCCCTTGCTTCAGTCATTGATGTCAGACCAGGGGTGTGTCCTTCTGATCGATGAGGTCGACAAAACGGATGAGGCTTTCGAAGCGCTTTTGCTGGAAACGCTGTCTGCGTATCAGGTGTCTCTTCCTGAAATCGGGGTGATCAAGGCCAGCACGCCGCCCATCGTATTTTTGACATCGAACAATATCCGTGAGCTTGGTGATGCGCTCAAGCGGCGTTGCATTCATCTGAGTATCCCATTGCCGTCTGCGGAGCTTGAGAGCCGGATCGTTGAAAAGCGCCTGCCCGACATCTCCAGTCAGCTCAGAGGAGAGCTTGTCACTTTCGTGCAGGAGCTTCGCCACATGAAGCTGCGCAAGCCGCCATCGATATCCGAAACGGTGGAATGGGCGCAGTCGCTTTTGATGCTGCATGTCGAAGAACTTGGCGTCGACGTCGTGCGAGAAACGCTCAACGTATTGCTGAAGTTCGAGAGTGACGTTGACGCGGTTGAGGCACAGGCCGGTGACCTTGTGCGGCGTGCGAAGGCGACACGGTGATCGAAGGTAAGTCGGTTCCGCTGGCGGATGGTCCGCTGGCTGGATTCCTGGCGGCGCTAAGGCATGCCGGACTTACGATCTCGCCTGCTTCAAGCATTGATGCCTACGAAGCCGTTGCAGCAGTTGGTTATAGCGATCGGGAGACGCTTAGGGACGCCCTTTGCGTCACTTTGGCCAAGTCAGAGATGGACGAGGCGAGGTTCGAGCAGTGTTTTGACCGGTTTTTCCGCCATCATGAGGAGCCGACCGAGCGTGCCGCGAAACCGCGAGAGACCGCGTCCACGTCAGGTGGTGGCTTTGCTCAGCTCATGCTGACCGGCGATGCGGTGATGGTCGATGCGCAGATTGCGAGGGCCGCCCGGACGGTCGGTGTTCGTCAGGTCCAATACGGGTTTCAGCGAAATATCCTTGTAGGCCGTATTCTGCGTGAGCTTGGAATGCCTGACTGGGACCGCGACGTGGCGCAGCTTGTAGATACGGGTAACGACGAAGATCTCGCCCAATGGCAGGCTACGCGCAATGCGGTCATTAGTAAGGTGAAAGCTGTCGTTGATCGGCAGATTGACCTCTATGCCTCCAATGCGGCCCAGCAGATGCGGGAAGAACGGCTGGCAAACATCGATATTGCCGCTATTCGTCCTGAAGACCGTCAGGCCGCTATCAGACTCGTCCGAAAGATGGCCAAGGCGCTGGCAACTCAGCATTCGCGCCGCCGTAAGCGCGCGCGCCGCGGCCAGCTCGACATGCGCAAGACCATTCGCCAGGCAATGCCGCATGAAGGCATTCCGTTTCAGCTTTCCTGGAAGCAGCAGAGCGTGGACCGTCCCAAGTTCATTGTGCTGTGTGATGTCTCTCGCTCGGTGGTGAACGCGGCCCAGTTTCTTCTGGTGTTGATGTACAGTCTCAACGAAGTCGTTGATCAGCTTCACGCTTTCGCCTTTTCAGATCGTCTCGAAGATGTCGGCCGCGTGCTGGACGGCGATGATATTGATGTCGCGATAGAGCGTATCCTGCGCGAGGTGGGGTTCGGCTCGACAAGTTACGGGGACGCTTTCTCCGCGTTCGCCGAACGTTACATGCATCTGGTCGACCGCCATACGTCGGTGATCATCCTGGGCGATGGGCGCAACAATTATGGCGACCCACAGCTTGATATCCTCGACCGGATAAGGCGGCAGTCGCGGCGGGTTGTCTGGCTCAACCCGGAAGCCGAACGCAGCTGGGGGACAGGCGATTCCGAGATGCCGGCTTACCGGCGCTTCAGCACAATGGCGCGGACGTGCGGGTCTCTGAGCGAGCTGCAGACCATCATCGGCGATATGCTGCGCGCGCCGCGATAATGCTGTGTGCGGAAAATGACGCAGGGTATGGATCGCCAACGGTGCTTAGAGGCAGGCCTCTTCCGTCTCGGAGGCTTCTGCATGCGACCAATATTATGCTGGGTGCGAAAACAGATGGCGGACCTGCTCGGCCGCTTCGGTCAGAGGTGTAGCAGACCGATAAACACGACATTGAATAAGCGCCCCTTCAATAAGGGCAATCGTCACACGTGCTGCACGCGAAGCCTGTGACGGCTCGCAGCCATGTTTGATTGCCGCCTGTTCCAAAACTGTGGCCCATCTGCCGAACGCAATCGCCGCCGCTTGGCGGATCTTATCGTCTTGCGCAGCCATCTCCAGGACGATCGTCGTTATTGGAGAACCGTCCGTATACCCCGACTGGTGCATCCACTCCCCCACCATGTCGAAGTACCGTCTGACTATTTCTGCCGCGCCAATTCCTTCGTCAGCCAACGAGGAAAGAGTAGCTAAGACTTTGTCTGATGCAAACTCGACAGCGGCCAGGCCGATTTCGGCCTTACCGCCGGGGAAATAATAATACAGAGACCCCTTAGGGGCGCCGCTCACATTGAGAATCTCATTAAGCCCCGTCGCCGCATAACCTTGCTGTCGGAAAAGGCGTACAGCTGAATCCAGAATTGATTGGCGATGCCTCTGTTTCGTTTTCATAATTTCTCGTTGCAGATTATATACAGACTGGTCTATAGAAAATTTACACTATCAGGTGCTTGGTTTAGGTCATCATGCTTGATGAGACCATTGGAGATTTTATGAGTAATCCCTCGCTACTCGACAAAATTACGAGCATAAATAGTGAGGCGCCGTTTAATCGCTGGGCCGGCTTACGTGTAACTTCGGCGGAGCCCGGATGTGTTGAGCTTGAGCTTTCTTGGCGGAGCGATTTTGGTCAGTATAGCGGTTTCCTGCATGCCGGCATGATTGGTGCTTTGATCGATACCAGCTGTGGGTTCGCTGCCGTTACAACCATGGATTGGGTAACGGCATCCCATTTTTCGGTATCTTGTCTGGCGCCCGCCAAGGGGGACACCTTTCTTGCGAAGGGCCGGATAATCAAAGGTGGACGAAAGCAGGTTTTCGCAACGGCTGAGCTTTTCGCAAATGCCGACAAACAGTCAAAACTTGTTGCCACCGGCCAAACGCTTCTGGTGCCACTAGAGAAAGCCCCTCCGGTCCCCGCGTAGCGCACAGTCCGATATTTCCATGGCATCAGAAGGCATAGAGAAAGATGATCGACGCAATTTCCTGCGAGACAAGTAACTACGTACTCACCATCACTTTGTCGCGGCCCGAAAAGAAAAACTCATTGACGGCGGCTATGTATGACCGCCTGTCTGATATTTTCGAAGCGGCCGAGAATGATCCTGAAGTACGTGTTATCCTCCTTCGGGCAGAGGGTGATTATTTCACTGCTGGAAACGATCTTCATGACTTCATGGAACTCTCCGCAGGGGGTGGCTCAGAGGAGCCTGCAGCGTTTCGGCTCATCCGAATACTGGGGCGTGAGGCTAAGCCGATCGTTGCAGCTGTTCAGGGAAATGCGGTCGGCGTCGGTGCAACGCTTCTTTTGCATTGTGATCTTGTCTACATATCCGACAACGCTTCACTTATCGCGCCATTCGTAAACCTGGCCCTGGTGCCGGAGGCTGCTTCGACATTGTTACTTCCGCAAAGAATTGGGCATGTCCGCGCCTATGCAATGTTTGCTCTCGGCGAACCGATGGACGCGGAATCCGCTCTCAATTTTGGACTGGTAAACGAAGTTCTTCCGGTCGATAAAGTTTGCGATCGGGCGGCAGCTGCGACCGCAATGCTGGCCAAGAAGTCTGTTGAAGCACTCGCGGCGACAAAGCGCTTGATGCGTGATCAATTTGCTGTCGCCGAGCAGATAGAACAGGAGCGCGCGCTCTTCCTAAAACAATTGAAGAGTGCCGATGCGATCGCAGCCTTTGAGGCCTTCGCTGCTCGATCTTCGAAAGAGGCGTGATCTGGATATTCCCATCTCCGCTTGTCGTCGATGGCTTGCCCCAATGAGAGGCCAACGTCCGAAGGGAGCGGAGAGGCCGGCGCCTCCAAGCGCAACAATGTGACCTCTTCGTGCCGGAAGAATTGCCCCCGTTGGCACCGTTCTGGCTTCCAGATGAGCTGTATTGTCATTAGGCAACTCACCCTGCGGCAACATACGTCCGTGATCATCCTTGGCGATGGGCGCAACAATTATGGCGATCCACAGCTTGATATCCTCAGCACAATGGCGCGGACCTGCGGGTCTCTGAGCGAGCTGCAGACCATCATGGGCGATATGCTGCGCGCGCCGCGATGAAAAAGCGGCGCGAGTAACGCAAGGTTAGCAACACTGCCCCCTTGACGCACCATCTAAAACAATTGCACTAATATGGAGGATGCTCACTGTCGGCTTTGCTCGCTGGCTTTGAGGAGTCTGCAAGCCTCAATTGTCCGCCAGCCTAGATATGCTGGGGCATTGAGCTGGTGGAAATTTGATTTCGTGTTGAAACGGTCGCTCCGAGACCGTGTCGATACAAATGTAAAGCGGAGGGATAAACTGTGGACTTCAATTTGCCGGGAGAAGATGATCCGCGGCGCATCAAGGTGCGGGAGTGGTTCGAGAAGAACCCGAACCCGACCTACGCGCAGCTAGCGGAACAGGGCTGGACCGCGTCAAACTGGCCGGAGCCTTGGGGTGTGTCGGCAGATGCCGAAACGCAGTTCATCATCGACGAGGAAATCGTGCGGGCAGGGCTTGAATTGCCCTATACGATCAATGCGATCGCGCTCAATCAGTGCGGTCAGTCCCTGCTGACCCATGGCACGGAAGCGCAGCGGCAAAAGTTCCTGCCGGGCGCACTGGCCTGCGAGGATATCTGGTGCATGCTGTTTTCCGAGCCGTCCGGGGGATCTGACCTCGGTGGCTTGCGTGCAACGGCCAAGCGTGACGGCGACCATTATATCGTGAATGGTCACAAGATCTGGACATCCGTGGCGGATGAGGCCTCGGTGGGCGTGCTGGTTGCCAGGACGGACCCCAGCAAGCCCAAGCATATGGGCCTCAGCGTGTTTCTCATCGACATGAACTCTCCGGGTGTCACGGTAAATCCGATCATCGACATGAGTGGCAACAAGAATGAGTACAACGAGGTCTTCCTCGATAACGTGAAGATCCCGGCTGATGCGCTTCTTGGACGCGAAGGTGATGGTTGGCGGATCGTCATGGAGCAGCTCCAGACCGAGCGCGTCGGCATGACGAAGCCCGGCGTCGTCTGGGGCATGGGCCCGACGGCGAGAGATCTCATGGATGGTCTGATCAAGACGGGACGGATCAGCGATCCGCTCCTGCGTGACGATGCTGCCAAGGTCTACATCGAAGGCGAGATCCTTCGCTTGCTGACCTTCCGGAACATGACCAATCGCATCAATGGTACGCCCGCCGGTTTCGAGGGTAGCGCCGGGAAGATGATGTCATCGCCGCATGGTCAGAGAATGGCTGACATCGCCAAGCGCTCGCAGGGCGCCAGCGGCATGATCCGCGACCCGGATGTGTTGCCTTTGCCTAACAAGAAGTGGGGCATGTTCTCCAACTGGGATTATGCCTACTGGTTCAGTCCCGCCAACACGCTCGGTGTCGGCACGCAGGAAGTGCTGCTGAACGTGGTTGCAGAACGTGTTCTGGGGCTGCCACGCGATTCCGACCCGACCGCAAAAGTGCCGTTTTCGGAGCTCTCCGGCGGTTTGGCCAAAGCAGCTGAATAGAGGATCCCGAGATGAATTTCGCATTGAGTGAAGACCACGAATTCCTGAGGGATTCTGCCGCAAAGTTCGTCGACGAACAGGTCGACCTGTCGCCGCTGCTTCGGCCGGGTGCTGACGTATCCGATGCCGGTTACGATCAGCTCTGGGACAAGATTGTCGAGCTTGGCTGGAGCGCTATCACTGTGCCGGAAGCCTATGGCGGCCTGGGCATGGATTATGTCGATCTGATCATGATCATCGGTGAGACCGGGCGCGCATTGGCTCCATCGCCCCTGTTCGGGACGCTGGCCGGTGCATGGGCCATAGAAAAAGCGGGCTCTGAAGCGCAGAAATCTGACCTTCTGCCGAAGCTCGCGGAAGGTCTGAAGCTGGCCCTCGCAGTGGCTGACGAAACTGGTTCATACGACAATATGGACAGCGATGTGACGGCGAAAGCCTCCGGCGATGGGGTCCGTCTCTCGGGCACAAAATCGTTTGTCGTCGATGCTGCCTCAGCCGACCATATTGTGGTCTCGGCGCTTCTTGATGGTCGCAAGGACTATTTCGTCATTGATCGCAGCGCGGCTGGTGTCGAAATCGAAGTCCTGCAATGGCGCGATATCACGCGTCAGGTCTGTAAGGTCGTCCTGAATGATGTCGCGGCCGAGCGACTTGAGCAAAGCAGCGACGATGTCTGGCCTTGGGTTCGCGACCGTATGTATCTTGTCCTTGCGGCCGAAAGCGCAGCGGGAATCCGCATGGTGCTCGACGATGCGGTCACCTACGCCAAGGAGCGGATTGCTTTTGGCCGGCCGATCGGCGCCTTCCAGGCTATCAAGCACCAGCTTGCCAACATTGCCGGGTCCGCTGAAGGCGCAAACGCCCTCGTGCAATACGCGGCGTGGGCCCTTTCAGAGGATGACGGCGAGGGCAGCCTCGCTGCGGCCATGGCGCAGAGTTATACAAGTGAACACTACAAGGAAGCGACGCACCGAAACATTCAGGTTTTCGGTGCCATTGGCTTCACTTGGGAAATGAAAAACCATCTCTATTACAAGCGCGCGCGGTGTAATGCCGAGTTGCTCGGTTCACCAGCATCCCAGCGGGAGCAGGTGGTCCGCATGCTGGAGCAGAAAGCCGCATAAGGCGACGAGGTTGGACTTGTTAGGAGGCGGGCGGCTTGCAGGCTGCCCGCTTTTTCGTTCAGGCCTTGGTGTCGAACGGTTGAAGGTTCAGCGCGTGCAGGTTGTCGGACTTTTCAACCACGTAATTGTGCAGCACCTCCATGTGGGCTGCCATAGCTGCTGAAGCTGCGTCCGCATCGCCGCTCTTGATCTCGTCCAGAACTTCCAGCCGCATTGTCACCAGATCAGTTAGATGCTCGGGCCTGAGGGCGAGGAGGATTTGTGCGATGATCTCCGAGAGGGAGCCGATCATGACAGTCAGAACGTCATTCTTGGCGGCCGTTCCCAAGAGCGAGTAGAAGTCCATAATCTCAAAGATCGAGGTTTCTACATCTTCAGCTTTGATCGCCACGCGCATGCGTTCGATATTGGCTTCAAGTGCCGCGAAATCTGCATTGGTGCCACGTTTGCAAGCCAGACGTACGGCCTGGTCTAGCAGGCAGCTGCGCGTTTCGGCGAGCTGGTCGAGAGACAATGTCCCAAGAAAAACCAGGTCGTTCACAGTGCGCGAGACAGCCCGGCCATCGCCGCGGCGTATAAACGCGCCTCCACTAGCCCCTTTTCGAAATTCCAGAACGCCGGAATTTTCCAGCGCGCGTAGGGCTTCACGAACAACTGGCCGGCCGACGCCGAGCTGCTCAGCCAGGTCACGTTCGGACGGGAGCTTGTCGCCGGGTTTGAGCTTGCCTCGCATCATGTCGCGGCGAATGGAATTGTAGACTTCTTCGAAGAGACGTAGCGCCATGATTTATCCCGATAGGGCCTCTCTGCCGATGGAGCGTGGACAGTTTTCTCGATAGAGCCGCTATCACAAGCCCGAAAGTCGGTCAGCTGCAGAGCGCGTTTTGTCCAGATTTCATTCGTCTCAGCGAATTGACGGACCATCCCTTGCGTGTAAAACATATATTTTAGTTTGACAGCGTCAGCTGCCAGTAATATTCATTGGTAATACCATTAGGTCTCCGCGTAAGTCAGCCGGAAAATGCAATTGCGGTAGGGGTCCAGTGGAAAAATTAGCGTTCGAGCATGAACAGGACGGACGCGGCTCAGGAGGATTGGCATGCCAGATACTATGGTCACTCAGAATAAAACGCGCGAATCGTCTTTGGTGGTCGATGACCGCGAGAACGGATTGTTCAGGGTCAATCGCAAGGCGTTCCTCGACGAGGAAATCCTGCACATGGAGCGGGAGAAGATCTTCAACCGCTGCTGGCTATTCCTTGGTCATGCATCTGAATTGCCCAACCCCAATGATTTCGTCACGCGTAATGTCGGCGGCAAGGAGCTGATCTTCAATCGCGATCGCAAAGGCGAGTTTCATGCTTTCCTCAACACTTGTCCGCACCGGGGCGCCATGGTGGAGCGCCAGGAGTCTGGCAACTCGATCGCATTCAAGTGTTTCTATCACGGCTGGGCCTTCAACAATAATGGCAACTATGCGACCCGCCATCAGAAGGGCACCTATCCCGAAAATTTCAATCATGATGGCTGCGCCAACCTGATTCCGGTAAAGCTTGAGCAGTACCGGGACTTCTTTTTCGTCAATTATGATGACGGTGCAAACTCGCTCGATTCCTATCTGGCTGATGCAAAGATCATATTCGATCTTATCGACCAGCATGGCCCGGATGGTATGGAGGTCGTCGGTGGCGCGCAGAAGTACAGTATCCGTTCGAACTGGAAGCTTCTCATGGAGAACAGTTACGACGGCTACCACGCGCTTGATACGCATGAGACTTACTTCAAGTATCTGACCGAGGCGATCGGCGGACCTGCCGAGATGCCCAAGGTTACCAATGTCATGAACCTCAAGAATGGTCACGCCTCGATTGAGGGTGACGCGCCTTGGGGGCGCCCGGTGGCCAAATGGATCCCGGCTTGGGGCGAGAATGCCAAGTCGGAAGTCGAGGAAATCAAGCGGGAAGTGGTTAGTCGCGTCGGAGCGGAACGGGCCAACCGGATCTGTCAGCTCGGCCGCAATACGGGCATTTTCCCGAACCTTGTCATCAACGACATCATGGCGATCACGATCCGCACCTTCTATCCAGTTGAGCCCGGTGTGATGAATGTCACCGCCTGGGCGCTCGGGGTCAAAGGAGAAAAGCGTGATTTCCGCAAACGCCGCCTCGACAACTTTCTTGAATTTCTTGGGCCGGGTGGTTTCGCGACGCCGGACGATGTCGAGGCGCTGGAGTCTGCTTACCGCGGCTATGCTGCGTATAAGCTGGCACCCTGGAACGACATCTCGCGAGGGATGTCACGGGGCCAAGGTGAGCCGTTCAAGGCCGATGATGAAGAACAGATGCGTTGTTTCTGGCGCGAGTGGGATCGCAGGATGGGAGGCGAGTAATGGCTAATCAAAATCAGGCTGCGAATGCGGCGGTCGAGCAGCCAATGTCACGTTCGGCATATGAAGACTTCTTCTTTGAAGAGGCGGCGATGCTTGATGAGTGGCGGCTGGAAGAGTGGCTTGCCCTTTTCACCGAGGAGTCCGTCTATGAAGTTCCACGTGCGGGTGCTCCGGATACCGCAGATTCTGCTGAAGACCTGTTTTACATTGCTGACAACTATTTCCGTCTCGGTCACCGGGTGAAGCGGATGCTGGACAAGGCTGCTCACGCCGAATGGCCCCGGTCGATACAGTCTCACCTGATCTCCAATGTTCGCATTACGGGAAGTGACGAAAAGGGCGTGCATGTGACCTGCCGGTTCATTACCAAGCGTGCGAAGAACGATGTCACGGACACTTATGCCGGTCACCACAACTACATTTTGAGAACGATCGACGGTAAGCTGAAAATTCTGTCCAAGCGTACATTCCTGGCGTCTGACAGTCTCCGGGACCAGGGCAAAGTCACCATCATTCTGTGAGCCTCGCCGGATTCCGGATTCAGCAGTAATCGAGACCCTTCCGGTTATGGAGCAAATCCGTGCCTATCATTGATGTTCACTGCCACGTGTCGCCATTCGAGTACCCGCCGGCGCCGAACGGCGACGTGGCGGGGCGGTGGCCATGCATGTCCTGCCAGAGCCGTGCTTCAGGCACATTTATGCTCGGCGACAAGCCATTCCGCCCGCTGGATGACCGGTCGTGGGACGCGGAGAGACGGCTTGAGGACATGGACCGGGACGGTGTGGCCGTTCAGGTGCTGTCGCCAATGCCAGAGTTGCTGGCCTACTGGCACAGCCCAGCCGATGCGGTTCTGCTTTGCGATGCCGTGAACGCACAGATAGCGGACATGATTGCGAGACATCCAGGCCGTTTTCGAGGTCTAGGTGCCGTGCCGCTCCAGGATCCAGCCGCGGCCACCGGTTATCTGAAGCGCTTGAAAGATCAGTTTGGCCTGTCCGGCGTCGAACTGGGCAGCAACATTAATGGAAAAATGCTCGGTGACCCGTCTTTCGACGGTTTCTATGCCGAGGCCGAAGCGCTTGGCTTGTCGATTTTTGTGCACGCTTTGCACCCTGTTGCGGCCAAGGCCGCAGCAGTGCCGCCGGTCGATACGGCTTTTGTCTATTTTCCGATCGATGTCGCAATGGCGGCAGCCTCGATCGCCATGAACGGGGTTCTGGACCGTTTTCCCGGTCTCCGGATCGCGTTCAGTCATGGAGGTGGGGCGATCGGATCAATCATCGGTCGTATGAACACCGGCTGGCACGCTACGGATGGGTATGGAGGCCGCATGCAGGAAGCCCCGAGCGAAACCCTGCAAAAGATGTTCTTTGACAGCAATGTTCTGGATTCCGACTATCTCTCGTATCTTGTTCGCAAAGTGTCGCCAGGTCACATCTTCGTCGGCACCGACTATCCCTATCAGATTCGGCAACAGGATCCGGCGCGCTTCATTTCAAATCCGTCGTTTTCGCCTGCCGAACTTGAGAGTTTGGAATGGCTGGCTGCGGAGAAATTCCTCAATGAGCAGATCGCCAAGCCCTGGACCGGGTGAAGCCGCCTTTTCGGCTCGTCTAGGGCTGGGACGCGCCGAGGAAAGCGCCCAGAGCTTTTGAACATTTCTCCAGGAAGGGCCGGAATGACAGCGGGTCGTGATTCGGGGCCCCCTTGCCAAAAGGCATGGACACCGAGACTGCGGCTACGGTTTCACCCATCGGGCCAGTGACCGGTACCGCAATACAGACCATGTCTTCGCTGACTTCTCGATCATCGATAGCGATGCCGGTTCTGCGAATATTCAGGATGTTCTGTCGCAGGGCGGACGGAGCGACCAGTGTGCGTGGTGTCAGGGGAACGAAATCGCCTTCATCCAGATAGTCTTCCAGCGCCTCGTCGCTCAGCCCGGCGAGGAGGACTTTACCAACCCCCGAGCAGTAGGCTTCAAGTTGCATGCCTTCGCGCGTGAACGTCGCTGCCCGGGGGGCTTTGCCGGGGATCCGGACCTTGTAGGTCACCATGCCGTTCTCAAGAACACCGAGGTGTGATGTGAGCCCTGTTTCGGAGGCCAATTGTTTCAGAACTGGTTTCCCTATGCGCGCAAGAAGCCTGGCAACATCGCAGCGACGGTAAAGCAGGGCTGCTGGGAGACCGGGCCCATACTGGTTTGGCCCGTATCGATTGACGAAGCCGGCCTCGACCAGTTGAGAGACCATGCGATACGACGTGGACGGTGGTAAATCCAATGATGACGCGACTTCGTTGAACGGTGTTTGACCTCCGTCAACGACAATGCCCTTCAAAAGAATAAGGGCCTTTTCGAGGGATGTGGCGTTGGATCTAGGCAAAGTGCTTTCTCCCGTATCGTGAGAATTACACGGTTCAAGTTGATTGAAAATAGCGAATACAAAATTTAAAACGCTTATCTAAATCTGGGCTGGTCCGCACCCGGGAAAATGTGAGGGATTGTGCTAAATGGCGTCCGATAAGGGGCAATATGAATCAGCAGCAGCGCGACTGAGAGACGCCTATAACGGCGAAACAGTGGCTCCGCTGCGTGACGTGCTCTCGCCGACCGATGTGCAGGGCGCCTACGCGATTCAGGCCGTAAACACGCGTATCTGGAGCTCGTCGGGTCGGAAAATTGTCGGCCGAAAAGTTGGGCTTACGGCGAAATCCGTTCAGCAGCAACTGGGCGTCGATCAACCCGATTTTGGTGTACTCTTTGACGATATGCAGGTGCCGAATGGTGGAACGCTTTGGTCTGTCTCATGCATCCAGCCCAAGGCCGAGGCCGAGATTGCAATTATCCTGAAATCGGACCTGCGTGGCGAGTCCGTGTCGCGCGCTGATGTGCTCGCTGCGACAGGGCAGGTGGCGGCGGCCATCGAGGTTGTGGACAGCCGTATATCGGATTGGAAAATAACATTCGCTGACACCGTTGCCGATAATGGCTCGTCGGCCTTCTTCGTTCTGGGAGATGCTTCACACGCAGTGGAAGATCTCGATCTCTACACGTGCGGCATGGTCATGGAAATCAACGGCGAGATCGCCTCGCTCGGCGCCGGAGCTGCTTGCCTCGGGCATCCGCTCGAGGCCGCCGCATGGCTGGCCTCCACGCTCACGGCCCAAGGCGAGCATCTGAAAGCAGGCGATGTCGTTCTCACGGGTGCTTTAGGGCCGATGGTAGCGTTGACCCCGGGCGACAAAGTCGTGGCGAAAATTGGCGGACTTGGAACTTGTCAGTTCGAGTACGTGAAAGGATAGACATGTCTAACAAGACGAAAGTCGCAATTATCGGTTCTGGGAATATCGGGACCGACCTGATGATCAAGATCATGCGTAAGTCGAACGTCCTCGAAATGGGCGCGATGGTCGGCATCGACCCGGAGTCGGATGGCCTGGCACGCGCTAAGCGCCTGAAGATCGCAACGACCCATGAAGGAATTGATGGGCTAACCAAGCTCGACGTCTGGCCCGAGATCGGGATCGTGTTTGATGCGACCTCCGCTGGCGCGCACAAGCGCCACAACGAGGTGGTCACCAAAGCCGGTAAGGTGATGGTCGACCTCACCCCGGCAGCAATTGGCCCATACGTCATTCCTGTCGTGAATGGCGAGGACCATCTCGATGCATCAAACGTGAATATGGTCACTTGCGGTGGCCAGGCCACGATACCGATCGTTGCGGCTGTCTCGTCGGTCGCGAAAGTCCACTATGCAGAGATCGTGGCGTCGATCTCCTCGCGTTCTGCGGGGCCTGGCACGCGTGCGAATATCGACGAATTCACAGAGACGACGTCTGCAGGCATTGAACAGGTTGGTGGGGCAGGCAAGGGCAAGGCCATCATCATCCTGAACCCGGCCGAACCGCCGATGATCATGCGCGATACTGTCTTCACCCTGTCGAGCGGTGCCGAAGAGGCCGAGATCGAAGCGGCTATCACGAAGATGGTAGAGAAGGTGAACGCTTATGTGCCTGGCTACCGGCTGAAGCAGAAGGTCCAGTTTGAGCGCTTCGGGTCAAACGACCGGGTGCGGATACCGGGGCTCGGGGAATTCGAAGGCATCAAGACCAGCGTCTTCCTCGAGGTCGAGGGCGCCGCCCACTATCTGCCTGCCTATGCGGGCAATCTTGATATTATGACCTCTGCAGGCCTTGCGACCGCCGAGAAGATTGCCGTGCGCCGGCAGGAAAGGGAGGCCGTCTGATGGCATTCGACCCGAAGACCGACAGGCTTTACATTCAGGATGTGACGCTTCGCGACGGCATGCATGCGATCCGGCATCAGTACGGCCTCGACCACGTTCGTAAGATCGCAACAGCACTCGATGACGCCGGTGTCGATGCGATCGAGATCGCCCACGGCGATGGTCTGAATGGATCGAGCTTCAATTACGGCTTTGGCGCTCACACGGACTGGGAGTGGATTGAAGCGGTCGCGGATGGCGTCAAGAATGCTAAGCTGACCACTCTGCTGCTGCCAGGAATTGGCACGATCGAAGAACTTAAACACGCCTATAAGCTGGGGGTAAGGTCGGTCAGGGTCGCGACGCATTGCACGGAGGCCGATGTCTCAAGGCAGCACATTGAAACCGCGCGCGAACTTGGCATGGATACGTCTGGCTTTCTGATGATGAGCCACATGACCGAACCGGAGCACCTGGCCGAGCAGGCAAAGCTGATGGAGAGTTATGGCGCACAGTGCGTCTATGTGACCGACAGCGGCGGTGCGCTCGACATGGATGGCTTCATTGCGCGTCTTCAGGCCTATGACAGGGTGCTTGAACCAGAGACCCAGCGCGGCGTGCATGCGCACCATAACTTGTCACTCGGTGTGGCAAACTCGATCGTTGCCGCCCAGAACGGTGCTGTCCGGATCGATGCATCGCTCGCCGGCATGGGCGCGGGTGCTGGCAACGCGCCTCTCGAAGTGTTCATCGCGGCCGCCGACCGGAAGGGATGGAAGCATGGTTGTGATCTCTTCAAGCTTATGGATGCGGCTGAAGAACTTGTGCGTCCGCTGCAGGATCGTCCTGTTCGAGTGGACCGTGAAACACTCTCGCTGGGCTATGCTGGCGTGTATTCCTCTTTCCTCCGGCACTCGGAGAAGGCTGCTACCCAATACGGGCTCGACACGCGTCAGATACTGGTCGAGCTGGGCCGCCGCCGCATGGTGGGCGGGCAGGAAGATATGATCGTTGATGTGGCGCTGGATCTTGCAGGTCAGAAGTCCTAGCGCAAGCAAGCGTTTCCGTCAGTCGTCAGGACGACGGAAAGGCTGCGTCCAGAGCTCGCGAGCGGGCTTGGGTCTTGTTTGCGCTCGACTTTGTTCTGGTGACAGCAGCACTTTGCTTCTCTGTCACCGTACATGGCGCCTCAATCAGCCCGACGCCGCAATCGATCAGATTCTCAAGCGGATCGTAGCCTTCCCAGATCGGGTTCTTCTTGCCAGAGGCAACATAACTTTCGTGGGCAGCTCGGGCTGATATGATGTACCAGGAGAAGTAGATCAGCCTTTGCTCCATGACGGTTTGTGGAAGGTCGGGCTTCAGCTCACGAATATAGCGTAGCAATTGCGCGAATACCGAAAAGTTGCCCTTTTCAAGGAAATCGCGAACCATCTTGCGCCGCGTGCTGAGAAGGCTGTTGAGAAAACGGTTTGCCGTTGGCGAGGGATCTTCCTGCTTGGAGTGGTCTTCAGGCCAGCGAACCAGAATGGTCACGATGTCCCGGACGCTTCTGGGGCCCCCTGTGCGTTGCAGGTCTGACAAAGCTTCAAGCCAACCGTCGCTGCTGTCGCGAAACACATCTGCGAGCAGTTCCATGATCAGGCCCTCTTTCGACTTGAAGTAGTAGTTGAGGGAGCCGCCATTCTTTGCGCCGGATGCTGCGACGATCTCGCGAACTGTCACGGCTTCCACACCACGTTCGGCAAACAATCTGCGGGCACAAATTTTGATCCTGACTTTTGTGTCCAAGTCGCTGATGTCTGAAATCATCCGGTGAAACCCTGTCGCTTTTGAATCGATATGTAGTTCATAAATGGTTTCTTGCACCTTATGTTGCGGCGCACAAGTTCAACCGTTTGATCTATTGTGGCCGAGCGTCTGTGCCCAAAGGCAAGGCTAACATGGCCTACATGCTTGCAGATCAGTCCGGCGCTTACAACGCCTATAGAGTGCGACTGGTCCCCAAACAGGCCTGGAAGTTTAGTCTGTACAGGCAATCGCGAGGTTTCGCCGCACCTGGGGCGCGCGGCAGATAATGGGCCGAAGCCCTGCAGGTTGATGGTCGCTAATTTCCCTCGTCGGCAAATTTGATCCTTCACCTTTTAGGACATATAATTTATACAAGTGTTCTAATCGTTGTTCGGTCGCGTTGAGCGATCCGACTCGGAGCGGCTTCGATCCGCCAGGTATTTTGAGGAGATAGACTGTGAGCATTGATGAGATCAGGTACAGGCGTTTGGGCTACATTGCGCTAACGGTGACGGATCTGGAGAAGTCTACCCATTTCTATGAAACTCTTGTCGGCCTGAAAATGGACGATGAACCGGAAGGTGAGCGCGCATTTTTTCGGTGCAGCGATCGCCACCACGACCTGGTCATCTATCGAGGATCTGAACCTGCCCTCAAGCGTGTCGCCTGGCAGATGGAAAGCGACAAGGCGCTTGAAGCGGCCAGACAGCATTTCGACGAACTTGGCATTGAGTGCATCGATGTAAGCTCTGAAGAGCAGGCTGACCTTGGCATAGGCAAAGCCTTTCGTATGTCCGAACCGACGACTGGCGTGACGTTCGAATTCTATAGCGATATGGCGCCAGCGCCTTCTGCGTACGAAACAACGCACACAAATATCGCGCGCCTCGGGCACCTTGTGCTTAGCAGTCCCGACCGAAACGCCACGGAGAAATTCCTCCTGGATGAGATGAATTTCCGCGTATCGGACCGGATTGACGGCATGGTCACCTTCATGCGGTGCTTCCCTAATCCGTATCACCACTCCTTCGGTGTTGGGGCGGCCAAGAATGCTGGTCTCAACCACATCAATTTCATGGTCACGGAAATGGCGGATATCGGCAAGGCGAACAACCGCATGAAAAAGGCGGATGTGCCGATTGTATTTGGCATTGGTAAGCACCCGCCATCGGAGTCAGTTTTCATCTACTTCCTCGACCCTGATGGCATGACCGTGGAGTACAGCTTCGGCATGGAAGAGTTTCCGGAGGATTCTCCAAGGGAGGCGCGCGACCTGCCAGCCTCGCTGGAGTCCATCGACTATTGGGAGGGGACGCCCGACTCCAGAATGGCGAAAGTCGGCGTTGTCGAGCCGCTCAAATAAGACCCGGGCTTAGGCCCTTATCGGTTCACCCAGCGAAGCGCCCGTGCCGACAGTCGTTGGTGCGGGTCACTGCGGAGTGCGCCTTTGCGCGCGGCCCAATACCGTTTTCCCGGAAAAGCCCAACGAAAGCTGACCTGCCATATGCCCATCCCAATGGACCGCCTCGGCCAGACTGACACCCACACCATATTCCGCGACTCCGTGCGCCGGTTTTTCGCGTCGGAGCTGGACCTCGATGCTTGGGAACAGGAGCGCCTGACCCCGCGCAGTTTCTGGAAAGCCGCGGGTGAGGCCGGATTGCTTTGCCCCACAGTTCCGGAAGCTTATGGCGGTCCCGGACTGGACTTCTCCTACAACGCGATCGTGACGGAGGAGCTTACCTATGCCGGGTCCACGTCAAGCCTGCCGCTTCAGTCAGACATCATCGCGGACTACTTCGTCCATCTGGGGACAGAAGAGCAGAAGCGAAAATACTTGCCAGGAATGGTCGACGGCTCACTGATCTCCGCGATCGCCATGACGGAGCCTGTTGCCGGGTCTGATCTGCAGTCCATCCGGACGAAAGCTGTTCGTGACGGAAACGACTACATCATCAGCGGCGCGAAAACCTATATTTCGAGCGGACAATTGGCAGATTTTATCATTGTTGCCGCCAAAACCGATCCGGATGCTGGTGCAAAGGGCGTCAGTCTGCTCATTGTCGATGCGGACTGCGCAGGTTTCTCCAGGGGTCGCAAGTTGGACAAAATCGGCCAGCATTCGGCCGATACGTCCGAACTCTTCTTCGATGAGGTGCGCGTTCCGGCTGACGCGATGATTGGCGGGGAAGGGCGTGGTTTCGCCGCGATCATGACCTTGATGCCGCAGGAGCGCCTGTCTCAGGCAATCATGGGCCAGGCCAGCATGCAGCGCGCTATGGATGATACCATCACATTCACAAAGGATCGTCAGGCGTTTGGGCAATCTGTCTTCGACTTTCAGAACACGCAGTTCGTCCTTGCCGATATCGCGACATCTCTTCAGGTCGGCTGGTCGCACCTGGACTGGGCCATCAATCGCCATGTGGCGGGCAAGCTGACGGCTGTGGAAGCGTCCGCAGCAAAGCTCTGGCACACCGAAACCCAGTGGACTGCTCTCGACAGGTGCCTGCAGCTGCATGGCGGTGCCGGCTATATGGAAGAGTACCCGATTGCTCGCATGTGGCGTGATGCGCGTGTCCAGCGGATTTACGGGGGAACGTCCGAAATTCTCAAACTCGTGATCGGCCGTTCGCTGAAGGGTTAAGCGGGTCAAGGCAAGGCGAAGTACATCTTCGGTGATCGAAAGAGCGAGTGCGGACATGAAGACATTCGAGGCAATAGAGGTCGAACGCGAGGAAGGCGTTGCCACTATCGCGTTCAATCGTCCGGCCAGCATGAACTCGATCGTTCCGCAGATGCTTCGGGAGTTCGAGGACTGCATGGCGGAGTTTGCAGCCGACCCGTCTGTGGAGGTGGTTATCCTGACAGGCCGAGGGCGGAATTTCTGTGCCGGGCTGGATGTCGACATGCTGAAGCAGCACGGCGCCGAAGCGATATCGGGCTTCAATCCGTCCAAAACGATTGCCGAATGGCCCGGGCCAGTCATTGCTGCCGTGCAGGGGGCCGTCGCGACGGGCGGTTTTGAGATAACGGTGGCGTGCGACATCATCATCGCGGCGGAATCTGCGCGGTTTGTGGATACGCATTCGCGCGTCGGCCTGTTGCCTGGCTGGGGTCTCAGCGCACGCCTTCATCGCGCCATCGGCATTTACAGGGCCAAGGAGCTCGAGCTTACCGGGCGCGCCCTCCATGCGCGAGAGGCGTCAGATTGGGGGCTGGTGAACAAGGTGGTGCCGGACCGCGATCTCCTTGATTCAGCGCGCGCCATGGCTCGATTGATACTGGCTGGAGCGCCGCGCATGGCGGCCCAGACCAAGGCGCTCATCGACGGCAACAGTCTGCGCACACTTGAAGGCGCCCTCGAATTCGAAAGACAGCTCGCGGAAGAGGCAAACACTGGCTTGTCGTCGGGTGACCTGCAGTTCGGACATGTGGGCGGCAGCAAACCGAAAAGTTGATGGGGGCAATACTGTCTGATGCTCGTCAGAAATAAAACAAATGATTTTGTTTTCTGCCGTAAAGCCCGTCTGTTAGTCGGTATGTATCAAACAGCAAATTAAAACGCTTGCTTGACCGTTATTGGCAATACCAATACCGTTTCCAGAACAAATTGATAAGGCAAAAATCGTCGAGGCCGAGGGTGAAAGCCGTGCTGCAGGCAACGCACGCGACTGGCTGTAGCGGCGGCCCGAGACCAGAGGGTGTTTGAAGCACTCCATGCCGGCGAAAGGTTGAGGAAAAAAGATGACAAGCGAAGCTCTGGCCGCTGGCAAACCCGTTTCCATATTGAGGCCGTCAATGCGGCACGCCTGGTACACGGTTGGTCTGCTCACCCTTCTTTTCATCCTCTCTTTTATTGATCGCAGCATTCTTGCGCTAATGGCGGAGCCTGTCGGCCAGTCGCTCGGGTTGGCGGACAGGCAGCTTGCGCTTCTCCTCGGTCTTGGGTTTGCGCTCGTCTATTCATTCGGGGGCCTGCCGCTGGCGCAACTGGTCGATACCCGTGACAGGCGAATGGTGGTCGCGCTCGGGGTTGGCGTCTGGAGCGTAGCGACGGTGCTTTCCGCTTTTGCGGGCGGCTTTTGGAGCCTGCTAATCCTTCGTTGCGGTGTGGCGCTCGGTGAGGCTGTCCTCACGCCGGCCGCAGTTTCATTGATCGCTGACCTGTTCCTAAAGGAAAAGCGCAGCCTGCCCATGTCGGTTTACCTGTCAGTGGGCAGTTTCATGTCGATTGGCTCGTACATGGCAGGCGCCATGGCCTATGACTTCGCCGCGAGCATAAGCGCGGCGACAGGTCTTGCGCCTTGGCAGCTCACATTCATCTTTGTCGGTCTTCCGGGCGTCGTGCTCGCCATCGTGTTCCTGTTTACGGCAGCCAATCCACCGAGAGGGGAATCTCTCAAAATCGGCCAGGATTACTCATCCTGGCGCGCCTTCTTCGGCTACATTCGCCAGCGCGCTTTATTTTTCGTCCCCTTGCTTACGGTCGCGGGGGTCTATTGTTTCTTCAGCCTGGCCGTCATCACCTGGTTGCCGACATTTCTTGTGCGTGAAGAAGAACTCACCCTGTCGCAAGCGGGATACATGCTCGGTTGGATTGGTGTGCCGACAGGTCTGATTGGTAATTTCTTCTGGCCGCAGCTGGCGATGGCCATAGACCGGAGATGGAAGAACCGCGGTGGCGCAACGGTGCTGTTGATCGCAGCCTGTGTTTCCGGTCCCGCCTTTGCGATGGGCATCTTTTCTGGCGGGACAGTGCTGTATGTCTGCCTTGGGATCGGGATCCTGTTCGGATCGGCGTTCCCCGTCATTCCGCCGATCGCATATCAGCAATCCGGACCGATCCGGATGAGAGCGCGGCTGGCGGCCGTCAATCTTCTCATCATCGCTTTGCTGGGTTACGGGCTTGGTCCGCTTGTCGCCGTTGAGCTTGGCGCATTGATTGATGGGGGTGAGCACTCGCTTGGGGTCGGACTGGCCTGGATTTGCTTGCTTACCACCCCGTTCCTGATTGCGCTCTCGCTTCTCGCGATCAGCCGGTCTTCACTCGGTGAAGATCAAGACTAGGGCTGCTGGCCCGTGCGCGCGACGAGAGCGAACGGCATGGCTGGTCTGATACGGCTTGGCGTCGGAAAGTGCCAGTGCCCCAAGCACCTCATGGGCCATCTGCCGACGCTAGATCGGCCAAGCCTGATCAAAGGAATAGACATCCATGCCTGGGGCACTGGCCGCGTCGAGATAGTGCCGAAGAAGACTTTGCTCTTCGGGTCGGAGATCTTCGATCGGGGGCGCGCTCACGGTCAACCATGACCTGTCGTGCATTGGGGGTGCGCTCAGCCGATCGTCCCGGCTTTTCGCGCTGCTTCAATTTGTTCTTCGGTCCTCCCGAGTGCCTCCAGAACTTCTCTTGTGTGTTCACCGAGTTTCGGCGCCCGCATCCGAACAGAAGGCCGTGAGGTTTCGAAGTCGGCAAAGAAGCCGGACGTACGCATCTGGCCGAATTCCGGGTCTTCGGTGTCGATGAAGCACCCGGAATAGACAGCTTGCGGGTCTTCCATGAACTCTTCTACTGTGTTCACCGGCGCCAGGGGGATGCCATGTTCATCGGCCAGTGCGATGAGTTCCGCTTTCATCATCCTGGACGCTGGTTCTTCGAGCTCTTTCCAGAAGTCGGCATAGTTGACGATACGCGCCCAAGGCGAGTTGTAGCGCTTGTCCTCGATCAGGTCTTCGCGCCCGAAGATCTTGCAGAGCGCCTGAAACTGGTGGTCAAGCTGCACGTGCCCCATCACGCTTCCATCCTTCACGCGCAGCGGATGATGGATCTTGATGTTAGGGATCTTGTGTACTTCCTTTGTCTGGAACATGTGATTGTTCAGCAGATCTGGCATCAGGAATGCGGCGTACGCCTTCATCAGGGAGGTGGAGACTTTCTGCCCGGCACCGCCGGAGCGCTCGCGATGAAGCAGAGCCGCAAGGATGGCGTTGCAGGTCATGATCGAGGCTACCTTGTCCGCGATGATGTGATGAATGGGCACGGGGTTATCCGGAGAGCCCATAACAGACATTGCGCCGCTCATCGCCTGAATGACGTGGTCGTAGGCGGGCTTGTCCTTGTAGGGGCCGTCAGTTCCAAAGCCTGACAGGCCAGCATAGATGAGGCCCGGATTGTCCTTGCGAAGGGTTTCGTAGCCGAGGCCAAGCCGCTCCATCGTTCCGGGCCGGAAGTTTTCCAGTACCACATCGGCGCCCGCAATCAGGTCGGCCGCGATGGATCGGCCTTCTTCTGATTTGAGGTCGACGCAGATGCTTTGCTTGTTACGATTAAAGAGGGAGAAATAGGCGGACATCCCGTCATATGACGGTTGGTTGGCCCGCATGGGGTCACCAGAAGTGGTCTCGATCTTGATCACTTCCGCACCGAGATCTCCCAGCAATTGCCCAGCGAACGGGCCGGACACCATGGTCGAAATCTCGATGACGCGAAGTCCGGCACACGGGCCGCTCTCGGCCTGCCGGCCGCTATCGTTGCGTTCGTTCATCATTGGTCTCCCTTTATCCGCCGTGAAGGCGTTCGTTTGTTGTCCGCAAAAGCTCGCTAGAAAAATGCAGCTTGCAGATTTATAGTACAAATGTACTACATTAAGTCTGGGGCGTGGTCTAGAGCTCAATCGGTAGCGAGGAAGATTTTACCATGACGCAACCAGCGCAGATTCGAGAATTTCTGCTTTAATAATTGGAAGATTTTCATTTCTCGCAACTGGGGGGCGTGCGCGGGACAGAGCCTGGCTTTATAGCTGACCAAGTGGAACAGCCTGTGCGGAAACAAATGTATTATTTGATTTGACGCTGACGATGGCAGTCTTTTCGCGCGAGGCGCCGGTGAGATTGAAGGAATAATGGGAAGTGGAGCGGTCTGCTGTTTTTGTCAGACTGGTTTTGGGACGAGCCAAAATTTTGGAATTTGAAGAGGTGTAGCGTTGGCCTATCCAGATGAAGCGATTGCCAGGCAGATTGGCGACCGGGTTGAAGCATTTGTCCGCGATGTGGTGGCGCCATATGAGCGCGATCCGCGACTCGAAAACCACGGCCCAAGCGAAGACCTGGTCAAGGAGCTCCGGGACAAAGCGCGCGCCGCGGGTGTGATGACGCCGCATCTTCTGGACGACGGCTCACATCTTTCCCAACGCGGCACGGCCTATGTGCTGCAGAAGACGGGCCTGTCACCGCTTGGCCCGGTAGCGTGCAATACAGGGGCGCCGGATGAAGGCAACATGTTCCTGCTGGGCAAGGCCGCGACGCCAGAGCAGCATGAGCGCTTCCTGAAGCCGCTTGTCTCAGGTGAGGCGCGCTCGGCATTTTTCATGACAGAACCTGTCGACGATAACGGGGCAGGCTCGGATCCGTCCATGATGAAGACCACTGCGAAGCAGGACGGTAATCACTGGGTCATCAATGGCAGCAAGACGTTCATCACCGGCGCCGAGGGCGCAAAGGTCGGGATCGTGATGGCGAAGTCGGACGAAGGGGCCTGCATGTTCCTCGTCGACCTGCCGAATGAGGCGATCCGGATTGAGCGTGTTCTCGACACGATCGACAGCTCCATGCCGGGCGGGCATTCCGAAGTCATCATCGACAATCTGCGCGTGCCGGCTTCCGACATGCTGGGCAATCCAGGCGAGGGCTTCCGTTATGCGCAGATCCGGCTTGCACCGGCGCGCTTGTCGCACTGCATGCGCTGGCATGGCGTGGCGACACGGGCGCAGGAAATCGCGACCGAATATGCGTGCAAGCGCCAGGCCTTCGGCAAGCTGCTGGTCGATCATGAAGGCGTCGGTTTCATGCTGGCAGAGAACAAGATCGACCTGCAGCAATCTGCGCTGATGATCGACTGGTGCGCGGATGCGCTGGACCGCGGCGAGGACGGAAACGTTGAAAGCTCGATGACAAAGGTCGCCGTTTCAGAAGCCCTGTTCCGGGTGGCTGATCGCTGCGTGCAGGTGATGGGTGGCATGGGTGTCAGCCAGGACACGATCGTTGAGCAGCTCTTCCGCGAAGTCCGCGCCTTCCGCATCTATGATGGGCCGACAGAAGTGCACAAATGGTCACTAGCGAAAAAGATCAAAAAGGCGGAACTTGCGAGACAGTCATCCGCCGACTGAATGGCGGCTGTGACCTGCCTGCCCGGATTTGTTCGAAACTATTTTGCAAGTTCTGCGGTCTTGGTATCCTGTAGAATAAGTTCGGCCGCGCGCCAGGCCATCGCCCATCCACCGACCTCATTCCCATAGACCGCATTCGCGGAGGGGAGGTTGATCGCAATAGAGATCGAGGACGATCTAACGCCCAAGGAAGGGCTCGTCATATATGCAGCACACCGGCGGGACCACACATTGGGTCCTGCCGGTCGCTGGCTCCTCGACACGCTGCCACGGCAGCTACGATTGCAATGCGTCGACTTCGTAATTTTTCGCCCAGGCGTTCAGCTCCCCGGGGAAGATGTCCTGCACCAGGAAGAAGCGATCCCAGAAGGGTGTCTCGCGCAGTTTTTCGCAGAAGAGCTGGTAGCTGTGATGGTCCTTCGATTCGATCATCCAGATGTCGCTGATCTTGGCCGTGTAGAACTCCACATCATACCAGTTCAGCCGAACGCGCCCCCTGAACTCGTCGAGGATAGGCTGAAACGTCTCGCGCGCATGTGACAGGCGCGTCTCGAACGAGAAACCCAGCCATTCCGGCGAGGTCTTGACCATGAAGAACGTGGTGAGTGCGGAGTCGAACTGGGCGGTCTGAGTATTCATGATGCATCCTTGCGTCGTTGATTGATGTCGCTAGGATATGAGCATCTGCTCAGTTATTATACTCGCATTGGCTTCGATGACAGCACAGACCGCCGATCAGCGTGCACGCCCTCGCAAACAGCCGAGACAGGCGCGTGCACGGCATACAGTAGACGCGATCGTGGAAGCGTCTGCTCGCATTTTGGAGGAGCAGGGACATGGCGGGTTCAATACCAACGCCGTCGCCGACCTGGCCGGGGTCAGTATCGGCACCTTGTACCAGTATTTCCCCGACAAGGATGCGCTGCTCGGCGCGCTGATCGCCCGTGAAACGGGCCGCCTTGTCGAAGACGCCGAAGCCGCTTGCCTGGTGGCTGGGGGGCACGAAGCGCTCGATGCCGTGATTCACGCTGCCGTGCGGCACCAGCTCCGACGCCCTCGACTGGCGCGGCTACTCGATTTCGAGGAAGCTCGCCTGCCCTTGGATGCCGGGACCCAACTCGTACGATCGATGTTCACGACCATCGTTGCTGAAATCCTTACTCGCCCGGACTTCCCCCAGCAGCCGGACATGGCGGCTGCCACGGGCGACGTCGCAGCGATCATGCGGGGGATGATCGATGCCGCCGGTGAGCGAGGTGAGCGCAACCAGGAAGCGCTTGCGGCGCGGGTTCGCCGAGCTGTACTCGGTTACCTCTCAATGTCCGCTTGAAGCTGCTTATAGCTTCCGTCCGGGCGAGCACCGGCTTCCAGCGTGCGACCTGCAAAGCATGCCACTCGCGGGCCATCTCCTCGAACGACCCTGCCGAATCATTCCTGCCAATCAGCTGACTGCGCTTTGCGCTTTGCGCTGTGCCTCGGGTCTCGACCATTTCTTAGGATATTCTTCGCCTCGTCGCGCTTCTCGCGAGCATTGGCCAACGACACCTCGGGGTATGCACCTAGCGTCAGTAAGCGCTCCTTGTCTTCGAAGCGGTATTTGTAGCGCCAGCTTTTGCGGCCGTTCGCAGACACAGCGGAATTATAAAGCTTTCCGCACAAATCTGGAGGTGATTGGAGGACCTCGAAAAGGCCGGTGGCGGAGAGAGAGGGATTCGAACCCTCGGAGCGCTTGCGCGCTCAACGGTTTTCGAGACCGTCCTATTCAACCACTCTAGCACCTCTCCGTAGGGGCGGGGAGATAGCGTGGGGCCGCGGTGCATGCAAGCCCCCGGATTCATGCAGGACAGGGTTTGACATGAGCGGGTCGATAGTGTTTATCCGCGCCTTCATGTCCGGCGCCGTGCGCGTGCGGACACTCAACTAATTCACCTTCCGGAAGGATGAGGCCATGTTCGCGGTCATCAAGACTGGTGGCAAACAATACAAGGTTGCTGAAGGCGACCAGATTGTTGTCGAGAAACTCGCTGCCGATGCTGGCGCTGACGTTACCTTCGACGTGCTGATGCTGGGCGACGGAAAGTCCGTCACGCTCGGTTCGCCTGTCGTTGATGGCGCAAGCGTCGTCGGTGAAATTGCCGCCCAGCAAAAGGGCGACAAGAAGCTGATCATGAAGAAGCGTCAGCGCAACACCTATCGCCGCAAGAAAGGCCATCGCCAGCTTGAGAGCGTTGTCACGATCACCTCGATCCTGACCGACGGCAAGAAAGCCCCGGCGAAGAAGGCCGCTGCGCCGAAGAAGGAAGAGGCCCCGAAGGCCGAAGCCAAGCCGGCTGAGAAGGCTGAAGCACCTGCCGCCAAGAAAGAGGCCGCTCCCAAGACGGAAGCTGCGCCCAAGGCAGAGGCAAAAGCTGCCAGGGCCAAGACCGATGAGCGCGGCCGCCTCGAAAAGGCAGACGGCAAGGCTGACGATCTGAAAAAGATCTCGGGCGTCGGCCCGGCCATGGAGAAGAAGCTTAACGCTGCGGGCATCTTCCACTTCTGGCAGGTCGCAGACCTCAACAAGACGCAGGCCCAGGAGCTTGACGACGAAGCCGGTCTCGGTGGCCGCATCGAGCGCGACGAATGGGTCAAGCAGGCCAAGCAACTGGCAAAAGACGCCTGAAGTCTGTTATAGGCTTCATCAAGATCAAGGAGCGCCCTCATGGCACACAAGAAATCAGGCGGTTCGTCACGTAACGGTCGCGATTCAAACCCGAAATACCTTGGCGTGAAGAAGTTCGGCGGCCAGCACGTGGTCCCGGGCAATATCATCATCCGCCAGCGCGGCACCAAGACCTATGCAGGCAAGAATGTCGGCATGGGCAAGGACCACACGCTCTTCGCGCTTGAAGAAGGCCGCGTCGAGTTCAAGCGGTCGCGCGGTGATCGCCAGTATGTGTCGGTCGTGCCAGTAGCGGACGCTGCCGAATAAGGCTGCTGCAACAGCGGCCGCGTGCCGCTGGCCTTGAGCAGACCTTGAAAAGGTTCGAAGGGGAGACAGGGCGCCTGTCTCCCCTTTTTCTATGCGCATATTGTGCTGGCGGTAAGGAATGATGAGTGATGGAGGAGATCAGGACCGAGCGTCTGCGCCTGCGTCCGCCGCTTGTGAGCGACGCGCCCGCCATCACGGCCTGCGTCAATGACCCGCGCATCTATGAGAAGGTCGCGCGGATCGCACCCGGTCAGACGGTCAAGGTCACGACCAGGTGGCTGGAAGCCGTGGCGCGGGGAAGGGCGCGGGACCTCCATCATGTTTTCGCGATCGAGAAAGAGGGCGACTTTGCCGGTATTATCGGGGCCCACCGCTCGGATGAGGGGGCGCCTTTCGAGATCGGTTACTGGCTCGCGCCGCCTTTCTGGGGGCAGGGCCTTGCGACCGAAGCTGGCCATGCCCTGGTCTCATGGCTCGAGGAGAGCTGCGGGGCAAAGCAGTTCACCTCCGGCTATTTCGCGGACAATCCGGCTTCAGGCCGGGTGCTTGAAAAACTCGGCTTCAGGAAAAGCCACAATGCCCCTCTCTTCTGTCTCGGCCGGGGCCGCGACGTCGATCATGTCTTCATGGTACGCGGGCCAAAGACGCGCTAAGGACGAACAATGAAATTTCTCGACCAGACCAAGATCTATGTGAAGGCCGGCGATGGCGGACGTGGCAGTTCCTCCTTCCGGCGCGAAGCCTATGTGGAGTTCGGTGGCCCCGACGGCGGCGATGGCGGACGCGGCGGCCATGTCTATGCCGAAGCGGTCGAGGGGCTGAACACGCTGATCGACTATCGTTACCAGCAGCATCACAAGGCTGAACGTGGCGGCCATGGCATGGGCAAGCAGCGTCACGGCCGGGGCGGTGAGGACAAGATCGTCAAACTACCCGTTGGCACGCAGATTTTCGAGGAAGACCAGGAAACGCTGATCGCGGACCTCACAGAGGTCGGCCAGCGCGTGCTTCTGGCGCGCGGCGGCAATGGCGGCTGGGGCAATCTGCATTTCAAGACATCGACCAACCGCGCGCCGCGCCGCGCCAATCCGGGCGAGGAGGGCGAGGAGCGCACGGTCTGGCTGCGCCTCAAGCTGATTGCGGATGCCGGTCTTCTGGGCCTACCCAATGCCGGCAAGTCCACCTTCATGCGTGCGGCCACGGCGGCGAAGCCAAAGGTGGCAGACTATCCCTTTACCACGCTCCATCCGGGCCTTGGCGTGGTGGATCTTGGCCCCGGCACGCGCTTTGTGCTGGCCGACATTCCGGGTCTGATTGAGGGTGCGGCAGAAGGCGCCGGTCTCGGCCACCGCTTCCTGGGTCATGTGGAGCGCTGCAAGGTCCTGCTCCACCTCATCGACTGTACGCAGGACGATGTCGCAGGCGCCTGGCGGACCATCCGCAAGGAGCTGGAGGACTATCAGCCTGAAATGGCCCACAAGCCGGAAATCGTCGCGCTGACCAAAGTGGACGCGCTGACAGAGGAAATGGTCGACGAGCAGGCGGCCGAGCTGGAAGCCGCTTGCGGACGCAAGCCCATGCGGCTGTCTTCTGTGGCACGGACCGGCGTGCGTGAGGCGCTTATGGCGATTGCCCGTCATCTTGGTGATCTTCACGAGGCCGAGATCGAGGAAGCAGGCGAGGACGAAGAGGACTGGCGCCCCTGATGGCCTCGCCGCTTGGACCCGCCCGCCGGATTGTCATCAAGACCGGATCGGCCCTCATCGCGTCAAAGGGCACGCCGCGTCAGGCCTGGCTGGACGCGCTGGCGGGCGACATCGCCGCCTTGCGGGCCGCCGGCAAGGAGGTTGTCTGGGTCTCCTCCGGTGCGGTCGCACTGGGTCGGCCCCATCTGGGCAAGGGCAGCCAGAAGAAGCTTGAAGAAAAGCAGGCTGCCGCCGCGCTCGGCCAGCCGCTTCTCATGTCGGCCATTGCCAGCGCCTTTGCGCCCCATGGTATCAAGGCCGCGCAGGCCCTCCTGACGCTTGAAGACACTGAGCGCCGCCGCCGCTGGCTGAATGCGCGCGCGACCCTCGACACGCTTCTGGCCGCGGGCGCCGTGCCGGTCATCAACGAGAACGACACGGTCGCCACCGAGGAAATCCGCTATGGCGACAATGACCGGCTGGCCGCCCGCGTCGCGCAGATGCTGAGTGCCGACGTGCTGGTGCTTCTGTCTGACATTGATGGGCTCTACACCGCCGACCCGCGCAAGGACGCGGCGGCTTCGCACATCGCTGAAGTGCTGGAGCTGACCGAGGAACATGAGGCGATGGCTGGCTCAGCCAATGCTGAGACGGGCGTGGGCTCAGGCGGCATGGCGACCAAGCTGGCCGCGGCAAAGATTGCGTTCGGGGCCGGGTGCGCCACGGCGATCACGCTGGGCGAACGCCCCCGCCCCCTCCATGCCCTGGAGAGCGGTGAACGGGCAACCTGGATTATCCCGCCGATCTCGCCGGACACCGCGCGCAAGGCCTGGCTCAAGGGTCATCTGACGCCTGAGGGCGCCATCCGTGTCGATGCCGGGGCGATGTGCGCTCTTCTCAAAGGTTCAAGCCTGCTGGCCGTGGGGGTGACAGGGGTAGAGGGGCGTTTCGAGAAAGGCGCCGCTGTTGCAATAAAGGGCCCGGGCGGCGAGCTGGTCGCAAAGGGGGTGACCGCCTATGACGCGGCCGATGTCCAGCGACTGGCCGGCGCGCATAGTGACGAAATCGAGGCACGGCTTGGCTATCGTGGTCGTCCTGCCATCATTCATCGCGATGATCTTGTTCTGGATAGCTGAAACCGCCTGGCTTCTTGACGAAGCGGGGTCAGGCTGACCACTGTCAGCGCTGATCGTTTTTGACGGGGAGGGGACGCCCATAACACCGAAGCGTATAGGACTGTGGCTCGGGCCGCTGCTGGCTCTGCTCATGGCAGGGATCGGTGTGCCCGAAGGTCTCGACTGGGCAGCCTGGGGTACGGCCTGCCTTCTGGCCTGGATGGCCGTCTGGTGGGCGACAGAGGCGATTCCCATTCCGGCGACGTCGCTTCTGCCGCTGGTTGTGCTGCCACTGATAGATGCCGGCACGCCCCGCGCGGTGGGCGGCGACTATATGCACCATATCGTCGTTCTGCTGCTCGGTGGCTTCGTCATCGCCATGGGGATCGAGCGGTGGGACCTGCACAAGCGTATCGCCCTCAACGTGGTCTCCCATGTCGGAACGGCGCCGCGCATGCTGGTTCTCGGCTTCATGATCGCCACAGCGCTCCTGTCCATGTGGATTTCCAATACGGCGACGACGCTGATGATGGTGCCGATTGCCATCTCGGCGGCGGCTGCCATCGGGGGCGAGCAACACCGCGCCTTCTCGGTCGCCCTGCTGCTGGGGGTCTGCTACGCCGCCTCCATTGGCGGGGTGGCGACACCCATCGGCACACCGACCAATCTCATTGCCATCAACTGGCTGCAGGCCGAAGCGGGCGCGACCATTGGGTTCCCGCAATGGATGGCCTTCGGTATTCCAGCAGCGGCGCTCCTGGTGCCCACGGCCTGGTGGGTCGTCACACGGGACCTTCCCGCGGGCGCATCGGGGGCTGCCGCCCATGACGAGATTGAGGAACAGCGCCGCGCGCTTGGCAGAATCACAACGCCTGAAGCGCGCGCCGCTGCCGTGTTCGGCCTGATCGCCTTTCTCTGGGTGATGCGTCTTCTCATCGTGGGCGCGCTGGACTCGGCAGGCTGGGACACTCTTGCCAGTTATAGCGGCGCCCAGGTCGACATGATGATTGCCATCTTCGGTGCGATCCTCATGTTTCTCGTCCCCGCCAGTCGCGATGAGGGCCGCGCCCTTCTCAACTGGGAAGAGGCCGAGCGTCTGCCCTGGGGCGTGCTTATCCTGTTTGGCGGCGGCATCGCCCTCGGTAATGCTGTGACCCGCACGGGCCTCTCGGAATGGATCGGCAGCCAGCTCGCCATTCTGTCTGTGCTGCCCGCCTTTGTCTTTATCGTCGCGGTGGTCGCCCTGGTCCTCTTCCTGACAGAATTGACCTCGAACGTCGCAACCATGACCACGCTCGCACCCATTCTGGGCGCCCTCGCCATCGGGGTGGGGACGGCGCCTGAAAGCCTGCTGGCGCCTGCGGCCGTAGCCGCCTCCTGCGCTTTCATGCTGCCTGTCGCAACCGCGCCCAATGCGATCATCTATGCCAGCGGCGAGGTTTCGATTGCAGAGATGATGAAGCGCGGCCTGCGCGTGAATCTGATCGGGATCGTGATCATCAGCGCCATCGGCTACTGGCTGGCGCCGCTTTTCCTTTAAGGGCGTGCCGGCCTAGTCGTCTTCATCGCTTTCGCCAAAACCATCGGCGATCATGGCGCAGACCGAATCGACAGAGGCGGCCGCTTCGGGGCCGCTGGCGCGCACATCCACCTCGCTACCCTGATGGGCGGCCAGCATGAGAAGGTCCATGATGGAGTGGGCGTTCGCCGTCTCACCATTGCGAATGATGAAGATCTGCTCGGGCAGGGTCACGGCGAGGCGTGCAAGCTTGGCAGAGGCGCGCGCATGAAGGCCCTTGCGGTTGACGATGCGCACACGGCGCTCGACCACGCTTTCGCCATCCGCGCTCATGCGGTCTTGTCCATGACTTCAGAGGCGATCCGGATATAGGCTTGCCCGGCATCTCGCGCAGCCTTTGCCGCATCGGCCAGTTTTTCGGTTTCCCGCACCTCTATGAGCTTGATCAGCATCGGCAGATTGACCCCGGCGATCACATCGATCTTGGCATCGGGCATGACGGAAATGGCAAGATTGGAGGGCGTGCCGCCAAACATGTCGGTGACGATGATGACACCCTTGCCGGTATTGCATGCCGCGACGGTCTCGCGGATCTGCTCCCGGCGCGCATCGATATCGTCTTCGGCTTCGATGGAGATGGAACGGAAATAGTCCTGCTCGCCGACGACATGTTCTGTCGCCCTGACAAGCTCCCGGGCCAGCTTCCCGTGGCTCACAACCACAATCCCAATCATCAGAATTTCTAGTCCGTATTCCCTCGTAAACAGGATGCTGACAGCTTCGCCGGTCAGGTCAAGTCAGATAAGATCTAGACCGCGCTAGCTGGCTGGCAATTCAACGACGAAACGTGCCCCGCCAGCGTCCCGGTTCTCCGCCCAGACCCGTCCCATATGGGTTGCGGCAATCTGCGCGACGATGGAAAGGCCAAGACCCGAATTTCGCCCGAAGGCAGAGCCCTTAGGGCGGTCGGTATAGAAACGGTCGAAAATCTTCTCCAGCTTGTCCTCCGGGATGCCGGGGCCGTCATCCTCGATCAGGATGCGTGCAGTGGTCTGGGGCCCGATACGGCCCTGTTCGATCCGAACCGCGACTGTGCCCTCAGGCGGCGAGAAGGAGAGGGCGTTGTCGACCAGATTGCGGATCACCTGGCCTAGTGGGCCTTCCCGTCCGCGCACACGCAGGTCTGCCCCCATTGTGGCATCCTCAAACGTCACGGTCGGCCCGTTCCCGTCCAGCTTGAGATGCTCATAGGTGGAGACGATTTCCTGCACGAAGCGGGCGATATTCATCGTCTCGGTCGGCACGCGGGTGATTTCGGCCTCCAGGCGAGACGCGTTGGAGATGTCAGTGATCAGCCGGTCGAGCCGGCCGACATCGTGGGCGATCACCTTGTGAAGCTTCGCCATCGCTTCGGGATTGTCCTTCACCCGTTCGGCCGTCTCCACGGCAGAGCGGATGGAGGTCAGCGGGTTCTTGATCTCATGGGCGACATCGGCGGCAAAGCGTTCATTCGAAGTGATGCGTTCAAACAGCGCCTCGGTCATCGCTTCCATGGAGGTCGCAAGCGCGCCGATCTCGTCGCGGCGGCGGGTAATCCGCGGCAGGTCGAGCTTCTGCGTTGAGCCGGAGCGCACATCGTCGGCGGCAGCCGAGAGCCGGCGCAGCGGGCGGGCGATCCCGATTGTCAGAAGGCCTGACGTGATCAGGGCGACAAGGACGGCCACGCCGATAAAAGGAATGAGGGCCGCGCGTTCGGCGCGGATGATCTCGTCGATATCATTGGATTCCAGCGTCAGGACGCCGACCACGGCAGAAACGTGCTGGACGGGCACGGAGACCGAGATGATGCGCTGGCCGCGATCGTTGAAACGCTGGCTCGCCGCCTCGGCGCCGGCGGCTGCGACCGCGAACTCGTCCTCGAAGGTCTGCGTGCGTACCGCGTCGCCGCCGCGGTCGGGCACAATGGCGCCAAAGGTCGAGACCGCCCATTCCGACAGCGCCCGGCCCCAACGTGACAGCTGGCTCGGCTCCTGCAGCGTGGGCAGGGAGGAGACGACGACCCGGTCGGAGAGGAAATAGCTGTCGCCGACCAGTTCGCCATCCGGCTGATAGACCTTGCCGCGAATGGAAATCGGCAGAGAAAGATCGGCCAGCGTCGCGCGGGCCAGATTTTCGTCCAGGACAGGCTGTGGCTGGCCGAAGGTCGCTCCTTCGGCCAGCAAATTCGAGAAGACCTGTGCCTGTCCGACCAGATCCTGCTTCTTGGCAACGACAAAGCTCGCCCGCATCTCATTGAGCACCATGGCGCCCAGGATGAGAATGGCGAGGCCGGCAAGGTTCGAGGCGAAGATCAGCCGCGCAATGCGCGAGGAGAGAAGGTTCGCGCCTCGCCGCTGCTTGGATCGCCTTGTGGGCTCTCTGTCTGCCATCTTCCCTGCCGGCTCTCGTCGGTCTGCTGTCTTAGGCGTCAGCGGCGACCTTCATCGACTTGATGGAATCGGGCTCGCGCACAGGCTCGCCGCGTTTGAGCTGGTCGATATTCTCCATGCCTTCGACGACCTGGCCCCAGACGGTGTACTGCTTGTCGAGGAAGCGGGCATCGTCGAACACGATGAAGAATTGCGAATTGGCCGAGTGCGGCTGATTGGTGCGGGCCATCGAGCAGACACCGCGCACATGCGGCTCGTCATTGAACTCTGCCTTGAGGTCCGGCTTGTCCGAGCCGCCCGTGCCGGTGCCGTTCGGGCAGCCGGCCTGCGCCATGAAGCCGTCGATCACGCGGTGGAAGACGATCCCGTCATAGAAGCCCTCGCGCGCCAGTTCCTTGATGCGGGCAACATGGTTGGGGGCAAGGTCCGGGCGAAGCTCGATCTTCACCGGGCCCTTGGTGGTTTCCATCAGAATTGTGTTTTCGGCGTCTGCCATGACGTATCTCCGTATTTCGTCGGTTTCGCCTTCCGGCATAAGCCTCAGGGGCCGTTGCGGCAAACCCTCCTTCACACTCCCTTGCCGTGGGCTGAAGAGCACATTAGCGATCAAGCCACACCACAAGCCAGGAGGAGAAGAGCGTATGAGCCTTTCAATATATGAAGCGGTTGTCCCGCCCATGCAGCAGATCGTCGGTTCTGTTCAGGGTGTGCTCGAAAAGGGCGCGCAGCATTATGAGTCGCGCGGCCTCAAGCCCGACGACCTTCTGGGCGAGTGTATCCATTCGGATATGCTGCCGCTGACCTTCCAGCTTCACTCTGTCATGCACCATTCTCTCGGGGCGCTGGAAGGCGTGCGCCGGGGCGAATTCGGGCCGCCGAACAAGCTCGAGACTCTTGACTATGCCGGCTTCCAGGCCAAGCTTGCAGAAACCTCTCAGACACTGGCGGCGATGAAGGCCGAACAGGTCAATGAGTGGGCGGGCAAGGACGTGGTCTTCAAGCTTGGCGAGATGTCCATGCCCTTCACCGCAGAAGGCTTCCTTCTCTCCTTCTCCAAGCCGAACCTCTATTTTCACGCCACGACGGCCTATAACATCCTTCGCATGAAGGCTGTCCCGATCGGCAAGCGCGACTATCTCGGCCAGCTTCAGCTGAAGGGCTAGCGCCGCTTCAGCCGAGTGCGGCCATTTCCTCATCGGTGAAGACACGCGAGCGGGTGAGAAATCTCCGCTCGCGTCCATTGTCCAGCGAGAACATGCCGCCACGGCCCGGCACCACGTCCAGGATCAGCTGCGTGTGCTTCCACGCCTCGAACTGGCTGCCGGATATATAGACCGGCACACCGTTCACCTCGCCGAGCTTCACATCGCGCTCACCAAGTTTGAAGTCGTCGGCCGGATAGCACATCGGGCTCGACCCGTCGCAGCACCCGCCAGACTGATGAAACAGGATCTGGGGGTGGTCGCGGCGTATCTCGTCGATCAGGTCACATGCCGCCTGCGTCGCGGTCACGCGCTGGGGTGTGTCAGGCGAAGTCGAGGACGATCCGTCCATCGATCTTTCCTTCCACCATCTTGTCGAAGACCTCATTGATCTCTTCCAGTCGCGCAGTTGCAGTATGAGCGCGAACGGCGCCGGCGGCCGCAAAGTCGAGCGATTCCTGCAGGTCCAGACGCGTGCCGACAATCGAGCCGCGCACGGTGATCCCATTCAGCACCATGTCGAAGATAGGCAGGGGGAAATCGCCGGGCGGCAGGCCGTTCAGAGACACCGTCCCGCCCCGGCGCACCATGCCAAGGGCCTGCTCGAAGGCCATTGGCGAGACGGCGGTCACCAGCGCGCCATGAGCCCCGCCAATTTCCTTACGCAGGAATTTTGCCGGATCAGTGTCCCTGGCATTCACGGTCACTTCCGCGCCAAGCTGCTTGGCGAGCGCCAGCTTTGAGGGGTCGATATCCACGGCCGCCACGCGCCGGCCCATGGCCTTGGCATATTGCACGGCCATATGGCCGAGGCCGCCCACACCCGAGATCACCACCCAGTCGCCGGGTTTGGTGTCCGTCATTTTCAGGCCCTTATAAACGGTCACACCGGCGCACAGGACCGGTGCGATTTCCACAAAGGACACATCCTTGGGCAAATGGCCGACATAGTTCGGGTCTGCGATGACATATTCGGCAAATCCACCATTGATCGAATAGCCTGTGTTCTGCTGGCTCTCGCACAGCGTCTCCCAACCGCCGAGGCAATGCTCGCAATGGCCGCAAGCTGAATAGAGCCAGGGCACGCCCACCCGGTCGCCTTCCTTCACATGGGTGACCCCCGCGCCCACACCGGAAACATAGCCGACCCCTTCATGACCGGGGATAAAGGGCGGTTCGGGCTTTACCGGCCAGTCGCCATGGGCGGCGTGCAGATCGGTATGGCAGACACCGCACGCTTCGATCTTCACCTGGATTTCACCGGGGCCGGGCTCCGGTGTCTTCACTTCTTCGAGAACAAGCGGCTTGCCGAATTCGCGGACAACGGCGGCCTTCATCGTGGACTCAGTCATGGGAATACCTTTCCTTGAAACGTAAGGGGGATGGGGAAATCGCGCCGTTGGCGCCATGCACGGCGGCCCCGGGCCTGGGGCCGCCGCACATTGCCGCCTAGAAGAAGCCGAGCTTCTGCGGGGCGTAGCTGACCAGCATGTTCTTTGTCTGCTGATAGTGATCCAGCATCATGGCGTGGTTCTCGCGTCCGATGCCCGACTGCTTGTAGCCGCCAAAGGCTGCGTGGGCCGGATAGGCGTGGTAGCAATTGGTCCACACACGGCCTGCCTTGATGGCGCGGCCAAAGCGGTAGCAGGTATTGGCTTCGCGCGACCAGACACCGGCGCCGAGGCCGTAAAGCGTGTCATTGGCGATGGAGAGCGCTTCGTCATTGTCCTTGAAAGTGGTGACGGACACGACGGGCCCGAAAATCTCTTCCTGGAAGACGCGCATCTTGTTGTGGCCCCTGAAGACGGTGGGCTTCACATAGAAGCCGCCTTCAAGATCGCCCGGCAGGGTGAGGCCTTCGCCGCCGATCAGGACTTCTGCGCCTTCCTGACGACCGATATCGAAATAGGAGAGGATCTTCTCTTTCTGCTCGGACGAGGCCTGCGCCCCGACCATTGTGTCGCTGTCGAGCGGATTGCCCTGCTTGATCGCGGCGACGCGTTTGAGGGCGCGTTCCATGAATTCGTCATAGATGGACTCATGAATGAGTGCGCGGGACGGGCAGGTGCAGACCTCACCCTGATTGAGCGCGAACATGACAAAGCCCTCAATGGCCTTGTCGAAATAGTCATCATCCTCACGGCAGACATCCGGAAAGAAGATGTTCGGGGACTTGCCGCCAAGCTCCAGCGTGACCGGGATGAGGTTCTCGGACGCATATTGCATGATGAGGCGGCCGGTTGTCGTCTCACCGGTAAAGGCGATCTTGGCGATCCGGTTGGAGGAGGCGAGCGGCTTGCCGGCCTCAAGGCCAAAGCCCTGCACGACGTTGAGGACGCCCGGTGGCAGAAGGTCACCGATAAGTTCAAGCAGGACGCAGATCGAGGCCGGTGTCTGCTCTGCCGGCTTCATCACTACGCAATTGCCCGCCGCAAGGGCCGGCGCGAGCTTCCATGTCGCCATCAGGAGCGGGAAGTTCCAGGGAATGATCTGGCCGACCACGCCCAGAGGCTCATGGAAATGATAGGCGACCGTGTCATGGTCGATCTCGCTGATCCCGCCTTCCTGGCCGCGGATCGCGCCAGCGAAATAGCGGAAATGGTCGACTGCCAGCGGCAGGTCAGCGGCCATGGTTTCGCGCACAGGCTTGCCATTGTCCCATGTCTCCGCGATGGCGAGTGCTTCGAGGTTCTCTTCCATCCGGTCAGCGATCCGGTGCAGGATCAGCGCGCGTTCGGCGACGGGGGTCTGGCCCCAGCTGTCAGCTGCGGCGTGCGCGGCGTCGAGGGCTGCCTCGACATCGGACGCGTCGGACCGCGCGATCTGGCAGATGACCCGGCCGTTGACCGGTGAGATATTATCGAAGTAGCGGCCGGCTTTCGGCTCTGTCCATTTACCGCCGATGAAATTGTCGTACCGCGATTTGAAGGGCGCCTTCATCTGGCCTTGCCCGAGCGTCTGCGTGTCCATGTCTGTCTCCCTTACATGTCCGCCGCCCTGTCTGCCGGGCAGCTTGAAGGGGAGTATCGGACCCACCTGGGCGCAGGTCATCGCGCAGTGGTGAGGTAGGGAAGGCAACCTGTCTCAGGGCTGAGACAGGCCAGGCGATCATCTGATCAGCTGGGCTCTATACCGAGCCGGTTCATGCGCCGGTAGAGCGTTGCCCGCCCGACGCCAAGGGAACGGGCAGCTTCCGACATATTGCCATTGGCGCGCAGGATGGCCCGCTTCAACTCGGCGCGTTCGGCCGCTGCAAGGTCGCTCTTCGCCGGGCTGCCGGACAGGACATCTGCGGCCGGCCGCGGGTCGAGATCCGGTGCGTCGCCAAGCGCGAATTCCTGACGCGCCGCGCGGGTCGCCCCGATGACGACATCATCGCTGTCGATGGCCAGAAGGACCGCGCCAGCGCGCCCGTGCCGCTCGCCCATGACGATGCGGGCGCCTTCGAAATGGGCGCGGAAATTGTCGGATTCGATGCGCCGGGCTGTGTCGCAGACGCTCGCGGCAATCAGCTGGGAAAACGCGCCGGTCAGGTCCGCCCGGCAGGATGAGACATCGAGGGCGGCGACAAGCGCGCCCTGATGGTCGTAGATCGGGGCATCGATACAGCTCATCGCCGTATTGCGGCTATGAAAATGCTGTTCCTGATGAATGGTAACCGGGCGCTTTTCGGCAAGGCAGGTGCCGATGCCATTGGTGCCTTCGCGCGCTTCAGACCAGTCTGCCCCTTCCCACAACCCCCAGGAGCGGAAGGCCGCCTCATCGCCCGCCATGCCGCGGCGCTCCACGATGATGCCCTCAGCATTGGTCATGAGCACCGAACAGCCTGCCTCGCCAACAGAGCCGAACAGCCGGTCAAGCGAGGGGGAGGCGACCCTGAGGAGTTGCTCCAGCGGCTGGCGGGCGAGTCTGAGCGCCTGCTGGGTCAGAAAATCAGGTGTCCGGCGTTCATCCGGCTCAAGTCCATAACGCTTCAGAGACCGGCGCCATGAGGCCACAAGCGCAGAGCTGGCCGCGCCATTTCTGGACTCGGCGGCCTCACGCACGCGATCAGCATGCGACGCTGGATTGGTGTGGCTTGTGTGGGCCATCTGTCGCTTCCTCAGCGTCCATCATAGCAGATCGGCGAGGAAAACGAACGACTTCTTTTCAGGCCGCATGGCGAGGTGACTGGCGATCAGCTCTCATTATAGCGGTAGCCGACGCCGTAGAGGGTTTCGATGGCGTCGAATTCGCCATCGACCTCGCGGAACTTCTTGCGCAGCCGCTTGATGTGGCTGTCGATGGTGCGGTCGTCGACATAGATCTGGTCGTCATAGGCGGCATCCATCAGCTGGTCGCGGCTTTTGACATAGCCGGGGCGCTGGGCAAGCGATTGCAGGATCAGGAATTCGGTCACCGTGAGGCGCACCGGTTCGCCGTCCCAGGAACAGGCATGACGGTTCGGGTCGAGCGTCAGGCGGCCCCGGATGATCGGCTTCTGGTCGCCTTCCTCCACCTGGCCCTCGGTGGTGCGCGAGCGGCGCAGGACGGCCTTCACCCGCTCTGACAGCAGGCGGTTGGAGCAGGGTTTGCGGACAAAATCGTCGGCGCCGATATTGAAACCAATCACCTCGTCGATTTCCTCATCCTTGGAGGTGAGGAAGATAACCGGCAGCTCGGACGTCTGGCGCAGGCGCCGCAGCAGCTCCATGCCATCCATCTTGGGCATTTTCACATCGAGGATGGCAAGATCGGGCGGGGTCTCTGTCAGGCCGGAGAGGGCAGACAGGCCGTCATGATAGGTTTTGACATTATAGCCCTCGGCTTCGAAAAAGATCTTGAGTGAGGCGACAATGTTCTCGTCGTCGTCCACAAGTGCCAGCGTTGTCATCTTAGCCTCCTCTCAACCCATTTCCGGCTATAACAGTCATCAAGGCCGGTCGGTCTCTTCGGGGCGTTGAACCACGGTTCGCGCCATCGAGGAAGCCCCCGGCCCGATGCCAACAGAGCCTGTCCCTATGGCGAGGCTTGGAAGGCTATGGGGCAATTTGGGGGCAGGTGGCGGCAGGGGCTGCCACAATTCGGGACGAGAGCATCCTGAAAAGTGAGCATGAAACTTGCAACTCGCCTGTCAGGCTAGTGGTGAAGGACGAGACGATGGCCAAAGCGCGCGTGGACTGGGTCGATTATGGCAAGGGGATCTGCATCACGCTGGTGGTGATGATGCATTCGACGCTGAACTACGGCCACATGGTTGGCGCGGAAGGCTGGATGCATGAAGTTGTCGACTTCGCCAGGCCCTTCAGAATGCCCGACTTTTTCCTGATTGCGGGTCTCTTCCTGTCGCGCTCGATCAATGGGCCGCTGGTCGACTATATCGACCGCAAGGTGATCCACTTTGCCTATTTCTACATCCTCTGGCTGGCGATCCAGACGCTTGCCTTCGAGGCGGACATGTTGCTGTCGGACCCGGCCGGTGTCGGGCTTATCTTTTTGAAACAGCTTGTCTTCCCGGCCTCGAGCCTGTGGTTCATTCACCAGCTTCTCTTCTTCTATGTGGTGACCCGCATCGTGCGCCGCGTGCCTGTGCTGCTCGTGTTTGCAGCCGCCGCAATCGCACATATGGCGTTCTATGCGGGCTGGATCGCGCCCGGCTGGTCGGTGACCGAACGCTTTGCCAACTGGTATGTCTTCTTCTTCGCAGGCTATGCCTTCGCGCCGCTGATCTTCCGGATGGCCGATGCAATGCGTGAAAATGGCCTTGCGCTTCTGGCCAGTCTCGCTGTCTGGGCCGTGATGAATTACGCGCTTGTCCAGGCCGGGGCGGCGGACATGCCGGGTATCAGCCTTGTCCTTGGTTTTGCGGGGGCTTTTGCCATTATCGCCGTGGCCGTGATGCTGGCGCGTTTCGATATCGGCCAGTTCATGCGCTATGCGGGCAAGCACTCGATCGTCATCTATCTCACCTTCTTCCTTCCGATGAAGGCCGCCCAGAAGGGGCTGGCCATGACGGGGCTGATCCCGGATGTGGGCTGGGCGTCGCTGGCGGTCCTGGTCTTCGCTGTGACCACGCCGCTCGCCTTCCACGCCGTGATCCGCAAGACCCCGCTGAGCTTCCTCTATGAGCGTCCGGCCATGTTCCGGATCAACGGCTCCCAGAAGCCGCGCCCGGCCAAGGAGAGTATCGGCACGGCCAAGGCGTGAGAGGAAATGGCGGGTTTATCCCGTCGGAAAGTGGGCCCTGTTTCCATGAAAACCGGCGGTGCATGGACGGTGCACCCACGGTGCATGGGCGGTGTTCCGGGCGTGCACCGTAATAGATCTGTGGATAACGGCTGACGCGAGCGTCATCTTGCTTCGGCGCGCAACTCCTCTAAGTCTCGCCGCGCATGGATGCCTCACCCGACAATTCCGCCAGCGAGACGCAAGAGACGACCGGCGAGACCGCTGTGCCAGAACGCCGCCTCTCGTCGACCGAGCTGCTCTTGCTCACGCTCGCCTCGGCGGTGGTGACGGCCAATGCCTATTACATTCATCCCATCATCTCAGAGGTCGCGCGCGGCTTTGAGGTACGCGATGCGGTGATCGGTATTGTGCCGGGCGCCAATCAGCTCGCCCTGGCACTCGGTGTCTTCCTGCTCCTGCCGCTTGGCGACCGGATATCGAACAGAAAGCTCGTCACCATCACTGTGGCGGGCCAGTTCCTGTCGATCACGGGCATGGCCTTCGCGCAGGACTTCAGGCTGTTCACGCTCGCCTCGACCATTCTCGGCTTCTTCACCATCGCGCCTTACCTGCTGCCGGCCTATGCCTCCAAACGGGTCGACCCGGCGCGCCTCGGGGCGGTGACGGCGATGCTGACGACCGGCGTGATCGGCGGCATTCTGGTCGCGCGGGCAGGGGCCGGGATCGTGGCGGAGACGCTGGGCTGGCGGACCGTCTACTATATCGCGTCCAGCTTCATGCTGATCGTCTCGATCCTGCTGCCCTTCATCATGGATGAGCGCGAAGCCGGCAGCGAGAACGAGCCGAAACAGAGCTATTTCAGCCTTCTCTTCTCCATGTTCCCGCTGGTGAAGCGATACCCTGAGATCATCATATCCGGCGCGATGCAGGGGCTCGGCTTCGGGATATTCCTGTCTGTCTGGATGGGGCTCGGCCTGCACCTGCCCGATATGGGCTATGGCGTCGACGTGGTCGGCTATCTTGCCGCTTTTGCCGGCTTCAACCTGTTCACCACGCCGGCGCTCGGGCGCTGGGCCGACAGGGTGGGGCCCTACAGGGCGCGCACGCTGGCGGCCTGCGTGAATTTCCTCGCCGTCTGCCTGCTCTGGCCGCTCGGCTACAATCTCTGGCTGCTTATCATCCCTGTTGTGCTGATGACGCTTCTGGGCCCGCTGGTCGATATCTGTAACCGGATGACCTTCCTCTCGCTCGAAAAGAATATCCGCACCCGGCTCATGACGATCTATATTGTCATGATGTTCATCGGCGGCGGCATTTCCAGCTCTGCGGGCACGGCGGTTTATGACTTTGCGGGCTGGCCGGGCAATGCGGTGCTGGCGATGAGCATGTCTGCCGGGCTGCTGACCCTGTCGATCATCGCCTGGCGTGTCTGGGGCAGGCGTGTGGATTAGACTTTGGAATAGCGTCGTTGGTTCGCGAGTAGCGCTATCTAGATGTGCGGCAGCACCCTTTGATTGGACCCCATCATTGTTGAAGTGATAGATTTGGGCTTCAGAGAACTTAAGCCTCAACCATAACTCATAATCTTAGGTGTTGGAGTGAACTTCTTGTGAATAATGCAAACCTGGTTCCAAATCGTGAATGCGCTTCGTGTACCGCTTGCTGTCAGTTTATCGGAATCAGCGATCAGAAGCTTGAAAAGCCTACGAATGTTCTTTGCCCTCATTGTGTGGTGGGGCAAGGTTGCGCGGTGTATGAGTTTCGTCCGTCTCCTTGTAAGGGGTGGTATTGCGGCTGGAGGCGCTCATCCGCCTTCGACAATAGCTGGCGGCCTGATCGCTGCGGCATTGTTATACGACCTGAAGCTCCTGGTTTCACTTTCGTAGTGCTTGATCCGAACAAAAAATTTCTAACGGAAGAATTTGCTTCTTTGGTCGCAAAGCTAATCATTACGGAATCAAAGGTGTATTTCGAGGCGGTTGGCCCTGAGGGGTTTCTGCCGGTTAAGGCCGAAATGAATAATAAACTTATGAGACATGTTCAAAATAGAGACTTAAATTCCATGTTCGATGAATTTCGAAATTTTCTTCATCACGTAGAAAATAATTGGGCTTGGGAGCCGGATAATTTGAAGCTCCATACTGAGCTAAAATCTGACTGAATTTATGGATAATTTGGTCAGGATGACTCCTTCGCCGACCACCGCCATCTATGACTATGTTGGCTCACCCTGTCGATCATTGCCTGGCGTGTCTGGGGCAGGCGCGTCGATGTGAAAGTTGCCGGTGAGGATGAGGCCTGAGGAGGCTGGATTGGATATCGAACGCGTCGAGCTTGCCGAGCAGACCTATCTCTATGTCGACCGGTCGGCCGAGCTGACGGGAGAGGCCATCGCCTCGGCCATGGAGTCCGGCTTCGGTGAGGTGATCGGCTTTTTCGGGGAGAGGAAGATCACCCCGGTGAGCATGCCGGTTGCCGTCTATACAGAAATGCCGGGACCGGGACGCAAGATGGCCTTCCGCGCGGGCTTCTTCGTTGCGCCGGAAGATGCCGCGCGGGCGGCGGGGCCCGTGATCGCGGGGACCATTCCGGAAGGCCCGGCCGTGAAGACGGTGCATTACGGGTCCTATACCAGGCTCAACGAGACCCATTCGGCGCTCTGGGCGGCGATGCAGGATGAGGGGATGACACCGGACATGCCGGTCTGGGAAGTCTATGTGGATGACCCGGTGGCACGGCGGGCCGATGAGGTGCGCACCGAGGTCTGGCGGGCTGTGGGGTGAGGGGAGCGAGGTAGAGGGCTATTTTCCGGCACAGGCCCGCTCTCCGAAGATACCTGCGAAAGCAGGTATCCATGGTGCCACGGTTGAACAGGACCACCATGGACCCCTGCTTTCTCAGGGGTCTGCGGAGCGGGAGGGGGTCGTGACCTTCGGGTGGGCGTCCATCTCCGGACGGGGAGGCGGACGCACAGCGGTGATGGCAGGAGATGGACCCTCAGACGGCTCCGCCGTCGAGGGTGACACGCGTTGAGAGAGGAGCGCTCTCCCTTCTCCCGATTGCGGGAGAAGGGCCGGGGATGAGGGCTGAAACGTTTGAGGTGACTGCCTGCGTCGGAACAAATAATTACGGTTGTTGCCCTCACCCCTAGCCCCTCTCCCGCGTCCGGGAGAGGGGGAGGGCGGATAGGAGCGTCGCGCGATGTGCGATCCGTTTCAGGCGCTCAAGGCCAGGCCGCTCGCGCGGTGCCTTCGGCGGCCTTGAAACGAGTTCTAATCATCGTCGCTATCAAGTGCTTCTGCGGCGCACTTTCCTGCGGCGATCTTTGACGGCAATTCAAATAAGACTTGACCCAGAACCTTTACAAATTCGCAGGCTTGGGCCGCTTGTTCCGCTGTGACGTGCGGATCATAGTTGTCTGCGTGGCGGGGGCGATTTGAGCCGAGTCTTACCGAGTGGGCCCACTCAGCCATATCCGAAGTGATGATACTGTCCTCAGCGGCTTTGTTGATGCGTTCGTACAGCGAATTTTCGGTATATCCTTTTGCTTTCAGCATAGCATCCACAGCAGACCCAGCTAACATTGCGGCTCCATCTGGGGCGTGCAGGCTTTCGATAGCTTGTGAGAGATATCTTTTAGCGCGATCAGGAAGTTCCTCCGCAACGGTTGGCGCTTGCGGGTATAGGTTCTCAACGTGCTGAAATTCGTGTTTGCCGCGCTTCGAACCGCGAAACGTTTCGGCGAGCGTTAGTCGATAGCATGATGAGCAAACAAACGTGCCCCAATGTGGAGCAACCGGATCAGCTTGATTTGTTTGAATCGGTTCCACAACAAAGTCCAGCTCTCCGCGAAGGCTCAAATCCGGGTTAGCAACGGAGCAATGCGGACATCTACTCAGGCCAAGCAGTTTTCCATTGGCTATGTGCACCTAAACCCCCGTCACAAAGGTCGAGATCACCTTCTTCAGGCCCGCTTTCTCGAAATTGACCTGTAGTTTCGTGCCATCGGCCGCGAGGACCTGTCCGTAGCCGAATTTCTCATGATACACGCGCTGGCCGATGCGGAAGCCGGATTTGCCTGAAGATGTGGCGATGAGTTCGGCCTTGCCGTCTATGACGGGGCCGGTCTTTGAGCCCTTGCCGGCGTTTTCCTTCAGGCGCCGCCAGCCGGGGGAGGTGTAGTTGCTGCGTTCGCCAAGGTCCTCAATCGTGCCCTGAAAGCCCTGATCGGCGCCGGGCATGGTGGAATAGCCGGTCTCGCTATTGGCCTCGACATTCTCGTGCGGGAGCTCGTCGACAAAGCGGGACGGCAGGACAGACTGCCAGCGCCCGAAGATCATGCGGTTGGCGACAAAGCTGATCGCGCATTTTTCGCGCGCGCGGGTGATGCCAACATAGGCGAGGCGGCGTTCTTCCTCGAGGCCTTTCATGCCGGACTCATCCAGTGAGCGGCGGGAGGGGAAGACTTCCTCTTCCCAGCCGGGCAGGAAGACCATCGGCCATTCGAGGCCCTTGGCCGCGTGGAGGGTGAGGATCTGGACTTCATTGCCGGATGATTGCCCGCCGACATCCATGACCAGCTGCACATGTTCGAGGAAGCCGGCGAGGCTGTCGAACTGGCTCATCGCCTGGATCAGCTCCTTGAGGTTGTCGAGACGCGTATGGGACTGCGGGCTGCGATCCTTCTGGAGCATGTCGGTATAGCCGCTCTCATCCAGAATGACCTGCGCGAGTTCGTGATGCGCCATGCCGTTATTGAGGCGGTCGCGCCACAGATTGACCTGGTCGATAAAGGTGGTGAGGCCGCGTTTGGCCGGGCCTTTCACCTCATCGGTCTGCAGGATCATCGGCACCAGGGTGAAGAGCGAGCGGCCATCTTCGCGGGCCAGCGTCTGCAGCTTCTGGATCGTGGTGGCGCCGACGCCGCGCTTGGGCTGGTTCACGACCCGCTCAAAGGCAAGGTCGTCATCGGGGCTGCGGATCAGGCGGAGATAGGCGAGGGCGTCGCGGATTTCGGCGCGTTCAAAGAAGCGCGGGCCGCCGATCACACGATAGGGGATGCCCAGCATGATGAGGCGTTCCTCGAAGAGGCGCATCTGCCAGGAGGCGCGAACGAGGATGGCGCAATCTTCGTAATTGCCGCCCTTGTTCACATAGGATTCGATGTCGTCGCAGATGAGGCGGGCTTCGGCCTCACCGTCCCAGAGGCCGCGCACCTGGACTTTCTCTGCGTCCGGACTGGCCTGTTCGCCGTCGCCCACAAAGAGCGTCTTGCCGAGGCGGCCCTTGTTGAAGTCGATGACGGAGGAGGCGGCCGCGAGGATGTGTTTGGTTGAGCGGTAATTGCGCTCCAGCCGGATGACCTTGGCGCCGGGAAAGTCTTTCTCAAAGCGCAGGATATTGTCCACTTCAGCGCCGCGCCAGCCATAGATCGACTGGTCGTCATCGCCGACGCAGCAGATATTGTTCGAGCCGCGCGCCAGCAGGCGAAGCCACAGATACTGGGCGACGTTCGTATCCTGATACTCGTCCACCAGGATGTATTTGAAGCGCTTGTGATAGTCCGCCAGCAGGTCCGGATTGTCCTGGAAGATGGTGATATTGTGGATCAGCAAGTCACCGAAATCGCAGGCGTTCAGGACCTTGAGGCGGTTCTGATAGGTCTCATAAAGCTGGATCGCCTTGCCATCCGCGAATTGCCAGGCTTCGTCCTTGGGCACTTTGGAGGGCGTCAGCGCGCGGTTCTTCCAGCCATCGATGAGGCTTGAGAGGTGGCGCGGCGTCCAGCGCTTGGTGTCGATATTTTCCGCTTCGATCACCTGTTTGCAGAGACGGATGACGTCATCTGTGTCGAGGATGGTGAAGCTGGATTTGAGGCCGGCGAGTTCGGCGTGGCGCCGAAGGATCTGCGCGCTGATCGAGTGGAAGGTGCCGAGCCAGCGAAGGCCCTCGCCCGCGTCGCCAATGAGGGTGAGCGCGCGTTCGCGCATTTCGCGGGCGGCCTTGTTGGTGAAGGTCACGGTCAGCGTCTGGCTGGGCCAGGCGAGTTTGGAGGCGATGATGTGGGCGAGGCGCGTGGTCAGCACGCGCGTCTTGCCTGTGCCTGCGCCCGCCAGAACCAGCAGCGGGCCCTCGGTCGTCTCGACCGCGTCGCGCTGTTCGGGGTTCAGCCCGTCCAGATAGTCGGCATTCGTGTCCGGCACTGGCGCGCGGGCAGCGGCCATTTCCGAGATGGATGGGCGGCGATTCGGGCTGGAACTCATGGAGAACATATAGCAGGGATTGGCGCCATTGGCAGGGGCTGACTGTCGCCTGAGCTGAGCCGGCGAAGGCAGACGCCGGTGTGCGGTAAAGGTGAAAAATAGACAGGCCGGCGCGAACCGCTCTGCGCGCGGCGCGTTAGGGGCTCATGCGCTCCGGACTTGTGACATTCTTCAAGATCGCCGGATGGGTGATCGGCATCATCCTTCTGGCCTTTCTGCTTTTCATGCTGGCCATGACGCAGCCGCGATTTGGCACGCCGACGGCGAACTGGCTGCTGGGGCTGTTCGGGCCGGATGAGTCGCGCGTCGAGAGCGCTCATACGCGCTTCCCGGCGATCCTGGTGGTGGAGGGCGAGGGCCTTTCTGTGCCGGGTCGCGTCGAGGCAAGCCGCATTGAAGCGCAACTCAACCCCTTGGGATTTTTGCCATTCATGAGCTGGCTGTCCTATCTGGAGGCCGAGAACGGGTCGGTGCGGATCGAGGACAATGGCAAGGGTGGCGGCGGCGGGCCGGGGCTTGATGATGTCCGCGGCATCGTCGACGAAGTGCGCCTGTCTTCTGTCCGGCTGGACGTGGTACGCCCGGAGGAGACGCGGGAGATCCAGATCGAGATGGCGCGCGGATCGCTGCGGTCCGGTGACTTCATGCTGGAAGCGAGCGGCGCGGACTCCACGCTGAGCTTTGATGGAGAAGCCTCCGGCGCCTTGAGCGAGCTTGCGGGCGCGCTGGTCATCACGGGTGAAAATTTCTCCGACATCGCAGAGCTTGTCGGCCTCGCCGCGCCCGATACGCCGCCCTATGAGATGCGTCTCAATATCGATATCGGGCCGGACACCTGGTCGCTGGACGTTGAGCCGGAGACGCGGATCGGCGACAGTGATCTCGCCGGTGAGATCGAGGTCCAGCTGGGTGAGGAGACGCCGGTGGTCCATGCCGACCTGCGCTCAAGCTCGCTCGATGCGGACGATCTTGGCATTGTCTTCGGTATCCCGATCGGCGTGGGCGAGGATGAGACGGTGGGGGAGCGCCAGCAGAAGGCCCGCTCCGCCTATGAAAGCAGCGACCGGCTCATTCCGGATGTGGAGATCGACTTTTCCCGTCTCGATGCGGTCGACGGGAGCGTCAGCTTCGTCGCCGAGTCGGTCTATGATTCTGTTTTCGACATTGAAGGTCTGGAGCTCGATTTCGAGATTGAGGGCCGGGTGGTGCGCGCGCCGCTTATCCTGCTCGATTTCACGCAGGGCGACCTTCGCGCCTATGTCACGCTCGATGGCAGCCAGTCCCCGGCCCATACCGATGCGCGCGGGGAGCTCTCCAATGTCGCTTTCGACAACCTGTCCCTCTCGCCCTATCTTCGCGGCGGCGCCGAGGGTGAGTTCAATGTGACCACCGTGGGTGACGGGTTCCGGGCGGCGGCAGCCTCCATGGATGGCAAGGCAGCGCTATGGTCGCGGGACGCCGAGATCCTGGCGCTCGCCGCCGAGGGCGCGGGGCTCGACATTGGCGAGGCGATCACGCTGCTGGGTGAGTCCGGCGACGACCGGACCTATGCCAAGGCGAGATGCGCGGCGGTCGTGATCAATTTCGACCAAGGTGTCGGCACGCTGTCTCCGGCGGTTGTCGATACCGATGACAGCCTTGTCGTGGTGCGCGGGGACGCCGACCTCGAGACAGAGGCGCTGCGCCTCAGCGTGCGGTCCGATGCCAAGGACGCCTCGCTCGGCACGCTGATCGGCGACGTGTCGATTGGCGGCACGCTGCGCAATCCATCCATACAGCCCTTCAGTGCCAAGACGGTCGCGCAGATCGGCATTGCGGGCGTTCTGGCGTCGGTGAGCGGGGGGCTCGCGGCCTTGCCGTTCATTGAGCCCGGCATGGCCAAGGATGCCCCCTGCGGCGCGCTGCTGGCGCGGGCTGAATCGGCTGCTGGAGAGGGGCAATAGCTGGCTTGCGGGCCGATACGCCTCTCACGGCATGAAACTTGCGGAAATTCCCGTCTGAGACGAAGACCAGAGGGGAGAGCGCAGCTCATGGGCAAGGCCAGCAGGACGACTTTCGATTACAGCTATGGCGCGCGGATCGCAGCTTTCATTGCAGCGACGCTGATCTGGGCGCTCGCCCTTGGCGCGCTGGCGGCCGGTATCTGGCTTCTCGTTTTGAGGCAGTCTGTTGCGGCGGGGCTGGTCTGCCTGTTCGGGCTTCTCCTCACCCCTTCCTGTCTTGGTCTGCAGCACCGTATGCGCACCGTCCATAACTGGCAGGTGTCGCTGCGTCCCGGCCATGTCACGCTGGTCCTTCCGGCGAACCGGTCCGTCCATCACAAGGCGCGCGCCTTTGAGGGCGAGGTCAGCTATCGCGATATTGATGAGATCGTGCGCCGGGGCGAGGTCTATTCACGGCTGGGTCTGCAGCGGCGCAAGATGACGTACTGGCTGGCGCTCAAATCTGGCGACAGGCTGCTGCTGGGCGAGCACCGCCATTCCGGGGACGAGGAGACGAAGCGCACCACGCCTGTCTCGCGCGCCGCCGAGGCGATCAGCCGGACCTCCGGGCTCAAGATGAGCCGGTTCGAGGAAGCCGAGGGAAAGCCGGCCCTGTTCGGCTTTCTGGTCATGCGCCCGCCTGCCTTGCCATAGGCGGAAGGAGCCGCCGTCCCGCGCGCGGTCTATTTCCTGAACGCGATGGTGACTTCGCCGGTCCGCTCTGCATCGCTGAAGTCCTCAAGCGAGCTGGAGATACAGCCGGAAACGGCAAGGCTGGAGGCGAGAAGGACGAGACGGGCGGTAAGGCGCATGGGCAAATTCCTTTCGCCCTGACTACGTGGCAGGCCGGGCCCCGGATCATCTGAGCTGGCCATGCCGGGATATGGAAGCCTCCCGGTACCGCCCGTCTTTGCTGGCGAATTTGTGATCTGCCAATGCCGCGCCGCTCAGATATAACCGGCAGGCTAGATGGGGAGGGCGGGATATGAGCGGACCGGCGCTTGAATGGCACAAGGTTGCAGAACTGGACGAGCTGGCGGACGGGCGGGTCAAGTCCGCCTCGGCCGCGGGGAGGTCACTCGCCATCGTTCATTTCGATGGACGATATGCGGCGATGGACAATCACTGTCCGCATCAGGGCGGCCCGCTGGGCGAGGGCTCCATCGAGAAAGGCATCGATGACAAGTGCTGGCTACGCTGTCCCTGGCATGGCTGGGATTTCGATCCGCTGACAGGCAAGCCGCCCGGCGGACACGACGATAGCGGGCAGGAGACCTTTCCGGTCGAGCTGCGCGAAGACGGGATCTATGTCGGCCTTGAGGCGGCGCCGGACAGGGCGCGGACCGTTTCTGACGTGATGGTCGAGACCATGGTCAATTGGGGCGTGACCAGCGTGTTCGGCATGGTCGGCCATTCCAATCTGGGCTTTGCCGATGCGATGCGCGTGCAGGCGGAGGCGGGCAAGCTCAACTATTACGGTATCCGGCATGAGGGCGCAGCCGCCTTTGCGGCTTCTGCCTATGGCAAGCTGACGGGCATACCGGCGGCGGCTTTCACAATTGCCGGGCCGGGCGCGACGAACCTCCTCACCGGCATGTGGGATGCCAAGGTCGACAGCGCGCCCGTCCTTGCCCTGACCGGTCAGGTGCAGGAACAGGTCACCGGTGTGCACGCCTTTCAGGACATTGATCTGGAGGCGGCATTTGAAGCGGTCGCGGCCTATTCGCAGACGGTGCATCCAGGTTCGAACCATGCACAGCTGATGACGGGTGCAATCAAGACGGCGATGCTGGAGCAGGGGGTTGGGCATCTCGTTTTTCCGGACAATACGCAGACCCTGCCTGCCGCAGATGGCCAGAAGGCGCAGGGACCGGCCGGGCGGATGGCAAACCGGGCTGTCGGGCCGCCTGAGGATGATCTTGGCGCAGCCGCTGACATGATCGCCGGGGCCAAGCGGCCAATGGTCATTCTGGGGTATGGCGCCAAGGACAGCGCGCCCGCAATTACTGCTTTGGCCGAAAGATTGAATGCGCCGGTTGCCACCACGTTCAAGGCCAAGGGACTGATCGGCGACGCGCATCCGCTGGCGGCAGGTGTCATGGGCCGGTCGGGGACACCGATTGCCAGCTGGTTCATGAATGAAGCGGATCTGTTGATCGTGTTTGGCGCGTCCTTTTCGGACCATACCGGGATCGAGCCGTCCAAACCGATCATCCAGATCGACCGCGACCCGATGATGCTGGCCAAGCGCCATCCTGTGACCCTGCCGGTCATGGGGGATGTCGGGGTGACGGCAACGCGGCTGACAAAGGCGCTTTCCGGGCAGCAGATCGCGGGCGGCGACCAGCGCGGCGAAGTGGCTGAACGCTGGCGCCTCTGGCGCGCGGAAAAGACGGTGCGGGTCGATGAGGATAATGGCAAAGGGCTGGCGGCAGCCGCGCTGTTCGGTGCGCTGACACGGCTTGCGCCGCAGGATGCCATTTTCGCCGTCGATGTCGGCAACAACACGTACAGCTTCGGGCGTTATTTCGAACCGACAGGTGACCAGCGCATCCTCATGTCTGGCTATCTTGGTTCTATCGGCTTTGGCTTTCCAGCGGCGATGGGCGCCTGGGCCGCGACGCAGGACCGCGAAGCTTTCCGGGGCCGCAAGGTCATCTCGGTCAGCGGCGATGGCGGCTTTGGCCAGTACGCGATGGAGTTCACGACCGCCGTCAAATACGGCATGAACATCACCCATGTGCTGATGAACAATTCAGAGCTCGGCAAGATTTCCAAGGAACAGCGGGCAGGTGAGTTCCCGGTCTGGCAGACGGGGCTAGTCAATCCGCCTTTTGCCGGTTTCGCGCGTGCCTGTGGCGGGATGGGCCGTCTTGTGCGCGGCCGCGATGAGCTGGACCGTCACCTCAGCGAGGCGCTCGCCCATGAAGGGCCAAGCCTTGTTGAAGTGATAACCGATCCAGAGCTTTTCTAGTCGATCCTGGCCTGCGCCTTGTGGCGGGCGGCCTTGAAGTCGGGGGCGCGTTTTTCGGCGAAGGCGGCGACAGCTTCCTTGTGTTCGGGGAGGGTGTAGCAGATTTCCAGCTGCTCATGCTCGCGCGCCTGGATGCGGGAGGTGTCGGTATCGCAGCCATTGGCGCTGAGGAGCTGTTTGGTCATGCGCAGCATGGGGGAGGGGTTGGCCGCCATCTGTCCGGCCAGTTCGAGCGCGTCGTCGAGCAGGGTTTCAGGCTCTGACAGCCGGTCGGCGAGACCGAGGCTGACGGCTTCTTCGCCGGAGACAGGCCGGGCGGTGAGCAGGAGGTCATGCGCCTTGCCCCAGCCCACGCGCTGAATGAGGAAGTGGGAGCTTGCAAGCTCTGGCACGATGCCGACGCGCACGAAGACGAGGCCGAACTTCGATAGGGTTGAGGCAACGATCATGTCGAAGGGCAGGATCTGCGTGACGCCGATGCCGAAGGCCGGGCCGTTCACCGCGGCGATGCAGGGCTTGGAAGAGCGGATCAGCGACACCCAGTCGATGCCGCCATCTCGCTTATGCGCCTTGGTTTCCGAAGCATCGATATTGTTCTGGAAGTAGGACATGTCCGCGCCGGCGCAGAAGCCGCGTCCTTCACCGGTCATGACGATGGCGCCGATATCCTCATCCTCATTGGCGGCGGTGATCGCCTTGCCGAGCTCGCGGCTCATATCCGGCGTCCATGCATTCAGCTTGTCCGGGCGGTTGAGGGTGAGGAGGCAGATATTGCCCCGGTTTTCGACCTTGATCTGCTCATAGGACATGGCGTTCTCCCTGATCTGTTTTGGTCAGGGTGAGGGGTCTGCCGCTGGGGCAGTCACGCGGAATCTGAGGGTGGAGCCCTGGATTGGCCCTGCCTCAGCGGAACGGGGCGGCATCAGGTCGCGTTACCTTCCTGTCACCAAGAAGGAATTCATCATGTCCCTAATCCAGATACTTCTGTGTCTTTTCCTGCCGCCGGTCGCCGTGGCTCTGCGCGCAGGGGTCGGCCTCCAGCTGATCATCAATATCGTCCTCTGCTTTGTCTTCTGGCTGCCCGCCGTGATCCATGCGTTCTGGGTCAGCTCCAAGGGCGGACCTGAACCGATCTGAGGCAGACCCCTCAGTGCAATAGAAAAAGGGCGGGCTTTGATGGCCCGCCCTTTTTGCGTTCCGGCCTTGGAGCAACGGGCAAAGGCAGCTGAGATCACCCGCCCTGAAGATCGGTCCCTCTGTTGGAAGACTGTTCCTCGTATCTGCCGTCTTTCCGGCCAAGACCGGCGAGCACCAAGATGAAAACCGCTGTGGGTATGAACACCATCGCGATACCGCCAATGGTATCGGACAACAGTCCACCCAGGAGGGGTAATACGAATGCGAGGAGGTACCCCACAAGGGTGATACCGGCGGTCAATCGCGCGACATTCGTCTCTTCAGTCACAACCGGCGGCAAGGACATAATAAGGATGAGTTGCAGCGACGCGGCAAAACCGGCGACAAGTGCGCCAGCATAGCCGACCGGTCCCGGCACAAAGCCGAAACCGAGCATGCCGACGGCGGAAGCAATGCCAGCGATCACGATTGGGGCCCGACGGCCGAGCCACGCCGTCTTCCACCACAGCATGGCCAGAGACGCCAGCAGCGAAGTCGCGTTGTAGGCTACAATCAGGGGGCCAAGCCACGTGCCATTCCCGCGTGCGGCAAGCGTTGTGTCCATATAGGCGTTGATGCTGAAGAACACGGCAATCGATCCGGCGAGCCAGAGCCCTAGCTCCCACGTTCGGCTGTCTGACCAGTTCGGTGAGATGGGGGCCGCCCCGCCGGGCTTCGCCCTTTCGCCGAGAAGGAGGATGAGGGCTGCGATCCCCAGGGCAGGCACCGCCCATATAGTCAGCGCCATGCGCCAATCATGCCCTGCAAGAGGCATGACGATGGGCAAGGTTGCCCCGGCTCCGACAAGTTCGCCAACCATCATTCCGTTCAGATAGACCGCGCTACCTAGGCCCGCGTGTCTGGGGAGCCATCCCCGGACGGCGCTCGGAAGGGCTGTCTGAAACAGGGCGATCCCGGTCCCCATGCCGATGGAGGCGGCGAACAGCACCGCCGCCGAGGAGCTCCAGCCGCGGGAGGCTGAAAGAATGGCGCTGAGCGCGAGACCGGCGGCAATGGTGCGGGCCGGTCCGATCCGCGCGATCACCCAAATGGCGAGCGGCGCCGCCAATGCGAGCACCACGACCGGAAGGATGGTCAAGGCGCCGGTGCTGGTGGTCGAGAGGTTCAGGTCGTCCGCGATCTGTCCAGCGAGCGGGGAAACCGCGAGGACCGGAATCCGCAAGAAGAGCCCGGTTGCCCAGAGCAGGCAGAGAATGCCGATCTGCCGTGCGGAACAGGCGCAACGGGCTTTCAAACCCATCGCCGCTGCACTCCTGGAGCGGTGCGAGTGCACATTGAAGGCCTTCTCTTTTCGAAGGAAGAGGCGGAATCGAGCGGCATGTTTGCGGACCCTGGGAGTAGATGTTTCCGAGGGGCTTCTGCCAAACGCGGGAGGCCATATCTCGCACGATCCAGCCCTATCTGATACAATCATGCCACAATGTTCGAAGGGAATGACATGGCGCCGGGAATAGTCGGTTTCGATGTCGCAAGAGCGCTGCGGCCTCAGGCGAGCCTCTTGCGGTCCTGCGTCACGGCAACGGGAATCGGCCTGGCCGTCTGGGAGCAAAGCAAGGGCGATGTCCATTATCACCGGGCCCGCCATCACACGTTCAGCCTGTATCTACGGGGCGGAAGCCAAGTCCGCGAGGTGTCCAGCGACGCTATCCGCCCAAACTCCACAGGCTCTTGCGGTGCGATCTGCAGTCTGCCTGCCGGGGAGCCCTCCGCGTGGAAAAATGGTGGCTACCTCAGATGGCTGCATGTCTATTTCGAAGACCGTCATCTAAGCCGCGCAGCTGGTAGCAAGACACACGGGGTGGAACGGGTGGTGTTCGGGTGCGATCCAGCGCTGCGTGAACTCTGCCAGCAGTTTCTTCTGATTCTGGATTGGGATGATCCGGGCCATGCTAATGTTCTGGATCACACTCTGATGACATTGTTGGCACGCTCTCTCTCTATCGCGAACGTTACCAGTGATTTCAGGGCGCCCAATGGCGGTCTGACGGGCGCGCAAAGGCGCGCCGTCGAAGACACCGTCGAAACATCTCTTGCCGAGCGCATCACTGTGCGCAATCTCGCTGAGGTCAGCGGCCTGAGCCCCCGGCAGTTTTCACGTGCATTCACCGTTAGCTATGGGGTGCCGCCCTATGAGTGGGTCTTGCGCCAACGTGTGGAGCGTGTTCGCGATCTTCTGGCCGAGGGCCAGAAGGCCAGCGATGTGGCGGTCCTGTGCGGCTTCTCATCCCAGGCGCATATGATCCGCCGCTTCCGCGCAGTTTTTGGATATACGCCGACCGCGGTCCGGTGAGAGGACCCCTCCGGTAGAAGTGTCCTCTCACCAGTGGCTAGTAGAGCTTTGCCATGGCCTTGGCGTCATAGTCGGCGAGCTCTTCGGTGCGGCCTTCCTTGACCTTGGTGGCCCATTCCGGGTCCTGCAGGAGGGCGCGGCCGACGGCGACGAGGTCGAACTCACCCTTTTCAAGGCGCTCGACGACATCGGTGATGGGGCGGGTCTTGGAGCCTTCGCCGCGCATGGCGCCGGTAAACTCCGACGAAAGCCCGACAGAGCCGACCGTGATCGTCGGAAGGCCGGTCAGCTTCTTGGCCCAGCCTGCCGTGTTGAGGCCGTTCTCGCCATCGACATCCGGGAATTCAGCTTCCCAGAAGCGGCGCTGGCTGGCGTGCAGGATGTCGACGCCGGCGTCGACGAAGACCTTGAGGAAGGCTTCGAATTCCTGCGGGGTCTCTGCCAGCTTTGCGGTATAGTCCTGCTGTTTCCACTGGGAGAAGCGCAGGATGATCGGCATGTCCTCGCCGACCGCCTTGCGGATCTCGGAGATGATCTCGCCGGCAAAGCGGGCGCGCTCGGGCAGGCCGCCGCCATATTTGTCCTCGCGCTTGTTCATCACGTCCCAGAAGAACTGGTCGATGAGATAGCCGTGGGCGCCGTGGATTTCGAGCGTGTCGAAGCCGAGGTCCTTCGCAGCCTTGGCGGCATCGGCATAGGCGGCGACCATGTCGGCGACTTCCTCGTCAGAGGGTTCGTCGAAGAGCTGCTTGCCCTTATGGGTGATACCCGACGGGCTGTCGGAGGGGGCGTCCGGGAAGTGGCCGGTGCCGGTCTTGCGCAGGAGGCCCTGATGCCAGATCTGCGGGCCCATCTTGCCGCCTTCGGCATGGACTGCATCGATGACCTTCTGCCAGCCGGCGAGCGCGGCATCGGTATGGAAGAGCGGATAGTTCGGATTGTCGGAGGCGCCCTTGCGGCGCACCAGCGTGCCTTCAGACAGGATCAGGCCGACATCGGCGGCGGCGCGGCGCGCATAATAGGCGGCGACATCATCGGTCGGCACGCCATCGGGGCTGAAGCCGCGCGTCATGGGCGCCATGACGATACGGTTTTCAAGGTTCAGCGATTTGAGCTTGAACGGCTCGAACAGGGCGGCGGCTGATGACATGATGTGAAACTCCCTCGGATTTCGATTGCCCCTGCATCTGGGGCAAGGCGGTATCCGGTTCAACGTTTTTCTGCGCTGCAAAGTATTCAGGCAGGGTTCACTTGCTGGCGCAGAAAAGGGGTGACACTCTGCACAAAAAGGGGGGATTTTTCATGAGAAGACTGGCCATTCTGGCGGCGATTGCCGGCCTGTCAGCCTGTGCGACGCCGGGGATCGACTATGAGGCGCGGCTTGTGCCCGCCAACACCGCCGCCGTGGAAACGCGCCTTGTCGATGTCGGGCGGTTCAACGGGCCGGGCGGCAACTGGTATGCCAGCGAGTTCGAGGCGATGCTGGCGAGCGCGACCCTGGACGGACAGCCCTGGTTCCGCATCGCGCGCTATAGCGATGGCTATGTGCCGGAGGGCCAGCGTGCCGGCATCTATGAAGGCAATACGGATATCGTCAGCTATGAGGCCGAGGAATATTCCACGACGCAGACCGAATGCGTCGAATGGGACGGGCCGTTCGACTGTGAGCATCGCGACGAGGTGGAACATATCTGCCTGCGTGAACGCGTGCAGGTCTCGGTGACGCCGCGTCTGATCGAGTATGGCAGCGGACGCATGATCTTCCAGGATACCTATTTCGGGGATGCGGAAGCGGAAAGCTGTGAGGAGATCTATATCAGGGGCCGTCGCGGACGGCGCGGGCATGGCGGCTGGGACTATGGTCTGGCGGCTGGCGTTCAGCCCCCGGTCGACCTCATCCATAATGCGCTGGCCAACACGCTGGGTGATATCCGCGCCGATATCGCGCCGCGAAATGCGGTGATGCGCGCGGTGTTCGTCGAGGATCCGATGGATGCTGTGGTCGCGGCCGATCCGCGCTTCAAGGAGGCGGTAGAGGCAGCGTCGAGCTCACCGGGGACCTCATGCGCTGTGTGGCAGGATCTACATGCGCAATATCCGGCCGCCCCCGCGGTCACGCATAATCTGGCGGCGTGTTACGAGTCGGGCGGTAATCTGCTGGAGGCGCATGCGCTCTACGCCGAAGCGGCGGAGCAGGTGTACGGGAGCGGGATGCCGGTGGACCGGCAATATACGGACTCGCTGGCGCGCGTGTCGGACTATCGCAACGGTCTGGAGGTTCTGGGCCGTCTGGGTGCGAGCGAGCCGGGCTATTAGAGGTTAGACGCGGGCTGAAATGTCCGGCCGGCCTACGAGACCGCCATGGCGAAACCGATGATGGTCGCGAGCAGAAAACTGACCGAGAAGACCGACGTGGTAAGCAGGGCGCGGGACATGATGCGTTTCCTTTCTGGAAAAAGCAGAATGCTTTTCTAAAAAGTGAACGGCCTGAAGTGTCCTAGTGTTCCCGTTTCGACGCTTCGAGGTTTCGCCTGGCGCGCGCCGCCTCGCTCTTTTCTAGGTCTTTCTGGCTCTTTGTGCGCCCGAATTTCACCCGGTTTTCAGTGGCTTTCTTCTCGGCGTCGGCGCGCTTTTTCTGCTTGCGTGCCTTGTTGAGATTGATCGGTGTGGTCATGGGCGTGTGCCTGTCTCAGGAAAGCCTCTGGTCCAGCCTGTCTCTCACGGCCGGCCATTCTTCGGCAAGGATGGAGAAGACCACGGTCGAGCGCAAAAATCCGTCCGGCAGGATGCGGTTGTGGCGCAGGATGCCTTCCTGTGTGGCACCAAGTTTCAGCACGGCGCGGCGCGAGCGGGCATTGCGCTCATCGACATGGAAATAGACGCGGATCGCCCCGGCGTCGAACGCGCTGGCGAGCAGCAGGCGCTTGCAGGCCGGATTGGTCGTGCCGCCCTGAAATTCCGGCGCATAGATGGTCATGCCGATCTCGACATTGCGCCAGTCCCGGTTGGGATTGAGATAGGCTGTCATGCCGGCAAACCGGCCGTCCGGGGCGAGGACGGCGAAGGGGATCAGCGTGCCGGCCTCGGTGCGCTGGCGGATCGTCTTCGTCCAGGGCGTGATCCAGTCGCCGGGGGGATTGTAGAATGGCCAGGTCGCCAGCCGCTCGCCCGACTTTTCCGCCATGTCGCGCAGCATGGGCGCGTGGGCGTCCATGTCGAACGGGACAAGGCGGACAAAGCGGTCCTCAAGCGGGGCCGGGCGCAGCTCCAACGCCTAGTCCTTATGGGTGTCGCGCCACTGCTCCATGGCGAGCGAGATGGCGAAGGTCTCACGGTATTTCGGGCTGGAGGCCGGACGCGGGGCGCGGGCCGACGTCAGCGCCATGATCTCGGCCAGCTTGTTGTGGGCCGCGCCTGCCTGGCCTGCGCCGATATAGGCATGGAGTTCGACCAGCGCTGAAGAAAGCGGGTCGTGCGCGCGGATCACGAAATAGGGCTCATCCTCGGCCAGCTTGGAGATGACGTCGAATTCTGACGGATTGGCTTTGGAGCCGACGGGGGGCTTGGACATGGCGATAGACTTCTCTTCGGTGATTCTGATCCGGCCAGTGTAACCCTCATACGTGTTCACGCCAGAGCTGCCCCCCTGCTGATTGAGGCGTATGGCAGCCCGGATCAAAAGCTAAGTTGACAGCATGTTGTCAAAATGACAATAAGCAGTCAAACGGAGACTGTCATGACCAAGATTGAACAAACGAACGGCGCCGTGATCACCGATCTCATGCTGGAGACTTTCCGGCTGAACGGCGCCTTGCTCGAGGCGGGTGACCAGCTTGTCAAAGATCTCGGTCTGACGAGCGCCCGCTGGCAGGTCCTCGGGGCTATCATGCTGGAGGGCTCGCCTCAGACTGTGGCGCAGATTGCCCGCCGCATGGGCCTGTCGAGGCAGGCGGTTCAGCGTGTCGTCCATGATCTGACAGCGCAGGGCCTCGTCGAGCCGAGTGGGAACCCGGACCACAAGCGCGCGCCCCTGATCACGCTGACGCCTGAAGGAGAGGCCGCCTATGGTGACGCCATCAAGCGGCAGGACGACTGGGCAAGCGAGCTTGCTGGCAAGATCGATGGGGAGCAGGCGCGAGCCGCGCTCGATACGTTGAAGGCGCTTTCGGCGCTCTGCGGCGCGACGAGACGCCCTGCCTTGCCTCAAAAAGCGAAAGGCGGCGCCCAATGAAAAAGATCGTTCATCGACTGGCGGGCACGCTGGCACTCTTGCTGATCAGCAGTTTCTGGCTGGCGACAATTCTGACCGAACTCAGCGGCCGCGAAGAGGCGATCTTTCTGGCAAAGCGGAGCATTCTTTACGCGATGGCTTTGCTTATCCCGTCCCTCATGATCACCGCCGGCAGCGGCATTGCCCTGGCTGGCAAGCGGGCCGGGCGGCTTGTGAACGCCAAGAAAAAGCGCATGCCGTTCATTGCGTTGAACGGTCTGCTGATCCTCGTCCCGAGTGCTGTCTTCCTCTGGTGGAAGGCGGGACAGGGCGAGTTTGATCTTTCCTTTGTTGTGGTTCAGGCCATAGAGCTCGCTGCTGGCGCAACCAACATTACTCTGATGGGGCTGAACATGCGCGACGGCATTCGCCTGTCACGGATGCTTGCGAGGAGACCCGTCTAGAAGACCTCGCCCGGTTGCCCTGAGACTAGTGCCCGCCGCCGAACACGCCGGTGCGCACGCTATAGTCGACGGCGAGGGCGTAGTCCGGATCGTCGTCGCTATCGACCATGAGCTGGCCAGCGCGTTTGAGAAGCTTGTGGCAGTCCCGCGAAAGATGGCGCAGGCGCAGCGTCTTGCCGAGGGCTTCATACTTTGCCGCAAGGTCCTCAATGGCCTGCAGGGCGGACTGGTCCACCACGCGCGAGCGCATGAAGTCGACAATGACCACGTCCGGGTCGCTCTCCGGGTGGAAGAGCTCGGCAAAGCCATCGGTGGAGCCGAAGAAGAGCGGGCCTTCGATCTCATAGACATGGGCGCCGGGCACCGAGACGCTGTCGCGTTCGACGATATGGATGCGGCGTGCATTGTTCCAGGCATAGGCGAGGGCGGAGACGATCACGCCGACGACAACGGCGGTGGCAAGGTCATAGGCCACGGTGACGCCTGTCACGAGAACGATGACCAGGGCATCGGTGAGCGGGATACGCGTCATGATGCGCAGGCTGTTCCAGGCGAAGGTGCCGATGACGACCATGAACATGACGCCGACAAGAGCCGCCAGCGGGATCTGCTCGATCAGGGCTGAGCCGATGAGGATGAAGGCGAGCAGGAAGAGGGCGGCCGAGAGGCCCGAGAGACGCGTGCGCCCGCCGGATTTTACGTTGATCATGGACTGGCCGATCATGGCGCACCCGCCCATGCCGCCGAAGAAACCGGTGACGAGGTTTGCTGCGCCCTGGGCCACGCATTCCTGGCTGGCGCCGCCGCGCTGATTGGTCATTTCGCCAACGAGGTTGAGTGTCAGCAGGCTTTCGATCAGGCCGATGGCGGCGAGGATGACCGCATAGGGCAGGATGATCTCGAAGGTTTCCAGATTGAGCGGGACCATCGGGATATGGAAGGCCGGCAGGCCGCCCTCGACCGAGGCGAGGTCGCCCACGCGCGGGACATCGAGGCCGAAGACGATCACGATGGCCGCGACAATGGCAATCCCGGCGAGCGGGGCGGGGATAACTTTGGTGAGTTTTGGCATGAACCAGATGATCGCCATGGTGAGCGCGACGAGGATCAGCATCCAGGCGAGCGGCCAGCCGCTCAGCCATTCACCGCCGGACATGCCATGGCCGGAGGCTTCGGCCGTTCCGGGCACCTGAAACTGGGTGAGCTGGGCAAGGAAGATCACAATGGCGAGGCCGTTGACGAAGCCCAGCATGACGGGGTGCGGCACGAGCCGGATGAACTTGCCGAGTTTGAAGATACCTGCGGCAAGCTGGAGGATGCCCATCAGGACAACGGCCGCGAAGAGGTATTCAACCCCGTGCTGGGCGACGAGAGAGACCATGACCACGGCGAGAGCGCCCGTCGCGCCCGAGATCATGCCGGGCCGCCCGCCGATCAGTGCGGTGATGAGACCGACGATAAAGGCGGCATAGAGCCCGACCAGCGGATCGACCTGGGCGACGAAGGCAAAGGCCACAGCTTCGGGTACCAGCGCCAGCGCGACGGTCAGGCCGGCCAGAAGCTCAATCTTGATCCGGTTCGGCGTGAATTTGGCGAGGTTCGCCTGCGAAAAATTCTGCGCGCCGAGGCGATCTGCGAATGCAGCGAAGGTGGATTTGCTTGTCACGGGGCTGGCTCAGTCTGTCTGGCGTTATACGTCAGGCGTCCGTATGGCGGTCTTTATGCTGCGGTGCAACACAAAGACCGCCGAAAATACTGAAGTTTCCCTGTCCTGCCGCCTAGCTGGAGGCGACGATGCCGCCATCGCAGGGGATGGTGTGGCCGGAAATATAGGCCCCCGCGCGCGACGACAGGAACATGGCGAGGCCGGCGATGTCCTGCGGCGTGCCAACGCGGCCCGACGGGTTGCCAGCAGCGACGGAGTCCCAGTCGACGCCTTCGGTCTTGCCGCCAAAGCCGACGCCGGTCGACAGCATCCAGGTCGGGAAAGGGCCCGGCGCAATGCCGTTGACGAGGATGTGCTCGCCAACATGCTGGGACGCCATGAAGCGCGTCAGGTGAATGACGGCGGCCTTGGACGTGCCATAGGCATAGCCGCTGAAGGGCGAGGTGTGCATGCCGTCGATGGAGGCGATGTTGATGACGCGGGCCGGGTCTTCGGGGCTGGCTGACTTGCGCAGCAGCGGGATGAGCTTCTGGAACAGGAAGAAGATGCCCTTCACATTGACGTCCATCACCTTGTCCCAGCCGCTTTCGGGGAACTCCTCCAGCGTTGCGCCCCAGGCGACGCCTGCATTGTTGATCAGGACGTCGACCTTCTCCTCGCGCTTGGCGATTTCATCGGCGAGGTGCTGGATGCCGACCATCTGGCCGACATCAGACGGGATGGCATAGATCTCGCCGCCATACTCGCTCTTGAGGCGCTCGACCGTTTCCTCACAGGCATCGGCCTTGCGCGATGAAATGATGACCCTGGCGCCACTGGCGAGGTAGCCTGCGGCCAGCATCTCCCCAATCCCGCGCGAACCGCCCGTGATGACGACCGTCTTGCCCTTCACCGAGAAGAGATTGCTGAAATCATTGCTCATGGGGCGTTCCTCCGATTTTGTTCACTGGTGAAGCTTTCTGAGGGAGGCGACGTATTCTGGCAAGTGGATGCAGCGAGCTATCGCTAGTTGCCGAAGAAAAGCCGGGCGAGGGCGCGCTGTATTTCGTATTCGTGGGCCAGAAGCGAGCCGATCTCATCGCCCAAGGCTGATGCCCGAACGCTGGCGAGCAGGTGGGTGCCTAGCAGATAGGCCTCGCCGTCCAGTGTGACCATGGGGGTGACGATATCTATCGGTTTGGCGGCGCCTGCCGGATAGAGCGGGGCGGCAAGGACGTAATTGCCGGTATCGATGCCGGGATATTGCAAGACAACGATGGGTGGTTTGTTCTCTCCTGCGCGGAAAACGGCAAGATGCCTCATCTATCAGAACGCCCGGTAACCATCAGACCAAAGCCCCTCACGTTCGACCAGCGCGTTCCAGCTCTCGATAGCCTCCCGGTTCTCCTCCGAGAAGCGCTTCATGCGTTCGGTCTTCACAGCTCGCTCGACAGCCGAGCGGGCGATCTCTTCGGCGTCGAGACCGTAGGAGGCGGCTTCCTGTAAGAGTGCAGGGTCATCCGATCGCGCGAAACGTTTTGTTGCTTCTGAAAACCCTGCTCGAACTGATACGCCGAGAAGCTCCGCCGCAGTCACAGCACCGTTGGTCGCTGATTCAATTTTGCGAGCAACTTCTGCCGACGGTCTTTTTAGTCCGCGCTCGACCTCTGAGACGAAGCCCTTACCGACCCCCACTCGCGCAGCAAGTTCTGCTAGAGTTGTCTTTGTCTCATTGCGCCAAGTTCTCAGTGTTCGCATGCAGCGAATGTATCATCTCACTATTGCGAACTCAATTAGCCCGGCGAGATCATCTTGGACGGGTCGACGATGGCGTCGAAATCCTCTTCGGGGATGCCGTCCTTGATGGCTTCTTCCTTGAGGGTGGTGCCGTTCTTGTGGGCGGTCTTGGCGATGGTCGCGGCGCGGTCATAGCCGTATTTTTCCTTCAGCGGCGTCACCAGCATCAGCGAGTTCTTGAGGCCGCGTTCGATATTGTCGAGGCGCGGCTCGATGCCGACGACGCAATTATCGGTGAAGGAGATGGCTGCATCGGCCAGAAGGCGGACCGACTGGAGGAAGTTGTAGGCCATCATTGGGTTGAAGACGTTAAGCTCAAAATGGCCCTGGCTGCCGGCAAAGCCGATGGCGGCATTGTTGCCGTGAATGTGCGCGCAGACCTGCGTGATCGCCTCGCACTGGGTGGGGTTCACCTTGCCAGGCATGATGGAGCTGCCCGGCTCATTCTCTGGCAGGGCAAGTTCGCCGAGGCCGGAGCGCGGGCCCGAACCAAGGAAGCGGATGTCGTTCGCGATCTTGAAGCAGGACATGGCGACCGTGTTGATCGCACCATGGGTGAAGACCATTGCGTCATGCGCGGCCAGCGCCTCGAACTTGTTCGGTGCGGTGCGGAAATTGAGGCCGGTGATCTGGGCGATCTTGTCGGCGACCATCGTGTCGAAGCCCTTGGGCGAGGCGAGGCCGGTGCCGACCGCCGTGCCGCCCTGTGCCAGCTCCATAAGCCTGGGCAGCGTGCTCTCAAGGCGCTCAATGCCGTTGGCGAGCTGCTGGGCGTAGCCGGAGAATTCCTGGCCGAGCGTGACCGGTGTGGCGTCCTGAGTGTGCGTGCGGCCGATCTTGATGATGTCGGCCCAGGCCTTGGCCTTGGTGTCGAGCGCGTTGTGGAGTTTCTCGAGCGCCGGGATGAGGCGGTGGGTGACTTCCTCGGCGCAGGCGATGTGCATGGCGGTCGGGAAGGTGTCATTGGACGACTGCGACATGTTGCAGTGATCATTCGGGTGCACAGGCTTCTTGGTGCCCATCTCGCCGCCGAGTATCTCGATGGCGCGGTTGGCGATGACCTCATTCGCATTCATGTTGGACTGGGTGCCGGACCCGGTCTGCCAGACGACAAGGGGGAAGTGCTCATCGAGCTTGCCGTCGATCACTTCGTCGGCGGCCTGGATGATGGCCTTGCCGAGTTTCTCGTCGAGCTTGCCGAGGGCCATATTGGTTTCGGCGGCCGCTTTCTTGACGATGCCGAGCGCGCGCACGACGGGGGCGGGCTGTTTTTCCCAGCCGATCTTGAAATTGCCGAGGCTGCGCTGGGCCTGTGCGCCCCAGTACTTGTCGCCCGGGACCTCGATTTCCCCCATTGTGTCGGATTCAGTGCGTGGCTTTGCGCCCTTGTCGCCAAAAATGCCCATCGGGTCGGCTCCTGTTCGTAATTCAGCGGTGATTAAGTCGTTGGGTGGCGCTTTAGCATGCTGCCGGGCAAGCGCAAAAGCCGCTTTCGGCGCGCCATGTCGCAGTTGCCGGTCTTGCCGGGCCGCAGCCTGCCCTATCTATGGGGGAAGAGAGGCGGCAAAGGGGAACTTTCTCAAATGGTTGAAACGCGTACACCGCTTGCCGGCCGGCCCCCACACGCGCCAGAGGATCATCCGAGTGTCACGCAGGGCAAGACCGGCCTGCTTCTGGTCAATCTCGGCACGCCGGATGGCACCGATTACAAGTCGATGCGCCGCTATCTGTCGGAATTCCTGTCGGACAGGCGTGTCATCGAGGTCAATCCGCTGGTCTGGCAGCTGATCCTGCAGGGGCCGATCCTGACATTCCGGCCGAAGAAATCCGGCGCGGCCTACAAGAAAATCTGGACCGATGAGGGCTCGCCGCTGCTTGTCTACACAAAGCGGCAGGCCGAGAAGCTGAACGCCCGTATCGGAAGCGACCGGCTGCTTGTCGATTTCGCCATGAATTATGGCAACCCGTCGATTGCGATGAAGATCGAAGACCTGAAGGCCCAGGGGTGTGACCGGATCGCGATCATGGCGCTTTATCCGCAATATTCGGCGACGACTTCTGCGAGCGTCTATGACCGCAGTTTCAACGCTCTGAAGGAGATGCGCTGGCAACCGGCGGTGCGCACGGCGGCACCCTTCCATGATCACCCCGCCTATATCGACGCGCTGGCCGCTTCTATCAGCGAGCATATTGCCGGGCTCGACTATCAGCCAGAACGGGTGCTGATGAGCTATCACGGCATTCCGAAAGCCTATTTCGAGAAGGGTGATCCCTATCATTGCCATTGCCACAAGACGACGCGCCTGGTGGCCGAAAAGCTCGGCTGGGCGGACGGGTTCGCGATGACGACGTTCCAGAGCCGGTTCGGCCCGACCGAATGGCTCCAGCCCTATACGGACAAGACGCTGGAAGCGCTGCCTGAGCAGGGCGTGAAGAAGGTCGTCGCGGTGTCACCGGCCTTTATCTCCGACTGCCTGGAAACGCTGGAAGAGATCGCCATGGAGGGCCGTGACAGCTTCATGGAAGCGGGCGGCACGCATTTCTCGGTGGCGCCGTGCCTCAATGATTCAGACCGGGCGATTGACCTGCTGGAGACGCTGGCCGCGCGGGAACTGGCAGGCTGGGTCTAGGTGGACCGGCCCAGAAAAGGAAAGGGCGCACCTTTCGATGCGCCCCGCCCCGTAAAAATGTTTGTCCTGGCCTAGAAAGACTTGCGGATGCGCGCCCCGTAGAAGGTGGGCGTGCCTGCGATGAAGGTCGGGATGCCGAAGCCATCGCCGGTATTGCCCGCGTCGATGATATAGTCCTTGCCGGTGAGGTTGGTGGCATAGGCCTCAACGCCGAAGCCGTTCTCAAGGTCGAGCTGGACGTTGAGATTGACGAGGCCATAGCTCGCCTGGCTGATCAGGTCCCGCTCTGTATTGTCGAAATAGACTTTCGACTGCCACGTATAGCTCGGCACGAGGCTGAGCGTACCGAAGCCGGTATCGGCCAGCAGGATGCGGGCTGCGAGGCTGGCCTTGTGGTCGGGCGAAAGACGCAGCTTGTTGCCCGCGAAAGGTGCGCCGTCCTCGTCGTCGAAACGGGCATGGTTGTAGCCATAGCTGGCGATGAGGTTGAGGGCGTCGGAAAGGTACCAGTTGGCCTGGGCCTCGAAGCCTTCAGCGGTGGCGTCGCCCGCATTGATCGGCTCGATCAGGCCTTCATCGGTGATCTCGGTCGACTGGAAGTTGCTGTATTCATAATAGAAGGCGGACGCTTCCAGGCTGAGATCGCCATTGAGAAGCGCGCTTTTCACGCCAGCTTCATAGGCGTCGACAATCTCTGCATCGAGAATGGCGAAGCCGGCGGCCGGGGCAGAGGCCGAGGCTGTGATAACTTCCGGGCGGCGGCCGCGGGCATAGTTGGCGAAGAGGTTGACCGCGTCATTGACCTCATATTTGGCTGCCGCGCGCCAGGTCACATCGTCAAAGGTCTCGCTGCGTGAGATGCGACCGCCCGATGGCTGTACGAAGAGACCGGCGCCTGTCAGAGCGCTTGGCCCGTTCAGAAGTTCGACCAGAAGGCCGCTTTCCTTGTCCTCTGTGGTGTAGCGCAGACCCCCGGTCAGCTGCAGGCGGTCGGTCACGTCAAAGTTGGCATCGGCAAAGACTTCGAAGGCCTGCGTCTCGCCATCATTGACGTAGCGCTCATTGTGGATCGGCTTCAGCGGGACAATGACAGTGCCGCCGGACTGCTGGAAGACGGTGAGGTTAAAGGCCGGCAGGGCGCTGACGGGCGGTGCGTTCGGCGGGGTGAGGAAACCGCCGAGAAGGGCCTGTGCGGCGCGTTCGTCAAAGGTCAGCGGCACGTCCTGCTCGCCGCTCTCATCGAAATAGCTGGCGCCGACAAAGCCGCGCACGCGTCCGCCGGCGTCATAATTGGCGCGGAACTCCTGGCTGAACTGTTCGCCCGAAGCGTCTTCACCGAAGATCAGAAGCTCAAGGCCGAAGCCGTCCGGGTCGAAGACTTCGAGGCTGTCGAATTCACGGTAGCCGGTGATGGAGGAGAGGGAGACATTGTCATTGATCTGCCAGTCACCGAGCAAGGTGACACTGGTCACTTCACGGTCGAGGCCGAGATGTTTGCCGCCGAGGAAGTCACCAAATGTATTGAGGTTAGCCGGATCCCAGGGCGCGGCGGAGCCGGTGGGTGTCGGCAGGAAGGCCTTGGACTTGAAGCTCGTGCCTGATGGGGTGTCTTCCTGATAGTTGGCGATGAGGTCAAAGCGAAGGTCCGCGCTGGGCGTGAAGGCGAGTGAGGCGCGCACGGCCGACATGTCCTGGCTGTTGAAGTCCTCTTCGGCCGGATTGACGCTTTCAACATAGCCATCGCGCTCGCGCATGCGGCCGGCGAGACGGAAGGCGAGCTTGTCTTCAATGATCGTGCCGGTGACATGTCCGTCGAGATAGACCTCGTCATAATTGCCGACACCGGCGGTGGCCTCGCCCGAGAATTCAAATTCCGGCTTGGCCTGGATGACGTTCACACCGCCGATGAGGGCGCCGCGCCCGAACAGCGTCGGCTGCGGACCTTTGGCGACCTCGACGCGCTCCAGGTCGAAAAGTTCAACCACGGAGCCGCGCGAACGGGAAATGGAGACGCCGTCCTGGAAGATGGCGATGCGCGGCTCGATATTGGCTTCGCCGCTGTCTGAGGTGATGCCGCGAATCACAAAGCCCGGATTGTTCGGGCTCTGCTCCTGCACCTCGAAGCCCGGCACATAGCGGGCCACATCGCTGAACTCATCAAGGCCGAGATCGTCGAGCAGCTCGTCATCCACAGCTGACACGGCGACCGGAACGTCGCGAAGATTCTCGGCGCGCTTCTGGACGGTGACAGTGACCGTCGTCTGGCGCAGCTCTTCTTCGCCATTGTCCTGGGCGAGCGCTGCGGGCGCGAGGGCGGCAGCGAGGGCCAGCGTTGTGGTGGTGAGCAGGAAGGATTTCATGGGAGGTCTCCGCTATGGATGTTGTTTGCGGAGAGCCTCTATTTGTGCATTGCAACACTGGTGCGACGGTGAGCCGGTTGCGGCCCTGAAACAGGGGTAAGTGTGACCTTGCCGCCACGGAAATCCGGTCAGCCAGCCTTTGCTATCACGCAGATGGGTTTCGCCGCACCGGCCGCGCACACGGTCTGGTTCCGGCCGTTCTTTTTTGCCCGGTAGAGGGCTGCGTCGGCTTCGTTCAGGGCGGTCCGCAGCGAGCAGCCCGCCGTCATGGGGCAGAGCCCGAAACTGGCAGAGACGGAAAGGCCGGGCGCGACCGTGTCGAAGGCGGCCTTTTCAATGGAGCGGCGCAGACGTTCGCTGACCTCAAGCGCCTGTTCCTGCGTGACGCCGGTGAGAAGAATCGCAAATTCCTCTCCACCCCAGCGCGCGATCACGTCGAGCGGCTGGCGCAGCGCTGCGGCAGCAAGCTCTGCGACCGTTTTCAGAACCGTGTCGCCGGCTGCGTGCCCGAAGGAATCATTGATCGATTTGAACCAGTCTATGTCCAGAAGGATGAGCGCGGCCTGACCGCCAGTGCGGCGCATGCGGGCGCGCTCACGCTCTACGGACAGTTCGAAGGTTCGACGGTTCATGATGCCGGTCAGCGCGTCTGTGGAGGCGAGGGCGAGAAGTTCTGCCTGCTGACGGGCTATGTGGTCCTCGCGCATATAATGCACGATACCGGCCGGAACCGCGAGACAGGCCGAGAGGGCCGTCACCACAGAGATGAGAATGGCCCCGTTCTGGTGAAGGTCCATCGCGACCAGCAGGGAGGTGAGAAGCGCGGATGAGACGATCGCCGCCGAGCTGACGATGACCGGAATGCGCCGTGGCTTGCGTCTGACATAATCAGCTATTGGAAGGATCAGTCTGTTCATGCCGCGCTCATCTCAGACTTTGGCTGACACTCTCTCTGCGCGACATGGTAAATTTTATATATCTCGGAGAATAAGCTATTTTTCTCCGCCGCTTGCGACTGGTCTGCCGCCGCGCGCCGGGCTAGCTTTCGAGCATGGATGACTGGGTGAAAGCGGGAAAGGTGCGTGCGCGCATCACGCAGGAAGGCGCGCTTGAAGTGCGCTGCTTTGGCCTGACGACGCAGGCGAAATATTACAAGCCGCTTCTGAAGGAGTTTTTCCGCAAGGATTTTACCCGGCTGCGGCCGGGCTATGGCGACTACGCCGTCCATATCGTGATGGAGTATACTGGCGATCCGCCCTGGATGGACCTCGACAATCTGGCAAAGGCGCTGCTCGACAGTGTCTCGGGCAACGCCTTTGCAGACGATCATCAGGTGGCACGCCTCTTGGTCGAACGCCGGGTGGGCGATCGCGAAGGCATCTATATGCGCGTCGAGGCGATGGACTAGTTCGCCGGCTTGGCCATCTCCATCGCCATCAGGAAGTCAGCCGGAAGCTGGCGCCCGAGCGGGCTGATCGAGGCCATCATGATGTCGGCTGTGGTGTCGAATTCGCGATAGTCGCAGGTCAGCTCCACCCCGGCTGGAATATCGGTGAGGGCGTAGCCTGCATCGATGGAGGAAAAGTCGGTGTTCGGGGTCTCGCTATGGTTCATGTAACGCCCTTCATCGCCGTCCAGGATGCAGACCGACCGGTCATAGGGCGGAATGTAGGTATAGCGTTTGAGGAAATCCGAGAGGCGCTCATCGGCATCGGAAAAGCTGTCGAGGGAGATCATCCGGTCGACCCGCGGATCGAAGCGCCAGATGAGCTGGCCGCGGCGGACGGGCTCGCGTGAAAAGACGCCGAGACCTTCAATGTCGGAGGCCGCGAGATAACAGGGGACCAGCATCATGACTGGCAAGCTCCTGAAAGGCCGGGTCGCCGCCCGGAAAGGATCAGGGTTTTGCCCGCGCTGGCGTCGCGCAATCAAGCTTGATGCCACCGATGCGGGAATATTCAAGTTAAATTATGGCGAGAGCCACGCGCAGGTTTTCGCCTCCCGCTTTAGAAGCGTTTGAAGGGGCGGGGCGCGGCAGTGGCTGTGGCGGTTGCGACGAGTTTGCCGTCCGGGTCGAAGCATCTGGCCTCTGAGAAGCAGACCGATTTGCCGAATTTGAGGATCTTCGCTTCCACCTTCGCAGGCCCGACGAAAAGCGGGGCGAGATAGGAGGTCTTCATCTCCAGCGTCGGGGCGGTCATCGTCACATTGGATGCAATGATGATATTGGTCGAGATCGCCTCATCCAGCATGGCCGCGATAAAGCCGCCCTGTACCGCGCCGGTCGGGTTGGCAAAGCTCTTGTCTGCGGTGAAGTTCACCACGATCCGCATCTCGTCCTGATGGACTTCAGCCAGATCCATGCCGAGCGTATCGGAACAGGCCGGGCGCTTCTTCGAGGTCTTGAAGCGCGCCAGCATGTCGGCATCGCTCATGCGGGGTTTTTCGCCGGGATCAGCCAAATCTATTTCCGGCGGAACGCATCGATACTGACGACGGTCGAGCCCTGCTCGTCGCCGGCGGCCTTGGGCGTTTCGGCCTCTGGCTCTGCCTCGGTCGCATCTTCAGACCCGGCTGGACCGACCACGTCCTGCCCGCTGGCGGTAATGTCCTTCTCGAAGGAGAGGCCGAAATTCACCGCCGGGTCCACAAAGCGCGTCATCGCCGCATAGGGGATTGAAAGGTGCTGGGGCACGCCGCTGAATTTCAGGATCAGCTCAAAATGGCCTTCGTGAACTTCCAGGTCCCAGAACTGGTGCTGGATCACGATGGTCATTTCGTCTGGAAACCGCTCGACAAGATGCTCGGCCATTTTCACGCCGGGCGCCTTTGTGCGGAAGCTGATATAGAAGTGATGCTCACCAGGAGCAGCGCCATTGGAAGCGGTCTGGCGCAGCGCCTCGCGGACCACGCCGCGCATGGCTGCCTGTGTCAGAGCTTCATAGCCGATATAGTCGGTCATCCCAAAATCCTTTGCCGGGGTCTGGTTTACCGATAAAAAATAAGCGTTCAACAAGCTTCGTCCATCAGGGGAAGCACATAAGCGGACTTCGCGCGCAGTCTCTGGCCGCGAAGTCCGCTGAAAACGCCAAAAAAAGCTGAAGGGGCCGGTCTGGCTAGCCGGTCTGTTCCCCGTCGGAGGCGACCGTCTCGTCCTTGCGGCGGGTATTGGTCACGGCGGTGATGAGGCCGATACCGGCAAGGATGACGGCGCCGATGGCGACCCACTGGCCGGGCACACCGAGCGCGACTGCGGCCCAGATGACCCCGCCCAGCAGGATCATGAAACCGATCGTATAGATTGCGAATGATGACATGTGTCTCTCCGTTTTAGCCTGTAACGCCAGAACAAAGCAGAGCGTTCCCAGTACAGGGCGCAGTCATTCAAGAATCGCGTGGCTTTTCAGAGAGATAAGGTGGAGGCTTCTGTTGCCAGGCGCCTCCGGGCCCCGCCTAAGGCGCTGAAGCCCTAGGAGTTAAGTTCGGAAAACCGAGCGCAGACTAGGCTGCGAGCAGTTCGCCTTCAGCAAAGTTGTCGTTTGCAACTATTGTTGAGTGAGCTTCTAACGGAGCTCATCCGGGCGAAGGCATCGTCTTTACACGTCCGTCGATCCTGTTTCGCCCCCAAAGCCATCCCGCTGAAGGAAGGGAAATTGGTGGAGGCGCCGGGTACCGCCCCCGGGTCCGAACCGCTTATTGCACGCGCGTTTATCGCCATAGTCCCCGAAGGGACGAGTTAGATATAGGCCACCGCGCGCCCTGTTAAAAGGGGGGTTAAAGGGTCAGTCGCAGATCGGAGATGGAGCTTGCGATGGACTGGTAGGCATCCTGCAGCTCCTGGCCGCTTTCGGCGCGGAAGAAATAGTCGCTGCCGCTTGAGCAGTACTGAAGCACATCACGGCCTGATTCGGGGGCCTGAAAGGCAACCGAATAAATGCGGATACCGGCCGCCTTGGCGCCGTCGCAAAGCTGTTGGGCCTGCCAGGGGGAGCTGCCATTCGAGCTGTCGCCAACCGCGTTGAATTCGCCGTCGGTCATCAGGATGAGCGCCTTTGCGCTGTCGGGCTCATCATAGGCAAGGGGTGCGGAGGCGGCCGGAAAGACAGAGGCCCAGTTAGGGGAGACCGTGTACCAGCCCCAGGCCACGCCAAGATGGCCTGCCGTGTTGCCACCCGCCCTCAGCGCTGTGATGTAGTCATAAAGCGGCTGGCGCGAACTGGTCAGTGCAAGCGGCTCATGGCCGCTGCAGTCATTTCTTCGGCGTGCATCGGCCGCTTCGACATACTGGCCAGGGCCGGGGGCAGCATCTGTGAACGCTTCGGCCCCTTCGCGCTCAAACACGCAGGTGCTGTCATAATAGAAGGTGTGCCAGCTGCCATCGCGGTAATAATCGACGCTCTGTTCGCTGGAATGGCCCGTCGCGGCCTCGAAATAGTTGCCCGCATTGAAAGCGCTATTATAGGCCACCATGGACAGGCGGACGTCATTTTCCCGTCCCGGTTTTGGATCTTCCACGAGCAGGGCATCGACGGCATCGCGCGCCGCGGTCTTGAGGTCGGAAATACGTGAGCCGTCCATTGAGCCGGATACATCGAAGACGAAAGCGACATCGACCTTGCCGATGCCATAGGTGGTGGCCGATTCCATGCCGAAGGCGAATTTGTTGATGTCCGCGATCCGGGCGAGATAGGTCTGCATCTCGCAATCTGTCCGCGCCTTGATGTCGGTCTCATTGATGGCGATGATCGGGGCTGTGCAGGTGAGGGGAAACGGGCCGTTGGAGATAAGCGCGTCGAAATAGGTGCGCACGATCTGTTCGACCTCGGCCTGGGTCGCGCCCTCCTGATAGGCGCGAGTGCCGGCGATCACGGCCGAATCGATGCTGCTCTGGGCCCGCGACTTGTTGGTGGTCAGCACCTGAAAGTCGATTGCGAAACCGGCGATGAGGAGAATCGGGAAGATCGCGAGTGCAAACAGGATCGCGACCTGGCCCTCTTCGCTGGCCTGAAGGCGGCCTGTCTGTGTGAACTTCATACGCGTCGCCGGAAAAATCGAGAATTACCCGGCTCAATCATGGGCAAAACGCGTTTCGGCAGGCTTGAGGCTTCCGGCAAAATTGGAGATTTGCCGGAAGCCTGTCATTAACCAGAAGGGTGCGGCCTAGCTCTTTATGCGCAGGTCGGAAATCGAGGTGGCGATGGACTGATAGCTCGCCTGAAGCTCGGCGCCGTTCGAGGCCTTGAAGGCGTGTTCCTCACTCGTCGCGCAATAGGCCAGCACCTCGGCACCGTCTTCCGGGGCCTGGAAGGCGACCGTGAAGATGACGACGTCTTCTTCCTTTATCTTGTCGCATAGCGCTTTGGCCTGCGCGGCCGAGCTACCCTGACCGGAGTGGTACTGGCGGTTAAACTCGCCATCGGTCATGATGATCATGGCCTTGGTCGTGTCCGGCTCATCATAGGGCAAAGGTTTTGCGTTATGGTCGAAAATATCGCCCCATTTCGGTGAGATGAGATACCAGCCCCAGGCAATACCCTGATGGCCGGCCGTGCCGCCACCATCCCGGAGGCTGTCAATGTAATGGTCTATCTGGGTGTGGTTGTGACTGAGCTCAAATGGCTCTTTAGCATTGCAGTTCGTATCTTTGGGGGTCCACAGCTTGCTGCCTTCGTCGAAGGTCGCATGGGCCTTCGCCGTCATGTAGCCGTCCGAATTGTTGGCATCGGTGCTGGCGCGGCGCTGGCCCTCCTGAAGCGTGTTGACCAAGTCCGGCGTAATGAGTTGCGTCGGCTGTTCGTCCTCAAACTTGTAAGTGCCCTCACGCTCATAGACGCAGGTCGAGTCGATAGGCAGAGAGGTGTAGGTAACGGTTGTGGTTGTGGTGACGTCCTTCTCCACCCACTTGCAATCTCTAACCCATTTCCAGCATCTGCCGAAGAACCAAAAATCACAGGTCGGTTCCGGGGCGCACACTTCTTCCTCTACCTTTTTTGTTGTTGTCACCGTGCGGTCTGTCGAATAGTACCGTCTCTTCTTCAAGCCTGTGACGCTCTCGAAGTATTTTCCGGCATCGATCACGTCGTTATAGGCCACCATCGCGATGCGCACATCGCCATCGCTTGAAGAGCCGGGTGCGGGAAGCAGGGTGGTCACGGCATCCTTGGCGGCGGCCTTGAGGTCATGAAGCCGGCCGTAATCCCCCATGGAGCCGGAGATGTCGAACACGAAGGACACGTCCAGTTTGCCGACGCCATAGGTCGCCGTGGAGACGATGTTGAAGTCGAGCCGCGCGCGGCCGAAAATCTGGCTGAGCGTTGTATCCTGATAGCATGAGCTGCTCGCGGCGATTTCATCATCGCCGGGATAGGTGACCTCCAGCGTCTCGCAGTGAAGGCCTGACCTGTCCGCGATCAGCGCGTTGAAATAGTCCCGCGCATGCGCGATCGCCTGGGTTTTGGAGTTTGAGGACTGCAGCATTCGTGCGCCGGCAAGCACCGCGGAGTCGGCGGCGTACTGGACGCGTTCTTTCTTGCCGAAGGCCAGCTGCGTATCGATGGTGAGACCGATAACGGCAAAGATCGGCAACAGGGCAAAGGCCCAGATGACAGCGACATTGCCCTTGCGATGGCGGAGAAACTGGCTGGCTCGGCTGGATCGCATTGAGGTCCCCTGAGGTGCGATAGGTCTGATCAAGCTGCCTGCTTACCGGGCCAGCGTTGAGGTGATGCTTTAATGGCTGGAGAGATTTCAAAGCGGGCGTTGATATCTCGTTAAGTTTTGCAGGACCGTTCCCACGCCATGGTCCCTCATCACGCGCAATTGTGTGGGGCAAATGAAGGTGGCTCTGGACTCGCGGCGGCGAGTCGTCATTGCTGTTTTGCATGCGCCAGTATCTTAACCTGCTTTCCGATGTGCTCGAGAATGGTGTCGAGCGCGGTGACCGGACGGGCACCGGCACGCTGGGCGTGTTCGGCCGCCAGCTTCGCTTCGACCTTGAAAACAGTTTCCCGCTGCTCACCACGAAAAAGCTGCATCTGCGCTCGATCATCATCGAGCTTCTCTGGTTCCTGAAAGGCGATACGAACATCGCCTATCTGAAGGAAAACGGGGTGTCGATCTGGGATGAGTGGGCCGATGAGAATGGCGATCTCGGACCCGTCTATGGCAAGCAGTGGCGCTCCTGGGCGGCGCCGGACGGCCGGGTGATCGACCAGATCGAATGGGTGCTGAACGAGATCAGGACCAATCCGAACTCACGCCGTCTGGTCGTCTCGGCCTGGAATCCGGCGGACGTGAATGAAATGGCGCTGCCGCCCTGTCACTGCCTGTTCCAGTTCAATGTCATGGACGGCAAGCTGAACTGTCAGCTCTATCAGCGCTCGGCCGACATCTTCCTGGGGGTGCCGTTCAACATCGCCTCATATGCGCTGCTGACCCTCATGATGGCGCGCGCCACGGGGCTAAAGCCCGGCGACTTCGTGCACACCTTTGGCGATGCGCACCTTTATTCGAACCATATCGAGCAGGCGAAACTGCAGCTCACGCGTGAGCCGTTTGCCCCGCCAAAAATGGTCCTCAATCCGGAAAAGACGGATCTTTTCGGCTGGGAGTATGAGGATTTCGAACTGGTCGGCTATCAGGCGCACAAGCATATCAAGGCGCCTGTCGCCGTCTGATCGCGGCTAGCCGGCGGTCTGCTGCCAGGCAGTCCAGGCGTCTGCGGCGTACATGAGGGACGGCCCGCCGCCCATATAGACGCTGACCCCCAGCATTTCGGAAACTTCCTCATCCGTGGCGCCCAGCTTGCGCAGGGCTTGCGTGTGAAAGCCGATACAGGCATCGCACTGTTTCGCCACGCCGATGGCGAGCGCTATCAGTTCCTTGGTTTTCTTGTCGAGGGCGCCCTCGGTCATGGCCGCTTTCGAGATGCCGCCAAAGGCTTTCAGTACTTCGCCGGAATGTTGGCGAAGCCCGCCAATGCCGTCATTCACGGCTGCTGTGATTGCGCTGTAATCCTTTGGTCCGCCCGCCATGTCGTGGTCTCCTTTCTGCTGCAGGTCCTGCAGAGATCGGGCAAGAGAGGGCGGGCGGCCATAAGGATGACTACGGATGCGGGCGGTGTCCGCCCTAGCGCGGGGCCATCCGGATTGCGCCGTCGAGGCGGAAATTATGCCCGTTGAGATAGGTGTTGCGGGCAATCTCGCAGGCCAGCGACCCGAACTCTTCTGGCTTGCCGAGGCGTTTGGGGAAGGGGACGGAGGCGGCAAGGCTGTCGAGCACCTTGTCTGGCGCGCCCAGCATGAGCGGCGTCGCGAAAATGCCCGGCATTATCGAGTTCACACGGATGCCGATATCCATCATGTCGCGCGCCATGGGCAGGACGAGGCCATTCACGCCGGCCTTGCAGGACCCATAGATGACCTGTCCGATCTGGGCGTCCTGTGCGGCCACCGATGCCGTCAGCGTGATGGAGCCGCGCTCGCCATCCTCATGGAGCGGTTCGGAATTGGCCATGCCGAGCGCCGACATGGAGGCGATCCGGTAGGAAGAGACCAGAATGCCCTGCGCGCCGCGATCATATTGTTCGGTCGGCGTGCGCTTGTATTTCATCGTCTCCTTGTCGAAGGAAAGGGTCTTGCCGCGGCCAGATGTCATGGCGCAGTGGACGGTAATGCGCTCCTGGCCATGCGCCTCGCGGGCCTTGGCGAAGCCGGCTTCGCAGGACGCCTCATCGAGGATGTTCACATTGCAGAAGATACCGCCGATCTGTTTGGCGACCTCTTCGCCTTTTTCTTCCTGAATGTCGAAGATGGCGACCTTGACGCCTTGCGCGGCCAGTGCCTCAGCGGTGGCGCGGCCAAGGCCGGATGCGCCGCCTGTCACGACGGCGGGTGTGTCTGCTCCGAGTTTCATGTGAACTCCTCCCTCTCTTTTTTGTCCGAGTTTCTGTTTCTAGGCGCCGCCTCGAAGACAGGAAAGCGTGCCGCCGGGTCAGCTCTGGGCGAGGGCGGCGTTCATGCGGTCATCGTCATAGGGATCCACCTTCCCTTGCTTTTCGCGCTGGCGGATCCACCAGGAAATGATCACCGCGCCTGTCATCTTGCCGATGATGAAGACGAGCCAGTTGGCGAGATGCAGCATGTTGCCGGGCTCCTCGCCCAGCCGCATCTGGCGCGCAAGGTCGGCGCCATAGAGGAAGATCGTGGTGTCCACCGGGGCAGCGATGGCGCTGGACAGGAGGATCCGGGTCGACAGGCGGTACTTCGTAAAGGTGAAGATCAGCCAGTCGGTGAGTTCCGAAATGGCGAAGGCGATGCCGGAGGCCAGCGCGATGACCGGCCAAGCGTAAAAGAAGGACCAGGCAATCGCGAGCGCCATGACGATGAGCACCTTGTGGCCCATGCGGCGCTGGACGAAATCGCGGAAGACAAAGACGAGCCCTGTCACCACGGTGAGGGGATTCAGCTCCAGTCCGTGGGCAAAGGTCTGGCCGGGCGTGGCAAGTTCGATGTTCGGGACAATGCCAAAGGACCAGTTGAGGAAGGGGATCGTTGCGAAATAGACGAAAGCCCAGAACCGTCCGCTGGCGACCCAGATGATCGTGCTGGTGACAGCCAGTCCGGCGAGCACGGGCAGGAGAAGGCCGGGTTGCGCATTGGTCAGTGCAGATACGAGAGCGTTCCAGAGGGCCATCATCAGTTGAAACTACAGTTCCTTTCACAGACTCCGCATTGATCCAGAGACGTCTGGGGATAAAGACGAGCGGTTAGCCAGCTCGAACCGTCGCAAAGCGCGCCGAGAATGCAAGAGGAATATCGCGATGTTGGACGAGGTCACGTTGGCCATGATTGTTGCGCGGTCACGCAATGGCGCAATTGGCAAGGATGGCGGCCTTCCCTGGAAACTCTCGGACGATCTGAAGCTATTCAAACAGACCACGCTGGGCAAGCCGGTCATCATGGGCCGCAAGACCTGGGAAAGCCTGCCGCGCAAGCCGCTGCCCGATCGCCAGAATATCGTCCTGACGCGCCGGTGGGACTATGCCGCGCCGGGGGCGCGGGTCTATTCCAACATCAATGCTGCCATTGCCGCCGGACGGGCCATTGCGAGCAAGGAAAACGTCGACGAACTTTTTGTCATTGGCGGCCAGAGCCTTTTTGAGCGCGCCATGCTTCTGGCCGACCGGCTCTACATCACTGAGGTCGATACCAAGATCGACGGCGATGTCTTCTTCCCCGAGGACGAGCTGCACAAGTTCGAAGAAGTCCGCTCGACGTCCTATCCGGCAGATGAGCGCAATGAGTACGGCTTCACCTATCGCGTGCTCGAACGGGTCATGGACGGTGTGCCGAAGCGGGTCTGACAGGCCCGATCGGCAAGGGCCTTTCCGCTACGGTGCGGCTTGAACCGGCCGATCAGACGCGACACTCTCGCCCCGCATCAAGACAAGAAAATGCGGGAGAAGCGTCATGGAATATGAAGTCATCGCAGACGGGTTGCGGTTTCCGGAAGGCCCGGTCGTCATGTCCGACGGCTCGGTCATTGTCGTTGAGATCGAAAGCAAGAAGATCACCCGCTGCTGGCCCGGCGGCAAGCGCGAAACCGTGGCAGAGCCCGGCGGCGGCCCGAACGGTCTCGCCATAGGTCCGGACGGGAAACTCTGGTGCACCAATAATGGCGGCTTCATCTATCATGAGCGTGACGGCCTGCTGATCCCCGGCCATTGTCCGCCGGACTATTCGGGCGGGCGGATCGAGCGTATCGATCTTGAGACCGGAGAGGTCGAGGTCGTCGCCACAGAATTTGAGGGAAGGCCGCTCAAGGGTCCAAACGACCTTGTCTTCGACAAGGCTGGCAATCTCTATTTTACCGACCTTGGCAAATCCTATCCGACCCATCGCGATACAGGCGGCGTCTATTTCATGGCGGCCGGCTCCGACAAGGTGCAGGAGCTCGACTATAACCATATCTCGCCCAACGGGATCGGGCTCTCTCCCGATGAGGCCACGGTCTATTTCGCTGACACGATGTCGGCGCGCGTCTGGGCATTCGATCTGGAAAAGCCGGGCGTTGCGAAACAGGCGACGCCCTTTTCCACCGGCCGCGTCGTCGCGGGCATGCCCGATCTTCGCTATTTTGACAGCCTTGCCATCTCAGCGGCTGGCAATGTCTGTGTGGCGACCATACTGCGGGGCGGTATCACCACGGTGCAGCCCGATGGTCAGCATTCGCACACCGCCTTCCCGGACCCGTTCGTGACCAATATCGCCTTTGGCGGCGAGGACATGAAGGACGCTTACATCACGCTGTCGGGCACAGGCCAGCTTATCAAATGCCGCTGGCCTGAAGCCGGGTTGAAGCTGAACTTCAACGCCTGATGCCCGGGCGACTTTGATGCCGCTTCATACAAAGTCGGAAAAGCGCGGCGGCGCGCCCACTCCGTTATCGAGCCAGGCGAGCTTGGCCCGCAGAAACGCAAGCATTCCATCAATCTCCTGCTTGCGACGCTCCAGCTTTGCAATATGGCCGGTCAGGAGCTCCTCGGTGCGCGCGGGATTGTCCGGCTCCTTGCCATAGGCGTCGATCATGTCGCCAATCTCCGCGAGTGAGCTGCCGAGGGCCTGGTGAATGCCAATGATGCGGGTCAGGTCAACGTCATATTCGCTAAAGATCTGGTAGGGGCGTGAACCCCCTTTACGACCGCTCTCGGGATTGAGCAGGCCGCGCTTCACATAGAACCGAACCGTTTCGCGCGGCAGGCCGGTCCTTTTTGAAAACTCTGAAATCAGCATGCGCTTTCCCTTTGACTGTGTACTGCACTCCACACTTATAGGCTGTGTTCGTCAAAAAGATGGAGACAGAAATGACGAACACTACCACCCAGCTTCCCGGCATTCCGCTTGGCTCCGGCGGTCCAATTGTCGGCGCCCAAGGGCTCGGCTGTATGGGCATGAGCGAATTTTACGGTGACGCCGATCCGTTGGAATCACGGGCGACGCTTGACCTCGCTCTGGAGCTTGGCGTCACGCTTTTCGACACGGCAGACATGTACGGCGTTGGCGAGAATGAGAGCTTTCTCTCTCCGTTTTTATCCGCGAACCGCGACCGGGTATTTATCGCGACGAAGTTCGGCTTCTTACGTACGCCCGAAACCCCGGATGACTGGAGCGTGACCAATGATCCTTCGCACATCAGACGGGCCATAGAGGGATCGCTTGCGCGATTGGGGGTCGGTACGATCGACCTCTATTATATGCACCGCCGCGACCCATCTATCCCGTTGGCCGAATCAGTCGGCGCCATGTCCGATCTTGTACATGAAGGAAAGGTAAGGTCGCTCGGCCTTTGTGAGGTAAGCGCTGAAGAACTGACGGAGGCGCATGCTATTCACCCTATAGCAGCGCTACAGTCCGAATGGTCCGTCTTTTCACGCGATATTGAGGCCGATGTGGCTCCGGCGGCGGCAAGGCTTGGGGTAACCGTCGTGCCCTACGCGCCGCTAGGCCGGGGTCTTCTCACCGGGAGGCTCACCTTGGCGCAAGATGATGCACGGCGGAACTTTCCGCGTTTTTCCGATGCGAACGTGGATACGAATTTGCACCTTGTCGGCGTCGTCAGGTCCATTGCCGACCGGCGCGGCGTTAGCCCGGCGCAGGTTGCGCTCGCCTGGCTGTACGGCAGAGCCGAGGTCTTTAACCTCACAGTGCTGCCTATTCCAGGCACACGTAAGCGCCGCCGCTTACGCGAAAATGTGGCTGCGGCTTCCCTGGTGCTTTCTGATGAAGAGACCACCGAGCTCGATCAGCTTGCCAGCCAAGTGCAGGGTGAGCGGGCGTGAGGCCTACTCCTCAAAGATGATTTTCGGCGGGGCCTTGGTCTGCAGGCTGTCCAGGTTCAGCGCAACGCTGCGGGCAATATCATGGAACAGCTCTGCCGGTTTGCCGGTGCCAGAGGCTGCGGGTGTCCCTGCATCCCCGCCCTCGCGGATTTCCTGAAGGATGGGAAGCTGGCCCAGCAGCGGCAGGCCGAGGGCATCGGCAGTGCGCCGGCCCCCGCCTTCGCCCATGAGGTGGTGACGGTTGCCGGCCGGGTCCTCGAACCAGCTCATCGTCTCAACAATGCCAAGCACCGGAACAGCCGTCTTGGCGAACATGGCGGCGCCGCGCCGCACGTCTGACAGGGCGACTTCCTGCGGTGTCGTCACCAGAAGCGCTGCCGTGACGGGTACGCGCTGGGCGATTGCAAGCTGGGCGTCGCCGGTGCCGGGCGGCGTATCGATGATGAGAAGGTCCAGCGGATCGTCCGGCGTGCCCCAGACGGCATCGTTCAGCATCTGGGTGATCGCCGACATGACGATCGGTCCGCGCCAGATCATCGGGGCGTCGGGATCCGAGAGATAGCCGATGGAGAGGGACCGGATGCCATGCGCTTCAACGGGTATCAGCTTGCCATTGGCGTCCGTTTCGGGGGATGCGTCGCCGGTGCCCAGCATGGTGGGCGCGCTCGGCCCGTAAATGTCGGCGTCAAGAAGTCCGGTCTTGAGGCCCTGTTTGGCGAAGGCGGCGGCGAGATTGACTGCCACGGTGGACTTGCCGACCCCGCCCTTGGCGCTGGCGACCACAAGGATGCGCGAAATACCCGGTATCCTGTCTGTGGGCGCCTGGCCGGGCTGGCCCTGGCTGATCGCTTCGTCAGAAAGACGCGCGCCTTTGGAGACCCGGCGGTGGCCGGGTTTCGGCGGCGGGGGCGGGGCAGGCGATTGCGGCGGGCTGCTGCCTGCGGGGCGTTCGGCGGTGAGCATGGCGCGCACATCCGTAACGCCGTCAACATTCATCACACGGGCTTCCGCCTCAATGCGGCGCGTCTCCGAGGCTTCAAGGTCCTCCGGGTCGCCGTCGAGGATCAAAGTGACCGCGCCGCCCTCGCGTATGCGGACGCCCTGAAGCCAGTCGGGATTAGCCAGCGCGTCCCGAATACGCGTTTCCAGATTGCCAGATTGTCGCTGTTTACGCCGAAACATGCGGCCACCTCCTTGATGCGCGGTGTCTGGGATGCACATATTCCCGCAACGCCTATATGGCCATAGACGAACAGTCGTGAAGGAGGGGCGATGCCCTGGAATGAAAACAAGGACGGCGAGGGATCGTCCAAAGGCAGCAGCCCCTGGGGATCTCAGGGAAAGAAGGCTGACTCGCCATGGTCCCGTCCCGGCGGTTCCGGTGGCGGTAATGGATCCGGCAGCGGCGGCGGTGGCAACCGTCCCGACCTGGAAGAGCAAATGCGCCGCATGCAGGAACGGTTCCGGCGCGGACGCGGAAATGGCGGCGGTGGCCGCCGTGGCGGCGGCGGGCAGAATTTCGGCCCGTTCGGCTTCATCGTTATCGGGTTTGTCGCCCTGCTTGCCTGGCTCTTTACCGGCGTCGTGGTCGTTGACGAAGGCGAGACGGCTGCGGTCTTCCGGTTTGGCCAGTGGCAGAAGAATTTCGGCCCGGGTCTGCATGTCCACCTGCCGACCCCGATCGAGAGCCATGAAATCATGCCGTCGCAGCAGCAGCAGGTGACTGAAGTCGGCTCGAACGAGGATGAAAGCCTGATGCTGACCGGCGACGAGAATATCGTCGAGGTGCAGTACCGCGTCTTCTGGTACTATGATCAGGACGACCCGGAGAATTTCATCCTCAACGTCGATGATGGCTATGACCTTGTGAAAGCTGCAGCCGAATCGGTGATGCGCGAAGTGGTCGGCAAATCAAACCTTGACGATGTCATCACGACGGGCCGTAACGAGCTGCAGGCGCAGGTGCGCGAACAGCTGCAGGCGCTGCTCAATGATTATCGCGCGGGTGTCCAGGTTCTCAACGTGGAGATCCAGGAAGCCCAGGCCCCGGCTGAAGTGCGCGACGCGTTTATCGATGTGGTCAATGCCGGCCAGGACGCCGAACGGGCTGTCCAGGTCGCCAACCGCTATGCAAACGACATCATTCCGCGCGCCCGTGGTGAGGCCCAGCAGATCCTGCAGGATGCCGAAGCCTATCGCGAGCAGGTGATTGCCGATGCGACCGGTCAGGCCAACCGCTTCACGCAGATCCTGACCGAGTACCAGCAGGCCCCGCAGGTCACGCGCGAGCGCATGTACCTTGAGTCCATGGAGCGGGTGCTCAATCGCAGCGACAAGCTCATTCTCGACAATGAAGCCGGTGCGGTGCCTTACCTGCCGCTCGACAGCGTCAATCGCAGCAGAAACCAGGAGAACTAGGCCATGAAACCGATCGGTATTCTCGGAATCGTTGCAGCCGTTCTCGCTGCGATCGTTCTTTTCAATTCCTTCTTCATCGTCGACCAGCGCCGTCAGGCCCTGGTGCTTCAGGTCGGTGCGGCCGTTGAAGCCTATAATGAACCGGGCTCGGATGAAGCTGGCCTCAAGTTCAAACTGCCGCTGGTCCAGAACGTCGTCATGTATGACCGGCGTAATCTTGGGCTGAACGTACCGGGGATCGAGGCCTATGCCTCTAACCAGGAGCAGCTCATCGTAGATGCGTTTGTGCGCTGGCAGATTTCCGATCCGCTGGCCTTCTATCAGCGCCTCAGCACCGAGGCCAATGCCCGCCAGCAATTGCGCGACTTCACCGATGCGGCGATCCGGAACGCGCTGGCGACCCGTCTGCCCGAAGACATCATCTCCGGTCAGCGTTCGGAACTGATGGATGAAATCCGCCAGAACCTCGCGACGAATATTGCCGGCCGCGGCATCGAGATTATCGATGTCCGTATCCGCCGCGCCGACCTGCCGGACGATGTGTCCGAACGTGTCTTCCAGCGTATGGAAGCCACGCGTGAGCAGGAAGCAGAGGAAATCCGCGCCGAGGGCGACGAGCGGGCACGTCTTGTGCGCGCAACAGCCGAACGCGAGCGGACCGTTCTTCTCGCCGAAGCGCGCCAGGAGTCGGAAGAAATCCGCGGTGAAGGCGATGCGCGCCGGAACGAGATCTATGCCGACGCTTATGAGCGTGACCCGGAGTTCTTCCGTTTCTACCGCGCGCTCATCGCGTGCGAGGAAGCCATCACGGAAGACACACGCGTCGTGCTGGGCCCCAACCAGCTTGGCATCTGCAACGACTTCATCGACCAGGCCCGCGAGAGCGGTTCGGGAAGGTAGAGGCCGGAGCGGGCCCGGCCCGGTTGGAGGTTACCCGTCATGAGCTGGCAGGTTCTTCTCGCGGCGGTTGGTCTGTGGTTTGCGCTTGAGGGGCTGCTCTATGCCATTGCGCCGGAGACTATGCGGCGCATGGGGGAGTGGCTCTCGCGTATGCCGCTTGAGGCGGTGCGAAGCGGGGGGATCTGGTCGGCGATTCTGGGGCTGATCCTGTTCTATTGCGCTGTGCGCTTTGGTTGACGCGTTGCGTTATGCCTGCGAACCGCCATACTTGCGCTTTAGAGACGAAAATCCAGTGATGGAGTGTGGAGTATGAAACGCGTTGCGATGTCGGCCCTTACAGGGGTTGCTGGCGCCATTCTGTTGGCCAGCCCCGCGGCCGCGCAACGCTCGCAGCCTGCCGAGGCGGGCTCTCTTTCCGATACGGTCAGCAGGATCGACCAGCAGCGCGCGCCTGACTCATTCTCTTCGCTCGCGCGGCGCCTGATGCCATCGGTGGTGAACATCACGACCAGCCAGACAGTCGCGCCGGACGGGATGCCGGAGTTTCCCAATGGCTCCCCCCTGGAACGGTTCAACGAATTCTTCGGCCGCGACCCGGAAGGCTTTCGCCGTGAAGGCTCACTTGGCTCTGGTTTTGTCATCTCCGCCGACGGGGTGATCATCACCAATAATCACGTCATCGAGAATGCCGACGAGATCAATGTGGTCTTCGCGTCGGGGCGCACGCTTCAGGCCGAGCTTGTCGGCACCGATGTGGAAACCGATGTGGCCGTGCTGAAAGTCGTCAGCGACAGCCCGCTTCCCTTTGTCGAATTTGCCGACAGTGACGAAGCCGAGGTTGGCGACTGGGTCATGGCGATTGGCAACCCGTTCGGGTTTGGCGGGTCTGTGTCGGCCGGGATCATCTCGGCGCGTAACCGCGATATCCAGTCGGGACGCTATGACGACTTCATCCAGACGGACGCGGCGATCAACCGCGGCAATTCCGGCGGGCCGCTGTTTAATCTGAACGGTGAGGTGATCGGCGTGAACACAGCCATCATTTCGCCCACGGGCGGGTCTGTGGGGCTTGGCTTTTCCATTCCGGCCAATCTCGTCAAACAGGTGTCCAGCCAGATCCTTGAATATGGCAAGCCGCGCCGCGGCTGGTTCGGGGTCAATGTTCAGGGGATCGATGCGGGTCTTGCCGACGCCTATGGGCTGCAGGATGAGAAGGGCGTTATCGTCACCAATATCGAAGAGGGCGGCCCGGCCGCCGAGGCCGACTTCGAAGTTGGCGACCTTTTGCTGACCTTTGACGGCAAGATGATCGAAAATGTCCGGGGCCTCACCCGGATCGTCGCCGAGACCGAGATCGGCAAGCGTGTTGCGGTCGACCTCATACGCGATCGCAAGCGGCGCACGGTACGGTTTGAGGTGGGGGAGCTTGCCTCAAACAATGAGTCCGAGACGCGTGAGCCGCTGCCGGAAAATGCGCTGGCGCAGAACCCGCTGGGCGCGGAGCTCAAATCCATCGATGACGATGCGCGCCGGCGCTATGGCATTGCGCGCAGTGTCGAAGGGGTGCTGGTGAACTCCGTGGCGGCGAACGGGCCAAGCTTCGGCAAGCTGCGCAAGGGCGATGTCATCATCGAGATGGGATTTGAGCGGATCGCCTCCCTGCAGGATGCCTATGAGGCGCTGGAGCCCGGCAATGCGCCGGCAGGGGCGCCGCTTCTGGTGCGGGTCAGCCGCGCCGGACAAACCATGTTTTTTACCATCGATACTGAGCGATAGCCCTCGTTCAGGTGCCTGGTAAAGCGGCGCGGTCTCTGTGTCTTTACGCCACCGGCAAATCACCCTTTCATCATTCCTGTGGGGAGAGGAGTGTCCGGTAGGAGTTCGACACATGGGCATGAGTGAAAGAGACGCGCTTAATCTCTGGCGGCGGGCCCTGTCTTCCTATGTGCGGACATCCGATGGCGATCTGACCGCCCGGCAACAGGCGATCCTCATGACGGTGGCCCTCTCTGCGGGGCCGCACACCGTTCGCGGCCTTGCCGCAGACCTCGACCTCGCCAAGCCCGCCGTGACGCGCGCACTCGATGCACTGGAGAAGGCCGGCTTCGTGCGCCGCCGCCGGGACGAAAACGATCTGCGCAGCGTGCTTATCGAACGGACCGTCGAGGGCATGACCTGGCTGCGTGATTTCGCGGACCTTATCATCGCCGCCGAGAGAGGCGAAGAAGGCCGGCCAGCGGTTAACAAAGCGACACTGGACAAGGGGCTGGCCGCCTGATTGAGGTAGCCCTGTGCCAGACTTCAATGATCCCCGGTTGAGCCCGCCGCGTGACGGGCGCGGCTTGCAGATGCAGGTGACGGCCAGTGTGGCGTCACTCCGCGATGCCCCTGTGGCTGACGCTGAGATGGTGACGCAGGCCCTTCACGGCGAAACCGTCAGCCTGATCAGGGAAGAGGGGGACTTCGCCCTCGTTCAGCTGGACCGCGACCGCTATGTCGGCTGGACTCGGATGGCCGGGCTGAGCGATGAGGTGACGATGCCTACGCATCGCGTCTCTGCGCTGCGCACCTATATATATTCGAAGCCGCACCTGAAATCCGCGCCGCATGGGCTGATCTCCATGGGAAGCCGTCTTACGGTGACGGGCGAGGAGAATGGCTTCCTTCGGACATCGCGCGGCGGGTGGGTCACATCCGGTCATGCTGCGCCTCTTGATGAGGCAGAAGATGATCCCGCTGCGGCGGCCGCGCGTTTTCTGCATACGCCTTATCTCTGGGGCGGGTGCGAGAGCCTCGGCCTTGACTGCACCGGGTTGACCCGGGCGGCCTTCGAAGCCTGCGGCGTCACGCTGCCGCGCGACAGCGACATGCAGTTTGCCTGGTGCGGGGAGGCCATAGCAGACTGGACGGCGCCCGGGGCCTTGCGCCGCAATGACCTGGTTTTCTGGAAGGGCCATGTCGGCATCATGCTGGACGCGGCAGTGCTGCTTCACGCCAATGGCTATCATATGGCGGTTGCGCAGGAGCCCCTCTCGGAGGCGATTCCAAGGATCGCAAAAGAATACGGCGAGCCCACAGGGGCCCGCCGTATCGATATCTTGCTTGAAAGAGGTCGCGTGCCAGACTGGCTGGCGGATGGCCGGAACAGCTAGCGCCTATTCCTCGTTTTCAGGTTCGATCGTGTCGAGATCGTCTTCTTCCGAAAGAGTAGAGTCGGGGGCCATCTCGACTTCGCTGGCATTGCCCTCAGCTTGAGAATCCTCATCGTCGACGACGTCCTGGGTCTCGATGACACCCGTCGCCTCGGTCGGTGAATCTTCGACCGTTTCGGACTCCAGCGTGTTTTCGACAGCTTCACCTTCGCCCTCTGCGGCTGCGTCGGTCGCTTCGCCTTCACTTTCGCCTTCTGCCGCAGCGCCGCCTTCTTCCTCTTCAGGAAGCGGTTCCGGGAAGGCCGGGGCGTTCGGCGTATTCTGCGCAAGATAGGCGATCACATTGGCGCGCTCATCGTCGCGGCGAAGACCGGCGAAGGCCATGGACGTCCCGCGGATATAGGAGGAGGGGTTCTCCAGCCAGTGGTCGATATTCTCATAGTTCCAGGTTTCGCCGGAGGTCGCCTGCATGGCGGAGGAATAGCCAAAGCCCGGCATGTGGGCGTGGCTGGCCCCGATGATGCCATGAAGGTTCGGACCGGTACCGTTTGCGCCGCCATCTGCGATGGTGTGGCAGGTGGAACACTTGGCCTGGAAGGTCCGCTCCCCATTGGACGGGTCTGCCGCGGCGAGCAGGGCGCCAAGGTCATAGACCTCTTCCTCGGCTTCGCCGCCGGCCCCGCCGGTCTCAGCAATCTCGGTATAATAGTTGAAACGGCTCTGGGCCCATTCATTCAGGCTCTGTTCCTCTTCGCCATGATGGCCACCCTCGCCAGAGGAGAAAACCATGTCCGAAAGGGTCTGGAGACCCATGACGCCGAGAACAACAGCGAGAAGTGCGCCGAATACCTTGTTCCAGAAGAGATCGCCCATCGGGATCATCCTTGTGTCTGTAATCAGTCTTTGCGCGCCTTCTGGCACGCTATCGAGTCGCTGGCAATATAAGCGGATGTGTTGAAGGATGCGCGGGCGAATACAGCGGCGAAAGGGCGCAGGGGGGCGTCATGGCTGCGCGCGGCATCTATTGCCACAGGGCTTGCCAAATGCTCGCGCCTCCCGCATGGCAGGCCGCTGTTTCTGCCACAAGCGACAAGTCAGGACGAGGACACGCCATGGAAACGCGAACAGGCCGTATCGCCTATCAAGGCGAACCGGGAGCCAATTCCCATATTGCGTGCAATGAGACCTTTCCCGGAATGGAGGCGGTCGCCTGCAAGACGTTTGAGGATGTCCTGTCGCTGGTTGAGCGCGGCGAAGCCGACCTTGCCATGATCCCGGTGGAGAACACGATTGCCGGGCGCGTTGGCGATATCCACCACCTCCTGCCCGGAACGACGCTGCATATCATCGCCGAACATTTCATGCCGATCCGCTTTCAGCTCATGGCCCTGCCGGGGGTGAAGCTGGAGGAGGTGAAGCGCGCCCATTCGCATATCATGGCGCTTGGCCAGTGCCGGGCCTTCATGCGAGAGCACGGCATCGATCCCGTCGTCGCCGCCGACACGGCAGGTGCGGCCCGTATTGTCCGCGACCTCGGCGACCCGGAAACGGCGGCGATTGCGCCGGAACTGGCTGCAGAGGTCTATGGGCTCGACATCCTCGCCCGCGACATTGAGGACGCAGAGCATAATACGACCCGCTTCCTCATCATGGCGCCCGAGCCGCTGGAACATGAAGATGTCGGCGCAGGCGCCGTGACATCCTTCCTATTCCAGGTGCGCAATATCCCGGCCGCGCTCTATAAGGCGATGGGCGGCTTTGCGACCAATGGCGTCAACATGACCAAGCTTGAGAGCTATCAGATCGACGGCTCCTTCACGGCCACACAGTTCTATGCCGAGATCGAGGGCCATCCTGATGAGCGGCGCGTGCAGCTGGCGCTGGAGGAGCTTGGCTTCTTCTCGACCTCGCTGAAGATCATGGGCGTCTTTCCCGCCAATGAGGCGCGATACCGCCACCGATAGGCGCGGCGCCTAGTGCTTCCAGACGATTTCGCTGTCGCTATAGCCCTGGAAATATAGCGCGGCCGTCAGGTCGGTGACCTTGATCGCGCAGTCCGAAGCGGCGGCGACGACGGGTTTTGCGCGGTAAGCTATACCAAGACCGGCTGCCTCTATCATGGCAAGGTCATTGGCGCCGTCGCCCATGGCGAGCGCGCCGGAAACCGGGATATCGAGGCTTCTTGCTTCTTCCTGCAGGGCGGACAGTTTCGCTTCGCGCCCGAGGATGGGCTCGCCCACCTTTCCAGTGAGTGCGTTGCCATCATCGAGCAGTGTATTGCCGCGATGGGCATCAAAGCCTGCAGCTTCGGCGATACGGGAGGTGAAGAAGGAAAAGCCGCCCGAGACCAGAACGCTGCGCGCACCCTCTGCTTTCATGGTGGCAATGAGCGTCTTTGCGCCGGGCGTCAGCGTGATGCGCTCACGGTGGCATTGTTCGAGTGCGCTGAGGTCCAGACCCTTGAGTTTGCCGACCCGTTCGGTGAGGGCCGCCTCGAATTCAAGCTCGCCGCGCATGGCGCGTTCGGTGATCTGCGAGATTTCGGCCTTGAGCCCGGCAAAATCAGCGAGTTCATCCAGACATTCCTGCTGGATGATGGTGGAATCCATATCGCAGATAAGCAGGCGCTTTCGGCGGTCTTCGGTCGACGTGATGCAGATGTCTGCCTCGCCCTCGAATTCAGCCTCGAGCGCCTTGCGGACCGCCTGGCTGTCCTCGAAATTGCCGGCCTGTTCGATGGCTGTGAATTCACGCTCCCCGCTCAGCATGCGGACGGGTGCGCGTGCGCCGTCAGTGGCGGAGGCCAGCACGGATTCCAGCCTGTCTCCAATGTGTTGCAGGCTCTTGTCTGCCCGTGCGACGATGACCGCCACATGGGCAAAGTCAGTGGTTTTTCTATCCATTGCGGCGGTCCTTACTTAACCTTCACAGAGAGAGTCCTTACGTCTAAACGCATGAAACCCGCAATCTTGATCCATGGACCAACAGCGAGCGGCAAAACAGCGCTGTCGATCAGCGTTGCCCGCAAGTTCGATGGCGAGATCGTGAATGCCGATTCCATGCAGGTCTATGACAGACTGAAGGTGATTTCAGCCCGCCCCTCTGAAGAAGAGATGGAAGGCGTGCCGCATCATCTGTTCGGCCATGTGCCGGTCGATACGCGATTTTCGACGGGCGAGTGGCTGGAGCAGGCACGGGCAGTGATCGAGGATATACAGAAGCGCGACAAGACCGCCGTGGTTGTGGGCGGTACGGGCCTTTACCTGCTGGCGCTGACCGAAGGGCTTTCCGATATCCCGCCCGTGCCCGAGGAAACCCGCCACGAAGTGCTGGAGATCGCCAAGGCCGAGGGCGTGCGCGGCCTCAAGATCCGCCTGCAGGTGGTCGACCCGGACGCGGCCGCGCGCATTGACGACAATGACCGCCAGCGGCTGACCCGCGCCTATGAGGTCTGGCTGGCGACCGGCCGGCCGCTGACCAGCTTCCAGAACAACAAGACAAACCAGGTCCTGAACCCTGATGAATGGCTGGGTGTGGCGCTTACCCCGCCGCGCTCCAAGCTCTATTCGCGTATCGACCGCCGGTTCGAAGGCATGCTGATGGAGGGCGCCATGGAAGAGGCGCGTGAGCTCGACCGGCTCGGCATCGATCCGGAGCTGCCGGCCATGAAGGCGCATGGCATGCCCTGGCTGACGGCCTTTATTCGCGGCGAGATCGACTCGGCCACGGCCGCCGAAAACGCCAAGCGCGACACCCGCCGCTATGCCAAGCGCCAGTTCACCTGGATCGGGCGGCAGTTTCCGTTCTGGCCGCGCATCCCGTCGGCAGAGACAAATATCCGCATGCGGGTCATTTCTGCCCTTTACAAGGAGGTTGACCGCTAGCTTGAGGCACGTTATTGCGGCTTCAGCACCGTGAGGAAACAGTTTTGCGCAATCAGATTGTCGTCGTACTTATCAGCCCGTGACCAGCATCCATTAGATGCTGGCGCGGGTGCGCATGGAAGGGTCTCCAAGGAGGCCCTTTTCTTTTTTGGGCAGGACCGCCCGGACACAGAAGTGATTTAGTAAACCAGGCAAAGAGCAGATCATGGATACCCATACCCTGACAGATACGCAGACCACGAAGCGCACGATGACCGGTGCGGAGATCGTCGTCACGGCGCTGAAGGAACAGGGGGTCGACACGATGTTCGGCTATCCCGGCGGGGCGGTTCTACCGATCTATGACGCGCTCTATTCAGAGGATTCCATCCGCCACATCCTGGTGCGCCATGAGCAGGGCGCCGGCCATGCCGCCGAAGGCTATGCCCGCTCCACCGGCAAGTGCGGCGTGGCACTGGTGACCTCCGGGCCCGGCGCGACGAATATGGTCACCCCGATCACCGACGCGATGATGGACTCCATTCCGATGGTCGTCATTACCGGCCAGGTGCCCAGCCACCTCATCGGGACGGACGCCTTCCAGGAGTGCGACACGGTGGGGATCACGCGCTGCTGTGCCAAGCACAATTATCTCGTCACTGATGTGGACGATCTTGCCCATACGATCCACGAAGCGTTCCTGATCGCCACGTCAGGGCGTCCGGGGCCTGTGGTCATCGATATCCCGAAGGACGTGCAGTTCGCGACGGGCCCCTATATCGGCAAGGAAGGCGTCTACAAGCCGACCTACCAGCCGAAGACCGAGCCGAGCGACCACGCCATCCGCGACGCGCTGGACATGATGGCGGCGGCGCGCCGGCCTGTCTTCTATACAGGTGGCGGCGTGATCAATTCCGGGCCGGAAGCCTCGAAGCTGCTGCGGGAGCTGCAGGCAGCGACCGGCTTTCCGGTGACCTCCACGCTGATGGGGCTCGGCGCCTTCCCGGCAGGCCATGAGGACTGGCTGGGCATGGTCGGCATGCATGGCGCCTATGAAGCCAATAATGCCATGCATGACTGCGATCTCATGATCTGCATCGGGGCGCGTTTCGATGACCGCGTGACGGGCAAGGTCTCGGCCTTCTCCCCCGGCTCACGCAAGATCCACATCGATATCGACCCCTCCTCGATCAACAAGATCATCCGCGTCGACGTGCCGGTGGTCGCCGACTGCAAGGCGGCGCTGCAAGCGCTGCTCGGTGGCTGGAAACGCCGCAAGCTGGCAAAGCCGGACATCGAGGACTGGAAAGAGCAGATCGCGAAGTGGAAGGCGGTCGATTGTTTCTCCTATCCGCCGAACAATGGCGCGATCCGCCCGCAATATGCCGTCGAGCGGCTCTATGAGCTGACCAAGGATCGCGACACCTATATCTCCACCGAAGTTGGCCAGCACCAGATGTGGGCCGCCCAGCACTATCATTTCGAGGAGCCGAACCGCTGGATGACCTCGGGCGGCCTCGGCACGATGGGCTACGGCCTGCCGGCGGCGGTCGGCATCCAGGCAGCGCATCCGGGCAGCCTCGTCATCGACATTGCCGGCGAAGCCTCGGTCCAGATGGTCATGCAGGAAGTCTCGACCGCTGTGCAGCACAAGCTGCCGATCAAGGTCTTCATTCTCAACAATGAATGGATGGGCATGGTGCGCCAGTGGCAGGAACTGCTGCACGGTGAGCGCTATTCGCATTCCTATTCAGAAAGCCTGCCGGACTTTGTGAAACTCGCCGAAGCCTATGGCGCCAAGGGCATCCAGTGTTCTGACCCGGCTGAACTTGACGCGAAGATCCTGGAAATGATCGACCATGACGGGCCGGTGATCTTTGATTGCCTGGTGGAAAAGGCGGAGAACTGCCTGCCCATGATCCCGTCGGGCGCGCCGCACAATGAGATGATCCTCGGCAAGATTTCGGGCGACGAGATCGGCGAAGACGGCCGCAGGATGGTGTGAGGCGATGATTTTTCAGGCATCCAGACATAGCTGGCTTGAGACGCCGGCCATGAGGTTTCTCTTTGCGGATCGGGCAGCTATAGGCCGCCTCATCCTGAGCCTGTCGAAGGATGAAGCCGTCACGCCCAACACCGCAGGAGCCCGCGCATGAGCAAGGAACCCATCCCCGCCAGCGCCTATGACATGGATCATGCCGAGGAGGCTGAAGAGCGCCGCACGCTGGCCATCCTGGTCGACAATGAGCCGGGCGTCCTGGGACGCGTCGTCGGCCTCTTCTCGGCGCGGGGCTATAATATTGAGAGCCTGACCGTCGCTGAGGTGGATCGCGGCAAGCACCGCTCGCGCATCACCATCGTGACGACCGGCACGGCCCATATGCTGGAGCAGATTGAGGCGCAGGTGCTCCGGCTCGTGCCCGTCGCGGCTGTCATCGACATTACCAAGTCCAAGCGCGGCATCGAGCGTGAGCTGGCGCTGGTCAAGGTGGCCGGCAAGGGCGAACCCCGCGTCGAGGCGCTGCGTATCGCGGAAATCTTCCGCGCCCGCGTGATCGATACGACCAATGAGAGCTTCATCTTCGAGATCACCGGCGCGTCGGAAAAGATCGACCAGTTCACCGACCTGATGGAGCCGCTCGGTCTTGTCGAAGTGAGCCGCACAGGCGTGCTGTCTATCCGGCGCGGGAAGGATGCGGGATGATCAGGTGCGGTCTAATGATCTGCCTTTACGCTGGTTTCGCGCTTTCAGGCGTTGCGCAAGGTGAGCAAGTCTACGATCCGCGCGATCACCTTCCAGATCAACTCAGCGAGGTACTGGATTTCGAGCCATTCACAAAAGGTGGGCCATCGAACAAGGAGCATGGGTGGTCGGCGCGGGCTATCTGTATTTTCCCCGAGACATCGTTTGCAGACAGTCTGGATAAGCAGCTCGCATATCTTTCGTGTCTTAGGAACACGGCGAGAGCCGTTCAGAGAGCCGTCGGACATGAATTCATGCCAATGGCAAATGATAGCAGTCCCGGTGTTTTCGAGCCGACTGACAGGTTGCGCGGTGCCCGTGTCGTGCAGCCCAGCCAGGTAAGGAGTGTCTCCGGGTTCTGGAGTTATCGCCTTCATATCGAGGATGGGCGCTGGTTACTTGACACCCGTGGTATATCAACGGCCCCCCGATACGATGAAGCAGGTAGAATTCTTAGAAACGACTGCCGGACGGAGCGTGAATTGTCGTCTCGCGAGATTAAACTTTTAGTAGATGCCGCCCCGTCTGCATTTGCCGACAGCATGATCGGCGGCTCGGGTCTTTGTTTGGATGGGGCGCCGACATTCACGGAGGTTTCGTATGTCGATCATTCGGGCGCGGGCGACCCTCCGACCAAATCTGCAATCTACATTAGGGAGTGTGGCGTTGATGACGGCGTCAGTCGCTTCAGCCAGACCATGATAACTCTCGGCGAACAATCCGTTGATTTACGCACCTGTATTTGGGCTCCCGATCAGCCGGATACAAATTCGCCGAGCGACTGAGATATTTGACGATTCAAGAGGACCAAGGAGTAACCCACAGTGAAAGTCTATTACGAGCAGGATGCCGATCTCGGCCTGATCCAGAAGAAAAAAGTTGCCGTCATCGGCTATGGCAGCCAGGGGCACGCCCATGCGCTGAACGCACGCGATAGCGGCGTCACCGATATTGTGGTGGGCCTTCAGGAAGGCTCTTCCAGCCGCAAGAAGGCAGAGGCCGAGGGCCTGAAAGTGATGACCCCGGCAGAAGCTACCAAATGGGCCGATGTCGTGATGATCCTGATCCCGGATGAGAAGCAGTCCGTACTCTGGGCCAACGAGATCGAGCCGCACATCCGCGATGGCCAGCACATCATGTTCGGCCACGGCTTCAACATCCACTACAACCTCATCCGCCCGTCGGCGAATGTCGACGTGTCGCTCTCGGCGCCGAAAGGCCCGGGCCACACGCTGCGTGACCAGTATCAGCGCGGCTTCGGCCTGCCGGGCCTCGTCGCCATTCATCAGGACGCGACCGGCACGGCCAAGGACGTGGCGCTCTCCTATTCGAAAGCCATCGGCAACACCCGCGCTGGCGTTATCGAAACCAGCTTCCGCGAAGAGACCGAAACCGACCTCTTCGGCGAGCAGGCCGTGCTCTGCGGCGGTATTGTCGAGCTGATCAAGGCGGGCTTCGAGACGCTGGTCGAGGCGGGCTATGCCCCCGAAATGGCCTATTTCGAATGCCTTCATGAGACCAAGCTTATCGTCGACCTCATCTATGAGGGCGGCATTGCAAACATGAACTACTCCATCTCCAACACTGCCGAGTTCGGTGAGTATGTTTCCGGTCCGCGCGTTGTGACCTCTGAGACGAAGGCAGAGATGAAGAAGGTTCTGGAAGACATCCAGGATGGCACCTTTGCCCGCAACTGGGTTCTGGAAAACCAGGCCGGCGCGCCGGGCTTCCACGCCAAGCGGGCCCGCATGAACTCCCATCTCATCGAGGAAGTCGGTGAGAAGCTGCGCGGCATGATGCACTGGGCGCAGAATGACCGCCTGGTGGACAAGTCCCGCAACTAGGCTTGGATGACGCCTTTCTCAGCGCCCTCGCGGGGCTGCCGTCTGGCTATAGCCGGGGCAGCTATCGCGGGGGCCAGTGGGGCGTAACGGTGGAACGGTCCAGCGACGGGCGCCGGCTGAAGCTTTTCGGCGAGGCGCTTGGCGACAGTGACCATGTCAGCTTCAACCTCTACCATGTCGGCGGGCGGCCGCGCCTGAAACCCTGCGAAATGCCGAAAGAGAAAGTTATTTCTTTCGTTCTTGGTTATAAGCCCCTGCAGGATCTGTAGGGATTGCCCATGAGCGATAGCCAGCCGCGTCCGCCGCACATGATTCACCAGCTCGGGCGGGAACTGGTCTTCCTCGTCGCGCCGCCTGTATTTGCTGCCGTCACGGCGCTCTCCGGCCTGATCGTTCTGGCCGCGCTCATGATCCCGGGGCAGGTGTCTCGGGTGCCGTTCGATCTGCCTCTGCCTCTTCTGGAGGCCTCCCACTTTGTTTCTTCCATTGTCGGCACAGCCCTGCTGATCCTGTCGCTTGGCATTCGCCAGCGGCTACACAGCGCCTGGGTCATGGCGCTTGTGGCCTTTATCCTGCTGGCTGGTCTCAGCCTTGTGGCGGGGCGCGATGTCCTGCTGGCGATTGCGCTCGGCGTGGCGGCGCTTGGCCTCTTCGCCGCGCGTCCGGCTTTCTATCGCAGCGGCGCGCTCTCGCGGATATGGCTGTCGCCGCAACGTCTCTCGATCCTCATCCTCATGCTGGCCGGCCTCGCCTGGCTCGGCTTCTTTGCCTATCGCAATGTCGCCTATCGCGATGATCTCTGGTGGACTTTCGCGCTGGATTCGGACGTATCGCGCTTCTTCCGTGCGCTTGTCGTCATGTCGGTGACGATGGTGCTCTTCTTCTTCTGGCGTCTGCTGCAGCCGCCAGCGGCCCCCCCGCCAGCAGGAAATGACGCCTCAGCTGGAGGCGCGCATTGCCGCCGTGACGAACGGCGCAGAGACCCCGCAGCCGGAGGCAGCCCTCGCCTGGCTGTCGGACAAGCGGTTCGAATTCTCGGAGGATGGGCGGGCCTTCATCATGTACGGCGTGCGGGGTCGGAACTGGATCACAATGGGCCCGCCCATGGGACCGGAAGACGCCAGCCGCACGCTCGCCTTTGCGATGAAACGCAAGGCGGACCGCGCGAATGCCAATCTTGTCTTCTACGCGGTGCCGACAGGCTTCCTGCCCGTGGCGCTCGATCTCGGCCTTGTGGCGCGCAAGATTGGCGAGACGGCCATTCTGCCGCTTGAGGACTTCTCGCTGGAAGGTCCGGCGCGCGCCAAGCTGCGCCATGCGGTCAACCGTCTGAACCGGGAGGGCGGGCGTTTCGAGGTTCTTCCCGTCGGGGCCTTCGATGCCCATCAGGAGGAAATGCGGCGCGTTTCCGATGCCTGGCTCAACCACCATGCGGGCGAGGAGAAAGCCTTCACGCTGGGCCGCTTTGATCCCGATTATCTGCGCCGGTTTCCCATCGCTTCCATCTGGCAGGACGACAGGCTCTGGGCCTTTGCCAATGTCTGGCGGTCCGGCGATGGCAAGGCGCTCTCCATCGATCTTATGCGGGTCGCGCCAGACGCGCCGCCAGCGGTGATGGATGCCCTGTTCGCAGAGCTTGCGATATGGGGGAGAGACGAGGGCGCGAAAACGCTCGATCTTGGCATGGCGCCGCTCTCCGGGCTGGCGTCCGAGAGAGAGGCCAACGCGCTCGCAAGGCTGGGCAATTTCATCTATGCGCATGGCGGTGAGGTCTACGGGTTTGACGGGCTTCGCCGGTATAAGGAGAAGTTCCAGCCCGACTGGCAGCCGCTCTATCTCTGCGGTCCGGAGCGTCAGAACCTTGCCTTCGCGCTGGCCGATGTCGCGCTTCTTACAAGCGGTGGGTTGAGAGGCCTGCTGAAGCGTCCCTCCAGCAGCTGAGCATGGGTGCCGCAGGGCGCAGCGGCGTCTTGAGTTCGCCATGATCGCGCGTCACGCTTGCGGCTTCCTCCAGAAGGGATTTCACGACATGCGCTTTCCGTTCCTGACCGCGCCGCTCCTTGCCCTGTCCTTCGCGGCTCCGGCGGGGGCCGAGATCGCGCCGGGCCTCTGGTCCTATCAGGCGCAATATGCGCTCGGCCCCATCCCGATGAAGGATAGCGGGACCTATTGCGTCGATCCGGACATGGCGAGCCGCTCGCTGGATGCGCTGTTCAATGAGATCAACGACAATTGCAAGATTGCCTCGAGTGAGGGCGGCGCGGCGGGCTATAAGTTCACGCTCGTCTGTCAGGGTGGGCCGGATGGCGCGCTGGATGGCCGTCTTCAGGTCGGGAATGGCGAGGCCGCGCTCAGCGCGTCTGGCTGGACAGGGACCGCGCAGGAAAACGTGCCGGTCCTGCTGCAGGCGACGGCGCGCCGGATCGGGCCCTCCTGCTAGACGGCGGTGGAAGATCGTGCGGCGAGGACGTCCAGTGGTTTGAAAACGCCCAGACTGTTCAATCCCGCCGATTTCACGGAACTGTACTTTGACAGGGCGCGCGCCCTGGCTAATGGGTTGTCACAATGGCCAAATTCATTCCTGTCGAGACGTTCGACCTCATCATTTTCGGGGGCACGGGCGACCTCAGTCAGCGCAAGCTGCTGCCCGCGCTCTATCACCGCTATGCCGACGGGCAGATCCCCGCGGAGTCGCGCATTGTCGGGGTCTCCCGCACGGAGATGTCGGATGAAGAATTCCGCGCCTTTGCCTTCGAGGCGTGCGAGGCGCATACCAAGGACCCCATCGACAAGGATTGCTGGGCCGCGTTCGAAAAACTGCTCAGCTTCGCAACGCTCGATGCCACGGACCCGTCCGCGGACTGGTCGGGCCTGAAGGCGCGTCTGGGCGACGATGACCGGCCGGCGATCTTCTATCTTGCGGTGACGCCGAAAATCTATGTGCCGATCTGTGAGGCCATCGGGAAAGCGGGGCTTGCTGATGGCGATGCGCGTGTCGTGCTGGAGAAGCCCATCGGCACCGATCTGGAGTCCGCTCGCACGATCAATGCCGGTGTCGGCGAGGTCTTCAGCGAGGACCGCATCTACCGGATCGACCATTATCTCGGAAAGGAGACGGTGCAGAACCTCCTCGTGCTTCGCTTTGGCAATACGCTGTTCGAACCGCTCTGGAACCGCACGGCCATCGATCACATCCAGATCACCGTGTCCGAGAATGTAGGCGTCGGCGACCGGGCCGGGTATTATGACAGTGCAGGGGCGGTGCGCGACATGCTGCAGAACCACCTTCTGCAGCTTCTCTGCCTCATCGCGATGGAGCCGCCAAACTCCATCAATGCCGATGAGATCCGGACCGAAAAGATCAAGGTTCTGAATGCCCTGCGTCCGATGGAGGCCAAATGCGTCGGTGAGGATACGGTACGCGCGCAGTATGGTCCCGGCACGGTCGGCGGCGAGAAGGTCAAAGGGTATCTTGAAGAGCTGGAAGACGGAGAAAGCGACACAGAAACCTTTGTCGCGGTGAGGGCCTGGGTCGACAATTGGCGCTGGGCGCGCGTGCCGTTCTATCTTCGCACCGGCAAGCGGATGCGTACCCGCCATTCTGAAATCGTGGTGCAGTTCCGCGAGGCCCCGCATGCCATGTTCGGCGAGGATCAGGCCCATTCCAACCGCCTCATCATCCGCCTTCAGCCCGATGAGGGCGTGCAGCTCTATGTCCAGATCAAGGAGCCGGGGCCTGGCGGTCTGCGGGTGCAGTCGCTGCCGCTGAACCTCTCCTATGCTGAGACGTTTCAGGTGAGATACCCCGATGCCTATGAGCGCCTGCTCATGGATGTGGTGCGTGGCAATCTCGCCCTGTTCATGCGGCGCGAGGAGGTCGAGGAAGCCTGGGAATGGGTGGACGGCCTGCTGGAAAGCTGGTCGGCGGCCAATACGCCCGTTTTCACCTATTCCGCCGGGCTGGAGGATGGCCCGGTTGAGGCGCGCATGCTGCTGCGCCAGGACGGGCGCGACTGGTGGAGCAATGGCAAATGACAACCCTGCACCCGAAAATTGAGGAAGTGACAGAGCGGATCGAGAAGCGGTCCGCCGAAACACGCGCGACTTATCTGGAGCTGATCCGCGGCCGCAAGCCTGACGGCTTTGCGCGCCAGAAACTGGCGGATGGCAACCTCGCCCATGCTTCTGCAGGGTGCGCGGTCATGGACAAGACGCAGCTTCTCGGCGCCAACTGGCCGAATATCGGCGTCATCACCGCCTATAATGACATGCTCTCGGCGCATGCGCCCTATGAGCATTATCCCGAGATCATCCGCGATGCGGCCCGGAAGGTGAATGCGACCGCGCAGGTGGCGGGCGGCGTGCCAGCGATGTGCGATGGCGTCACACAGGGCCAGCAAGGCATGGAGCTATCGCTCTTCTCGCGCGATGTGATTGCGCTCGCCTCTGCGGTGTCGCTCAGCCACGACATGTTCGATGGCGCGCTGCATCTTGGCATCTGCGACAAGATCGTGCCGGGGCTGATGATTGCGGCGCTGCGCTTCGGCTGGCTGCCGCACATCTTCGTGCCGGGCGGGCCTATGCCCTCGGGCCTGCCAAACCCGGAGAAGCAACGTATCCGGCAGGAATATGCCCTCGGCAATGTCGGTCGCGATGCCCTGCTGAAGGCCGAGGCAGAGAGCTATCACAGCCCCGGGACCTGCACCTTCTATGGCACGGCCAATTCCAACCAGATGCTGATGGAAGTCATGGGGATGCATATCCCCGGCGCCGCATTCGAGAACCCTGGCACACCGCTGCGCGAAGCGCTGACCCGCGCCGCTGTGGAACGGGTCGTGGAGCTGACGGTGAAGCGCGACTACACGCCGATGGGCGAGATGATCGATGCGCGCAGCTGGGTCAACGCGCTGGTCGGTCTGATGGCGACCGGTGGCTCGACCAATCACGCGCTGCATATCCCGGCCATGGCGGCCGCCAGCGGCTATCAGATTGAGCTTGAGGATTTTGAGGAGGTCAGCGCGATCACGCCGCTTCTCTGCCGCATCTATCCGAACGGACCGGCCGATGTGAACCATTTCCAGGCCGCGGGCGGCATGAGCTTCGTGATGAAGGAGCTGCTGGAAGCCGGCCTTCTGAACGGTGAGGCGCGCGGCGTGATGGGCACGATTTCCGATCATGCACGGGAGCCCTGGCTGGACGATGGAAAACTGGCCTTCCGGGATGCACCGGGCGAGAGCGGCGAGATGGATATCGTACGGCCTGCAAGCGATCCGTTCCAGAAAGAGGGCGGCCTTCGCATGCTCAGCGGGCCGCTGGGGCGCGGCGTCATAAAGGTCTCCTCGGTCAAGGAAGACCGCCGCATCATTGAAGCGCCGGCCCGCGTCTTTGACGATCAGGAGGCCTTGAAGGAGGCGTTCAAGGCCGGCGAACTCGACAAGGATTTCATCGCGGTGGTGCGCTTTCAGGGCCCGGCGGCGAATGGCATGCCAGAGCTGCACGCGCTGTCACCGGCCCTCGGTGCGCTGCAGGACAAGGGCTTCAAGGTGGCCCTCGTCACCGATGGACGCATGTCGGGCGCGAGCGGCAAGATCCCTGCCGCCATCCATGTCAGCCCGGAAGCGGCGCGCGGCGGCCCGCTGGCCCGCGTGCAGGATGGCGACATGATCCGGCTGGACGCTGAGAGCGGTGAGCTGGACATCTACTGCGATCCGTCGGTCTTCGAGGCCCGCGAGCCCGCCCAGTACCGCCCGAACATTCAGGGGCAGGGCCTTGGCCGCGAGCTTTTCGGCGCCTTCCGCAACAATGCGAGCCGCCCCGATGCGGGCGGGAGCCTGTTTGAATTCTTCCTGCCACTGCCGGGGACCAGCCATGGCTGATCCTGTTCTTGTTGGCGATATTGGCGGGACGAATGTGAGGTTCGCTGTCGCGCGGGAGGGCTTTGCGGGCCGCCCGATCATCTCTGACGTCTCTGTCATGCCCGGCGATGATTTCAAGATTTTCGATGACGCTTTAACGGTGTACCTCAAGAGATTGGGCAAGGATGCTCCGCACCGCGCGCTGATCGCGCTGGCAGGGCCGGTTCAGCAGGGCCGGGTTACCCTGACCAATCGCGACTGGACTGTCGATACGGCGCGCCTGCAGGAAAACTGCGGCCTCGAGCGGGTGGAGCTGGTCAATGATTACGCGGCCATGGCGCGCTCCATTCCGGAGCTTCCGGAGGATGCATTCCGGCTCATTCATGAAGGTGATGGCGAGCCATCCTCGCGCCAGCCCATACTGGTTTCCGGCCCGGGCACCGGTCTTGGCATGGCGACGCTTATCCCTGCCGAGCCAGCAGGATGGCACGTGCTGACCGGCGAAGGCGGGCATGCGGCCTTTGCGCCGGCGACGCCGCGCGAATGGGCGCTGGCCGAGAAGCTGCGCGAGACCCATCCTTATGTCTCGCGGGAGCTTGTCCTCTCCGGTTCAGGCCTAGATGCGGTCCACAAGGCGCTTTGTGATATCGATGGTGTGAGCTGGCAGAAGACCGCGCCGGCCCGCGTGCTGGAGCTTGCCCGTCAGGGCGATCCGATCTGCCGCGACATCTGTGAGATCAAGGCGCGTGGAACGCTCTATGCGCTGGGCGATGCGGCGCTGATGAACGGCACACGCGGCGGTGTTGTCATTACGGGCGGGGTGGCTGAACAGCTCGCCGACTGGCTGGCTGCGCCTGAGGCCATTGACCGGTTCATGCAACGCGGGCCAATGAGCGACTATATGCGCCCCATACCGATCCGGATCCTGATGTCCGGTGAGGCCGCGCTTATCGGGGCTGCTGCCCTGCAATTCGACGAGGTGCCTGTACGATGAAAACGATGACAGCCTTCCGCGCCGCAATCGAGAAAGCCCCTGTCGTGCCCGTCCTGACCGTGCACGATGTCAGCCATGCAGAGCCACTGGGCGAAGCGCTGGCGCGGGGCGGCCTGACCTCTGTCGAGATCACGCTTCGAACACCAGCCGCGCTGGAAGTCATCCGCCGCATGGGGCAGATGGATAATGACCTGCTCGTCGGGGCGGGCACGATCATCTCCGAAGGAGACGTCGATGCGGCGCTGAAGGCCGGGGCCGATTTCCTCGTGACACCTGGCGCCTCGCCCCTGCTTCTGGAAGCACTTGGCAGCCATGACGGTGTCATCCTGCCCGGCGTCTCGACCGTCAGCGAGGCCATGGCCCGCTTCGATGAAGGCTATGGCGTCGTGAAATTTTTCCCGGCCGAAGCCTCGGGCGGAGTGAATTTCCTGAAGGCACTGGGCGGACCGCTGCCCCATATCGACTTCATGCCGACAGGCGGGGTTACGCCTGAAAATGCCGCCGACTATCTCGCGCTTCGCAATGTGGTGGCTGTCGGTGGGTCATGGATCGCGAGCGCCGACGAGATGGCGAAGGGCGACTGGGATGCGATTGCCGACAAGGCGGCCCATGCGGTGAAGATCGGGCGTGGCGGCTAGGCTTCGAGGCGCTTATTCGGGCAGGTCGCTGGCGGGCATTCTCGCGCCTCGCCGTGTTCTGAACCGGCTTTCAAAGGCCACCAGCAAACAGCTCGCGATGATGATGACCGCGCCAATCCAGAGCGCGGGCCCGGGCCACTCATCGAAGAAGACGAGCCCCAGCAGGGCGCTCCATACAAGCGATGTATATTCTAGCGGCGCAAGCAACTGCGCCTCGGCCTGCGCATAGGCAAGCGTCATCAGATACCAGACCGAATAACCGAGAATGCCGAGCAGCAGGAAAAACGGAATATACCAGAGGGCCGGCCAGCCGAAGAGGCCGAGCGTAATGGGCAGAAGCGCAATGGCGGGGACCGCATTGGTGAACAGGGCAATCGTCGTTGCGTCTTCATGGCGTGCGCGCAGACGAAGGAAAACCAGCACGAAGGCATAGCCAATCGTGGAGCTGAAGAGGGCGATATAGCCATAAAGCCGCTGGTCTTCTCCGCCGCCACCGTCGGAGTTGGAGCCGAAGACGGCGAGGGCAACACCGGCAAAGCCGAGTATGGCGGCAAGCACGGCGACAGGGCTGAGGCGTTCTCCGATAACCAGGCGCGCCACGGGCGCAACCAGAAGCGCGGCGGTAAAGCCGAGCGCTGTCGCCTCGGCGAGCTTGAGCTGGGTGAGGGCGTAAAAGAAAGTCACGGCGCAGAACAGCTGAAGCAGCCCGCGCATCGTATGAAAACGGATCGCCTCCGTGGAGGGGCGTGGACGCTTCTTTGCAAGGAAGACAGCGCCAGCAATGATCGCCCCAAAGAGGAAGCGCCAGGCCAGCAAATGGTGTAGACCAGCGCCCGGCGCCACGCCTTTGACCAGCGCATCGATACACGTCCCCATCGCGATGGCGACGGTGGCGATGAGAACCGGCATGGCAAGGAGGCGTGACATCAGCATGGGCGCGGGGTTTAACGCGCGCGCCTGCCGGCAGCCAGCTTTTCTTTAGAGCAGGCGTCTATTCAGCGGCCTTGGCGGCACCAAGGCTCTCGCGAACCTCAGCGGCAATCTCATAGGAGCGCATACGGGCCTTCTCATCGAAGATATGCGCGGAGAGGATGAGTTCGTCCGCGCCGGTCTCTGCAATGAAACTGTCCAGTTTCTTCGATACGGTCTGCGGTGAACCCACAGCAGAGCAGGAGAGCATCGTGTCCAGCATCGCGCGTTCATGCGGCTGGATCTGTTCATCGAAGCTGGGGTCCGGGGCGGCAAGCTGCGTCGGTTTCCCGCGGCGCATGTTCACAAAGGTGCGGCGCAGGGAAGAGGCGAGCCGGTCTGCTTCCTCATCCGTCTCGGCGGCAATCATGTTGAAGCCCAGCATCACATAGGGCTCTTTCAGCTGTTCGGAGGGCTGGAAGGTCTCACGATAGATGGAGATGGCCTGCATCATCTGCTGGGGCGCAAAATGCGAGGCGAAGGCGTAGGGCAGGCCGAGATGGGCGGCGAGCTGCGCGCCGAAAGTCGAGGAGCCGAGGATCCACAGCGGAATATTCGTATTGCCACCGGGCACGGCCTGCACGCGCTGGCCGGGCTGAACGGGGCCGAGGAAGGCCTGAAGTTCCATCACTTCGCGCGGGAAACGGTCTTCTCCGCCAACCATGGTCCGGCGCAGCGCCTGCGAGACCAGCTGGTCGCCGCCGGGTGCGCGGCCCAGGCCAAGATCGATCCGTCCGGGATACATCGCCTCAAGCGTGCCGAACTGTTCGGCGACCATGATCGGCGCGTGATTGGGCAGCATGATGCCGCCCGCGCCGAGGCGGATATTCTCTGTGTCCTGTCCTGCATGGGCGATCATTACGGCGGTTGCAGCGCTCGCGATGCCCGGCATGTTGTGGTGTTCTGCCAGCCAGTAGCGTTTGTAGCCAAGGCGGTCGGCATGGGTTGCCAGGCGCTTTGAGCGGGCCAGCGCATCCTGCGGATTGCTGCCTTCAACGATCGGGGCGAGGTCGAGCACGGAAAACGGTATCATGCCCAGGATGTATGGAGCGGCGGGACGCTTCTCAATAGGTGAGGGGCGCGGGCAGGTCCGGAAGACCCGCGCCGGGCTTTAGGCGGCCGTGCGGATCCGCGGTTCGCAGCGCACGCAGTTGCGCCCGTTTTTCTTTGCCTCATAGAGCAGCCTGTCGGCCTTTTCTATGCAGTCCTGAAGGCCCATCTCGGGGTGCAGCTGCGCGACGCCGAAGCTTGCGGTGACGCGTGCGGACTGGCCGTTGAAGGTCAGGTCCGAGCCTGCGATCCGCTTGCGCAGCCGTTCGCAGACGCCGCTGGCCTGTTCCAGGGTGACATTGCTGAGGAGGATGATGAATTCTTCCCCGCCCCAGCGGCCCAGCCGGTCGAACGGTCCACGCAGGGCGCCATGGCTGATATTGGCGATGGAGGTGAGTACGCGGTCGCCAAAGGCGTGACCATGCGTATCGTTGACCTGTTTGAAATGATCGAGGTCGAAAAGAACGAGGCAGACGCCGCTATCGGTCCTGCGCATCCTTTCCAGTTCCTCCTCGGCAAGGCTCTTGAAAGCGCGCCGGTTGAGGAGCCCGGTGAGGGGGTCTGTGGACGCCATGGCTTCGAGCGTCGTCTGGTAGCGGTCTACCCGATACTGGTTCTGCGCAGCCAAGGCCGCCATGGGGCTGGCGACACAGGCAGCGATAACCACGGTGGTGAGCATGAAGTCGTCCTGGCCTGCCGGTACACCGAAGAATTGTGTGATCGCGACCGCGAAGAGAACCGCCAGGGAAAGCGCTGCGGCGATCACGAACCCGAAGAAGATCAGGGCTCGCGAGACGGCGCCGTTGTCGGCCTGAAGGAGACGATAGCTCTGCGACATGAGCGCGGTCTAGCTCATGGATGCGAACATTGCCGTAAGCCGATCTTTTAAATTTTATCTATCCGGAAAAAGGATAGGTTTTTCCCGGCAGAGGGGTCATGAAACTGAGCTCATGCCCGTCCGGATCGCGCATATGGAAATATCGCTCCATCCACGGGGCGTCACGCGGCGCAAATTCCGGGGCGTGGCCGGCTTTGATGCAGATTTCATGGAAGGCATCCACGTCGGTGACATGGAAGATGGCCCGGCCCCAGAAATGTGCGCCATCGCCGCTTTCTGTGGTCAGGTTCAGCGCGGTCGGTCCGGCCCAGAGGGTCGCAAAGCTCTCGTCATCCGCCCGGAAGTCCAGCCGGAAGCCGAGGCTCTCATAGAAGGAAATCGCCCGCGCCATATCGCGTGTGGCCAAGGTCAGCGCACTGATCCCGCGATGCAGCGCGGTTGGGGAAGGCTGATCGGACACGGGGCGCCTTACAGGCCGCGCCGGTCCGGAAAGCCAAAGCCGCGCGCACGTTCGCATGCCCAGCTATCGCCGGTTTCGCAAGCGCGCTGGATATAGTCCTTGCCTTCATCCCGCTTCATCATGCCGCCCTGGCCGCGATAGAGCATGGAGCCATAGGCCGCGCAGCCGGTCTGGTTGCCAAGGTCGCAGGCGCGCTCATAGAGGCGGCGGGCATATTCGTAATCCTGATTGCCGTCATTGCCCTTGAAGCTGACATGCGCCTGTTCAAGACAGCTGTCGGCATCGCGCCCGTCAAAGCAGGCTTCGTCATAGAGGGCCTTGGACCGCTCATAATCCTGCCCGTCCAGCAGGCCGCGGCGATAGATATGCGCCAGCTTGCGGCAATTGCGCGCCCAGACCTCGGTCTGGCGGCTCTTGTCCTCGCAGGCGGCGCTGTAGCGCTCTTCTGCATCGTCATACCAGCCATTCTTCATCGCCCGGTCGGCATAGAGTTCGTCGGCATCCGGCTTGGCAACGCGGTCGGCGCCGAACTGGGCAGATGCAGCGGGTGCAAGCGCGCTTGCCGCAATCGTGAAAAGACTGGCTAGGAGAAATGTCGGTTTCGTCATGATAGGCCTCGCCTCCACATCTTGTTCAGGCACATTATAACACGCCACAATTGTGGCGGTTTCCTGTCCGCTCCTGAAAGCGCGATCTGTTCAGCCATCATGACGCAGGCCTTCAGCTTACCGGTTTTTCATTGTCTGGAGAGGCGCGAGGGCGTATTCGGAGAGGAACTGGCCAATCGGGCCGAAGACGACAAAGAGGGGCCAGATCCCATGCGAATTCTGACTGGATTGAGCGCGCTTGTCCTGTTAAGCGCCTGCGCAACACAAGCTGACAGGGACCTGCCGGACGTTGAGGCACCGCCGCCGCCCATGGTCTCTGGCGAGCGTGTCGATGCGGCGCGTCTCAATGCCGCGATTACCAGTCCGGAGCGTCCGGACACTGATGTCGAGCGCGATGAACTTCGCCAGCCAGCCGCCGTGATGGAGTTCATGGCGCTGCAGCCGGGCGATACTGTGCTGGAGCTCGAAGCGGGCGGCGGGTATTTCACGGAAATCCTCTCGCGCTATCTCACCGCTGAGACGACACTCTATATGCAGAACCCGGCGGCCTTTGACGGCTTTCTCGGGGATGCGGCCGAAATGCGAATGGAGAGCCTGGAGAATGTCGAATATGTCCGCTCCGACTTCGACAATATTCCGCTCCCCGATGAGAGCGTCGACGCGGCCACCTGGATTCAGGGCCCGCACGAACTCTGGTACACGCCGGAGAACGGGGAACCGCTGGTGTCGAACCCCGATGACTCCTTTCCGGAAATCTACCGCGTCCTGAAGCCGGGCGGCACGTTTATTGTGCTCGACCATACGGCCCCTGAAGGTGCGCCGGCTACCACTGGCGGGGACACTCATCGCATCGACCCGCAGATTGTCCGCGACCTTGGCCGCGAGGCCGGCTTCGTGCTCGTGTCGGAAAGCGATATCCTCGACAATCCGGGCGACGATCTCAATGCCAGCGTCTTCGATGAGGCTGTGCGCGGACGCACCGACCAGTTCCTGATGAAGTTCGAAAAGCCCGCCGGCGCACCGCAGTAAGCGGGCGTGCACCGGGCTGTGCGGCACGCTTGACCGTCTTTAAGGCGTGGGGGAGAGGGACAGCGGTGATGACGACGACCTCTGACCACATTCCTGCCGCGCGTTCGCGCAAGGCGCTCTGGCTGGGCGTCGCGCTTGGTGCGGCGGTCATTACCCTCTTCCTGCTTGGCAAGACAGGCGTCCTCGGCTCGCTTGAGGCTTTCATTGCCCACATGCAGGACATGGCCGATACGCCCTGGGCGCTGCCGGCGGTCATCGCCCTCTTTACCGGCGCCGCTTTTGTCGGCCTGCCGCAATTCGGCCTGATCGGGGCGGCCGTTGTGGCCTTCGGGCCAGTCAATGGCGCGCTCTATTCCTGGGTTGCCACAATGGTCTCCGGGACGATCACCTTCTGGCTGGGGAGGTTTAGCGGCGAAGCGGCCGTCGCCCGTTTTTCAGGAAGGCGCACCGCGCGCTTTGCGGACTTCGTCAGCCGGAATGCCTTTGCCGCCAGCCTTATCGTGCGCAATGTGCCGACCGGGCCCTTCCTGATCGTGAACATGGCTTTCGGCGCATTGCGGGCGAACTATCTGGCCTTTCTGGGAGGGATGGCGATCGGCTCCCTGCCGAAAATCCTGCTCGTGACGTTTGCGGGCCAGAGCCTGATCTCTGCCATCACCGGCTCCCCGCTTCTCGCCCTTGGTCTGGCCGCGCTTGCGGCGCTGATTTTCGGCGGGCTGTGGCTATACGTCCATCATCGCCAGAAAACTGGCAAGATTATTTCGCCCATGGGCATAGGCTCGGTTGACACGGCAAGTGAAAAGCCGGAATAGGGCCACATGCGCAAGAAATTGCCTCTCAGCGGAATGACCGCCCTGCTACTTACCAGCCCCTGGCTGGTCGCCGCCGGACACTAATGGTCTGGCGCCTGGTCAGGGGATCGTATTCGCTCTTTCGCTGACACTTTTCCAGACTTCCAGGCGCGTCCATGACAACCGAAAAAGACCGTATTCTCATCTTCGACACGACGATGCGTGATGGCGAGCAATCGCCCGGCGCATCCATGACCCATAATGAAAAGCTTGAGCTTGCCGACCTGCTCGAGACGATGGGCGTCGACATCATTGAAGCCGGCTTCCCGGCATCTTCACAGGGCGACTTCGAGGCCGTGCGCGAGATTGCGCGCCGCTCCAAGTCTTCGGTGATCACCGGGCTTTCACGCTCGAAGCTTGAGGATATCGACCGGTGCGGCGAGGCTGTGCGTCACGCCGCCCGCCCGCGTATCCATACCTTCATCTCCACCAGCCCCGTCCATATGAAGCACAAGCTCCAGATGGGACCGAACGCCGTGCTTGAGGCGGTCGGGCGTTCGGTCGCCCATGCCCGCAACCTCGTCGATGATGTCGAATGGTCGGCAGAGGATGCGACGCGCACAGAGTTCGACTTTCTCTGCAAGTGTATCGACGCGGCCATCACATCGGGCGCCACCACGATAAACGTGCCCGACACGGTCGGCTATACCCATCCCGATGAATATGGCGCCCTGATCCGGTCGCTGCGCGAAGCCATTCCCGATTCCGACAAGGTGATCTGGTCCACCCACTGCCATAATGACCTTGGCCTTGCGGTCGCGAACTCCATCGCCGGCGCGCAGAACGGCGCGCGTCAGATCGAGTGCACCATCAATGGTCTTGGCGAACGTGCCGGAAATGCCGCGCTGGAAGAGATCGTCATGGCCTTCAAGGTGCGCGGCGATTCCCTGCCCTTCGAAACGGGCATCGACACCACACGCCTTGCCCGCGCCAGCCAGATGGTGAGCCGGATTACCGGTTTTCCGGTCCAGTATAACAAGGCCATCGTCGGCAAGAATGCCTTCGCGCATGAAAGCGGCATCCACCAGGATGGCATGCTGAAGAATACCGAGACCTATGAGATCATGAAGCCGGAAGATGTCGGCGTGTCCAAAAGCTCGCTCGTCATGGGCAAGCTGTCGGGCCGCAATGCCTTCCGCGACAAGATCAAGGCGCTTGGCTACGAACTCGATCCGGACTCCCTGAATGAGGCGTTCCGCCGCTTCAAGGATCTGGCCGACCGCAAGAAACATGTCTTTGACGATGACATCCTGGCGCTGGTCGACGATCAGCTTTCGGCTATGGGTGAACGGGTCGGCTTTGACAGCCTTCGGGTGATTGCCGGGTCAGTCGGCCCGCAAAAGGCAGACCTCTCCCTGCGCGTGGATGGCGAACTATTGGACGCCAGCTGCACGGGCAATGGCCCGGTAGATGCCGTCTTCAACGCCATCCGCACGATTGTGAAGCATGACGCCAAGCTGGACCTCTATCAGGTGCATGCGGTGACAGGCGGTACGGATGCGCAGGCCGAAGTCAGTGTCCGGCTGAATGGCGAAGGCATCATGGCCGTGGGCCGGGCCTCGGACCCCGACACGCTGGTCGCCAGCGCGAAAGCCTATATCCATGCCCTCAACAAGCTTGAGGCCAGACGGATGAAGCGCCTCGCGGCCTGACCCACTTTTTACGCATGCACTTACTGCCCGGGGACCTGCTGATCGGGTCGCCGGGCAGTAGGCGTTTGTAGGCATATCCATTCATGAACTGGAACTTGCGGTCAGCGCAGGCGCGACACACGCGATCTAACCCAGTGGCTGCACGGGCAGGCTGGCTCTGACGCCGATGATTTAGGCGCGCCAACCGGGAATTGAGCCGCTAAGCCCTGTTGCGCGGCATATAATATTGTACGTTCCGTTCCGTCTGTCGCCGGAGGGCGGTCATGAGTGAACCGGGGCAAAGACCCCGAAACTAACAAGATTTTATTGATGTACGATCCGTACCGTTTTCAAACAGTCTTATACTTGCTTTCGCGCGCGATAGGCGGCATGGGGGAAGTGGGCTGGCTAGAACAGATAATCTCGCATGGCGGCGCAAAGATCGCCGTGCACTCAGTAAGAAGCGACCTTGCTCATGATCGGTAGCCTTCTCGGCATGCTCTCCACAGATATGGCGATTGACCTCGGGACAGCGAACACGCTGGTCTATGTTAAGGGGCAGGGCATAAAGCTCGATGAGCCATCCGTTGTGGCCTATATGAACCAGGGCGGACGCAAGGTCGTCTATGCCGTGGGTAACCAGGCCAAGCAGATGTTGGGCAAGACCCCGCTCAACATGGAAGCCATCCGCCCGATGCGCGATGGTGTGATCGCCGACTTTGAAGTCGCCGAGGAGATGATCAAGCACTTCATCCGCAAAGTGCACAATCGCCGCGCCTTCGTTTCCCCGCTCATCATCATCTGCGTCCCAAGCTCCGCCACGAACGTTGAGCGCCGCGCCATTCACCAGTCGGCGCTGGCCGCCGGTGCGCGCGAGGTCCAGCTGATCGAAGAGCCGATGGCCGCCGCTATCGGTGCGGGCCTGCCGATTGAGGAGCCGGCCGGCTCCATGGTTGTGGATATCGGCGGGGGTACGACAGAAGTTGCCGTGCTGTCGCTGGGCGGTATCGTCTATTCGCGTTCGGTCCGCGTTGGCGGTGACAAGATGGACCACGCCATCATGTCCTATCTGCGCAAGAACCAGCAGATCATGATCGGCGAAATGTCGTCTGAGCGCATCAAGAAAGAAATCGCCTCGGCCAAGGCACCCGAAAGCGGCGATGGCCTGACCGTGACGGTCCGCGGCCGTGGCACGATTGACGGCGTGCCGAATGAGGTTGAGGTCAATGAGGCCATGATGGCCGAAGCCCTTGCCGATCCGGTCAATGAAATCGTGGATGCCATCCGTCTGGCGCTTGAAGCCATGGCGCCGGAGCTTGCCGCTGACATTGTCGACCGCGGCATCGTGCTGACGGGCGGCGGCGCGCTTCTGCGTAACCTCGACGTCGTGATCCGCGAGCAGGCCAAGCTGCCGGTCATGATCGCCGACGATCCGTTGAAATGTGTCGCGCAGGGCTGCGGCTATGTGCTGGAAAACCTCGTGCGCATGAAGAACGTTCTGTCGCCAGAGGTCTAGGGCCCGCCCGCGCGCGGCGCGGAAAGCACGACAGCACCGCTGAAAACCCAGTTGCACGCCTGCGCGCGTCACTTCAGGATTACAGCCTGTGGGGAGGCAATAAGGGACAGCTATGGCCCGTCTGCGCGGAAAACGTCTGAAGGCCCGGCCCGTACGCCGTTACGCCCTCATTGTGGCGCTCGTCGTGCTGTTTGCCATCCTCCTCGCCCAGACCTCACCGCGCCTCCAGGCGTGGATCGATCCGGCCCGGACGGTCGCTGCCGATCAGCTCGCCAGCTCTGCACGTCCCGGTCTCTGGGATCGTATCACCGGCAAGGCCGCGCGCGACGAACGTATCCGCGAACTGGAAGCCGAAGTGCGGGAGCTGACACGTTACCGCTCTGTCGCCATATCCATGGCCGCCCGGCTTGAAGCCTATGAGGACATGCTGAACATCATGGGCGAACCGCCCGTTCGGGGTGTCACCGCCCGCATCACCTCAGAGACAAACGGGCCTTTCCGGGAGGCGATCCTGGTCAATGCCGGCAGCCTGCAGGGGGTCGAGCAAGGATCCTATGCCGAGAATGAAGGCGGGCTGGTCGGCCGCGTCGTCCAGCTTGGCGAGCGGTCGTCCCGGGTGCTGCTGGTCACTGACTTCAATTCGCGCGTGCCGGTCATGGGCGAGGCGAGCGGCATGCGGGCCATCCTGTTCGGCGACCGCGACGATCTCGGCACGCTGACCGACCTTCCCGAACGGGGCAGCTTTATTCTTGGTGAGCGCGTGCTGACCTCCGGTGAGGGCGGCGTCTTTCCGCGCGGCATCGTTGTGGGTGAGGTGGTCGAGCGCGGCGGCGACCTGCGTGTGGAGTTCGGCATGACGCGCGGGCGCGGCGGGTTTGTCCGGCTGATGCCGAGCATGAAAATTCCCAAACCGGAAGCCTTCCCGCTTGAGGAAGATCCCGATGCGGCGGCCGGTGGCGACGGTGTGGAAGGCGATGGGGCTGAGGACGAAACAGCCGCTTCGGACAGCCAGACCGCAACGCCGGGAGGCGACTAGGCCATGGCGCGGCGCAGGCAGATCGAGAGATTGAACGGCATCGCGCGGATCTGGGCTGAGACCGGTCCGACGAGCCGCTTCCTGATTGGCACGCTCATCGTTGCGGCCATCGGTCTTGTCGGCCTCACCCCGAAAACGCTGTTCAACACAGAGCTGGTCTGGCCGTATGCCACTTTCGTTGCGGCTGTGGGATGGGGACGCAGCGGCCTTGGCCTTCGCCCGATGGCTGTCCTGATCCTGTTCGGTTTCGCCCAGGATGTCAGTGCTTACGCGCCGCTCGGCTGTTTCGGCTTTATCAATCTTGCGACGTTCGGGGCCAGTTCCGCCATCGCGCGCGCCTTTGACCGGGACCGCAATCCGCTGATCAGCACGATTGCGCCGGTGGTGCTCTATGCGGTCGCTTTCCTCCTCGTCTGGCTGTTTGCCAGCTTCAGCGGCAACCACCTGGTACAGCTCGCGCCACTGGTGAATGTCTTTGTCGTGACCTATATTCTTCATATCCTGATCGCACCCGTTTTCGACCTCGGACGCATGGTCGGCCCGCTCACGGGGAAACTGACATGAGCACAGAACTCGACTTCGAATCCCGCCTCAACCGCCGCACCATACTGACGGGCGCGGCTGGCGGCGTCATGTTTTCCGGCCTCGTCGCGCGGCTTGTCCAGCTGCAGCTTTTTGAGGGTGAGCGCTACAAGGAAATCGCCAATGAGAATGGCGTAAAACTGGATCTCGCCCCGCCGGTGCGCGGCGCCATCTTTGACCGTTTCGGTGTCCGTCTCGCCTCTCATCGTCAGGCGGGACGTATCTCCATCATCCGCGAACAGGCCCGAGACATGGAGGCGACGCTGGCGGAGATCGGCCGGCATATCGACCTGCCCATGGACGAGCGCCAGCGCGTGATGCAACAGGCCCGCACCCAGGCGGCCTTCCAGTCCACCATCGTCAAGAGCGAGCTCACCTATGAAGAGTTCGCCCGCATGACTTTGCTGGCCGCGGATATTCCGGGTGTCCATGCCGATATGGCGGCCACGCGCTCCTATCCGCGCGGGCGCGATTTTGCCCATGTGCTCGGCTATGTCGCCAAGGCCAGCAGTGACGACCTTGCCCGGCTGACGGAGAATGTCTCGCCGGAAGAGGCCGCGCTCCTGTCGCGTCTTTTCAAACATCCGGACATGAGAACCGGCCGTTCGGGCATCGAACGGGCAGCCGAAAGCTGGCTGCGCGGTCAGCCGGGTTTCCGCCGGCTCGAAACCAACGCCGCTGGCCGTGTCATCCGCGAGCTTGAAAGCGACGATCTGGCGCCAACGCCGGGCCGCGATATCGGTCTGACGGTGGACGCGGAGCTGCAGCGCGCCGCCATTGAGCGGTTCGGTGACGAGAGCGGGGCGGCCGTCGTCCTCGATATCGAGACGGGCGCTATCCTCGCCTTCGTCTCGACCCCTGCCTTCGACCCGAATGATTTCGTGAACGGCATCTCCTATGCCGACTATAATGCCTTGCGCGACAATGATCGCTCGCCGCTCTATCACAAGGCCTATGACGGCACCTATCCGCCCGGCTCTACCTTCAAGATGGTCGTTGCGACAGCGGCTCTGGAAGCGGGTATCGACCCCAATGAACGGGTTTATTGCAACCGCTACTACCGTTTCGGTAACCGCACCTGGCACTGCTGGAAACCCGGCGGCCATGGGGCGGTGGACATGCACTGGGCGATCAAGGGCTCCTGCGACGTCTATTTCTACGACATCGCCCGCCGTGTCGGTGTGGAGCATATCGCGGACGTTTCGCGCCGGTTCGGCTTCGGCCAGGTCTGGGACCTTGGCATGACGGGCGGTCGCGGGGGCACCGTCCCCGACGATGCCTGGAAGCGCAAGGCGCTGGGCGAGCCCTGGTATGAGGGCGAGACGCTCAATTACGGCATCGGCCAGGGCTATCTGTCGACAACCCCGCTTCAGCTCGCGCTCATGTCCGCGCGCATTGCCGCCAAGGGCCGCCTGATCGAGCCCTTCATCATTGGCGAGGGGCCACGCCCCGACAAGCCCATTCCGGATGCGGCCCCGCTCGATCCCGACCATATGCAGCGCATGATGGATGGCATGTATGGCGTGACCTCCGAAGCGGGCGGGACGGCCTGGAGGTCCGGCGACCTTGGCCTTGGCGGGCCGCGCCTTGCCGGCAAGACCGGCACCGCCCAGGTGCGCCGCATCAGCGAGGCAGAGCGCCGCTCCGGTGTCCTAAAGGGCGACGAGATCGACCGCCGCCTGCGCGACCATGCGCTTTTCGTCGCCTATGCGCCGGCCGACGACCCGAAATACGCTATTTCCGTAGTTGTGGAACACGGCGAGGGCGGCTCCAGCACGGCCGCTCCCGTGGCACGAGATATCCTCGCGACAGCCATTCGCCGCGACTCACGCGCTCCGGCCCGCTGGCAGCAGACCGCTTCGACCGGCGCCTCCGGCAGAAGCGGCGGCGGTAATCCTTGATGGCGCGGGCTGCGCGCGCCTCTGCTATCCGATTCGAAGACCGCACCTTTTCAAGCGTGCTGGGCGAGTTGCCGTGGGGCCTTGTCCTGATGCTGATCACTGTCGCGGCGATCGGCGTCGCGGCGCTTTATTCCTCGACCTTTACCAACCCGCCCGAGGCGGCTCTGCCAGCACGTCATGCCGTGCGCTTTGCGATTTCACTGGGCCTCATGTTTGTCATCGCCTTCATTCCCATCGGGATCTGGTTACGAGCGGCCTGGCCAGCCTATTTCGTGACGCTCGCCATGCTGCTCGGCGTGGAATTCTTCGGTGTCACGGGCGGCGGCGCGACGCGCTGGCTGCCGCTTGGCCCGATCAATGTGCAGCCCTCGGAGTTCATGAAGCTTGCCCTGACCCTCGCGCTGGCGCGCTATTACCACAATAACCTGACCTTCCAGTCCGGCCGCTTCTTCATCCACCTCCCCGCCCTTTTCATGATCCTTGTCCCGGCCGCGCTGATCTTCAAACAGCCGGACTTCGGGACCACGCTCGCCCTCATCGCATCGGGCGGCGTCCTGATCTTTCTCGCGGGGCTCTATTACCGCGTCATCATTGCCGTCGTTGTGGCGGGTATTGCCAGCGCCTGGCCGGTCTACATGTTCGTGCTGCAGGATTATCAGCGCGAGCGGGTGAACACCTTCCTCGCCCAGCTGACCGGGCAGAGCGTCAACGCGCTTGATGACGGTTACCAGATCGAGCAGGCAAAGATCGCCATCGGCTCCGGCGGCTGGCAGGGCAGGGGCTTCATGGAGGGCACGCAGGCTCAGCTCGACTATATTCCCGAACAGCATACGGACTTCATCCTTACGGTCATCGCAGAGGAGTTCGGCTTCCTTGGCGCGACCGGGCTGCTTCTGCTCTGGGCGGCGATTCTCGCCTGGGGGCTCTATATTGCCGGGCGTTCGACGAGCCTGTTCGGGCGGTTCGCGGCTGTGGGCTGTGTGGCCACGGTGGCGTTCTTCATCCTTTTCAACGTCGCCATGGTGCTCGGTCTGGTGCCTGTGGTGGGTGTCCCCTTGCCGCTTGTCTCATATGGCGGCACAGTCATGTTCACGACAATGGCTTGCTTCGGCATCCTTCTCTCCGTCCATATCGGACGCGACGACAGGCTCGCGACCCAAGGGGCAATTTAACCTCTACGCGGCGAGATGCGTTGACCTTTGTCCCACTAAAGCTAGTGTCCGCCGAAATTCATTTCACGAGGGGTGCGAAATATGGAAGTTGGCCGCAAGACTGAGACATGGGGGTCGAAATTCGGCTTCATCATGGCCGCCGTAGGTTCATCTGTCGGTCTCGGCAATTTCTGGCGCTTTCCCTATACCGCTGGCGAGAATGGCGGCGGGGCCTTCATCCTGATCTATCTGGTCTGTGTGGCCTTTGTTGGCCTGCCGCTTCTGATGGCGGAATACTCCATGGGCCGCAAATCGGGCATGTCGGCTATTGAGGGTGTGCAGTCGCTGGCACGCGCCGAATCGAAATCTCTCAACTGGGGCATCGTCGGCTGGGTCGGCACGCTGACCGCGACCTTCATCCTCAGCTTCTACATGGTCATCTCGGCCTGGCTGATGGCCTTCACCATTCAGGCGCTGGGCGGCAGCTTTGAAGGCATGGACGCAGCGAGATCTGCTGCGAACTTCAACAATACGATCGGTCAGGGCGAGCACCCGCTCGTCTCCAAATGGTATATGCTGCTCCTGCTCGCCATCTTTCTTGTCGCGAACATCTTCATTGTCGGGCGCGGCGTCAAAGGCGGGATTGAACGGGCGGCGACGGTCCTCATGCCCGCCTTCTTCGTCATGCTGGTCGTGGTGGTCGGCTTCGGCCTTGCCAATGGCGATGCCGCACGGGCGGCTTCCTTCCTGCTGACGCCGAAATGGAATGAAGTGGGCTTCAATACCTTCCTGGAAGCGATTGGGCAGGCCTTCTTCTCTATCGGCATCGGTGTCGGCCTGATGATCACCTATGGCGCCTATCTCTCACGCGAAACCAATATTCCACAATCTGCAGGCATCGTTGCGGGCTCCGATACGCTGGTCGCCCTTGTGGCGGGTTTCGCGATCTTCCCGGTCGTCTTCGCCGCCGGGCTCGACCCGGCTGGCGGCCCCAGCCTCTTCTTCATCTCGATGCCGGTCGCCTTCGGTGCCATTCCGGGCGGCGCCATCGTGGCCGTTGTCTTCTTCGGGCTCGCTCTCTTTGCCGCTTTCACCTCTTCCATCTCTCTTATGGAAGTGTCGGTCTCGTGGCTGGAAGAGCGTCAGGGCGTCACCCGGTTCGGCGCCGCGACCGGGATGGGCTTCATCCTTTTTGTCGTCGGCGCGGCCTATGTCTTCTCGCTGGAATATCTCGACTTTGTGGACTTCCTGACCGGCAATATCCTGCTGCCGCTGGGCGGTCTTCTGGCGGTTATCTTTGCCGGCTGGATTCTCTCGCGCGAGATGATGACAAGCGAGATCGGCGAAGGCTCGATCATGAATGTCTGGCGCTTCCTGATGCGCTGGCCGGTGCCAATCTTCCTGGCTTTCGTCCTGTTCTTCGGCTTCTTCGACAAGATCCAGCAGCAATACAATGTCCAGCTGCCAGGCTTCATGACGTCCCTCCTGGGCCCGAACAATGAGCTGCCCTCGCAGTAGGCACTCGCCAGCAGACAAAAAGAAAGGGCGCCTCATAACAGAGGCGCCCTTTTTCGTAGCTGAGGGGAGGCGAAAGGACCGCCTTATTTGAACTTCTTGGCAAAACTCCGTGTCGCCGTGATGAGCTGATCCACTATGCCGGGGTCGAGGCTGGAATGCCCCGCATCCGGCACGATATGCAGCTTGGCGTCGGGCCACGCCTTGGTCAGCTTCCAGGCCGTCCCGATCGGGGTGACGACATCATAGCGGCCATGAACGATAATACCCGGCACGCCGCCCAGCTTCTCCTCGGCCTTTTTCAGCAGCCATCCATCTTCGGGGAAGAAGCCCTTATTGACGAAATAGTGGCACTCGATCCGTGCAAAGGCGTCGGCAAAACTGTCTTCCTCAAAGCGCGCCGGGCGGGAGGACGGACCCTTGATGGAAATCGTCTCGCCTTCCCAGCAGGCCCAGGCCTTTGCCGCCTCAATCCGGGCCGTTCGGTCATCGCCGGTCAGCCGCTTGTGGAAGGCGTGCAGCAGGTCGCCGCGCTCCTCTTCCGGAATGGGCGCGACATACCGGTCATAGGCATCGGGGAAGATGCGGCTCGCGCCATCCTGGTAGAACCACTGGATCTCAGCATCCGTGATCAGGAAGATGCCGCGCAGGATAAGCCCAAGCACATGTTCGGTATGGGTCACGGCATAGGACAGCGACAGGGTCGAGCCCCAGGAGCCGCCGAACACGATCCATTTGTCGATGCCCAGCACCTCGCGCAGGCGTTCCATATCGGCGACCAGCGCCCAGGTATCGTTCTCTTCAAGTTCCGAATGCGGGGTGGAGCGTCCGCAGCCGCGCTGATCGAACAGGATGATGCGATAGACATCCGGATCGAAGAAGCGGCGCATCTCCGGGCTGCACCCGCCGCCCGGCCCACCATGTACGCCGATCACGGGCAGCCCGTCCGGATTGCCGGATTCTTCCCAGTAGATTTCGTGCAGGTCGGAAACCCGCAGCCGCCCTGATCTGTTGGCATCAATTGGTGGGTAAAGTTTGAGCATGTGTAAACCTTGTTTGAACGCTTTCCGGCTTAGGTGTCATGAAACCGGATAAGGGTCTGGACGTTAAATATCCAACCTGTATGTGTAACAGCAGTAAAGTCTTAAGACCGCGTGGGCCGATCAGTTGATGAAACCACTCCTTCTTTGTCTCACAACATTGCTTGTTTCAGGCTGTGCCACTGTGTCCATGGTCTCCAAACAGGCTATTGTCGAGACCGAGATTACGCAGAACCAGTCTGAGGTCCGCCAGAAGTCGGAGGCGTTTGAGACGCTCGCACAGAACGAAGGTTGGGTCAGTGAGACCGGCGGAATGGCCGGACTTGCCCACATGCTGTTCGGCTCTGATGGCAAACAACAGGCCAGTTCCGCGCAGACCTATGCTGAAAAGGTCGCTGCCTCCAGTGGAGACCCGGCAGAGGTCTACAGCGCTGTCGCGGACGATGCCACGCGCGCAGCCGCAACGCTTGGCGAACTTGACCGCCTTGCCGACACCCTTCTGGACAATGGAAATGTGGCGCGCATCGATCTCATCAGCTTTGAAAGCGCGCTTGTCACCGCGCAGAAAAGCTACCGTAATTTTGCCGAAGCGACCGGTCTGGTGGAAACGCGCGGGAAGGACGGCCTGCCTGCGGCGGAAGACGCCCTTCGCAAGTTTGCCCGCACCATCGACGGTGCGCGCGCCTCGGCGGACCTCATGGCGGGCGCCTATGCCGATAATGGCGAAGCCGATCCGCTGAGCTAGCCCGGCCGGGCTAGCACCGCTCAGCCGGCGGTCTCCGGGAACCAGACATTCATCAGGATATCGACGAGCTGCTCGGTGCGCGCCCGCACATCGTCCGGCGTCCAGGTTTCGCGCTCGCGCAGGTCTTCCGTCAGCGCGAAGACGCGAACACCTTCAGCAAAATAGAGCTTCTTCTTCTCACGAAACTCCAGCCGGTCGGCCAGCCGGTTCACATGCCGCGGCACGATCACGAAATTACCCACTGTCTCTGCCAGTTCACGCTGGACCGCCTGGCTCGGCCAGATCCTGTTCCAGTGGCTCTCCTCGCTCAGCGTGCGGGGCAGGACATGTTCGATGCTCGCATCCTGATCCGGGCCGATCTGCTCGCCATTCTCCAGCGCCGCATTCAGCCGCAGCGCGATGGCGCGGCGCTGCATGAAATTGACGAACCGCCCGGTCAGACGCTCGCGGATGCGCCGCTTGTCCTCGCGCGAGAAATTGAGTGCGCCATTGCGATGGAAAAGCGGCTTCCCATCGAGGATGGCCTTGGTGAGCCGGGCATATTGCTTGCGTCGCGCATCGCTGTTGGTGACGTTCAGCATCATCACATAGCCGAACCGTTCCAGCAGGCTGAAGAAGATTGCCGCTTCCTCGCCATTCTCGCGCTGGCGATAGAGATAGGCGAGGGCAGGTACCCGCCAGAGCTGGTGATCCAGCAGCCTCAGATGGTTTAACGGGCCACGCACCGCTGCGCTATGTTCGCCATAGCCCGGATCCCCCCGCAGGATCGCGCGGTAGGCATCGACATAGTCTGGCAGATGACTGTCCAGAAAAGTGCGCGCATCGATCTTTGACAGGACAGCCTTTGAAAACTCAGCCGCGACCTTCCCCTTGGAGCTTCGCGAGTGAAGCTGACGGATATAGTTGAGCAGATCGTCCAGCGCATTGGCGCCAAGCACCGATTCATGATCGAGCCACTGGCGGGCATAGGCGCTGGCCTCCTCGACGGTGAAATTGCCGCGCTGCAGGATTTCCGTCTTGATGATGTCATGCGTGTTGGGCGCCTTGCCGCGCGTGTTCAGAACCCGGAAGACGTCATAGCCGCCATCCCAGTCGGGCACTGACACCCTGACCAGCATGATGCGGTCGCGGATGGTTTCGAACAGCTTGCGCCGCTCCTGCGCCGACAGTCGCCTCAAATAGGTTTCGATCAGGTCCAGATTATTTGCCATCCGGCCGTGATTGGCCGACTGGGCGGCCGCTGTGTCGCGGTTCAGTGTGGCCCCTTCTGTCTGTATGGCCTCCCGGAAATAGGGGGTGTCAATCTGGTTGAGGGTCAGGCGCCAGGCAGTAGCTTCGCCGCGATTGGCGCGGTCGGGATCGCCGATCATCGCATGGGCCAGCGCCTTGTAGTGGGGGTTTTCCTCCAGATCGCGGAGCACAGCGAGGATCATGGAGAAGGTGGTCAGCCGCTGCTGTCCGTCCACGACGAGATAGGTGCCATCCTCCATCTCGACCAGGACGATCGCCCCGATAAAGTGGTATCTGCCCCGCTCGGTCGTACGCCAGAGATCGTCGAGAAGCTCAAGCACTTCCTCGCCCTGCCAGGCATAGCTTCTCTGGTAAGGCGGCATTCTGAGCTCGGTCCCCGGCGAGAGGATCGCCGAGAGACCGCATTCGCGCGCCCTTATCCCGGACTCCATTGCACTCCCTGCAATTCGCACTAGACCTGTGGCCCATCGTTAGCGGGCCGGGCCGGGCGTTGACACCTTGAATTCACACGTTCCGGCCGGATTTTTGCCATGGGAGGCCAAATAGCCACATGAAATGGGCGAATGTCGAAATCGAGGGCAAGGTCTGGTGCGGACTTGTCGAGGGCGATGCGGTCCTGCCGGCCGCCGAAGGCTGCCTAAGCCAACATCTGGCCGATCTTGGCGCGCTGGAAGCGGCTGCCCGGCGCAGTGACCGGCGGATTGCGCTGTCCGAAGCGCATCTGCGCCAGCCTGTCATCCGCCCCGGCAAGATCCTCGCCATCGGCCTCAACTATGCCGCGCATGTGGCTGAGAGCGTCAGCTTCATAAAGAACGACAAGCCCGAAGTTCAGAAATGGTTCAACAAGCAGGCGACTGCCGCCAATGGGCCTGGCGGTGCGGTCCACGTGCCCCGTGTGTCGTCACAGCTCGATTATGAGGCCGAACTGGTCGTCATCATCGGCCGTCATGGCCGCCACGTCCCCGCCGCCCGCGCGATGGAGATCGTCGCCGGTGTGAGCTGTGGCTGCGACTGTTCGGTGCGCGACTGGCAGAAGGCGAGCCCCACAATGATCATGGGCAAGGGGTTCGACACCCATGCGCCGTTCGGCCCCTATATGGTCACCCTGGATGAGACCGGGCCGCTCGGCCCCCAGGCGATCCGGGGCTGGGTGAATGATGAGCTGCGCCAGGAGGCACGCCTGTCGGACATGATCCACACGATCAGCGAGCAGATCGCGCATCTGACGGCGGCCTTTACACTGGAGCCGGGCGATGTCCTCTTTACCGGGACACCCGCCGGGGTCGGGGCCGGGCATACGCCGCCCAGATGGCTTGTGCCAGGTGACCGTATCCGTGTGGAGATTGAGGGTGTCGGCACACTGGAAAATCATGTCATAGCAGAACCGGATACCGACCGGTTAGGATAGATATATGAGCAGGATCGCGCCCGCGCTCGCTATTGCCTTGATGCTTGCAGCCTGCGACGCGCCAACGCCCGGCAACAATGAAAACGCCGCGACCCGTCTCAGCGCGGAGGTCGAGACCGATCCGCCTGTGCAGCCGGCAGATTTCGCCATGAGGCCCTGCAGCCAGAATGAAGCCACGCCGTGCGTGCTCGTGCTGGCAGGGGGCAAGCGTCTGCTCTTCGGCGCGCCAGCGGGGGTCGGCAATGTGATCGGGCGGGAAGAGCTTGCCCGCCTCGACGGGCTTTTCCTTTTCTCGCTGCGTCCCGAAGAGGTGGAGGGGCTGGATGAGGTGCGCAATCTCAGTTGGCAGGCGGGCCGCCCGGAAAATCTGGGTGTGATCGGGCCAGAGGGCACAAGCGGCCTGATTGACGGGCTGAACCGCGCCTATGAAGTGTCGGACGCCCTCATCTTCGTTGAGGATGGCGCTCCGGCCGGCGGGTTCGATGCGGCCATGTTGCAGACGGACGCTGAGGTCACGCGCCAGATCGGCGTGTTCGATACAGGCGACCTCAAGGTTGAAGCGATGGCCGGCCCCAATGACCGGGTCAGCTACCGTGTGGTGTACCGCGATCTCGACGAGGTCTGGCACAGCCTTCGGCTGCAGCCCTGCGGCGCGCCTGATATCCCGGCACTGGATGTTGAAACCACGCCGGAGAACAGTGCCCAGATTGCGTGCACGGATGGCTCGTTCGGCACGGACTGGCCGTTCACCCGGACGCGCTTTCTGGTGAAAACCGGTGGCTAGAAAAGCATCGGGGTCCTGCATCGAGCAGGACCCCGGTCTCCCCCGAGACGCCCCCGTCCGGCCAAATTGGCCGCGGACATTCAGGCTTCGGTCTACGCAATGGTGGTTACAGTCTTTACCGGTCAGGAGAAAGCGAAAAGCGTGCGAAATGCTGTCAATTATTAAGACTGTGTCATGTTTGCCACGGAGCCAGCTGCCATCTCGCGCATTGGCAAGTCAGGCAAATCAGTTCTTAAACTACCAATTCGTTAATAATTTTGGGCTTATTGTTAAGTTTAAAAGCACGGGGCCAGACACGCGATATGACCGGAATTCTCTTCATCCTGTACATAGCCTTGGGCAGCGCGCTGGGTTTCGGCCTGGTTTCCTATGCAGGATTGAGCATTCCCGTCGCCGTCGCGCTGGGGGCCGTCACCACGACGCTGCTCGGCCAGTTTCACCTTCTCTTTTCGCATGTCATCCATACGGCAGACAGTTCCGACAGGATGGACGCGCTGGAACTCTCTTATGAAGAGACCGGCCGCCGGATGACCCGGATCGAGGCGCGCAGCGAAGAAGTCGAAACCTCTCTCAAACATGAGCTTTCAGAGCGCCGCGATGCGCTGGTCAGCGAGATGCGCCAGCTGGAAGGTCTGATCGACCGTCTGGCAAAAAGCTTTGAGTCAAAGCTGTCGCGCGAAGCGCGTGAGCCGATGGCCCCGCGTGAGGACGCGCTGCTTCGCAATGTGAAGGCGGCCCTTCAGGATGGCCGCGTGGACCTCCACCTCCAGCCCATCGTGTCGCTGCCCCAGCGCCGCGTTGCCTTCTATGAGGGCTTCACCCGCCTGCGGGAGGCTGATGGCACGCTGATCCTGCCGGCCGATTTCCTTGAGGCGGCCCGCCGGGCGCGTCTTCTGGGCCTTGTCGACAATATGCTCCTGTTCCGCTGCGTGCAGATTGTCCGGCGCCTGGCAGAGCGTGATCGCCGCGTCGGTGTCTTCTGCAATATCTCGCCAAACTCGCTGACTGATCCGCAATTCTTCCCGCATTTTCTGGAATTCATGCAGGAGAACCGCGACCTTGCCGGCGCGCTCATTTTCGAGATTCCCGCCGACCGGTTCGAGAACCGCTCGCGCCAGATGCGCGAAAGTATGGAAAAGCTGACCCAGCTTGGTTTCCGTTTCTCCATCGACCATGCCCACGACCTTGCGATTAACCTTCCGCGTCTGCAGGAAGCCGGTGTGCGCTTTATCAAGATGAAGGGCGACGATCTCATCGCCCAGCTCGGTGACCCCTACGGCCCGCGTCCAGAGTCCAACATCAACCGCCGTCTGGCCGGTGAGGAAGTCGCTGCCGTCTGCTCGCGTTTCGGGGTGACCCTGATCGCGGAGAAGATGGAAGAAGAAGTCAGCGTCGTCGAAGTGCTGGAATACGACATTCCCTTCGGCCAGGGCCATGTCTTTGGCGCGCCCAAGCCCATCAAATCCTCTCTGATGCAGGAAACCGCTCCGCCGCAGGAATTCATCGACCGCCTGTCCGCCTTTGGCTGAGTGCACGCAACAGGCAGATTGACCGCAGGTCCTGCGGTGCTAGTTGAGCGGCCATGACGAAACCTCAGCATATTCCGGGGCTCGGCGAGATTGCCGGGCAGTACGACACGATCCTCTGCGATGTCTGGGGCGTGATCCATAATGGCCGCAGCGCCTTTGAGCCGGCCTGCGAGGCCTTGGTGAACTTCCGTGAGGCGGGCGGCACGGTGGTTCTCATCACCAATGCGCCGGTCCCCAAACAGCAGGTCATTTCCTATTTCGAGCCCATGGGCGTGCCTGATGGCGCCTTTGATGACTGCGTTTCCTCCGGCGATGCGACCCGCGATGAACTTGCCCGCCGCCGCCATGAAAAGATCTGGCGCCTCGGCGTCGATAGCGGCTGGGAGCGAGACAAATTTCTCTATGAGGGATTGGACCTCAGTTTCGCGCCGCCCGAGGAGGCAGAGACCGTCCTCTGCGTCGGGCTGGAAGACGAGAAGAAGGACGACCCGGAATCCTATCGCGGCATGCTCAAAGTCGGGGCAGGGCGCGACCTGCCGATGATTTGCGCCAATCCCGACATCAAGGTCCGCGTGGGCGACCAGCTTATCTGGTGCGCCGGTGCACTCGCCGCGATCTACGAAGAAGAGGGCGGGCGCGTCATCTATCCGGGCAAGCCGCACGATCCGATCTACCGGCTCTCGCTGGAGCGTGCGCGGGAGATCCGCGGCAAGGCGCCGGAGAACGTTCTCTGCATAGGCGACAGTCCGGCGACCGACATGCGCGGTGCCGCCAGCCAGGGCTTTGATGCCCTTTATGTGGGCACAGGGCTTGCCGATCACGGGGATGATTTCGAAAGTGAGCTTGAAACCCTGCTCGGCGAGTATGAGGCTGAAGCCCGCTGGGCGATGCCCGCGCTAAAGTGGTGACGAAACGGTCCTCGCATTGTAACAGACCGCAAAATAGCTTTCGGAGACAGGTGTATGAGCGCCAAGGATGGATACAAGTTTGAGGAACTCAGCGTCGGTATGGCGCATGAGACCGTCCATACGATTACCGAGGAAGACATCGATCTCTTCGCCAAGGTGTCGGGCGACTACAACCCGATCCATATGGATGAGGAATACGCAAAGAAGACCGCATTCGGTCAGCGCATCGCCCATGGCGCACTGACCGCGTCCTATATTTCCGGCATTCTGGGCAATGACCTTCCGGGGCCCGGCGCGATCTTCACGCACCTCGAAATGCGCTTCCGCCGCCCGGTCTTTATCGGCGATACGGTAACCGCGCGGGCCGAGATCACTGAGATGTTCGAGCGCGGCAACCGCATTACCCTCAAGATTACCTGTCTTGTGAATGACAAGGCTGTCGTGGCCGGCGAAGCCAAGGTCATGGTCCCGAGCAAGGAAGGCTAGGCGCGCGGAATGGCGGTGCATGCCGACTATCGTAACCTTCCCGCTTCCGCGCGCGGCTATTCGGTTGCGCTCGGCAATTTCGATGGGGTGCATCCTGGCCACCGGGCCGTGATCGATGCTGCACGTGTGGAGGCGCATCCGCTGGGCGTCGCCACCTTTGAGCCGCCGCCGCGTGCTTTCTTTCGCCCGAACGACCCGCCCTTCCGGCTTTACCGGCCCGCCCGTCGGAATGCGCGCCTTGTCGAGCTTGGCGCAAAGGCCGTCTTCGAGCTGCCTTTTAACGCGCAGATGGCCTCCATGACCGATGAGGAATTCTGCCGCGAAGTCCTGCATGACGGGCTCGGCGTGGCGCATGTCGCCGTCGGTTTCGATTTCCGCTTCGGGCGCGGGCGCATGGGCGACGCAGACAGGCTGTCCTCGCTTGGCCGCTCCTTCGGGTTTGATGTCACCATTGTCGAGAAAGTCGAAGGTCCCGAAGCGATCAAGGCCTCCTCGACCGCCATCCGCGAAGCGCTGATCGCAGGCGACCCACAGCGCGCCGCAGAAATGCTTGGCCATGACTGGATCGCAGACGGCCATGTCGAGGCGGGCGAGAAGCGCGGGCGCACCATCGGCTTTCCGACTGCCAATATCCGCCTCGGTACGCTCATCCATCCGCGCCACGGTGTCTATGCCGTGCGCGCGCGGATTGCCGGGACCGGCGAATGGATGGACGGCGTCGCCAATTTCGGCCGCACCCCCACCACGGGCCTGCGCGATCCGTTGCTGGAGACGTTCATCTTCGACTTCGACCGTGACATTTACGGTCAGTTCCTTGAGGTCGCACTGGTCCACTATCTGCGCCCCGAAGTGCACTTTCCCTCGCTCGACGCCATGGTCGAGCAGATGCACAAGGACAAGGCCGAAGCCCGCCGCCTTCTGTCCGCAGCGCGCTAGCAACCGCTGACTTTCTGCGTCGTTCGTATAAAAAGAAGACAAGACGCACACTGGAAGGGACACCCATGATGAAACTCGCTTACGCGCTCGCTGGCGTGGCAGCTCTTGCCGGCACGGCCGCTGCACAGACGGCGGAGACCGTTCAATCGGTGACGATTGATGACCTTGAAAGCTTCGTCACCGATGCGGGCCACAAGGTCCTTGCCTTCGGCGAGACGACGGAAAACTCCCTGCGTGCCGAGACGCCGAACGGCGTGACCTATTATATGGAAGGCACCGCCTGCGAAGCGGGCGCCTGCCGCGGCATCATCATGAGTTCGCGTTTTCAGGCCGATGACACGGTGACACTGGAAAAGGTCAACCAGGCCAATCTCGAACGCGCCGCCGTCAGTGTCTGGCGGCTTGAGGATTCGGTGGGTGTCTCGCGCTATGTGATCCTTGATGGCGGCATGACAAAGGCAAACATCGCCACCAATCTTGAGAATTTTCTCGCCATCGTCCCCGGTGTGGTGAACTTCTTCTTCGCCGAGTAGGCGGCCCGCCCGGTCTTTGCCGGGTGACAGGCCGGAACGGCCCTGCTAGAGGCATGCGCCATGATATTTCTCGCATGCGTCCGCATAATTCGAATTAGCCGCCCGGCGGCGTGCTGAGCTGTTGATGTGAAACAGCCTCCAGCGCGGTGCCGGGGCCTTGTTATTTCCGCTTGCAACCACGCTGCTAATTCGAGACTGACTTTCCTGATATGACCGACGAGACCAAGACAGCCGCGAACGACTATCGCGACACGCTTTTCCTGCCCAAAACCGATTTCCCCATGCGCGGGGGGCTGCCCAAGGCCGAACCGAAATGGATCGAGCGCTGGGACGAAATGCGCCTCTATGACCGCATGCGTGAGGACGCGAAGGCGCGTGGCGCCAAGCCCTTCATCCTGCATGACGGCCCGCCCTATGCGAACGGGCCGATCCACCTTGGCACGGCGATGAACAAGATCCTCAAGGACCTTGTCGTTCGCGGCCACCAGATGCTGGGCTATGACGCCTCCTACATCCCCGGCTGGGACTGCCACGGCCTGCCGATCGAATGGAAGGTCGAGGAGGAGTTCCGCTCCAAGGGCCGCACCAAGGATGATGTCCCGGGCGATGAATTCCGCCGCGCCTGCCGCGCCTATGCCGAAAAATGGATCGAGGTCCAGAAACAGGGCTTCCGCCGCTGCGGCGTCGAGGGCGACTGGGACCATCCCTATCTGACCATGAATTACGGTTCGGAAGCGGCAACCGTGCGCGAATTCCTCCGCGTTGCCATGTCCGGCCGCCTCGTGCGCGGCTCCAAGCCGATCATGTGGAGCCCGGTGGAACGCACCGCGCTCGCCGAGGCTGAAGTCGAGTATCACGACCGTAAGGTGCCGGTGATCTGGGTGAAGTTTCCGGTTCAGGGCGAAGACTTCTCGGTCGTCATCTGGACAACCACGCCGTGGACCATCCCGGCCAACCAGGCCGTCAGCTTCAACCCGAACATCTCCTATGGCCTCTATGAGGTCGAAAGTGTGATGAGCGAGGAAGAGCTTGGCTTTGCGCCTTTCGCGGCGCCAGGCGACAAATATGTTCTGGCTGACGCTCTGGCGGATAGCGTCATGGAGAGCGCCAAGGTCTCTGGTTTCAAGCGCGTCTCGGATGCCGATCCCAAGGGCTGGACGCTGAGCCACCCGCTCCACGAGCTCTCAGACTTCTACACCCACGACATCCCCATGCTCGCTGGCGACCACGTCACCGATGATGCCGGTACGGGCTTCGTGCACACTGCGCCCGCCCATGGTGAGGATGACTTCCTCGTCTGGATCGCGTCAGGCCGTACAGCCAGCGACATCCGCGACATCGTCAACGAAGACGGCGTCTACGAGCACGCCGACCTCCCCGAAGCCCTTCAGGGCCTCGACATCATCCGCACCTCCGGCAAGAAGCGCGGCGAGCAAGGCAAGGCCAATCAGGAGGTCATGCGCCTGCTGACCGAGGCTGGAAACCTCCTCTCGCGCGGCGTGACCATGATCCGCGACGCCCATTCCTGGCGCAGCAAGGCGCCGGTTATCCGCCGCGCGACCCCGCAATGGTTCATCGCCATGGACAAGCCGGGCAGCGACGGCAATCCGGCCCTGCGCAAGATGGCGCTGAAAGCCCTTGAGGAGACCGGCTTCGTGCCGGCCTCGGGCCGCAACCGTATCACCTCCATGGTCGCAGACCGTCCCGACTGGCTGATCTCGCGCCAGCGCAACTGGGGCGTGCCGATCACGCTTCTGGTCAGCCCCAAGGGTGAGCCGCACACCTACGCCCTGCCGGAAGACAAGGCGAAAGAAGTGAACACCCGCATCCTGGACGCCATCGCCGCCGAAGGTGTCGAAGCCTGGTTCTCTGCCGATGCGGCAAAATTCCTCGATGGCATCACCGATCCGGCCGGCTGGGAGAAGGTGACTGATGTTCTGGACGTCTGGTTCGACAGCGGCACGACCCACGCCTTCACCCTGCGCGACCGCGGTGTGATCGACGAGGCGACAGGGCAGGCGGACGTCTATCTCGAAGGCTCCGACCAGCATCGCGGCTGGTTCCAGTCCTCGCTTCTGGAATGCTGCGCGACGCGCGGCATGGCGCCCTATAAGAACGTCGTCACCCATGGCTTCATTGTCGATTCCGACGGCAAGAAGATGTCGAAATCGCTCGGCAATACGGTCGAACCGGAAGAAGTCGCCAACAAGTTCGGCATCGAGATCCTGCGTCTCTGGACGGCAAGCTCGGACTTCACCGAAGACCTGCGCATCTCGGACGACATCCTGAAGACGAATGCCGAGAGCTATCGGCGGCTGCGCAACACGCTGCGCTATCTGCTCGGTGCGCTTGATGACTATAGCGAGGATGAGGCCGTCGAGGCGAAGGACATGCCCGGTCTCGAACGCTGGGTCCTGCACCGCCTTGCCGAAAGCGACGCGCTGATCCGAAAATCCTATGCGGCCTATGACTTCAAGCGCGTCATGGCGGCCATGCTGAATTTCTGCGGCGTGGACCTGTCGGCGATCTATTTCGACATCCGCAAGGACAGCCTCTATTGCGATCCGCCGTCCGCGCTTCGCCGCCGGGCGACCCGCACCGTAATGGCGCTGATCCTGGAGCGTCTGGTGACATGGCTTGCCCCGATCATGCCCTTCACCACCGAAGAAGCCTTCCTGGTGAGCCATATCGCAGGCAAGGCCGACAGCGTGCACCTGCTGACCTTCCCGGATACGCCCGACAGCTGGCTCAACCCCGCTCACGCCGAACGCTGGGAGAAGATCTTCAAGGTCCGCCGCGTCGTCACCGGCGCGCTGGAGGTTGAGCGCCGCGAGAAACGTATCGGCGCCTCGCTGGAGGCGGCCCCTGAGGTCTATATCGAGGACAAGGCGCTCATCGACGCGTTCGAGGGCGAAAGCCCCGCCGATATCTTCATCACCTCCGGGGCACGCCTGATCGAAGGGGCCGGGCCGCCGGATGCCTACAAGCTGGAAGATACGCCGGGTGTTTCCGTCGTCCCGAAAAAGGCCGATGGCGTGAAGTGCGCGCGCAGCTGGAAATATTTCGATCCGGCCACTGCCGATCCGGCCTTCCCGGATATCACCCCCCGCGACGCCGAAGCGGTCCGCGAGATGAGAGGACAGGACTGATGAACGCTGCCGGGCATGTCTGGAGATGGGGCGCGCTCATCGTGCTGATGATCATTGCAGATCAGCTGACCAAGTGGATGGTGCTCCAGACCCCGGCTTTCAACGCGCTTGCCTGCCTCGACCCGGTCGTGCTGTGCGGGCGGATCGAGATTTCGTCGGTCTTCGACCTCACCATGCTGTGGAATCGCGGTGTCAGCTTCGGCACCATGCAGTCGACCGGCCTCATGCGCTGGGTGCTTGTGGCCTTCACCATGGCGATTGCCGTGGGTTTTGCCTTCTGGCTGAAGCGGGCAGAACGCTGGCTGACCGCGCTCTCGCTGTCGCTGGTCATTGGCGGGGCCATCGGCAATCTCATTGACCGCGTGCGTTTTGGCGCCGTGGTCGATTTTCTCGATTTCTCGGGCCCGTGGTTCGGCACCTATATTGGCGGCTTCCCGCTTGGCTTCCCATGGGTGTTCAATATCGCCGACGCGGGAATTACTGTGGGCGCGCTCTTGCTGTTTTTCGATCAGTTTTTAATGTCGCGATCGAAACCGGAAGAACACGATCCCGCCTGAGTGGAGCTGGAGACCTATGAAGACGCCGAAGACACATTCGACCCTGACCCTTGCAGCCCTTGGACTGGCCTTCGCCGCAGGCGGATGCTCGCTGCTTCCCGGCGGGGGCGGCGGCGGTGACGCCGGCCCTGACGAGTTTCGCGTCGTGACAAAGGCGCCGCTTTCGGTGCCGCCTGAATATAGCCTCCGTCCGCCGCGTGCTGGCAGCTCGGTCCCGCGTGAGGCCGACACCTCGCGTGAGACGACCGTGACCGCTTTCGGGACCAATATCGGCGCCGATGCCAGCCCGGTCGAGCGCGCGCTCGTCGATGCGGCCGGCGCCAATGCGACCGACCCGCGTATCCGCGCCATTGTCGACTATGAAGAAGGCCGCCTTGTCCGCAAGACGAGCGAGGATGCAGACCAGATCCTCTCTTCGACGCCGGACGGGGCCGTGGCTGACAGCGCGACTGGCGACGCGGAAGTCTCGATTGCCCGCGGCAGCGGTGACCGGATCAAACTTCCGGGGACCTGACGCGCGGACAGCCACAATTTACCAGACAGTCTGACGGAGGAGATATGATGAAAGCATTTCTTGCGGGGGGGCTGGCAGCGGTAAGTCTAGGCACCGGCCTCGCTTATGCCGACACGGCGGAGGCCGAATGGTCGCCGACAACGTTCGAACTCGAAAACGGAATGGAAGTCGTCGTGCTTCCGGACAATCGCGCGCCCGTCGTCACCCATATGGTGTGGTACAAGGTCGGCGCGGTCGATGAAGACCCCGGCAAGTCCGGCATCGCCCACCTCTTTGAGCACGTCATGTTCAAGGAAACCGACGATATCGGCCCTGAAGAGTTCACCACCATCGTCCAGCGCAATGGCGGCCAGCTCAACGCTTTCACCTCCTGGGACTACACCGCCTATTATGAGCGCGTGGAGAAAAGCCAGCTCGAGCGCATGATGGAGCTTGAGGCTGAGCGTATGACCGACCTCATCATCAATGACGATCCCGAAGGCCCGTTCATCTCAGAGCGCGATGTCGTCAAGGAAGAGCGCCGCCAGCGCATCGACAACAATCCGGGCGTCATCCTGCAGGAGCAGGTCATGTCCGCGCTCTATCAGGACCATCCCTATGCCATCACCGTGATCGGCAAGATGGACGAAGTCGGCGCGCTGACGCCGCAGGACGGTCTCGACTTCTATCGCAAATGGTACACGCCATCCGAAGCGATCCTGGTCGTGGCGGGCGATGTCACGCCGCAGGACGTGCGCACACTGGCAGAACGCACCTACGGACAGATCGAGTCGGCCAGCGAGGAGATTCCGCAGCGCGGCTGGCAGGATGTCGAACCGCTGGACGAAACCCAGCTCATCACCCATAGAGACCCCAAGGTCCGCCAGCCGGAATGGGAACGCTGGTATCTTTCCACCTCCTATACGCGCGACCGTGATTTCGCCTATGCGCTTGATGTCGCCATGGATGTGCTCGGCGGCGGCCGTACCAGCCGCCTCTATCAGGCCCTGGTGGAGGAGCAGAAGATCGCCAGTGAGGCGTCCGCGAATGCCTGGCTCTCCCTGCATGACCGCGCCCCGGCCGTCCTGTCGGCGTCGCCAAGCGACGGGGTCAGCCTCGAAGAGCTTGAGGCGGCCTATATGACTGTCGTGAACGACGTGCTCGAAAACGGGTTTAACGAGGAAGAGGTAGAGCGTTCGCGCAACTCGCTCGCTGCGTCCTCGATCTATCAGCGCGACAGCCAGGCCGGCATGGCCAATCTCTATGGCAGCACGCTAGCGGTTGGCGGCAGCGTTGAGGATGTCATGGCTTATCCCGAAGACATCCGCAAAGTGAGCGCGGATGATGCCATCGCCGCCCTGCGCCGCGTGCTCGGCGAGGACAAGAACTATATCGAGGCCCATCTTCTGCCTGAGGAAGAGGCGGCCGCAGAGGAGGGCCAGACCGATGAATAAGCTCAAATCCGCTGCTGGTGGCGCCCTTGCCGCCATCCTGCTTGCAGCGCCGCTGGCGCACGCCCAGGACACCGCTACCACCGAAGCGCCCGCGCTCGATGTGACGGTCCATGAAGGCGACTTTGCCACGATCCAGCAATTCACCACACCGGGCGGTGTCTCGGTCTGGCTGGTCGAAGAGCCCTCCATCCCGATCATGGCGTTGCGCATGGCCTGGGAGACGGGCGCTGCGACCGACCCGGACGGCATGGAAGGTCTCACCGACGCGCTGACCTATCTCATGAATGAGGGCGCCGGCGATCTCACCTCGCTCGACTTCGCGACCCGTATGGAAGAGCTCAATATGAGCTTTGGCTGTGGCGCCGATGACGAGACGACGTATTGCTCGGCCAATATGCTGACTGAGAATGCCGCAGAGGCCATGGACCTCATTGCCATGGCGCTGAATGAGCCCCGCTTCGATGCAGAGCCTTTCGAACGGTTCCAGCGTGAACAGCTCATTGGTATCCGCACGCGCGAGACCGATGCGAGCTTTCTTGCCAGCCGCGCACGGGCACAGGCCCTGATGCCGAACCATCCCTTCTCGCGCATCAAGACCGAAGAGAGCATCAACGCCCTCACCACGGATATGGTCCGCGCCCGCAAGGACGCGATCATGACCGGCGACAAGCTCTACGTCACCGCCGTGGGTGCCATGTCGCCGGAAGAGCTCGCGCCGCTTCTCGACGATGCGCTGGCCGCCCTGCCGCAGAGCTCCAGCGTGGAGGCCATCGAGGACGTGGCCCTCAACGACCCGCTGCCCGCGCCGGTCGTGGTTGAACTGCCCCAGCCGCAAAGTCTCGTGACCTTCGCCGCCCCTGCCATGGCGCGCGACGATGACGACTTCTTTCCCGCCTATGTGTTGAACTACACCTTCGGGGGCGGCGGATTTGAAAGCCGCCTCATGAAGGATCTGCGCGTGGAAAAGGGCCTCACCTATGGCGTCTATACCAGCCTCTCGACCAGCGATCACCTCAATCTCTGGACAGGCGGCGGGCAGACCAAGAATGAAAGCGCAGGCGACTTCATCGATGGTCTGACGGACGAGATGGAAATGATCGTGGCCGACGGCGTCACCGAGCAGGAACTGGCAGACGCCAAGGCCTATCTCACCGGCTCCTACCCGCTGGCCTTTGACAGCAACGCCAAGATCGCTTCCGGCCTGATGACCGCCCGGCTCGAAGACCTCGGCATCGACTATTTCGACCGCCGCAACGCCATGGTCGAAGCCGTCACGCTTGAAGACGTCAATCGCATCGCGGCCGAATACCTCCAGCCGGAGAACTTCACCTTCGTGGTCGTCGGCCAGCCGGAAGGCATTGAGGAAACCGCGACCCTGCCGATGCCGGTCCTTGGTGAGATCGATGTCGATGAAGCCGGCGACATGGAAGAAAGCGATGTCAACGAAACCCCGGACGCCACCCGCGATCCGAACCGCTAGGATTGCAATCCTGTCGAATGCTCAAAAGGGCGGCTCTTCCGGGCCGCCCTTTTTCGTTGGTCATGCCTGTCCACATCTCGCCGCCTCTTCCCCCTGCAGCCGCGTGGCAAAGCCTGATACACTCTCCAGTCAATGCCTGATTCTGCTCGCCTCACGCCCCGGCCCATGATCCGCCAGCTCCCGCCCGATGCCGTCAACCGCATCGCGGCCGGTGAGGTTGTGGAACGGCCCGCCGCCGCCGTGAAGGAGCTGGTCGAGAACGCCCTGGACGCGGGCGCGCGCGCCATTTCCGTCACCATTGAGGGCGGCGGTCTCAAACGCCTCATCGTGGAGGATGATGGTTGCGGCATGAGCGGGCCTGAAATCCTTATGGCGCTGGAACGCCACGCCACATCCAAGCTTGCGCCCGGTGAGGATGGCCGCATCGATCTTCTCAACATCCACACAATGGGCTTTCGCGGTGAGGCATTGCCCTCCATCGCCAGTGTCTCGCGCATGACGCTCACCTCAAAGGCAGACGGCGAGGACGCGTCTGAAGTCTTCGTTGAGGCAGGCCGTGTCGAAGGCCCGAAACCCGCCGCCTGGGCGGGCAGGGGAGAGACCGGCACCCGTATTGAGGTCCGTGACCTTTTCCACGCCACACCCGCGCGCCTTAAATTCATGAAGTCGGAACGTGCCGAGACGATGGCGGTGACCGATGCCGTCAAACGCCTCGCCATGGCGAACGCAGACGTCTCCATCTCGCTTGAAAGCAATGGCCGCAACGTCTTCCGCTATGCCGCCCACCAGGCCACTCCCGACGGCGACCTTGAACGCCTCGGCGCCATCATGGGCCGCGAATTCCGTGAGAATGCGCTCGCTATTGAGTCCGAACGCGACGGGGTCACGCTGACAGGCTTTGCAGGCCTGCCGACCCTCAATCGCGGCAATGCGCAGTACCAGTTCCTTTTCGTGAATGGCCGCCCCGTAAAGGACCGCATGCTGACCGGCGTCATCCGTGCGGCCTATCAGGATTTCCTCGCGCGCGACCGCCACCCCATGGCCGCCCTCTTTGTCGATTGCGACCCTGAACTCGTTGACGTCAACGTCCACCCGGCCAAGACTGAAGTCCGCTTCCGCGATGCCGGCAATGTGCGCGGCCTCATCATCGGCACGCTGCGCCATACGCTGGCCGCCGCAGGCCACCGCGCCAGCACCACGGTTGCAGGCTATGCCCTTGGCAAGATGCAGGGCGAGGAGACCCGGCCCAAGGACCAGCCCCTGCCGCAACCCTCTGTCTGGGATCGCTCCAGCCTGTTCCGCGACTCCTATGGCAGCACGCCGCCACGCCCGCAGGCCCCTTCGCAGCCGATGCCGGACTGGGCCGCGCCGCAACAGCCTGCCTCGTCCGGTGTTGCCGAAGACATCGCCCGCTACGACGCCCCGTCTGCACGGTTCGAGCCTCAGCCTGAACCCACGCAGCACGATTTCCCGCTCGGTGTCGCCCGCGCCCAGCTGCACGAAACCTATGTTGTCGCCCAGACGCGCGACGGCATCGTCATCGTCGATCAGCACGCCGCCCATGAGCGGCTCGTCTATGAGCAGATGAAGGCGCAGATGGCCGCCGATGGCGTCAAACGCCAGGCGCTCCTCATCCCTGAAGTTGTCGAGCTCACCGAAGATGAAGCCGCCCGCGTGCTCGACCGCGCCGATGAGCTCGCTGAAATGGGCCTTGAGATCGAAGCCTTCGGGGCAGGGGCTGTCTGCGTGCGCGCAACGCCGGCCCTCTTCGGCAATATGGATGCTGCCGGCCTCATCAAGGATCTGGCCGACGATTTCGCCGAATATGAGGAAGGCCTCGCCCTGAAAGAGCGGTTTGAGGACATCATGGGCAATATGGCCTGCAAGGGCGGGGCCGTGCGCGCCGGGCGGCGCCTCAACGCCGATGAGATGAACGCGCTGCTCCGCCAGATGGAAGCGACCCCCTATTCAGGCCAGTGCAATCATGGCCGCCCGACCTATGTCGAGCTGAAACTCGCCGACATCGAAAAACTGTTCGGGCGGCGCTAGGTGGGCGCGCCGCAGGCCATCATCTTTGACTGTGATGGCGTGCTGGTAGATTCCGAAGTCATCGCCATTGCGGTCGAGCGCGAACACCTCTCCGGCTGGGGGCTCGTCTATGACACTGAGACCTATCTCTCGCGCTTTGTCGGCCTTCATAATCGCGACTATCACGCGGCCCTCCGGCAGGACGCCAAAGACCGGCGCATAGACCTGCCTTCAGATTTCCCGGCGATTATCCAGTCAGCGATATGGACCCGCTTCGAGACAGAGCTCACCGCCATAGAAGGCGCGCGCGATCTCGCCGAAGCTTTTAACGGCCCGGTCGCCGTGGCCTCCTCCTCAGAGCAGGACAAGCTCCATCGCAAGCTTGAGATCACAGGCCTCGCCCCGCTTTTCGGCGCCCATGTCTACTCCTCCGACAGGGTAGAGCACGGCAAGCCCGCGCCGGACCTCTTTCTCTACGCGGCAGGGAAGCTGGGTGTAGAACCGGCCTCATGTCTGGTGATCGAGGACAGTGAGAACGGCGTGCGTGCGGGCCTTGCCGCGGGCATGCGGGTCTGCGGGTTTACCGGCGGCGGACATGCCGATGCCGGGCTCGCAGACCGGCTGAAAGCGGCCGGGGCCCACCAGGTGGCAGGTACGTTTCCAGACATCCGATATTCCGTTTCAGATTAACAGGCCGGCAAGGCCCTGAACATTTCCAGCCTGCCGCTCCGTGAAATGGGGAGATGGTGCATTGGGCTTCCGCATGGGAAGGGTGGCGGCATTATTCATCTGGAAAATATTATATATTTTCATGTGCTTAGCGCGTTTTTGCTTCCCAGAATCGCCGCTTCGTGCCATGAGCCGCCCACCAAAATCTGCGCCCGGTCTGACACCGGCCGCTGAGGGCAAGGGCTGTGAGGGCGGCCCTTGATCAGAAGGGGAAAACTCATGAAACGCGCCACCTGGCTCACCTCCGGCGTTGCACTCGCCGCGCTCGTCTCGCTCGCACCTGTCGCCAGCGCCCAGTCACCCAGCAATGAAGACCTGCTTGCGCGGATCGAGAAGCTTGAGGCACAGAACGCCGCGCTGATGTCGCGTCTCGACCGGATGCTGGACGAAGACGACATCGAACGCGTCCCGGCCAGCGATGGTCCGGAACTCGCCACCGATACGCTGGTCAACCGCACCGGCTTTGTCGGCACCGATGCCGCCTATGGCTTCGATGTTCTCGATGCCGCGGAATATGTGAACAAGAAGCCGATCGTCCAGCTCAAGGCGCGCGCCGAAGACCGCCTGGCCACCCCGCTTACCGTCAGCGGCTCGATCATCGGCATCGCCAACTATCAGGACAGCAACAGGGATTCCAAGTTCGGCTACCTGATGCGCAACCCGACCTCCGCCAACCAGATCGGCGATCATGTCTCCGAAGCGCTGATCCACTCAGCCCAGCTCGGTTTCACCGCCAATTTCTCTGACTGGCTGACCGGCTATGCAGAAATTCTCTATAATCCGCAGCAGAACTTTGCCTCCGGCACGATCACCAGTCTCGACCGCAATCAGCTCGTCATGCAGCGCGCTTACCTGATGCTGGGCAATCTGGAGCGCTCGCCGCTCTTCGCCGTGATCGGCAAGGTGGACACGCCATTCGGCCTCAATGACACGGTCAGCCCCTTCACCAATTCGACCAGCTGGCACTCCTTCGCCGGTCTCGCCTATGGCGCTCAGGTCGGCTATGTCGATGAAAACCTCATGGTCCGGGCCATGGCCATCCAGGGCGGGGCGCAGTTCCGCGCCGCCAATGCGCCGGTCGAAGGCACAGTGGTCCCGTCCCGCGTCAACAATTTTGCGGTCGATGCCAATTACACCTTCCACCTGAATGACGCCGACTGGGTCATGCTCGGCGCCAGCTATGAGCATGGGTCACCCTATTGCCAGAGCTATCCGGTCTTCCACTTCAATCCGTGCGGCGACAACAATCCGGCCTGGGCCGCCTATGCCCATACACAGCTTGGCGCGTTCGAGCTTCTGGGTGAGTTCGCAGAGACCACAGAGGAATGGCCGGGCTCGGCTGTCCCGATCCCGACCAACCCGCTCAGCGTCTATGAAGCGCAGAAAACCCGCTCATGGACCGTCGGTGGACGCTATGGCTTTGGCGACTTCCTGCTGTCTGACAAGCGCACCAACTATGTCTCGCTTGAGTTCAGCCAGTTCCGCGCGGGCGATGATGGCGCGCCATGGGAGCGCCAGAACCAGTTCGTTCTGGGCTATTCGCGCTATCTCATCGACAATGTGAACCTCTTTGCTGAGGCGATCCATGTCGATGGCTTTGCCCCGCTCAACTTCCTCAGCGGCGGCAACTTCCCCGATGGCAGCACCTGGGCCGACAATGATGCCAAGACCGATGTGATCCTGGTGGGCGCGCACACCGCCTTCTAGGGTTTTCAGAACGCCAACAAGACAACGCCCGCGTGCCCTCAAGGCGCGCGGGCGTTTTCGTAACGTCCTTCGAGGCAAGCCTAGTAATTGGCGGGCGGGTCGCTGGCCGGAAATGTCTCGTCCAGTTCCTCATCCTGCTTGTCCCAGTCCTCAGGCGGATTCTTCTGGGCCTCCTTGCCGGCGGGCCGTACATGCTGGTCCTCCAGTCCTTCGGAGGCTTCCTTCTCGATCTCTTTATCTTTCATGGCGCTCTCCAGTTCAGTGTCTCTGCCTTGAAAAACGTTACCTGACCGGCCCCGTTCCCGGACGTCGGCGCGATTGACGCAGCTGCGCTCGCGCGCTTATCGCTGAAGGGATAAGAAAAAGCCCGGTGGGAGGCCGCTGCCAGACATGAAACTCGACCGCGCGATCAACATCGACGATTTGCGCGCCATGGCGAAGGCCCGGCTGCCGCGCATGGTGTTCGACTATATCGACGGCGGGGCCGATGATGAGGTCACGCTGAAGCATTCGGTCAGCCGCTTTGACGACTATCAGCTTACCGGACGCACCCTGCGTGATGTGTCGAAAATCGACTGCTCCACCACGATCATGGGCCAGAAGACACGGCTTCCCTTCTTCATCTCGCCGACCGCTTCAACGCGTCTCTTCCATCCCGCCAAAGGCGAGCTCGCGATGGCGGGCGCGGCGCATGAGAAGAAGGTGATCTATGCCTGCTCGACGCTCGCCTCCCAGACGCTAGAGGATATCGCAGAGGCGAATCCGGGCTCGAAATGGGTCCAGCTCTATGTCTGGAACGACAAGGAGATCGTGAAGACCTTCCTGAAACGCGCCAGGGCGGCTGGCTTTACGGGCTGTATCCTGACCGTGGACATGCCCGTGGCGGGCAATCGGGAGCGCGACCCGCGCAATCACTTCGCCGTGCCGCCCACACCAAACCTCAAGATTGCGCGTCAGGTTCTCGCGCGTCCGGGATGGCTATGGGACCTGGTGCGCAGTCCGAAGATTACGCCTGCCAATTTCACCCATCTGCGCGGCGGCAATGCCGGCGAGACGGGCGGTGTCATCGGCTTTGTGAATGAGCAGTTTTCCCGCTCGGTGACCTGGGACGATGTCAGATGGATGCGCGATGCCTGGGAGGGCGGCTTTGCCATCAAGGGCATTTCGCGCGCCGAAGACGCAAAGAACGCCATCGAGATCGGCGCAGATGCGGTCTGGGTCTCCAATCATGGCGGGCGGCAGCTCGACAGCTCCGTGCCCGTCATCGACCTGTTGCCAGAGATTGCCGACGCCGTGCGCGGGCGCGCCGACATCATAGCCGATGGCGGTGTGCGCCGGGGCAGTCATGTCGCCAAACTCCTCATGCGCGGCGCCACCGGCGTGGCCCTCGGGCGCGCATCTCTCTTCGGCCTCGGGGCAGGCGGACAGCCCGGCGTCGAACGCGCGCTTTCCATCATTGAGGATGAGTTGCGCCGCACAATGGCCCTGCTCGGCGCAACCAGTATCGGAGAGCTCGAGCCGGAGCTGATGAGGGTGCCGAAATTCTAGCGGAAAGCTTCTTCAGGGGGACGAATGAAAGCGACATCAAAAGGCGACCAGCGCTTCTGGGACAGGCTCGCGGAAAAATATGCCAGCCAGCCCATCGCCGATCAGGCAACCTATGAGCAGAAGCTCGCTATCACACGAAAATATCTGACGCCCGAAAGCGAGGTGTTCGAGTTCGGCTGTGGCACCGGCTCAACCGCGCTCCTGCACGCGCCGCATGTCAGATACATCCTCGCAACCGACGTCGCCGGGAACATGCTCGATGTCGGACGTGGGCGGGCGGCAGATGCCGGCATCGGCAATATCGATTTCAGGCAGACCGGCATTGAGGAATATGAACCGCGCGGCCAGCAATTCGATGTCGTTCTCGGTCTCAACATCCTTCATCTCTGCCGGGACCCGGAAGGCGTGACGCAGAAGATTCATGCCCTGCTGAAGCCCGGCGGTTATTTCATCCAGAGCACAGCCTGCCTGAAGGATGCCTCGCCCATCCTGCGTGTGGCCGTGCCATTGATGCGTGCCATAGGCAAGGCGCCCCATGTCAGCTTCCTTTCAGAAGAGGACATCCTTTCCATGCTGGACAGCAACGGCTTCACTCTCACGGAGAGCCTGCGTACCGACAGCAGCATGGCCGCCAATTTCTACGTGGCGCAGAAGCCAGAAGGCTAAGCCCCTTCGGCTAGGTCTTCCCCCGCTTGGGGGGGAAGTGGCCCGCGCCTGCGGGTCGAAGGGGCTCGGCCGTTCTCGGGTTCAACGCCCCCGCTTCAGCTTCTGGATTTCCACTTCCAGCGCGGAGAGGAAATTCGACCGGTCCGCCGGCTTGAAGCTGGCCGGCCCACTCGTCTGTTCGCCCATGCCGCGCAGGTCCTCCATGATGGCCCGCGTCGCCACGGCCTGCCCGATGGAGTTTTCGGTGAACGCCTTGCCCTTGGGCGAGAGGACGCGCGCCCCCGCCTTCAGGCAGCGCTCGGCCAGCAGGATGTCGCTCGTCACAATGATGGCGTGCGCATCGGCCCGCTCGGCGATCCAGTCATCGGCAACATCGGGGCCTTCCGGCACCGTCACGCGGGTGATCAGCCTGTGCTGGGGCACCCGCATGAAACTGTTGGCGACGACATTGACCGGCAGGTCGTGGCGCAGCGCCACCTTGTAGACTTCATCCTTTACCGGACAGGCGTCGGCATCGACATGGATGACGATCCCGCTCACTCTGCGTTGGCGGCCTCTGGCGCGACGACTTCAGGCGCGTCCACAAAAGGCTCGATCCCGAAGGCCGGATAGATCTCGCTCGGGAAGTAGGCCGTGCCATCCTTCATGACGAGTTCGACCGTCTTGATGGCAGCAAGGTCCTCAAGCGGATTGCCCGGAACCAGGAAGAAGTCGGCCTTCTTGCCCTCTTCGATGGAGCCGATCTCATCGCCCATCTCCAGATAGTCAGCCGCCTCCTGCGTGGCCCGTGTCAGGATCTCCGCCGGGGTGAAGCCGACATCCTGATAGAGCTCCATCTCGCGGTGCTGGTTGAACGCGCCGCCCATATCGGTGCCGAACCAGATGGTGATGCCCGCTTCGCGCATCCGCGACAGCGTCTCGACGATCTGGTCGAAGGCGCCCGCATAGGCTTCATCGTCTTCAGGCGTCTCGATATTGGACCAGGCCTGTTTGGCCTCGCGCTGCACACCGACCGGCATATGGTCGACATAGTCGGCGACACCCGCCCGCGTCTCGCCATTGCGCGACAGCAGCAGCGCTTCATGGATCGCCAGCGTCGGGTCGATGGAGACGTCATTCTCGACCATCAGGTCGAGGGTCTCCTGAACCTGCTCGCTGTCGAGATCGACATTCGGCAGGCGCTGCAGGGCGGTGAGACGCAGCAGGGTACGCGTGTCCTCATCGTCTTCCAGCACCCAGCCCAGCATGACCTGGTTGATATGGGTCAGCTCGTCATAGCCGGCCTCGATCATCTGATTGGCGCGCGAGAAGGCCGGCACATGGCCCGCGACCCGCAGCCCGCACTCATGCGCGAGATCCACCATTTCGGGCACCCATTCGCCCTTCATGGAGTTGTAGATCTTGATCTGGAAGAAATGCCCGGCCTCGCAGGAATCGCGGACGGCCTGATTGGCCTCTTCCTGATTGCTGACGATCATGCCGTTATTGGAATTATAGGGGCTCTTGCCCTCGATGAAGCTGGAGCGGACAATGCGCGGGCCGGCCAGCGTGCCGTTTTCGATCTTGCCGATCAGCTCGTCCAGAACCTCATTGTCATTGCCCATGTCGCGCACAAAGGTGACACCGGCCAGCACGTTCAGGAGCGCTGAATTCTGTCCCATATGGCCATGCATGTCGGAAAGGCCGGGGATGAGCGTCCCGCCTTCGCCATCGATGACATATTCGCCCTCGCCGCTGGCATCGGCTGCTTCGATGGCCGTGATCCGGTCATCCTCGACCAGGACCGAGGACGGCTCGCTCAGCGCCATCGTTTCCGGCTCATAGACGCGCACATTGGTGATCCGCACCGGCCCGTCGAAATTGTGGGCATATTCGGCCTGCAGATCCTCGAAACGCTGCGTCGAATAATCGACTGCCTTCTGGCGCAACATCTCGTCATTGCCCTCCAGGCCTTCCTTCACGATCAGGAATTCCGGCGTCATCAGGGCGAGATACTCCTCGCCGTCTGCATCCATCAGGAAATAGGTCGGGTCGAGTTCCGGCCCGATCAGCGCATAGGCGGTCGCATCCAGCGCGCCGTCCGCCCCTTCGATCTCGAAGCTCTCCAGCTCCTCCATGCTGAGCGTGCCCGCGGGAAGCGCCGGCATCGACATGTCGTCATCGCCGAGCAGGGCGCCTGCATAGACGGCCAGCGCATAGGGCGTGCCCGACTGGGCGATATAGACGCTCGGCTGGTCGATCGCGGCGTCGCCCGTGCCCGTGGAATCGGTCCAGTTCGCCGTCCCGTCTGTGACCGAATAGCTCTCATCGACGGCATTGCCGAAGGTCGTATTGCCCTTCACGCTCCAGGCGACCGGGACACCGTCCTCGTTCAGCGTGATTTCCTCGGCCATGGTCGGGCCGCGGCCATTATTGCGGTACTCATAATCGACCGTGATCTCATTGCCCGCCCGGTCGACAACCATGTCGCCGATCTTCGTGCCGCTGGTCAGGATCGTATAGACAGACTGGCTCTCCGCCGCCGGGGTCTCGTTCGCCGCCTCTTCGGGCGCCTCGCCCGCGTCCCCGCCTGAGGGGTTCGAACACGCGCCAAGCGCCACGAGGCCTAGTGCGGCCAGCCATCTATACGTCATCTGGAAGTATCCTCCTGCCCAACTCAACAAGCCCCCATCAAAGCAGATCGGCTACCAGAAAGCGAGGGCAGCGCCATGGATTGGCTCTGAATTTTCTATAGCCCGGACCCGTCGGCGCAGTGCAGTCGCCAACGCTGTATCTCGGCTGGGCTGGGCAGGCCTCTAACCCGCCAGCATAGGCGCTATGACCAGTCCACCTGCCAGCCAGAGATAGGCAATCACAGCCAGAACGAAGAGGATTTTCTCCGTCGCGCCTTCGCCCACCGGATTTCCGAAGCCTGCCGTCACGCCCTTCCACCAGAGGAAGACACCCGACAGTGCCAGGAAAGCCAGATTCAGGAACAGCGTATAGTCGACCTTGAAGAACTCCCGGTCGGTCACCGCCTGAACGCCGGAGGGGTCCGGCAGGAGGCCCATCGCGCTCAGGGCGTAGTGCAGGACCAGCGCCGTCCCGACCAGCGCGATCAGGAAAACGCCCATGATATAGAGCGCCATCGGCCAGCCATAGAATTTCGCCTGGATGCGCAGCACGGGCAGGACGATCAGGTCTGAGAAGATGAAGGCCATGATGCCCGCAAAGGCGACGCCGTTCGAGAAGAGGACCGCGGCCAGCGGAATATTCCCCATTGAGCCGATAAAGGTGAAGAACGCCGCCAGAGGCCCGACAATGGTCTGGGCCAGCACCTGCCAGAAGGCCGGATCGTCAGAGCCGGACCCGATGAATAGCGTCTCGAAAAAGGCGCGCGGCACAAAGGCGGCGATGATCCCCGCCACGGTGAACCCGACCGTCACATCCTTCCAAACCATGCCCCATTCCATGACATAGCGGTGGGACACCTTGCGCCAGCCTTCCCGGCTCTGGATCAGTTTCTTCCAGTTGGGGACCTCGCCCTCTTCCTGTGACCCTTCGGCCTCGCGCGCCCGCTCACGGGCCTTCTCGGCAAGGCCAAACGCGCCGGTCAGACGCACGATCATCCAGGTGAACAGGATGAGCAGGATACCGCCCACATATTCGCCCACAACAAACTGCCAGCCGAGGAAGACCGCGATAATGATCCCGAGCTCAATGACGAGATTGGTTGAGGCCAGCAGGAAGGCGAGCGAGGCGACAAAGCCTGCCCCCTTGGCAAAGAGCGAGCGCGTGGTCGCCAGTGCCGCGAAGGAGCAGGAGCTTGAAATGAAACCGAAAAACGTGCCGAGCGCGATGGGCTTGGGGCCCTCACCGCCCATGGTCTGCTTCATCCGCTCCCGCGTCACGAAGACCTGGATCATCGAGGAAATGAGATAGCCGAGCCCGAACGCCCATAGCGCCATCCAGAACAGGCCGGCGCTCGTCACCGCGGCCTCATGCCAGGTCGTCAGGAACTCGTTCATGGGGGCAGCCTCCAGCCTTGCTCTTCGGAGCAAATGGGCGGCACGTGCCGCAAGTTCCTCAAAACCTGAATGTATTCCCCAGCCGGATGATCGCGCTCGTCTGGACTGAGCGGAAATTGCTGCGGAAGTCGTCTCCCTCGATGATCGCGCCATGGCCGAGCCCTATGAAAAGCTCGGTCTGCGGCCTCAGCTCCCAGTTGACCCGGCCGAAGAAGGAGAGGCTGTGGGAGATGTTGTCATATTGCGTCTGCGTCGAGATGGAGAGGTCCGGGCTCAGATTGAACACCGTGTTGACCGAGCCGATCTGCACATCGACATCGCCCGCCGGCACCGAAATCGCCTCGATGGAATAGGACGCACGAAGGTCGATCCGCGCATTGGGCCGGTAGAGAAAATCGCTCGCGAATTTGGTCGAGTCCCCGCCATAGAAGTCCTGATGGCTGAGCTCCAGTTTCGTGCCATAGGGCCGCGTCAGGGAAGACTGGAAGGTCAGCGTAGCCCCGTCATTGTCATAGGACCCCACCGGCACCACCAGACCGCCCGGCAGGGAAAACGGCGTGAAGATGACCTGGCGTTCGTCCGACAGTGAGAGCGTCAGATCGTCGGTCCAGCGGGTCTGGAGCCCGGCCACAAGCTCATTGCGCCGTGTCTCCATGCGCCCGTCGAGGTCGGTAATATACTCGTGGCGCGTGCCAAACTGCCACCAGCGCATCCAGTCCGGCCCCTGGCGCAGGCGACGGTTGATCGCGGCCGAATAGTTGCGCGTGCCCGCCCGGTTCACAAAGCCAAGGGCCGGGGCAAAATCATCGCCGATCTGACGGAATTCAATACCCCCGGCGAGCGCATCGCCCTGGTAATCGCTCCTGAACCCGAAGGAGCTGTCATCCCCGCGGGTCGAGGATGAGGAGAGGAGATAATAGACGTCCGTCTGCATCCGGCTGCCCCCCAGAAAGGACGGCGTCTGGTAGAGATAGTCGACCCCAGCGACCGTATTGTCGGTGCGCCCTGTCGGGTCGCCATGGGTGGCAATAATCCCGACACGGTGCTGGCGGCCAAGGTCTGTCGCAATTCGGGCAACCGAAAGCGTCTGGGAGTCGATGCCCTGCGCCTCGCCCGTCCGGGCGGTCAGCGCGCCGATCTCGAAGCCGCCCGCTTCACCGCTGAGCTTCAGACCGCCGCGGATCTTCACCCGTTCGCCGTTCACGATACCGATGCGCCGTGAAAAGAAGGGCTGACCATTCGGGACATTGGACATCGCGCGCACCGACTGGGAGCCGCGTGTGAAGGTCTGTCCACCAAACTCGAAGAAGGCGGCATCCTGCAGGAAGAAGTCGCGGGTCTCCGGAAAGAAGAGCGAGAACCGGCCGGTATTGATCTGGCGGGCATCGAGCGGCGTGTCCGAGAAATCGGTATTGAGCGTCAGCAGCCCGGTCATGCTTGGCGTGATCTTGTAGGCGATATTGGCGCTCGGCTCGAGGCGGACATCGTCATCGCGCGGCTCAGTCCAGTCCCGATTGGCGGTGACGCCGGCCTGGAGCTGGACGTCGAGACCATGACCGCGATTGATGTCGGTAATGCCTTCAAGTCGACCGGCCCGTGAAAAGCCGAACTTGTTGACCGACTGGTCGATCGCCGCCCAGCGGATTTCCTGCGCCTTGTGAGAGCGCTCGCGTGTGATCATCAGGCCCCAGCCATCTCCGCCGGGGTCGAAGCTCAGCGACCGGAAGGGAATGACCAGTTCGGCGGTCCAGCCATCCTCGACGATCTGCCCGGCCGAATCCCAGATCGTATCCCATTCATCGACGGGCGGGCGATTGGCCTGGACGAGGCGTTCGGCGCGCGCGCCAAGGGCATTCACGTCAAAGCCGAAGCCGCTGATGCCTGTGTCGAACGGGTCGATATAGAAGCGCAGCATGTCATCGCGCCAGACCTGGCCATCGCGCTCCAGGATGGTGGCGAAGATATTCTCCACCTCATCGTCATAGGCATAGACGCCGACATAGAGATTGTTCTCGTCATGGGCGAGATAGACCCGGGTCTCCACGTCGGGATAGGCAATCTCCGGTTCGACCTGGTAGAATTCCGTCAGAACCGTCGCCTTGGCCCAGGCATCATCGTCCAGCTTGCCATCGATCACCGGCGCGTCCGCGCTATCGATACGGGTGGGCGTCACGCGCGGTGTATAGGTCTGGAAATCCCGGTCAAATGCCTCCTGCGCCACCACAGCTGGCGCGGCAAAAAACATGCACATCACGGCAAAGGCCGCTGTTCTGAACACGGTCGTCCCCCCTGCGGGCGCAGGCAGGCCCGGCATTTATCAGTCCGGCGGACCCTAGAGAAAGCCGTTTGGAAGGGCATTCGGCGCGTGCGGGATCATGCACGCAGTTTGGGGGATGATGCCGGTTTGAGCGCCCGTGATTTCGAAACCGGGCCTTTTGCTCATTTTCCGGGCAAATCAGGCGCCGGAATCAGAACGGCACGTTCGGGTCGTCCTCGCCGGCGCCGCCAAGGGCGAGGCCCGCAAAGTCGAACACACGCGGATCGTGCAGATGGCTTGGCCGCACAGTGGCCAGCGCATGCGCCATGACCTGGCGCACGCCGGGCTTCTTGCGCTCCCACTCATCCAGCATCGCCTTCATCGCCTGCCGCTGCAGCCCGTCCTGCGAGCCACAAAGGTTGCAGGGGATGATCGGGAATTCCATCGCCTCTGCGAACTTTGCCAGATCATCCTCGGCGCAGGTAATGAGCGGGCGCAGCACGAAAAGATCGCCCGCATCATTGAGCAGCTTTGGCGGCATCGCCGCCATCCGCCCGCCATGCACCAGATTCATCATGAAGGTCTCAAGCGCATCGTCGCGGTGATGCCCCAGAACGATGGCCTCACAGCCTTCCTCGCGCGCGATCCGGTAAAGAATGCCCCGGCGCAGGCGCGAGCACATCGAACAGAAGGTGCGGTTTTCCGGCACTTTCTCGGTCACGATGGAATAGGTGTCTTCGGTCTCGATCCGGTATCTGACGCCGACCCTGTCCAGCCATTCCGGCAGGACGTGTTTCGGAAAGCCCGGCTGGCCCTGATCGAGATTGCAGGCGATCAGCTCCACCGGAAGCGCGCCCTGCCATTTCAGGTCGATCAGCGCCGCCAGCAGCCCATAGCTGTCCTTGCCGCCCGACAGGCAGACCAGCCATTTCGGCGGCTCGCCCGTTCGGCTTCGGTCGACCATGCCATACTGGTCCACCGCCTGAAGCGCGCTGCGCACGATCCGCTTGCGCAATTTCTTGAAGGACACGCTTTTCGGCACATCGGCAAAAAGCGGCGGGACCATCCCCGTCATCACATCGTCAGCCATGGCGCCGCTTGTGCCACATTCGCTTTCAAGCGTCATCCCGGGCCCCGCAGGGCCGGTCAGAACGGGGCGCCCGCAATTGCGGCGCCGCCCAGGACTGGCATGACGAAGAGGCTCGCAAACAGAACGATATTGAGAACCGGCACGCGTTTCAGCCGCGACAGGGCGGCGGTAACGAGCAGCCCATAGGCGATGGTGACAATTCCAAACAGGGGCGCAATCGCAAAAGCGCCGGCAATGGATAGCGGGAAGGCGATGGCAATGAAGATCAGCGCGGTGCGGATGCTCAGCGCGCCGCTGGCAAGAGGGCGGGCATGTTTTGAATGATGCGCGCGGTCATCGGCTATGTCGAACAGATCGTCCAGAATATAGGTCGCGCTGGAAAATACCGAAAAAGCGATCAGGCCCGCCACCAGAAGGCGCCAGTCATCAGGCGCCAGTTGGTCCCGCATAATCAGCGGCACAAGGAAGATCAGAAGGCTCAGCGCCCAGCGCTGTGGGTGCATCGCCGTAAAAAGGGCCCGGATTTCGCCCCGCTTCTTCACCAGCTGTTCGACTTCGGCCTCGACTTCCGACGCACGGCGCAGGCGATAGGACTTGCCCGGCGCATTGATGCCATAGCCCTTTTCGGCAAGTTTCCAGACAGCGAAGTCGGCTTTCGAATTGCCGGCATAGATGAAGTTCTCGCCGTAATTGTCGGTCAGGAATTTCGCCTTGCGGTGCGCGGTGAGGTTCACACCCGGCGTCGACCCCTTGAAGAAATCGAGACCAAGATAGCCGGCGATCTTCTCGACAAGGATCTCGTCTGTCCCGGAAACAAGCCCGATCTTGTGACCGTCCTTGCGGTATTTTTCCACAAGGTCGAAGACGGCCGGTTCATAGGGTAGAAGCGCCGGGTCGATATACTGGTGCAACCGCTCCGACATGAAGCGCTTGGCCTTCGACCGGTTCACGATGAGCAGCAAGATTGCATAGGGAAGATGCAGCGGCATCCGTCTTGCGCAGAGGATCAGGAGTTCCTGGGTGATGTCGCCGCGAATGAGCGTGCCATCAAGGTCCAGGACCAGTACAGACTTTGACATGACTTGGCTAATTCGCCCCAATCTACGCGCAATTTCACGGGTCACGCTCTCTATCAACTCTGGCCTGCCATGCAAACCGCCGCTCAGCCGGGCGGGCCCTGACCATACACCACCGTCACCACCACGCGCCGGTTCGCAGGCTCCCGCACGCCGTCCTCTGTCTCGACAGCAAGATCGGTCTCACCATGCGCGGTCGTGGTGATGATCGTCGGGTCGGCGCCGAGGAGGACAAGAAGCTCGTCCACTTCAGCGGCCCAGAGGTCGGTCATCGCCTGGCTATCGGGCTTCTCAAGCAGAGTATCGGTATGGGTGTCCACGCGAATGTCGGCAGGCTTGCCGCGTGAGAGGGCGAGTGTCAGCTCTGAAGCAAGATCGGCGGGATTGAAGCTTGCCCGGTCGCCGATGAGATAGGTGACCGTTTCGGTACTTGGTCGGGCCGGGTCACCGGCGATCTTTGCGGTGGGCGCGCCGGGCAGATCGGTCACGCCGTCCTCCGGCCCTGCGGCTTTATCCGGCTTGAGGAATGTCCAGCCCGCGGCCAGGGTGAGACCGGCCAGAAGAAGACCGAAAGCCGGGGGCAGACTGCGATGCATGATGATGGCTTCCTCAGATAGGCGGGCTGAACACGGGCGAGCATAAGTGGCCCGGACTTGACCGGTGAGAGGCAGGTGCCCCGGCTTGTCGAATTATGGACCGGTTGGCCTGAAGGTCGGATAATTGGATGCGGTTGCCAAGCGCGACCGGTCTCTTTTGCGGCAAGATCACGAAATTTTCAAAAAGGCGGCGAGGGGGACACGTCCGGCCACCGGCAGATGGCCTCCGGAAACACCGCCCATGCACCACCCGTGCACCGTCCATGCACCGTGATTTTGAGCCATTTTGCGCTGGATGGATCCGCTACGTCCGGTTGGATAATCCGGCCTGTCTCAGACAGCGTCGCATCCCCCTTATCCTGCCCAAAAGAAAACAGGCAGCGCGGCTTGTGCCGGCTGCCTGCTCTCTGGTCTGGGACAAGCCCGTCCTAGAAGTGAACGGTAAGGGTCGCCTGGAATGTGCGCGGATTGAGCGGGCGGTAGAAAGCCGAGCCGGCAAAGACGAAGGCAGTCGGAACTTCCTCGTCGAAGATATTGCTGACATTCAGCCGCAGCCCGACATTTTCCGGCAGACCGAAATCATTCGGTCCACCGATATCGAGATAGCCGTCAAACACGGTAAAGGCTTCCATTTCACCGGTTTCGGTGAAGGTGGCATAGCGCTCGCTGGTGTGCTTGCCGGAGATATTTGCAATCAGCCATGTCGTCGGCTCATAGGTGAGACCGCCGGTGACCAGCCATTCCGGGCTGTCGGCCAGTGTGAAGCCATCCTCGTCCTCGGATTTGTTATAGGTGAGGTTGCCGGTGAAGTAGAGCTGGTCATTGAAGACATCAGGCTGATAAACGCCTGAAAGTTCAACGCCGTAAGCCGTCGTCTCGCCGCCATTGATATAGAAGGCTTCCGGCTGGCCGGTGGCCGGGTTGATGACACTGCTCTCCAGAAGACGGTTGTCGAATGCCGTGTAGTAGAGCGAGGCTGCGCCATAGAAGGACGGCCTGTTGGTGCGCAAGCCGATCTCGAAGTTCTCGGACTCTTCGCCCTCGGGCGCAGGCAGCGGCGTTGCGGTCGCATTGTCGAAAATGTCGTCGGCGCCGCGCGGCAAGGCATAGTTCTGCGAGTAGGACGCAAAGATCTGGTCATTCGGATTGAGATCATAAACCGCCCCGATCATGGGCAGGAAATTGTCCTCATATTCCGCATCTATGCTCTGCGGACCGTAGCCGGGCTCTCCATCGATTTCGTAGTCATTATAGTCGCGGTAGCCGTCCAGCGAATAATCGACCTGCAGGCTCTTGATGCCGACTTCGACATTGAGCCGGTCATCCATCAGGCTGATCGTGTCTTTCAGATAGAGCTGCACCGTCTCACGCTGGGTGGTGTAGTCGCGCCGGTAATAGGCCACCTCATCGAAGAGCACATCGCCATCGGCGCTGCCGGCGGTCTTGTTCAGCCGCTGCTGAGTGCGGTTATAGGTTTCGTCTTCATACCAGACGCCGGCTTCCACCGTGTGGTTTGCCACAGCCCAGGTGAGGCCGCCCACCACGCCTTCGCGCTCGCCGCCGACTTCCGACAGGCCATATTGCACGCCGCGCGGCCAGACGACATCGAGGCCGGCCTCCGCCTGGTCGAGATAGATGCCGAGCGAGTTGCCATAGCTGTCGGGCGAAACGCCGAAGCCGTCCTTGTCCTCAAAATAATAGGTCGCCTTGAAGTCGAGCCCTTCAGTGAGGTCAGTTTCAAAACTGACCCGGTAGAGCGCGTCCTGGCGGATATTGATGCGGTCCTCATAATACTGGGTACACGAGCTGTCGGTGAAGACCGGCGTGAAATCATCTCCATCGACCGTCCCGTCGCCATTATAGTCGTAGACGCCCGGCTGGGGATCGATACAGCTGTCTGGAACGGCTGGAAGGTAGCCGTAATAATAGTCATCCTCGAACAGGGACTCCGGGCCGGACGGGGAGTCATAGTCGAAGAATTCGTTCGCCACATAGCCCGCCGACAGGATGGTATCGGCGTCGAATTCATACACCACCTTGCCTTCAATATGCTCACGGTCGATGGAGCCGGGGCCGCGCCAGAGGTCGCTGTCTGTCTTGGAGCGGCTGATATAGGCAGAGAGGCCGTTGAGGTCGCCGGTTTCAAGCTTGATGAAGCTGCGCTCCAGATTGTCGTCGCCGATTGTGTAGGCGATCATGCCGCCAGCCTCATCCGACGGCGCAACGGTATTATAGGACACGATGGGGCCGAGCGAGGCATAGCTTGGCAGCGAGACGTCCCCGGCGCCGGGCGACGCCACCACAGAGCCAAGGTTCTCATTGTCGACATAGCGGAAGATCGGACTGCCCCCGAATGCGTCGGAGCGGCCCATCGGCACGCCGTCCAGGACGAAGCCGATCTGCTGCAGGTTGAAGGCGCGGACCGTGACCGAGTTGCCGAACTCATAAAGCCCGAGCGCGCCGTCGGTCTGCACGTTGAAGCCCGGCAGGCTCTCAAGCATCTTGAGCCCGGAAATCCCGGATGGCGCCGAGAGCAGCTCTTCGCGCGTCACAGCGACCGTATTGGTGGCCTCGTCGAGGCCGATGGCCTCATCCGTGGTGGAAACCCGCCGGCCCGTGATGAAAACGGTCTCCTGGCGCGCCTCTTCTGCGGATGTTTCTTCCTGCGCGGACGCCGCGAAAGGCGCGACGGGCAGCAGGAAAGCGACAGCTATAGCCGAGCTGCGTAATGCATATTGCTTCAGTTTCATGGGAAAGCCCCTCTGCTTGTTAACCAGACCTCGAGGCCGAGCAGAGGGAATGCGAAGACCGCCCTCAATTAAATAAGGTGGGAAATAAAACAGCTATTTGAATTTGCATGGGGTTTGGACACGGCTGCTGCGGTCCAGCACAAGGAACGAGCGATGTTAGAAAAAGGCCAAATGAGGCCAACCTGCAACAGTATAAGGCCGATCCGCACGCTCGGGTAGAAGGAGTGAGGAAAAATCGGTCCTGAAAGTTGAGGCGAGCCTTGCAATAATGCGGTAGAGCCCGCCTCAAATACGATTCATCAAGCTGAAACGCCAAGGCTTTCCATGGCGAAGGCCTTGATCGATTTGTAATCGGCCTTCCCGTTCGGCGCGCGCCCAAGGCTTGGTTTGAACAGGATGCTCTTCGGGGCCTTGTAGCGGGCAAGCCGCGTCTGCACGAAGGCTTTCAGCGTGTCCTGATCGACCTCGGCGCCGTCATTAAGCTCGACCACGGCGGTCACGGCCTGGCCCCACTTCTCGTCGGGCAGGCCGACCACGAGGGCATCGCGTACCGCTTCGTGGTTTTTCAGAGCCTCTTCCACCTCTTCAGGGTAGATCTTCTCACCTGCCGAATTGATACAGTTCGACCCGCGGCCAAGCAGTGTGATCGTGCCGTCTTCCTCAACCGTGCACCAGTCGCCCGGCACGGCGTAGCGCACGCCATCTACTTCCCAATAGGTCTTCGCGGTCTTCTCCGGGTCTTTATAATAGCCAAGCGGCACAGCCCCGCCCCGGGCGATAAAGCCGGGCTCACCAGAGCCGGGTTTCACCTCGCGCCGGTCTTCGGTGAAGACCTTGCAATTCTCCCCAAGAGTGAACCTCGCCGTCTGCTGGGTGCCTTCGGCCGTCGTCACCGACATGCCGAAGCCGACAGCTTCAGACGCGCCGAAAGTATCCATCAGGGCGACCTGCGGCATATGTTCGATCAGGCCGCGCTTGACCTCCATGGACCACATCACGCCCGAACTGGTGATGGTCTGGACCGAAGACAGGTCATACTTGCCGGGGTTTTCATTCAGGACGCGCAGCATGGGCTTGGCAAAGGCATCGCCCACAATTGCCATGGCGGTCACGCCGCGCCGGTCCACGGTGGCCCAGAGCTCTTCAGCGTCAAATGTCTTGGTGTTCTGGAGGGTCACAATGCAGCCGCCGGCAATGATCGCGCCCATGGCGGTGAAGAGGCCGGTCCCGTGCATCAGCGGGCAGGCGGGGAGCTGGCGGCCGAACCTTCCGACCTCGTGAACGAAGCCCAGATGCTGCTCCATCGTGTCGGGGGCGTAGCCATAGATCGTGATCATCGACTGGCGCCCGCTTTCGCGCCAGATCTTGTGGCTCCACATCACGCCCTTCGGCATGCCGGTCGTGCCGCCTGTATACAGGAAGATGAGGTCGTCGTCGGAGCGTTCGATATCGAGCGGCTTGCCATTCCCCTTTGTGGCGAGGCTTTCGTATCCGACGGCGAAGTCAGGTGTATCGGCGCCATCGCCGCCAATCTCGACCCAGACCTTCACCTTGGGCAGGCGGTCGCGCACGCGCTCGACATGCTCGCGAAATTCCCTGTCGAAAAAGACGATGGCGGAGTCTGAATTGTCAAAAATATAGGTCAGCTCATCGTCGAGATAGCGATAATTGACGTTCACATGGGTGAAGCGGCCTTTGAAGCAGGCGGCCAGCGCTTCCATATATTCTGGCTGGTTACGCAGATAGAAACCGGCCTTGTCGCCCGTCTCGGCGCCCATTTCACGCAGGGCCCGCGCAAGATTGTTCGAGCGTCTGGTCATTTCAGGCCAGCTTATGACCCGGTCGCCATGGATGAGGGCAGGATGTTCTTCCCCGAGCTCGGCGCCGACGGCGTCGAGTAGATCACCCAGATTGTAGATGCTGTCGCCCATGACGATTATTTCCTCCGATGAACATTTTTGTTTTGACCCTTTGTAGGCTCAAACCAGCGTCTTCACGAGGGGTTACGTGGCGTCGGGGGCGCGGTTTTCAGGCGGCGCTCAGGGCGCGGGCTACAGGCGCGAAACTCCTGCGATGGCAGCCGCAGGGTCCGAGCTCTTGAAGCGCATTCGAATGGCCCGGCGTGCCATAGCCCTTGTGCTGGCTGAACCCATAGCCGGGATAGCGATGGCAAAGCTCCACCATGGCACGGTCACGCGCGACCTTGGCGAGGATGGATGCCGCAGAGATGGCAGGCTCGGTAAGGTCGCCCTTCACAATGGCCCGGCCCGGGCAGGGCAGGTGTTTGGGCATACAGTTGCCATCAATGATGATTTCGCCCGGCACCAGACCCATGATGGCAATGGCGCGGGTCATGGCAAGGAAGGTGGCTTCGCGGATGTTCAGCCGGTCAATCTCTGCCGGGCTTGCCCAGCCGATTCCGAATGTCACCGCCTTGGCGCGTATTTCCGGGTATAGGGCTTCGCGGTGGGCTTCGTTCAGCTTCTTGGAATCTGTTAGCCCCTCAATCGGCTGGGCAGGGTCCAGAATGACCGCGCCCGCCGTCACCGGGCCGGCCCACGGTCCGCGTCCGGCCTCGTCAACGCCGCAGATCATTCCTATCTCCCTCATCAGCAGAAGAGAATCACGATTCAGGGAGAAAAATCCAATGAGCGATGCCTATTGCGTGCAGATTAGGGAACTTGGCGGCCCGGATGTGCTCGAAAAGACACAGATGGAGCCCCGCCACCCCGGCCCGGGCGAGGTTCTGGTGCGCCAGAGCGCCATCGGCCTGAACTTCATCGACACATATTTCCGTACCGGGCTCTATCCGGCGAAGCTGCCTTTCACCCCCGGACAGGAAGGCGCCGGCACGGTTGAGGCCGTCGGCGACGGCGTCGAGGATCTGAAAGCTGGCGACCGCGTCTGCTATCTGGGGCAGGGCACCTATGCGACGCATTTCACCGGTCCGGCTGCGCGCATGCTGAAGCTGCCCGAAGGGCTTTCCGAGGATGAGGCCGCCGCCGTGCTTCTCAAGGGCCTGACCGCATGGATGCTGTTGTTTGAAGTCTATCGCCCGCAGCCCGGCGAGACCGCTCTGGTCTGGGCGCCGGTTGGGGGCGTCGGCTCGCTTCTTCTGCCGTGGGCAACGTCGATGGGTGTTCGCGTCATCGCGGTGACGTCCAGTGAGGAAAAGGCAGACATGGCGCGCGGGCTCGGCGCCGATGAAGTTGTCCTGTCGAATGAAGACGTGGCAAGCCGCGTGCGGGCGCTGACAGACAATAAGGGCGTCGATGTCGCTTATGACAGCGTGGGCAAGGATTCTGCCAAGGCCTCGCTCGACAGCCTGAAGAGCCGTGGCTGGTTCGTGACCTATGGCAATGCGTCGGGCGCTGTTGAGCCGCTTGCCCCGACAGAGCTGAACCGCCGCGGATCGCTTGTGATGACGCGGCCGGGCCTGTTCCATTTCGTGGCCGATGAAGCAGGGCTGAAGCGCGGGGCCGCAGCCCTGTTCGGCGCGCTTCGAACCGGGACGCTGAAGGCGAATATCGGCCAGACCTTCAATCTTGAAGATGCGGCAGAGGCCCATCGGGCAATCGAAAGCGGAAAGACAACCGGCTCAACGCTGCTGAAGCCTTGAGCCGGTCAAAAGGGATATCGATTTCTGGGGTGATCTAGCCTTCGTATTTGAAGCCGATCTCGATGCAGACCTGGTAATAGGCGACCTTGCCATCTTCGATATAGCCGCGCGTCTCGGTGACGTGGAACCAGTCCATGTTGCGGATGGTCTTGCTGGCGCTCTTCAGGGCGCCATCAATGGCTTCCTCGATTGAGGTCTTCGAGGTGCCGACAACTTTGGTCATTGCAAATGTATCGGTGGACATAGTGTTTCCTTTCATGGCTTCGCCGAAAGAAACTGGTGCGCGGCGCGGCATGTTCCAGAAAAGACCCGAAAATTCGTGACCTGTCGTCGCGGACCCCCTGGCCCTGTCAGCCGCCGGCGCTGATCTGCTTCTTCAGCTCCTGGACCTTGTAATTGCTGTCATCGGAGCCGGGCGGCGCCTGCCGGCGGAACGCATCGTCGATCTCTTCCCAGCGCGCCTCTGCGCCCTCGCGGGCGACCGCATGGGTCATGATCAGCCATTCGCCCATCAGGGCGCCTTCGACGGCCGCGCGCGCTGCCTTGGCCGCGGGCATGCCCATAGACATGAGTTTCTCGCCGTCTTTCAGCGCCTCGTCGTCCTCATCGAGGCCGGCCTTCTCGCGGCTGGCATAGAAGCCTGTATTCACAAGGCCGGGGCAGAAGACGCTTACCCCGACATTTTCAGGCATTTCCCGGCGCATGACGTCGGCGAGGCCAAGGATGGCATGCTTGGTGCCCGTGTAGAGCGCTGCACCATCATGCTGGAAGCCGAGGCTGTGTTCCGACCCGGTAAAGCAGATGCGGCCTTCCTCGCTCCGGTCGATCCAGCGGCGTGCGAAGGCGCGGGCCGTCATCCAGCTGCCTTTCACATTCGTCCCATATTGAAGATCGAACTCTTCAGGCGTCGCCTCGATCACCGGCGCGTCGAATTGCAGGCCGGCATTGGCAAAGACGAGATCGACATGGACAAGCTCATCAAAGGCTTTTTCGGCCAGGGTCTCGATATCTCCGGGCTTCGAGACATCGGCTTTCTGTGTAACGGCACTGTCGCCAAGGTCCTTTGCGGCCTTCGCGAGCGCCTTGTCATCCATGTCGGCAATAAGGACCCTGCCGCCGCGTTCGATGATGCAGCGGGCCATTTCGAGGCCCATACCGGAGGCACCGCCCGTCACGACGGCATTCTTGGTCTGGGTCATGAGGTATCTCCTGTCTAAGGCTCGAGCGCTAAAAGAAGCGCCGGGTCTATATAGAAATCCCCATCCCTCTCCTGAGTTTCCTGATTTCTCCACTTCACCGCCCAGTGGAGGTGGGGCCCGGTCGTGCGGCCGGTATTTCCGGTGAGCCCAAGCGGGTCGCCTGCCTCGACCTGCTCGCCGGCTTCCACGTCCACCTTCGACATGTGCATGAAGACCGAGACGAGGCCGCGGCCGTGGTCGAGGAAGATGCTTCCGCCTTCATAATAAAGATCCGGGTCGGCGAGAATGACCGTTCCGGGGGCGGGCGCCTTTATCGGTGTGCCGACGGGCGCAGCGATGTCATAGCCCTCATGCACCGAGACCTTTTCACAGCTTTCGCCGTCGGCGCCGGTGCCGACATATTTGCGTTCCGGTCCAAAGGGGGAGCTTGCGCGCCCTTCCGCCGGCCGGATGAAGCCTTCGCTGGCGCCGGGGCCATCATTAAAGGTCTCGAACGCGGCCTTTTTCTTCAGCCAGCTTTCCTCGACATGTTTGAGCTGTGCTTCGGTGCGCGCATCCACCTTGTCGCAGTCCAGCCCACGCAGAAGGCGGAAATCGTCATTGCGTGGGGCGATATCAACGGCAAGCGGGGGGATGCCGGCCTCGGTAGCGGTCAGGATCAGCGGGCTCGGCTCCTTACGCGTGAGGCCCACGGTGAAGGTGCCGCGCTCATCACTGCGGACGGTGCGCGCGCCGCTGCCGTCTTCACCGGCGACGCGGATGCGGACATCTGCCGGTCCGGTACATGTCAGAAGGCCGCCCTGTTTTGCGATACCCGAGCAGGAAAGGGATGAGGCGGCTTGTGCGCTGGCATGGCCGGGACTTGCGGCCAGCGCCGCCAGCGTCAGGCCCGCGAGGCAGAGCGCCCTCATCCGGGTGTCTTGCCGTCAACCATGCGGGACGCGGCTGCGGCAGCGTCGATATAGGGCTCCTGAAGATCGACGCTCCAGTAGCGCAGGGCCGCAATCGGGATTTTCCGGCCTGTCACCGCGCAGGTGACATAATCGCCGGGTTCGACGACTTCGATGTCGCCGTCGAGATAATAGAGTCTGGCCTCGCCGCCAGCAGGTCCGGTTCTGGAAAGCATGGGCCAATAATGGTCCCGCGCGCGCCGATTGCAAAGGCCGCACCTACAGCTTTCTGGTCGCTTATATAGGTGGGGCGGTCAGTCCGGCCCGGTCCCGGGGTCTTCCGGCAGGGCCTCCGGTTCGGGACGGTCGGGATTGGGCGTGCGCAGGATGAGCGCCAGCGTACGGATGTAATTGTCTGGCCACTGGCCCGATTTCAGCCGCTGACTGGCCCGGACGACCATTTCGACCTCAACATCCGGGTGGCTGAAAACCTGATCGGACGTCAGCGTGTCCTCGCGCTCGCCAGACGTGTTGACGAGTTCGGCTGTCCATTCGGCCATATCGGGACACTCTGCGATACGGTCCGTCAGCCGGTCGCGCTGGCTGCGGAGGGCCTCAAGGCCGGTCTGGTCGGACTGTTCGATGGCCAGCGTGCAGGTGACCTGATTGTAGGGTGCGCCCGCACTGAAAGGTTCGGCGCCCGGAATGACGACAACGCACTGGCCTGCGCCCAGTTCTTTCAGTGCGTCGCCGGCCTCGAAGCTGCCAATCGCGCGGCCCGCAGCGGTTGCCGGGCTGAGTGCGGCGAAGCGGGCGGCGGATGCGCCCGCGCGGATATAGGGGCCAACCTCATAGCAAAGCGCGTCGCCTGGCGGCGGGGGAGGGGGTGGCGCGGGCTGCGGGGATGGCTGGCGTGACTGGTCCTGGCCCCCCGGACTGGACGGGGCAGGCTCAAAGCCTGGCGGCGCCGAAGGCACGGTCGGCTCGAAGGGCAGCGTCGTCGGAGGGGCCTCATTCTCCTGGGCGCCCGCCGACGGAAGGCTGAGGGCGAGTGCCAGGCCCGCACTGGAGAGTAGCCCGCGACGAAGGGCTCGAATCGATGTCATATGGCTCGCACTGCCGCTCTGCTTGGGTCTCATCCAGACACTAGGCGGGTTTCATGGCCTTGGGCAAGCATCTGGATGCGCCTCAAAGTTTTTGTTTTGTTCTCGTGAACAAGTGTGGTACAGACTGCGCTCCGTCACAGACGCCGGCCTTGCAAAGCGAGGCCATATATGAGGAGACTGAACATGGCCAAACGCGGCAATCTGCAACTCGTGGACAAGGAATCCGGCGTGGATAAGCAAAAGGCACTGGAAACAGCGCTGTCCAATATTGAGCGCTCTTTCGGCAAGGGCTCGGTCATGCGGCTGGGCGATCAGAAGGCGCTCGACATAGAAGCGGTCTCGACCGGCTCGCTGGGCCTCGACATCGCGCTCGGTATCGGCGGCCTGCCCAAGGGCCGGATCGTCGAGATTTACGGGCCTGAAAGCTCCGGCAAGACGACGCTGTCGCTGCATGCGGTCGCTGAAGCGCAGAAGGATGGCGGGGTTTGCGCCTTTATTGATGCGGAACATGCGCTTGATCCCTCCTATGCCGCCAAGCTGGGCGTCGATCTTGATGATCTCCTCGTTTCCCAGCCCGATACCGGTGAGCAGGCACTTGAGATTGCCGACACGCTGGTGCGCTCCGGCGCCGTCGATCTGCTGGTTATCGATTCCGTGGCGGCGCTGACGCCGCGCGCCGAGATTGAGGGCGAGATGGGCGATTCGCTGCCGGGCCTGCAGGCCCGCCTGATGAGCCAGGCGCTGCGCAAGCTGACGGCCTCGATCTCCAAGTCGAAATGTATGGTCATCTTCATCAACCAGATCCGTATGAAGATCGGTGTGATGTTCGGCAGCCCGGAAACCACCAGCGGCGGGAACGCCCTGAAATTCTACGCCTCTGTCCGTCTCGATATCCGCCGCATCGGTGCCATCAAGGACCGCGACGAGACGATCGGCAACCAGACCCGGGTCAAGGTGGTCAAGAACAAGGTGGCGCCGCCTTTCCGGCAGGTCGAATTCGATATTCTCTATGGTGAGGGGATTTCCAAGACAGGCGAACTCATCGACCTTGGCGTCAAATGTGAAGTCGTGGAGAAAGCCGGTTCCTGGTATTCCTACAAGGAAGAGCGGATTGGCCAGGGCCGCGAGAAGACCCGACAATTCCTCAAGGACAATCCCGATATCGCCAATGAAATCGAGATGGAAATTCGCCGTCAGTCGGGGCTCCTGTCGGGCGAAATGCTCTCTGCAGAGGAAGAAGCAGAGGCTGCGGCCAAGGAAGACGACGATCAGGCTGAAGCCGGGTGATCCGGCATGGGGAACAGCCTGCGCGGCTGCGCTGAACTGAAGCGGGAAAGCGCCTTCTTCTTGGCGTGTCCCGCCCGACCCTTTATATCCATCCTGTAAGGCGCCCGGCCGGTATCGGCCGGGCGCTCGGATTTTGAACGAGCGGCAGGAACGGACCAGACGACACGATGACAAGCGTCAATCAGCTTCGAGAGACATTTCTTTCCTATTTCGAGCGTCAGGGTCATGCACGCCGGGCCTCGGCGCCGCTTGTGCCGGACAATGACCCGAGCCTGCTTTTCGTGAATGCGGGCATGGTCCCGTTCAAGAATATCTTCACCGGCGCCGAGACACCATTCGCACCGCGCGCGACAAGTTCACAGAAATGTGTGCGCGCCGGCGGCAAGCATAATGATCTCGACAATGTCGGCTATACGGCCCGGCACCACACATTTTTCGAGATGCTCGGCAATTTCTCGTTTGGCGATTATTTCAAGGATGACGCCATCTCCTTCGCCTGGGAGCTGGTGACGAAGGAGTTTGGCCTCTCCAAGGACCGGCTCCTGGTGACGGTCTATTCCGAAGACACCGAGGCGGCTGCGCTCTGGAAAAAGGTGGCCGGTCTTCCCGACGACCGGATCATTCCGATCGCGACCTCCGACAATTTCTGGTCGATGGGCGACACCGGTCCGTGTGGGCCGTGCTCAGAGATATTCTTTGACCATGGCGACAAGATCCCCGGCGGCCCGCCCGGCTCTCCGGATGAAGATGGCGACCGTTTCATCGAGATCTGGAATCTGGTCTTCATGCAGTATGAGCAGCAGGCCGATGGCACGCGCAAGGACCTGCCCAAGCCCTCCATCGATACCGGCATGGGGCTCGAGCGCATGGCCGCTGTTCTTCAGGGCGTCCACAATAATTATGAGATCGATCTTTTCCAGTCGCTGATTGCGGCCGAAGAGGAAGTCTACAAGGCGAAAGCGGCAGGCGACAGCCTCGCTTCGTTCAGGGTGATTGCGGACCATCTGCGTACATCCGCCTTCCTGATCGCTGATGGTGTGACCCCGTCGAATGAAGGGCGTGGTTACGTCCTGCGGCGCATCATGCGCCGGGCCATGCGCCACGGCCATATTCTTGGCGCGCGCGAACCCATGATGCACCGGCTGGTCGGGGCGCTTACCCAGGAAATGGGTGAGGCCTACCCGGAACTTGGCCGCGCACAGCCCGCCATCGAAGCGGCACTTGAGCAGGAAGAAGCCCGCTTCCAGCGCACCCTCGGCCGGGGCCTTGCCTTGCTGGATGACGCCACCGAAGGCCTTGGCGAAGGCAGCGAGCTTGCCGGTGAAACAGCGTTCAGGCTTTACGACACCTATGGCTTCCCGCTGGACCTTACGGCCGATATCCTGCGCGGGCGCGGCATGAGCGTCGATCAGGCCGGCTTCGATGCGGCGATGGCCGAGCAGAAATCCGCCTCGCGCGATGCCTGGTCCGGATCCGGCGATACCGCGTCTGAGGGCGTATGGTTCAAGGTCCGCGACAAGATCGGCGCAACCAATTTCCTTGGCTATGCGGGCACTGAGGACAAGGGCACGCTGAAGGCGATTGTCACATCGGGCGAAATTGCGGACGAGGCTGGCCCCGGTGACTGCCAGCTCGTCTTTGACCGTACACCCTTCTATGCCGAAAGCGGCGGGCAGGCTGGCGATCATGGCGAGATTCACTTTGCATCCGGAGCGCGTTTCATCGTCCGCGACGTTCAGAAGCGCGCCGGCGATCTTCACGTTCATGTCGGCGAGCTGACCGACGGAAGCATAAAGACCGGCGATGAGGCCGAGCTGATCGCCAATGCCGCGCGGCGCCAGCGTATCCGCGCAAACCATTCGGCAACGCACCTTCTTCATGCCGCGCTTCGCAATGTGCTTGGCCCGCATGTCACCCAGAAAGGTTCGCTGGTCGAAGAGGACCGCCTGCGGTTCGACTTCTCTCATGGAGGCCCGCTCAGCAGTGCCGAAATTGAGGCAATCGAGGACGAGGTAAACCAGGTGATCCGCCAGAATGACGAGGCGCGGATCCAGACCATGGCGCCGGACAAGGCCATTGAGGCCGGTGCCCTTGCCCTCTTCGGCGAAAAATATGGCGATGAGGTTCGTGTCCTCTCAATGGGACGGCCGCTGGATGAGGAAAAACCGGCCTATTCAGTGGAGCTGTGCGGTGGCACCCATGTGGCCCGCACAGGCGACATCGCCGCGTTCGTGATCACGTCAGAGGGCGGTGTCTCTGCCGGTATACGCCGGATCGAGGCGGCAACAGGCGCTGAGGCGCTCGCCTTCCTGAAAGGCCGGGCCCAGGTTGCGCTGGACCTGTCAGACCAGCTCAAGGTCCCGCTCAAGGATGTCAGCCGCAAGGTGGGCAGCCTGATGGAAGAGCGCCGCAATCTTGAACGCGAACTGGCCGAGACGAAGCGCAAGCTCGCCATGGGTGGGGGCGGCGGCGCTGCGCCGTCCGGTCCTGAAGACATTGGCGGGTTCAAGCTGATCGCGCGCGTTGCCGAAGGCGTGGGCGGCAAGGATCTTCGCGGCCTGGTTGATGAGGCCAAGGGCAAGCTTGGTTCAGGCATCGCCGTCTTCATTGGGGTGAATGAAGGCAAGGCAGCTGTCGCTGTGGGTGTGACGGACGATCTGACAGACAAGGTCTCGGCTGTCGATCTCGTTCGTGTGGCGGCCGCTGAAGTCGGCGGCAAGGGCGGCGGCGGGCGTCCGGATATGGCCCAGGCTGGCGGCCCCGATGGCGACAAGGCAGAAGCGGCGCTGGACGCCGTTAGAAAGTCACTCGCCGGTTAAACGCCGCCAGCAGACCCGATCAGGCAGATGGAAAGACCGGCTCCGTGTCGCCCGTCTTCCACTGTTCGAATTTGGGCATGACGGACTTGAAGCGCGGACTGGCAAGGTGCGCCGCCAGCCATTCCTTGAGGTTTGGATAGGGCGAGGCGTCGAACCAGTCCCTGTCCGTGTTCGCGAACTGGCGGATGAAAGGCATGACCGCCATATCGGCGAGAGAGACCCGCGTGCCAAATAACTGATCGCGCGTCGCAAGACGCGCGTCGAGCGTTTCCAGGAAAGCCGACCCCGCCTTGCGATGGTCCTCCGAGACCGCGCCCTCCTCCTCATAGCGGCTGGCATATTTGTAGCGGTCGAGATGATGCTTGAACGGGCCATCGCAGGCGGCGATGAGGTCCAGCATCTCATCCCGCGTGCCTTCCTCCGGGTTGAGCCAGCCCTCCGGGTCATTGCCCTCCAGCGCGTGAAGCATGACATCGAGGCTCTCATCCACGACGCGGCCGTCTTCCAGGATCAGCACGGGCACTGTCCCCTTGGGCGAAACCTCGAGCATTTCCTGCGGCTTATCCCGCAGGACGACCTCCCGGAGGCGGCATTCAAGACCGGCCGCCTGAATGGCAAGCCGGGCGCGCATCGCATAGGGGCAGCGGCGGAAAGAGTACAGGACTGGAAGCCTTGAAGAGGGCATCAGGAAGAAGGGATACCTTTCGGAAACTCCGGGATCGATGCTGCTGGATCATACCAGTCCGCACCATCAGAACGCCAGATACTCGCTTGCGGACGACCGGCAATTTCGCTGTCCACGCAGCCGAGACGCAGCAAGATGACCGGTTGGTCAGGCCGGTCGGCGACGAGGTGAGAGCCGCAGAGGCTGCAGAATTTGCGGAGCTTACCCGGGCTCGACTCATAACTGCCGAGATGGCTCTCGCCTTCGATCCACTGAAACGCATTGCGCGGAACAGGCATCAGCGTCGAAAAGGCAGCCGAATGCGCTTTCCGGCATGTCTCGCAGTGGCAGTGAATGATCGGCCCCTCCGGCGCGTCCACCCTGTAGCGTACCGTCCCGCACAAGCAGCTTCCCTCAATCATCCCCAGCTCCCTTTCCTGCCCCTATTTCCGATTTGGTCCCCTTGCGCCCGATATGCGCTTCGCCGCGCTGCTCTGCCAGCTCGACCTGTTTCTGACGCTCGGCGAAACGCGCACGCTGTTCATCGGTGACCGTGTCGTGGCAGGCGGGACAGCAGATACCTTCCTCATAGCGCGGATCGAGGCGTTCAGCCTCGCTGACGGGCCGCTTGCACCCATGACAAAGCTCGTAATTGCCGATCTCAAGCCCGTGGCCGACAGATACACGCTGGTCGAAGACGAAACACTCGCCCTGCCACTTGCTGTCAGGCTGGGGCACGGTTTCCAGATATTTGAGGATACCGCCCTTCAGGTGGAACACTTCATCTATGCCTTCGGACTTAACGAAGCTTGTCGCTTTCTCACAGCGAATGCCGCCTGTGCAGAACATGGCGATCCTGGGCTTGCGGCCCTCTGATTGGAGTTTTTCGCGGAAATCGCGAAACCAGTCCGGAAACTCCCGAAAGGTGGTGGTTTCGGGGTCTATCGCCCCCTCAAAGGTGCCAATGCCGTACTCATAATCATTTCGGGTATCGATCAGGACCGTGTCCGGATCGGAGATCAGCGCGTTCCAGTCTTCCGGATCGACATAGGTGCCGACGAGGCTGTTGGGATCGGTGCCCGGCACGCCCATAGTGACGATTTCGCGTTTAAGCCTGACCTTCAGCCGCCAGAACGGCATCTGGTCGGCGTGGCTTTCCTTGTGCTCAAGGTCGCTGCATCCAGGCAGAGCGCGAAGGATGGCCATCGCTTCATCCAGCGCGCCCCCTTCTGCGGCAATGGTGCCGTTCAGACCTTCGGCGGCGACAAGGACGGTCCCTTTCACGCCAAGACGGCAAAAGCCCTCGGCCACCTGCGCGCGAATGGCTTGCGGGTCGTCGAAAGGCACGAATTTATAGAAGGCAGATACGCGAAAGCTCATGACCGGCTCCTTATGCCAGAGCTGGCCATGAGCTTCCAGAACGAGGTTCAGGGGCGCTGGGTGCCGCCTGAACTCGTAATCTGATTAGTTGCGGGCTTCGCGGGAAGCTTCGCTGACCGCGTCACCAGTTGCCTGGACATCTTCGCCAACACCTTCGACGGTGTTACAGGCGGTGACAGCGCCGAGCGTGAGCAGGGCAGCGAGAGCAAGAGAGATCTTTTTCATTTCGATTTCCTTTTGCGGATAATCCACCAATGTCGGGCCGGACCTCCCGACCTGACCGCTAATTAAATCCCACCGACATAATTGGTTCCCAAACCCATCGACTCCTTGTTATTGGGGCCACATGAAAAGCGCTGTGATTGTTTTCCCCGGCTCGAATTGCGACCGCGACGCCCAGACCGCCCTGACAGAAGTGACGGGCGAAGCCCCGGCGATGGTCTGGCACAAGGATGGCGAGTTGCCCGACGACGTAGACCTCGTTGTGGTGCCCGGCGGGTTTTCCTATGGCGATTATCTCAGATGCGGCGCCATGGCCGCGAATTCGCCAGTGATTGCGGGTCTGCGCCGGCATGCCGAGCGCGGCGGCTATGTGCTGGGCGTGTGCAATGGCTTTCAGGTTCTGACCGAGACACAGTTGCTGCCGGGCGCCCTTCTTCGCAATGCCGGTCTGGATTTTGTCTGCCGTCCGCAGCCGCTTCGGATCGAGACCTCCAATTCTGCATTCACCAGCGCCTATGGCGACCGCGATGAGGTCACCATCCCCGTTGCCCACCATGACGGCAATTATGTCGCAGATGAAAACACGCTGGACCGGCTGGAAGGCGAAGGCCGTGTGGCCTTCCGCTATGCCGGCAACCCTAATGGCTCTGCGCGCGATATCGCAGGCGTGCTTTCGGAGAATGGCCGCGTCCTTGGTCTGATGCCTCACCCGGAGCGCGCCATTGGCGGTCATGAAGGCGGAAGTGACGGGCGCGGTATTTTTGAGAGCCTGATTGCCGCCATCTAGCGGTTTTCAAGAACTGAGGTCCCAACGTGCCGTCGGTTTATCCGGGCTTTGTTTGCGGTGCGACTCTCAAGGCGAAATGAAAGTCTCCTTCAAAGCCTGTCGGCTGCCATTTCCCGGCAAAGCCCTCCATGCCGGGGGCAAATGAAGCGTGAGCCGGGTCGTAGCCATATTGGCGGGCCAGCCTGAATCCGGTCTTTTTCAGGTCATCGCTGGAGAACCTGCCCGCATATAGAAGCCGCAGGCGTGCCGCCCCGGCCGTTTTTGCCAGTTTGCAGGCCTTGCCGACAAGATCTGCCAGCGTCTCAGCGCGCGCAGCCGCCGGATGCACCTCAAGATCGGTGATTTCCAGCTCAGCGGGCTCGAACGCATTGGGCTTTGTCAGGATGACCTGCATGAGCCCTGCGAGTTTTCCTTCGCCGCGGGCGGCGAGCAGAACGGTCCGTCCCGGTGCATCAGGATCTGAAGCCTGATAGGCGTAGAAAGCGGGGGTGCGGACCGGCGCTGTGGTTCGTGCATCGCAGACAGCCTTGCCGAACTGGTCGATGAGGTCCGCGTCAGCCGGATTCTCCAGGCCCAGCACCTCCTCAGCAGGCAGCACATCCGCTGCAATATCTGCGAGCGTGGCAGCGCGTGTCCTGAAGCGCTCACGAGCGGAGAGAAGATCATAGAGCTTGTCGTGGTGGCGTGCGAGGCGCGAAAAACCGATACCGGTCCACATCGCGGCTGGTCTTATGGGCCATTCCATCCGGCGTCGGCCCCCTGCGCCAAGCCAGGCCCTCATGCCAATTTTCTTGTAGAGGCCGGCGGACCTTGCATTGTTGTTGATTGAATAGACGGCCGCCATGCCAGGATGATTGATCGCGGTCAGGGCGAGAGCGCCGCCGCAGCCGCGCCCTTCAGGTCCCGTGATGAAGGTGTGACCCGTCGCACAATGAACCGGCGTACCCTGATGAATGAAATCCCGGACCTGAAAGCCAACGACGCCGACGACCTTCTTGTCCCGGACAGCGACAAACCCCGCCGGAAAGCCTGCCTGCTGGGGATTTTCGAAAAGCGCCCAGTGCCAGCCGGTATGGCTTCGATAGGGAAAATCGACCCTGGCGACGAGACCCATCAGGCCCGGAATGTCCTCTGGCTGAATCGGCCTGATCTCGGTCACGTTTCTACCCGCTCTCGCCCTCTCGGAGTTGAGGGCGAGACGCTGATAGCACGCGGAAGTTTAGGAAACGTACCCGGCCGGACAGCTCATGCGGTAGCTGGTGCGCGCAGGCGGGACGCCAGTTCTGCATGCCCCTCGACCATGCGGGTGACCTGTGCAGGGTCCACCTCCATACTGCCATCTCCCTCGATATGGGTGCCGCCAAGGACCAGACCGGTCTTGCGCGGGAACATGTAGAGGACGCCCTTCGAGGTCGAGGCGACATAGGAATAGGTCACGTCCGGCTGGGGGAGGAGATGGCTGAGCTGGCCCTTCACCGGCATCAACTGCTCATCGCCGAAGATCTGAGAGGCGCCGAGCCCAGTACAGTTCACGATGGTTTTCTCATCCAGTGCCATGACGTCTTCCACCGAAGCAAAGCGAACACGTTCAGTGCGCGCGCCTGCGAGCTGGGCATCCTGAAGGATGGCGTCGAGATAATAGTCCGGATCGATGATCATCGCCTTGAAACGTTCCTGATAGGCATAGCCGAACAAGTTGTTCTCGGTCGACATCCTCAGCTCCGGGTAGATGTCGTCACCGCCCGGCAGCTCCTTCCGGTCCGTCGGGACGCGGCGCCCGAGACTGTGATGGTCGGCCCAGTAGACGCCATAACCGGGCCGGTTCACATAAGGCAGGAAGCCATAATAGGCGAGGCGGATCAGCTTGCGGTTCATGGCGAGCCATTCACGGCTGACATGTTCGTAGTCGAAATATCCGGTCGGCATCCAAAGGACGCCGGCCACGTTCGATGTGGTGTGCGGTGGCAGGTTTTCTGCGTAGATCGTGACATTATGCCCCCGCCGGGCAAGGATGAGCGCGCTCGTCAGGCCCTGCACGCCGCAGCCAAGGACAGCGATATCGCGCTGCCCTGTGGCGCTGGCCTCATCGGCGGCCACGCTGGCTGTGCCCCAGGACATGGTGACTCCACAGCCGCCATGGCCGTAATTGTGAATGACGGTCTTGTCGCCAAGCCGCTCGGTTTCGAGCCGGTAGCCGGCGGGGCGATAGGGGCGGAGTCCTACCACGGTCCGCGTGACACGGGACATGGTTGAGTTCACCGGGACATAGTTCGCATAGGGATCGGGCCCTGCTGAGGCCTGCACGGGGCTGGCGGAGGGCGCAGTGGCACAGGCGCCGAGTGTTGCAAGGCCAAGGCCGCTCACGAATTCGCGTCGCCGCATGAAAGACTTCCTCTTTTCCAGGATCAGGACCGTAGGGCGCGACAGTGCCCGGGCGCTTTTCTGCGGGCAAGATACGGCCCGCCTGTTTCATCTTAAATCTAGTTCAGGTCACCGGAACTGACCGGCGCGCGCACGGTTCATAGTCAGGCGCAAAAGATAAAGGAGCAGGCGGATGTCCAAAGGCAAAGGCTATAATGTGGGTGACAAGGTCGAATGGGACTGGGGCAACGGCACCGGGGCGGGCACGATCAGGCAGGTCTACACCCAAAAGCGGACGGTCAAGATCAAGGGGGAGGAGGTCACGCGGGAGGCCAGTGAAGAAGAGCCCGCCTATCTGATCGAGCAGGATGATGCCGAGGTCCTGAAAGGCCAATCTGAGCTTCGCAAGGCCTCATGAGATGAAGCCTCATCGCCGGGGCACACAATCTAGTAAAAAGGCCGGTGCGGGACTGCCCGCACCGGCCTTTCAATTCAACTGAGATATGGAAGGGAAATCCTATTCCTCGGATTCCTCTTCGGCGGTCTCGCCTTCTTCGCCTTCAGCCTCTTCTTCCGGCTGGGCTTCGGGTTCCGGACGGCAATCGCTGACCAGGGTCTTCATGGCGTCGTCTGCTGGCACGACAATCTCGTCACTGCCGGAACGCACGCGGATCGCATCGCCCGCATTGATCAGGGTCGCAACACCATTCGCGGCGGGGTCGATCGAGCCGCCAATCATCGGCGTTTCCGTCTCGAGAGCCACAGCATCAATGCTGACATTGCCCGCTGAGGTCAGGAAGTCGATCGATTCGCCTGCCTCGCTTTCGCTGAGCGCACGCTGAATGACGAGGGAGTTACTTTCATCCTCGGTGGCGCCGGAACGGCAGATCAGGGTCAGCAGGGTTTCGCCTTCAGGGCCGAAGCTGACAGACGGGTCGCCGCGATCCGTTGATGTGGTCCAGCTGCCTTCCATCGGTTCCGGCATTTCGCGCGAAACGCCTGCATTCGATTCCGCTTCGGCGGCTGCTTCTTCCATTGTGGGGCCGGGAGCCGGCATCGTGCCGTCCTCATTGCTGTAGCCGGTGGAGTCTCCACAGGCCGCGAGGGCCGCTGGGAGAAGGGCAAGCAGGATCAGTCGCATGGAAGGTATCCTTTCTTTCACGTATCCAAGAACCGTGGAACCAACGCAGCGACCCCTTATCGGTTTCGAAAAGAAGCAAATTCCTGCCGACCGGCAGCAGACTCACTGTATGTGCCCGGCAAAGACGACTGGATTGAACGCTGTAATTCGCGCAAAGGTGCATTGTCCCGAAGCCGTGCGCCCAGTATCGAGCTTTTCATAGACCCATTCAGGACCTGGCGACCAAAATTGACCGACACAACTGACCTTGGAGCCCGGATCGTCGCGGCCATGCAGGCCGAGCAATCCGAAACTGACGCAGCCGGCCACGGCATCAATGCCGAGGAGTGGAACCGGCTGGTGACGCGGCTTGAGCGCAACCCCAACCTTGTCGAGCTTGGCATCTATTCGGTGATGTGGTCCGAGCACTGCTCCTACAAATCCTCGCGCCGGCACCTGTCGAAATTCCCGACCAAGAATGACCGCGTCATCCAGGGACCCGGTGAGAATGCCGGTGTCATCGATATTGGCGACGGGCAGGCAGCCATCTTCAAGATGGAGTCGCACAACCACCCGTCATACATCGAACCCTATCAGGGCGCGGCGACCGGCGTCGGTGGTATTCTGCGCGACGTGTTCACCATGGGCGCGCGGCCGATTGCGCTGGTCAACGCTCTGCGCTTTGGTTCGCCTGACCACCCAAAGACGCGCAGCCTGGTCGCTGGCGTGGTCGCGGGCATTGGCGGTTATGGCAATTGCGTTGGCGTGCCGACGGTTGCGGGTGAAACCCAGTTCGACGAGGGCTATAATGGCAATATCCTCGTCAATGCGATGGCGGTCGGCCTCGCAGACCAGGACAAGATTTTCTATGCGCGCGGCGCCACGCCCGGCAATCCGATTTTCTATGTGGGCTCCAAGACGGGCCGCGACGGCATCCATGGCGCGACCATGGCCTCGGCAGAGTTCTCTGAAGGCGACGAGGAAAAGCGCCCCACCGTCCAGGTCGGCGACCCGTTCACCGAGAAGCTGCTGATCGAGGCCTGCCTCGAACTGATGGCGACCGACGCGATCCAGGCCATTCAGGATATGGGCGCCGCAGGTCTCACCTCTTCATCGGTCGAGATGGCCGACAAGGGCGGCATCGGTATCGAGATGGATCTCGACAAGGTGCCTCAGCGCGAAACCGGCATGACCGCCTATGAGATCATGCTGTCGGAAAGCCAGGAGCGGATGCTCATGGTGCTGAAGCCCGGCAAGGAGGATGTCGCCAAGGCCATCTTTGAGAAATACGACCTCGATGCCGAAGTCATTGGCGTGACGACCGATACGGGCCGCATGGTGCTGAAGCAGTTCGGTGAGGTGGTCTGCGATATTCCTGTGCCGCCTCTCGCCGAAGATGCGCCAAATTATGACCGTCCCTGGGTTGAGCCAAAGGTTCGTGCGCCCCTCGATATCTCGAAATACCCGGAGCCAAAGAACTATGGCGAGGTCCTGCTGAAGCTGATGTCCTCGCCGGACATGGCGTCGAAACGCTGGATCTGGGAGCAGTATGACCGCCATGTGATGGGCGATACGATCGACAGCTCACAGAGTATGGGCGATGCGGCCATTGTGCGCATCCATGGCACGAACAAGGCGCTGGCGATCTGTTCGGACTGCAACCCCCATTATGTGGCAGCCGACCCATATGAAGGCGGCAAGGCCGTAGTGGCAGAGGCCTATCGCAACCTTTCAAGCGTTGGCGCGATGCCCATTGCCATCACAGACAATCTCAATTTCGGCAATCCGGAAAAGCCCGCCACGATGGGCTATATCGTGAAGGCCATCGAGGGCATGGCTGAAGCCTGCCGCGGGCTCGATTTCCCTGTCGTATCGGGCAATGTCAGCCTCTATAATGAGACCGATGGCAAGGCTATTCCGCCAACGCCCGTCGTCGGCGGTGTAGGCCTGATCGAGGATGTGTCGAAGATCGCGACCCTGAAGGGCGCGCAGCCGGGTGATGCGCTCATCCTGATTGGAAACTTCGAAAACGCCGCCATGGACGCCTCTCTCTATGCGCGCGAATGGCTGGGGCTGAAAGGTGACGCGCTTGGTCCCTCACCGCGTATCGACCTCGCCGAGGAAGCCGCGAATGCCGCGCTTGTGCGCAAACTGATCGAGCAGGGCCTCGTCAATGCTGTCCACGATGTCAGTGATGGCGGTGTGGGCTGCGCGCTGGCTGAAATCGCGCTTGCCAGCCATGCAGGTGTCGTCATGGACATCAGCGAACGGTTCGCTGACTTTCCGGCCCTGTCGCTGCTGTTTGGCGAGGGCGCGGCGCGCTATGTCGTCGTGGCCAAGGGGAGCGAAGACCCCGTCTTCGATTTCATCGAAGCCGAAGGCGACAAGGTGAAGTGCCTCTATCTCGGTTATGTCCAGGAAAACGGTGAAGCTGAGATCAGCCTGGTGCACGATGCGCGGACCGGGAAGGCGACCAGCCTGCCGCTTGCTGCGCTCCGCGAGGCCCATGAAGGCTGGCTGCCGCGCTATATGAAGGGCGAAGGCTGAGGGTCTTATCCGGCTGCGACGATCTCAACCCTGAAAAAATGTACAAAATTTCACTATTCTCTTATCCATAACGCACTAAGCAATTTCCCTTAGTGCGGGGAGGAAATCCGTCGATGGATGGCGATACGCCTCTTTCTTCCCGCCCGCGCGCCAGTGCCCTCTGAGCACTGGCGCGCCTAGCCCTCCGGCTCCAGCTTTTCGGCTCTGCCGATCCTGCGGGTTAACTTCCGCGATTACGGCCATTGACCTTTGATGCGGGGAGCGCTTCGCTGCCTTCATCATGGAGGTTTCCCGATGAAAAAGAGTCTGATTTCAACCAGCGTCATCGCGCTTGGCACGGCAATGCTCGTGGCCTGCAGCAACGATCCAGGCCAGGCGTCCAGGGCTGATGCACCTGCCTCGCCTATGGCCGGCGATCCCGTCGACAAGGAAAACACCAGGGTCGCCGAAGCCCGGGCTTTCCTTGAGCGCGCCGATGCAGAGCTTGGCCAGATGTCCAAGGAAGTGAGCCCGGTCTTTTGGGAGCAGGCCACCAACATTACCGACGAGACGAATGCGGCGGCGGCCGAAGCCGGTGCGCGCGCCACGACCTTGGCTGTGTCGCTCGCCAATGAGTCCAAACAGTTCAATGATGTCGACCTGCCGCCCGATCTTGCCCGAAAGATGAAGCGGCTTCAGTCGGGCGTGACCATTCCAGCGCCCTCCAGCGAGGGCGCCGCGGAAGAACTGTCGAAGATCACCACCGGTCTGGAAGCGACCTATGGCACCGGCACTTTCACCTATAAGGGCGAAGAGCTGAACCTCGACCAGCTCTCGACCATCATTGAGACTAGCCGCGACCCGGCAGAGTTGAAGGTTGTGTGGGAAGGCTGGCGTACGGTCTCCCCGCCGATGAAGGATGATTACGCCCGCATGGTCGAGATCGCCAATGAGGGCGCCCAAGAGCTTGGCTATGATAATCTCAAGACGATGTGGCTCTCTAAATATGACATGCCACCGGAGGAAATGGCTGCCGAGGTGGACCGCCTCTGGGGCCAGGTCGAGCCGCTTTATGAGCAGCTCCATTGCTACGTCCGCGCCGAACTCAATGAGGAATATGGCGATGCGGTGCAGCCGGCAAACGGTCCGATCCGCGCGGACCTTCTCGGCAATATGTGGTCGCAGTCCTGGTCAAACATCTATCCGCTCGTCCAGCCGGAAGGCCTGCCGGGGCAGGGCTATGACCTCACCGAGGAACTGGTTGAGGCAGACTATACGCCGATAAGGATGGTCGAGACCGCCGAAGGCTTCTTCACCTCGCTTGGTCTCGCCCCGCTGCCTGAAACCTTCTGGGAGCGCTCAATGATCGTTCGCCCGGATGACCGGGAGGTCGTCTGCCATGCATCCGCCTGGGACCTTGATGACGAAGAGGATGTCCGCATCAAGATGTGCACAGAAGTGAATGCCGAGGACTTCTACACGGTCCACCATGAGCTGGGGCACAATTACTACCAGCGCGCCTATAAGGACGTGGACTATCTTTACAAGGACGGCGCCCATGACGGCTTCCACGAAGCCATTGGCGACTTTATCGCGCTCTCGATAACGCCATCCTACCTTGTTGATATTGGTCTGATCACTGAGGAGCAGGTGCCCGGTGAAGAGGCCGACATCTCGCTTCTGATGAATACCGCGCTCGACAAGATTGCCTTCCTGCCTTTTGCCCTGACGGTGGATAGCTGGCGGTGGGATGTTCTGGACGGGACAACGATGCCCGCCGACTACAATGAGGCCTGGTGGGACAAGCGGACCCACTATCAGGGCATCGTCCCGCCGGGGCCGCGTCCGGCGGACGCCTTCGATCCCGGGGCGAAGTACCATATCCCGGGCAATACGCCGTATCTGCGCTACTTCCTGTCCTATATCATGCAGTTCCAGTTCCATAAGGCTGCCTGCGAGCAGGCTGGCTGGGAAGGCCCGCTGCATCGCTGCTCGATCTACGGCAATGAGGAAGTCGGTTCGCGCTTCAATGCGATGATGGAAATGGGGGCATCTGAGCCGTGGCCGGATGTGCTGGAGACCTTCACGGGCACCCGCGAAATGGATGGCTCCGCGATCATCGAGTATTTCGATCCGCTGATGGGCTATCTTGAAGAGCAGAATGCCGGCCGTAGCTGCGGCTGGGATTAGCGGCTCTGACCCCTTGAACTGAAAAGCCCCGGGCCAGTGTGGTCCGGGGCTTTTTTTCTGAGCGGCGCCGAGGGTGGTGGCTTTTCAGTTCGCCTCGGCGGCGACATATTCATCCACGGCTTCCGCGACCATCAAAACGGTATCGACCGACCTTGCGAACGTCTCCGGATCGACCTTGTCGAAGGTGTCGCTCACCTTGTGATAATCGGCATGGTCCTCGACGCCGAGATAGATGAACGGGACCCCGGCCCGCAGGAAAGGGGCATGGTCCGACATGGTAGACCAGTCCTGATCGCCCCATTCAGGGCTGTCATGACCCCGGCTCAGCTTGAGAGGCGCGCGCTCGGCCACCCCGTCAACAAGCGGGATCAAGTCGGGATAATGGTGCGTTCCGACTGCGAAGATTTCGCCTTTGTCGGCTCGCGAGACCATGTCGAGGTTCAGGTTGAAGGCGAGCCTGCCCGCGATTGCGTCTGGAAGATCACGGACGAACTCTGCCGATCCGGCAAGGCCCTGCTCCTCGGCATCGAAGAAGGCAAAGACCAGGTCATTCTCAGGCGGGTTCTCCTGAAACCAGGCGACGGTTTCCAGCAAGGCCACGACGCCGGAGGCATTGTCATCGGTGCCGTTATAGATGCCGTCCTCACCTGTGCCGAGATGGTCGTAATGCGCGGACATCACGATGACCGGGGCATCCTGGCCCCGGCGTCCATCAATGACAGCCAGGATGTTCGTGCCTTCTATCTGCCGCCCGGAAAAATCCGGCGTCTCGAAGGCGGCGCGATAGTCGCCGTTTTGAAGCGGCGCGACGCCAAAGGTCTCAAGCCGGCCGATAATCCAGTCCTGCGCCTTCAGATTGCCAGGTTCGCCCGTCTTGCGGCCTTCAAACGCGTCCGAGGACAGGGTTTCCAGCGCGGCACTGGCGCGTGTGGCGTCATGGTACTGGGCCGGATAAGTGCCCTCCTGGATGCTGGGGGAAGGTGAGACCGGTGCCGTCTGCGTCGCGGGGCTGGAACAGGCAGCCAGCAAAAGGCCGGCGATCAGGGCAGTACGGATCATCTGCATGGAGCTCCTATCAGGCATTGTCTTGACCATAGGGCGATTGGCCGCCATGTGCGAGCGGCAAAGGAGAGCTGCTATGGCGATGGACCGAGACACACTCGAAACCTATCTGAAGAATGCTTTTCCGGAGGCGGAGATCGTCCTGACCGACCTCGCCGGTGACAATGATCACTGGCAGGCTGAAATCGTATCGCCGCAGTTCAAGGGCGTACCGCGGGTGCGTCAGCACCAGATGGTCTATGCTGCCTTGAAGGGCACAATGGGCGGTGAGCTACATGCCCTCGCGCTGAAGACGCGCGCCCCCGACTAGGCAAGCGCTAGTCGTCGTCCTCGTCCGCGCTGCCAATCGGGCCGCCCAGCGGATCTGGATATTCCGGATAGCCTTCCCAGTCGTCATTCCTGCTCTCGCGCTCGCCATCATTGTCTGATGCGCTCTGGTCGGTTGCGTCGTCCTCGTCGCGTTGAATGGGTTCGACGCGGGCATTCTCCGGCAGCCCGTCGACATAGCCAGCTGTGGCATCATAATCGCCGGGGAAATCACCCATCTTCTGAACAGAATAGGCCGGCCCGCCACGCTCGCGCGGAGTGGGCAGGGCCGGGCGATTGGCACGTGAGGGGAGGGGGCGCGTACGTGGAAGGGTGGGCTGAGCGGTTTGCTGGCTGTTTGCCTGCGGGGCTGCCGCCGAATCTGCAGGTCTGTCCGGCTGCGTCTGCGGTGTTGCTGTGGATGGGGCCGGCGCCATTGAAGCTGGGCGACTTGTCACATCTCTTGCTGGCGCTTGTTGAGGCTGGGCGGCGCTTGCTGGCCCGCGTGTTTCTGTGACGGCATCGGCGACAGGCGGTTGCACGGGCCGGGTCGTCAGGTTGCGAGGCGGTCGGCTTTGACGAGGCGCAGGTGCCGGAGAAGGCCTGACAGTCGTCGGCGTATCAGCGGTGCGAGGAGCGGGCGTGGATGTCACCTGCCCCGGTTCGGGCGCAGGGCGTCTCGTGGCCCGGCTTATGGGTGTGGGCGTTTGCGGCGCGGGCTCGGCAGAGGGACCCACCGGTGTCGGAAGCAGGTGGCTGACAGCGGCCTCGTTCGGCGGCACGGATGAGCTGGATGCCATCTCCCGGCGTTCGACAGGTGGCGAGGTCGCAGCAGCCACCGCGGTATTGGTTCGCGGCGCGGCGGCTGCCTGCTGTGTTGCCACGACATCCGCGCTCAGCCCCGAGACATAGCCAGCCCTTGGCTGGCTTTGGCCGGCAGAACTTTTCAGCTCACATCTCGGCCCGATGCGGAATGTAGGCGGTGTGATCGACCAGGCCGCGCAGCGTTGATCCTCCGCGCAGGCGGCCGCACAGGCCTGCAGGCCGCTGGAGCGCATGGACTGGTAGGTATGGCCGACGCGGTAGGTGTCGGTTTCGGCCGGGATGCCGTCATTGTCAGCCGCCATTGTGATATCGGCGGCTGCGAGCCCCGAGAGAAGGCAGGCCAGGGCGGCAAGACCCGAAAGACGGCCCGTATTGTATAGGCGATGGCGCATGTTGAACGTCATAAGCGCAGAATCTAGGCCCTATGGATTAAGCGATGGTTAGGCCTGATTGGCCTTTTCCAGCTCTTCCTTGCGCGCTTCGATCTCAAGCCAGTCACTTTCGGCCTGTTCGAGTTCGCCCCGCGCGGCCGCGAGCCGGTCGCTGATCTTTGAAAAGCGGGCAGGGTCGCTATTGAACAGCTCCGGGTCGGACAGTTCGGCTTCCAGCTTCTCGATCTCGGCGCCCAGCCGCGGCATGGCCGCTTCCACTTCCTTCAGGCGGTGCTTGTCCTTGAAGGAAAGCTTCGCCTCGCGCTGGGGCGCATGGCTTGAGGTCTGGCCTGCCGGTTTCTTCTGTGCCTTGTCGGCGGGTTTTGCCGCTGTCCGGCTGGAGAGGGACGGGACTTGTCGGGCCGCATCGCTCCACCCGCCTGACGTTTCCACCCAGCGGCCATTGCCCATGGGCACAAGACAGCTAGTGACAATCGCGTCGAGAAAGGCGCGGTCGTGGCTGACGAGGATCAACGTGCCGTCATAATCGCTCAGCATCTCCTCAAGCAGGTCCAAGGTCTGCATGTCGAGATCATTGGTCGGCTCGTCCAGCACCAGGACATCGGCCGGTTGGGCCAGCGCGATGGCAAGGGTCAGCCGGTTGCGTTCCCCGCCTGAAAGGGCAGAGACAGGCTGGCGCAGCTGTTCAGGCGAAAACAGAAAGTCTTTTGCGTAGCCCGCGACGTGTTTGGGCTGGCCCTGGACCATGATGGAGTCACCGCCTGCCGGCGTCAGCGCTTCCCAGAGCGTATCATCGGCTTTCAGCGTCTCGCGGGTCTGGTCGAGATATGTGACCGAGAGAGTCTGGCCGATCTTCACCGATCCCTTGTCGGGTTCAAGCTCGCCAAGCAACAGTTTCAAAAGCGTCGTCTTGCCGACGCCGTTCGGGCCGACAATGCCGATCCGGTCCCCCTTGAGGATGCGCAGCGATAGGTCTTCAGCGATAATCGTGTCGCCGAAGCGTTTTGAGATGCCGAAGGCTTCGAGCACCTTGCGGCTCTGGCTATCGCCGCTCTCGGCGCTGAGGCCAGCGGTGGATTTGGCCTCATTGAGGGCGCTGCGCTGTTTTGCATGCTGGGCACGAAGCTCATGCAGGCGGGCGAGGCGGCCCATATTCCGCTTGCGCCGCGCCGTCACACCCCGGGCCAGCCAGTGCTGTTCCTCTTTGAGGTGGGTCTTCATTCGCTGGAGCTGTTTTTCCTCTTCAGCTTCGATACCGGCGGCCCACTCGTCGAAATCGGCATAGCCTTTGGGCGACTTCCAGACTTTACCCTGCCGCAGCCAGAGCGTCGTCGTGGTCACGTTTTCAAGAAAACGCCGGTCGTGGCTGACCAGAAGTACGGCGCCGGGGAAGGATTTGAGCCGTGTCTCGAGTGTTTCGATCATCGGCACATCGAGGTGGTTGGTCGGCTCATCCAGGAGCAGGATGTCTGGATCCTGGGCAAAAGCACGCGCCAGCGCCGCGCGGCGAATCTGTCCGCCTGACAGCGTCGCAGGGTCTGCGTCTGGGTCGATACCGAAAAGGCCAAGTTCCGCCTCTGCCATCCAGACCGCTTCGAGGCCCTCGGCTGCATAGTCGAGGACAGTGGCGAAGGAAGAAAGGTCGGGCTCCTGCTCGACGGTGGCCGCCTCCACGCCCGGCTGGCGCCAGAGATCTCCGGCATCGGGCGCGTGCGTTCCCGTTATGAGTTTCATCAGCGTGGATTTGCCCGCGCCATTGCGCCCGACAAGGGCCGCGCGCTCTCCGCGTGCCAGCGTGAAGGTCACACCGGTGAAGATCGGTGTGCCACCAAAAGTGAGCTCGACATCAGCGAGGCGTAGGATCGGAAGGTCAGCCATTGTGGCGAGAGGTGTGGCCGGGTGGGCCTCCCAGTCAAGCGGTGTTGATCAGGATTTCAGCTTGTAGCCTGTTCTGAACAGCCACCAGACCCAGACACAGCTGGCAAGGGTAAAGCCGGCGGTGGTGATCACGCCTGTGGAGAGGGCCGTGTTGGACACGCCGATGAAACCTGCCCGGAAGCCGTCGATCAGGTAGAAGATGGGATCGAAATGCGCAGCCGTCTGGAAGGGTTCAACCAGGACCTTGATGTCGTAGAAAGTGCCGGACAGGAAGGTCAGCGGCACGATCACGAAATTGGTGATGGCGGCCAGGTGGTCGAACTTTTCAGCCCAGATACCAGCAATCGCGCCCAGCGCGGCAAGGAAGATGGTTGCCATCAGGCTGAACCAGATGATCGGCCAGATCATCGCGATGTTGAGACTTGCAAGCCCTGAGAAGTGTATGGCGAGCCCGCCGATCACACCGACCATGATACCGCGGGTCACCGCGCCGAAGATAAATCCAAGCGTCAGCTCAAGCGGCGAGAGAGGCGGCATCAGGAAGTCGACCTGGCTACCCTGTACCTTGGCGATGGTCAGGGAGGAAGACGTATTCTGGAAGGCGTTCTGGAGCATCGACATGATGATGAGGCCAGGCGCCAGGAAGGCATTGTAATCCAGCCCGGCAAAGTCCCCCGTCAGCTCACCGCGATTGCCGAAGGCGAGTTTAAAGACGGTCATGAAGAGAAGCGTCGTGATGACCGGCGCAAACAGCGTCTGCATCCAGACTTTCAGGAACCGGCCCACCTCACGCTTGTAGAGGGTCCAGAGGCCGATCCAGTTGATCGCACCATAATTGCGTGGCGGGGCAGGAAGCGGGCGGGCATCTGCAGAAATCTGATCGCTCATGCGCGCTATTTAGGGGCTCGGCCCCGCAATGACGATAGCTAAAAGACGCTTTGGCAAGGATTTTTCCGTTCTGTCCACAGGCTGATACTATATATAGAAAGGTTGTGGAGAACCCGTATCAGCATATTGTGTTTCGTTTCGGCTTCGGTACGATATCTAGGTGTTCAGCACGGCGGCGAATTTCTGTCGTCACAATATCTAGGGTCGCATAACGCCAGGAGGCCATTCAATGTCTTGGACCGAAGATCGCGTCGATGTTCTGAAAAAACTGTGGGCAGAAGGTCACTCAGCCAGCCAGATCGCAAAACAGCTCGGGGGCGTGACCCGGAATGCTGTGATCGGCAAGGTGCACCGTCTTGGTCTGTCGGGCCGCGCCACGCCGTCGCGCCCGGTGAAACGCCCGCCGCGTCTGGCCCGGCCGAAGCCGCAGCTGCAGACAGAGGGGACCGTGCAGGCTCAGACATCATCACCAACCGACGAAAACCGGATTCGCCGCTCCGATCAGCAGGCAATTCTGTCCGCGCTCGCCCCGGCGCCGGTGGCCGACGGGGAAGCGGCGACAATCCTGACGCTGCGCGACTCAATGTGCAAATGGCCGATTGGCGATCCGGCCGACCCGCAATTTGCCTTCTGCGGGCGCAAATCCGATTGCGGTCCTTACTGCGCCGAACATGCGAAAGTCGCCTTCCAGCCCCAACGCAAGCGTGAGCGCAAGCGCGAGGATGAACAGGAAGCCCGCAAGATCGCTGGCTAGGGCGCGTTCGCCTTCAGGCATGAATAAAAAAGGCCGGACCTGCCTTGCGCGGGTCCGGCCTTTTTTTGGGACGTGTGGAAAACCGGTCAGGGTCAGGCCGCCTCGGTCTCGACCTTCTCACCCAGATCCTTGGGCTCCTGGACCTCAAACAGGTCCGCTTCACGCGACATCCAGTCGGCGACCTTTTCCTCTTCCACGCCAAGCTGGCGCAGGATATCGGCTGCCATCTCAATCCCCTTGGGTTCACCCATGGCAAGCCAGGCCCGCATCCCGAGGTTTGCGAAGCGGCGGCGGTCGGCTTCATTGTCGACCGAGACAAAGCGGGGCGTGTCAGGGAATTCGCGCTGGGCGGCGGGGGTGAGGTCCCGGGAGACCTCATAGCGCGGGGCACCGATAACGACCGCGCGTGGATTGGGCCCGGCGACCGCTTCCACCAGACGCAGATTGGCAGCATTGCCAAACGACACTTTGTAGCCGTCGGCAATGGCAGAGACGAAACGCTCAGGTTCGGCATCGAGACAGACATGCGGGATATTGTGGTCGGCCAGCGCATCGGCAGCCAGACGGCCGGCCGGGGTCATGCCGAAGATGATGACCGGCCTGTCCGGCCCGATAGGCGTGATCTCGTTGACGGGCCGCGTCTGTCCCTTGAACATGTTGGCGATCTTGCGCGACAGCTTCATCCCGCCTGCTGCCCAGAAGGGGGCAATGGCAAGGGACAGCGCGATGGAGGCCACGGCGATCGTGTCCAGGGCGGCCGGAACGGCGTCGGTCGTCATGACAAGGATGGAGAGGACGACCAGGGTGAATTCAGACCCCTGCGCCAGCAGGAAGGAGAGCTGGATACTGCCCGGATTGCTCCATTTGTTGAGCCGGGCCGCAGCAAAGCCGGTCAGCGTTTTCACAACGAGGATGGCAAGTGTGACGGCAAGGACAATCGGCCAGCGATTGATCAGCACGCCAAGGTCGACCGACAGGCCAACCGACATGAAGAAAAAGGAAAGGAGCAGCCCCCGGAAAGGCCCTGTTTCCATCTGGACCTGATGGCGGAATGCGGTACCGGAAACGGCGAGACCAGCCAGAAAGGCGCCGAGTGTCAGCGAAAGCCCGAGATAGGCCGTGGCCGAGGCAGCCCCCAGCACGAGCAGCAGGGTCACCGCTGTAAAAGCTTCCTGATTGCGCGTCTGGGCGAGGCCCCGCAGGACAGGCCCCATGAGATAGTGGCCGGCCGCGAACGCCACACCGAAAGCCAGAATGGCGACGCCGGCCGCTTTTGCCAGCGTCATTGCAAGCTGCATCCCGTCCCCGTCGCCGCCGAGCGAATTGGCGAAGATCAGCAGGAAGATGGCGACGATGTCCTGAAAGATCAGCACATGCGTGGTCGAGCGACCAAGGGGGCAGGAGCCAAGCCCCCGCTCCACCATCACGCGCGAGACGACAGCGGTAGAAGAGAGACCAAAAGAGATGCCGAGTGCCAGCGCAATGGGCCAGTCGAGGCCAAACATGGTGAGCGCGATGGTGAACGGGACGCTGGTCAGAACCAGGTGCGCCGGCGCAAGACCCATCAGGTCGCGCCGGCTTTCGCGAAGCTCCCGCAGGGAGACGTGCAGGCCGATATCGAACAGCAGGAACACCACGCCGAGCTCTGCCAGAAGGTGCGTGGTCGAGCTTTCCTCAATCAGTCCGAAAACGTGCGGCCCGATGAGGATGCCGACGGCAAGATACCCCACGATGGGAGAAAGTTTGAGCGCTTTTGAGGCCAGAGCTGCCGCCCCGCCCGCCGCCAGAAGCGTCATGGCCGGGATGAGTGCGTCGACTGGTGCTGTTGCGGCATCCGCCATGGCCGTCCTCCTTCGGGGACTATATTGGCTTGTTGTGCGACGAAAGAAAGGCCGCCGCTTCGATTGGAAGCGGCGGCCTTGTCCTGAGGCCGCCATGCACCCCAAGGTGCACGTCCGGCAGATAAGAAGCTCTTTGCGCCCTAGAGCGAACGGCTGACCGAGACGACGAAGTACTCATCAAGGTCATCATCATCGGTTCCGATGAAGCGGAAGTCGAGGTCGAAGCCTTCGAACGAGGTCGTCAGACCAAGCGAGTAGTCGGTGTAGTCGCCGCCTGCGTCAACGAAATCGGAATAGCCGAGCGTCGCGTCGACTGAGAAGATCTCGTTGATCGGCAGACCGACGCTGCCGGAATAGTAGAAGGCGTCGCCAATCTCATAGTAGAATTCCGGCGAGTAGGCGACGGATGCGCCCACTTCAAGCGTGTCACCCAGCGTGGTGCTTGCACCGGCATAGGCTTCGAAGAAGTTCTGCTCTGGATCGTCCGGGGCGTCCGGATACCAGTAATAAATGACGCCGAGATCGAGATCGAATACGCCAACGGTCGGCGTCCAGCCGGCATAGAGGTCGATTTCTGTCGACGTGCCGTCACCGAAGTCGACGCCGGATGCCCAGGTCCCGACATAGAAGCTGTCGCTCGCCCAGTCGAAACCGCCCTGTACCATCGGGGCTTCGTCGGTCTGGGTAATGCCGCGGAAGACATAGTTCGAGGTGAGCGTGACGTTGCCGCTCCACTCGCCAGCATCCTGGGCAAGAGCCGGAGCGGCCATCGCTGCAGCTGCGGCCCCTAATACAGCCAAACGTGTGATTGATTTGAGCATGAATTCTTCCTCCTTTGCATCCTCATCTCGAGGGCCAAAGTGAAGGCGCGCCATGCTCACAGCTATTGTGAACTAAATGTAACCGCAAAATATTGCGTGCCAGCACGAAAAACGGGCAGACGGCGCAAAAATCGCCTGTCAAAAGAGCTGATTCAACATGCTATCTGGCCGTAAGCGGCGCGAATCCGAGGTGGGTGCCAGCATCCACGAGCAAGGTTTCCCCCGTGACGTGGCGTGAAGCATCTGTGAGAAAGAATACTGCAGAATCAGCGATGTCGTCCGGCCCGCTCGCGGCATTTAGGGGCGTCGATTTTGCAACACTCGCCTCAAGACGCTCATACTGTTCGGCATCCATTTCATTCTTGAACCAGCGCGTGCCGATAAAGCCGGGACAGACTGCGTTGACCCGAATGGCCGGTGCCAGCGCGCGGGCAAGAGAAAGCGTCATCGTGTTCAGCGCGCCTTTCGTGGCCGCATAGGCCACCGAGGACCCGATCCCCGTTACCCCCGCGATGGATGAGATATTCAACGCGGCAGAGGCGCGCCCTGTCTGCTCATAGGCCTTTACCATGAGCTCCTTGCAGGCCTGCATCACGAGGAAAGGCCCGGCGACATTGACTGCATATGTGTCGATGAAATCCGCGCGGCTGAGTGCATCGAGGTCCGAGTGGTCGCGTGCGTGGCGGGTTATGCCGGCATTGTTGACAAGGATGTCGAGACGGCCCCAGGCGGAAGCGGCTTCGGCGAGCTTGGCTGCGCCTTCCTCCGTGGACACATCCGCCGCCACAAGCTGAGCCTGTGCGCCGGCCTCATTGCAGGCGGCCACGGTCGCTTCGCCCTCGTCGATACTGCGTGTGCAATTGATGATGACGTCGGCGCCGCGTTCCGCGAGACGAAGCGCAATCGAGCGTCCAAGCCCGGTTGCCGATCCTGTGACGATAGCCTTGCGCCCTGCCAGGTCTTTCTCTGCCATGCCTGTGTCCTTCCCTTTTTGTGACTGTCACTTGCCCCGTCGCGAGCCGTGCCGTCAATAAAGGATCAGGCCTTGTGATAGGGCAGACCTGCCTCAAGGCTTGCTGCGCGGTAGAGCTGTTCGGCCAGCATGACCCGCACCAGCCTGTGGGGCCAGGTCTGCGGTCCGAAGGCCATTGTCTGCGGAAAGGCGGTGCGGATGGCGTCGCCATATCCCTCGGCCCCGCCAATCAGGAAACAGAGATCGGAGAGCCCGTCATCGCGGGCGGACGAAAGCATGCTGGAAAACGCGGTGGAGGTGTGCTGGGTGCCGAACTCATCAAGCCGGATGACGTGTGCTCCATCGGGCACCTTTGCCATCAGCCTGTCGGCTTCGGCATCCAGGCCGCCGGAGGAGTCGACCTCGATCAGGTCGGCGCTGCGAAAGCCGAGCTGGCGGCCAGCTTTGCGGAAACGGTCAAGATAATCGTCGAAAAGCTCGCGCTCAGGGCCTTTTTTGAGGTGGCCGACCGCAAGGATTGTAATCCGCATGCAGCCGTCGCCCGATCAGGCGTGACCGTGCGTGCTGTCGTCAGCCCAGATCTTTTCCAGATTGTAGAAGCTGCGCACTTCCGGACGGAAAAGGTGAACGATGATGTCACCGATATCGAGCAGTACCCAGTCGGCATTCGGCAGGCCTTCGACCTTGACTGGCCGGCCCGTCGCATCCTTCATGGTCTGCGCAAGATGGTCCGCAATGGAAGCAACATGACGCGCTGACCGGCCGGACGCGATAACCATCACGTCGGCGAGGGACGACTTTCCCTGAAGATCAATTGAAATGATGTCTTCGGCCTTATCGTCTTCGAGACTGTTGATGACCGTATCCGCGATCACGCGAATGTCATCAGCGCTGGCTTTGGCGGCCTTTAACGGCTGCGGGCTTGAAGAGGGCAGGGCGTAATCCTTTTTTCCGATTCCGGAAGGAATATAACACGCTCACTGCAGCGGCTCTAGCCTTTTTGCGCGCGTGCGCGCAGCTGCGTTGAGGAAGCCGGGTCGAATGGCGCCTTCAGGAATACCCAGGCAGGCGGCTCGGCAAAAGGCAGCAGCCCGGCATCCCTCTCCCTCAGCCTGCTGGCCGCATACCGCCTGGCAAAGGGCGAGCGCAGGGCGCGCGGGCCGGCGTCAGGACGTGAAACGACACAGAGCGGTAACATCGATGCCACCGACTGCCAGGCTTTCCAGTCATGGAAGTTCTGAAGGCTGTCGGCCCCCATAAGCCAGACAAATCGGGCACGCGGGCAATGGGCGGTAAAGCCATTGATGACGTCCACCGTATAGCGAAGCCCGGCCCAGTGTTCGAAGTCGCTGACGAACATTTTTGGGTTGTGGCCAATCAGTTCGCGCACGGCATGCACGCGCTCATAGAAGTCGGCGGGTTTGCTCTTGAGTGGGTTGCCGCGGGCAGGCAGCCAGTACACCCAGTCGAGGTCAAGCCGCTTCATTGCTGTCTTCGCGACGTGCAGGTGGCCTGAGTGCGGCGGATCGAAAGACCCACCGAAAAGACCGATCCTCTGGGTGGTCTGAGAGGGGGGCAAGGTCCGCACGGGCGGAAGGAAAGAGGTGGTCGGGCTGCTCACAAAGGTCAGGCGCCCTTAAGGGCGGGTCTCGCCATGGCCGCGAACGACGTATTTGAACGTCGTCAGCTGTTCGGCGCCAACGGGCCCGCGGGCATGGATCCGGCCAGTCGCGATACCGATTTCCGCGCCCATGCCGAACTCTCCGCCATCGGCAAACTGGGTGGAGGCATTATGAAGCACGATGCTGGAATCGACCTCGCGCAGGAAGCGTTCAGCGGTGGACCCGTTCTCTGTGATAATCAGTTCGGTATGGCCTGTGCCATAGTTCGAGATATGGGCCAGGGCGCCGTCCAGACCGTCGACAATCTTTATCGACAGAATGGGGGCGAGGTATTCAGTCCGCCAGTCTTCTTCTGTGGCAGCTTCCATATCCGGCAGGATTTTCCGTGCGGCCGCATCGCCGCGCAGCTCGCAGCCACTGTCGCGCAGCGGTGCGGCGATCGCTGGCAGTAGCTTGCTGGCAACGGATGAATTTATCAGCAGGGTCTCAAGTGCCCCGCACACACCCGTGCGCCGGAGTTTGGCGTTGTAGACAAGGTTGACCGCCTTTTCCGGGTCGGCGTCCGCGTCGACATAGGCGTGGCAGAGACCTTCCAGATGGCCGATGACCGGGATGCGGGCGTCTTGCTGCACCCGGGCCACAAGGCCCTTGCCACCGCGCGGGACGATCACGTCGAGATTGCCGCCAAGGCCTGACAGCATATGGCCAACAGCCTCACGCTCGCGCGTATCGACCAGCTGGATCGCATCGGCCGGCAGGCCCGCCCCCTTAAGTCCTGAACGCAGCGCCGTCGCGATGGCCAGGGCCGAATTGAGACTTTCGCTGCCGGCGCGCAGGATCGCCGCATTGCCGGACCGCAGACAAAGTGCCGAGGCATCGGCTGTCACATTGGGCCGGGATTCATAGACAATGCCGATGACGCCCAATGGGGTGCGCACGCGCGAAATATCCAGCCCTGAGGGGACCTGCCAGTTTGCAATCGTTTCGCCGACCGGATCAGGCAGGTTTGCAATCTTGCGGACAGCGTCGCTCATGGCGCGCATACGGTCCGGTGTGAGAAGAAGGCGGTCGAGCATGGCTTCGCTGAGGCCCTTTTGCCTGGCGCCTTCCATGTCACGTGCATTCGATTTCAGAATGTCCTCGCTGGAGGTTTCCAGCGCATCTGCCATCGCGTTGAGACCCTTGGTGCGGCTGTCCGCTGTAAGCTGTGACAGGCGGGATGATGCCGCACGTGCGCGCTGACCCATTTCCAGCATGGTGTCGGCAAGGCTTGTTTCAGAAGAACGCATGATCCGGCTCATGACAGGCTGTGTGCCGGAAACAGAAGGTGCGCGCAAGACGGCTGTCCAATCGGCGCGCCGGTCCCTTTGCGTCAGCCGCGCCAGAAGCGCGCAGTCATCAGCGTAAAGACGGAAACAAATTCGAGGCGGCCAAGCAGCATGGCGGTCAGGCAAACCCATTTCGCCGGCTCGGGAATGCCCTGGAAGGTGCTTGAAGGGCCGATCTCCGGGCCAAGCCCGGGGCCCACATTGGAAATGCTCGTTGCCGCGCCCGAGATTGACGAGAGGGTATCCATACCGGTCAGCGAGAGGAGAACCGCTGCGATCACGAATGTCGCCATGTAGAGGAAGACGAACACCATGACCGACTGCAGCGTGTCGGAGGAGACGACCCGCCCGGCATAGCGGACCCGGACAATACGGTTGGGCCTGACGATCTGGGCAGCATAGGCGGTCACTGCCTTGAAGCTGATTTCCAGCCTGAACATCTTGATGCCACAGGCCGCAGACCCTGCGCAGCCGCCAAGGAAGGTTGCGATAAGGAAGATGACGGCGGCAGGGCCACCCCAGGTGTCATAGGGGGCCGACGCGTAGCCTGTCCCCGTCATGATCGAGATGATGTTGAACAGAGCCTGCCGGAAGCCGTGAAAGATGTGGTCGAAGACCGGCGGGTCGACCACCGCCTCATGCCAGACCACGATGACCGTGGCAAAGCCTACGGCCAGCCAGAAATAGAGCCGGGGCTGGGGGTCGTTTGCGAAAGGGCGCCACCTGCCGTGGAGGATGAGCAGGGTCAGCAGGCTGAAGGGCAGCCCGGCGATGAACATGAAGACGGTGGCGGCATAGGCGGCAGGCGTATCGGCAAAATAGCCGAATGACGCATCATGGGTGGAAAAGCCGCCCGCGGACATAGTCGTCATGGAATGGGTGATGGCGTCAAAGGCCGTCATGCCGCAGAAAGCATAGGTCATCGCGCAGATCATGGAGATGACAAGGTAGACGATGCCCGTCTGCGCGGTAATTTCCGTGATACGCGGCAGGAATTTGCCGGACATGTCAGAGCTCTCGATCTGGAAGAGCTGCATCCCGCCGACGCGAAGCATCGGCAGGATCACGATGGCGGTCACAATGATGCCGATACCGCCGATCCATTGCAGGATAGCCCGCCAGAGAAGGATGCCGCGCGCTGTCGTATCGAGCCCCGTCATCACGGTGGCGCCCGTCGTCGTAAGCCCCGATACCGTCTCGAACATGGAGTCCGTAAAGGACATGCCATAGCTGATGAACGGTATCGTCGCGATCAGCGGCAGGGCGATCCAGATCACGACCGTCAGGAGAAAGGCTTCGCGGGCCCCGGAAGAGGGCGGTGCGCCGCCGGACAGGACGGCAAGACCAGAACCGATCAGAATGCTCACAGCCGCCGACACAAGGAAGATGGGCCATTGGTCCGACTGGTCGGCAATGTCGAGCAGGGCAGAGGGGATCATGGCCGCGCCCAGCAGGGCGACCATGATGCCTATTGCGAAGATGACGGCTCTAATCTGCATCGCGCGGTGCCTTTAGCATCGTTTGCAGGCCTGCGCGGAGAATTTCTTCATCGGCGGGTTCCATGAAGGGCACGGGCGCAGGGGAAGGCGCCCTGCCTGCGAAAAAGTTAAAAAAGGCTGCAAAAAAAATTAGTCAGCAAAACGTCAGAAGTTAACGGTCTGTAAACGATGATATTTCAACGCCCTAGGCTGGGTGCTGACCAAATCGCGCGTCACATGTTCCGGTTTATTCCTTTTATGTTCCCAATATGGCCGCTTGTGGATGGCGCCAAACACCATCTCTGCCCATTGGTGCCCTAGCTTGCCCATGCTATCCCAAATCATATTAAAGCTGTCCCAATGGCGGGATGATGGGTGCAAGGGTTTCTCGCGGTGTTTGTCTCTACCTATGAAACTGCGCTTGATGCGAAGGGCCGGGTCTCCGTCCCGGCGTCTTTCCGCGCAGCTCTGGGTGGCGGCTCACGCATCTTTGTCTGGCCTGCGCTCGACGGGTCGGGATGCCTTGAGGGCGGCGGCGATGAGCTGATGGCCGTCTACCGCCAGACGCTGGCCCGGATGGCGCCCACAGACCCCAAGCGGCGCGCCTTCATGCATGCGATCTTCACCCGCTCGGCCGATCTCAAGATGGACGATACCGGCCGGATCACGCTGCCCGCCCACCTTCTGGAGGCCGCCGGCATCACCAAGAAACTGGTCTTTGCCGGGGCGTTCGACCGCTTCCATATCTGGGAGCCGGACCGCTTCCAGGCCTTCGATGAGAAGATGGCGCAGACAGCTCTGGAAAATCAGGATGCGCTCAATGAGCCGTTCCAGCAGGCCCTCAATGCAGGCAACCTGCCCAGCGTGCCGGCTGGCGGCGCGGGGGGTGACTGATGGGGCATGTTCCCGTTCTTCTGAATGAAGTGGTCGCCGGGCTTGCGCCGCGTGATGGCGATCTCATCGTTGACGGCACGCTGGGTGGCGGTGGTTATACGCGCGCGATCCTGCAGGCGGCCGACTGCCGCGTGATCGGCATCGACCGCGATGAGACCGCAATCCGCCGCGCCGAACAATCGACCGAACCCGGTTTTGACCGCCTCACGCCAGCGCTTGGCTGTTTTGGTGACATGAAGGCGCTGGTTGCGGGCCTTGGTCACGAGGGCGTTGACGGGGTCACGCTCGACCTCGGCGTCTCGTCCTTTCAGATCGACGAAGCAGAGCGCGGCTTTTCCTTCATGCGCGATGGGCCGCTCGACATGCGTATGGGCGGTAACGGGCCGACGGCCGCTGACGTCGTTAATACCCTGGGGGAGCGCGACCTTGCCAACATCCTCTTCCGGCTGGGTGAAGAGCGCCAGTCGCGCCGTATTGCAAAGTCTGTCTGCGAGCGGCGTCTTAAGGCTCCATTCACCACAACCCTCGATCTTGCCAGCCATATAGAAGACGCGATGGGCGGGCGCCGGGGCGCGCGGACGCATCCGGCCACCAGATCATTTCAGGCGATCAGGATGTTCGTCAATGACGAGCTTGGTGAACTCGCCAGAGCGCTGGATGGCTGCGAGGTGTTGCTGAAACCTGGAGGCCGCCTGGCCATCGTGACGTTCCATTCGCTGGAGGACAGGATGGTCAAGCAGTTCCTGAAAGAAAGGGCTGGCCAGACGGGCGGAGGCTCACGCTACCTGCCCGCGCCCGAAGAGGGGCCCGAGCCGAGTTTCAACCTTGTTCAGCGCAAGGCCATAGAGCCGGGCGAGGCCGAAGTGTCTGCCAATCCCCGTGCCCGGTCGGCAAGGCTTCGTCTTGCGACCCGCACAGATGCGCCGGCATGGGGCGAACCGGTCGATACCGGTCTCGACCTTCCTTCAATTGAAAGCGTGGAGGTCTCCTCATGAGCCGCCGCGCCTTTCTGGTCGGGCTGGGCGTTGTCGCCCTGCTCGTTTTCAGCCTCTACCGAGCAAAATATGGCGCCCGCGAAAGCGCCGAGGAGATCGACCGGGTTGAATCCCGGATCGAGGAGGCTGTGTCCGAACGCAAGCTCCTGCTTGGGGAGCTGAGCCACCTTTCCCGTCAGGAATGGATCGAGGAATATGCCCGCAATGAGCTTGGCATGGCGCCGCCGCGCGCTGACCAGTTCATCCGCGAAGAGGATCTCCCCCACATTCTTGGCCCCGTAGACAGCGCACCGCCTGAAGCAGGGGAGGTGTCGGATGACTGATGCATCGCTCGACAGACCAGAGGGCTCGGCGCTGCGGGCGCGCATTGTTTCGCTCGTCCTTTGCTTCGGCTTTGCCGCCGTCACCTTCAAGGCGGGGCTGGTCTCGCTCGCCGGCGCCTCTGAAGGCACCGGTGTCGCGCACGTCTTTGAGGAGAAGGTGCCGCGCGCCGATATTGTGGACCGGCACGGCGTCCTGCTGGCGACCTCCGTGCAGGTCTATTCCCTGTTTGCCGACCCGCGGGCGATCTGGGATCCGCGCGCGGTGGCGAAGGGTATTGTCAGTGTTTTTCCCGACATGGATGCAGAGGCCCTGACAGCCAGGCTTTCGGACAATGACCGCGCCTTTGTCTGGATCCGGCGGGGCCTCACCCCGCGCCAGCGAAAGGCTGTTTTTGATCTCAATCTTGAGGGGCTCGGCTTTCGTGAGGAGAGCCGCCGCGTCTATCCGCGCCGCTCCCTGGCCGGCCATGTGCTCGGTTATGCCAATACGGATGGAGAGGGGATCGCCGGGGTTGAGTTCGCGCAGGATGAAAAGCTCGCCGCCGGCGGCGAGCCCCTGCGTCTCACAATCGATTCAAGCATCCAGCACATGCTGGAAACAGAGCTGTCGGCTGCCGCTGTAGAGTATGAGATCGAGGGCGCGGCAGGTGTCATCCTTGATGCGCGCGAAGGCGAGGTGCTTGGTCTGGCCAGCTGGCCGCCGATTGATCCGAACCGGGCCCACAAACTGGCGGGCGATGACCCGGCGCGGACAAATCGCGCTGTGAGTTCCGTTTTTGAGTTGGGGTCAGTCTTCAAGCCGATCACCATCGCGGCGGGGATCGACACTGGCGCCATCCGCCCATCCGACAGTTTTGATGTCGATGAGCCGGTCGTGATTTCCGGGCGGCGCATCTCCGATTCCCATCATATCCCCGGCCCGCTTTCGCCTGCGGAAATCGTTTCCCAGAGCTCCAATATCGGCACCGTCAAGGTGGCCATGATGCTTGGCGCGCGCCGTCAGCAGGATGCGCTTGAAAGTCTCGGGCTGATGGAGCGCTCGCCGGTTGAGCTGGCGGGCAGCGCCGATCCCATCCTGCCCTCCCGCTTCGACGAAATCCACGCCGCGACCATCAGCTATGGTCACGGTATCGCCGTCTCCCCGCTTTCCTTTGCCGGGGCTTTCTCGATGTTCGCCAATAGCGGCGAGGTCGTAGAGCCGACCCTCATCATCGATCCAGATAAAACACGCGACGTGCACCGCGTCGTTTCCGCGCCCACGGCGTCTCTGGTGACGCAGATGCTGCGCGACGCTGTGCTGACGGGCACGGGCAAACAGGCCGAAGTCGCAGGCTACAGAGTTGCCGGGAAAACCGGGACAGCGGAGAAGCCTGTCCCTGGCGGTTATTCGCACAGCGCCAATATTGCCTCATTTGCGGCGGTCTTTCCCGCCGACCGTCCTCAATATGTCGTATTGATCGTGCTGGATTCTCCCAAGGCGGCTGTCGGACGTGGACGCACCGCGGCCTGGAATGCAGCGCCGACTGCCGGGCGGGTCATCAACCGGATCGCGCCTGCGCTGGGTGTGGAGCCGTATTTCGACGATCCCGACCGCTTTGAGAACCCGCTTGTACGCTCTGTCGCAGAAAGGAGAGGCGCGCTGTGAACCTCGCTGCCCTGTTCCCCGGAAAGAACCTGCCTGCAACGGTCGAGGTGACCGGTCTTTCTGCTGATAGCCGCAAGATCAGGCCGGGTTTTGTCTTTGCCGCGCTGAAAGGCGTGGCCGCCGATGGGCGGGAGTTTATTCCACAGGCCATCGAAAAGGGCGCGGCGGCGATCATCGGGCATGATCTGCCCGATACTGGCGACGCTGTGGCCATCGAGGTCGAGGAACCGCGCCTTGCGCTCGCGACGGCTGCGGCGGCTTTCTATGCGCGCCAGCCTCAGCATGTTGTCGCCGTGACGGGCACGAATGGCAAAAGCTCGACTGTCGATTTTCTGCGCCAGATCTGGGAAAGCGCCGGTCTGACCGCGGCCTCCATGGGGACGCTCGGCGCTATCGGGCCTCAGGGGCATATCGATCTTGGCCACACCACGCCGGACCCCGTCGCCATTCATGAGACGCTTGCCAAGCTTGCCGACCAGGGCGTGACGCATTGCGCAATGGAGGCATCCTCACATGGCCTCGTCCAGTACCGCCTCGATGCGGTGAAGCTGTCGGCTGGTGCCTTCACCAATCTGACGCAGGACCATCTCGATTATCACGCCGACATGGACGAGTACCGGGCAGCCAAGATGCGGCTCTTTTCAGAGCTCCTGCCTGAGGGCGCCCCGGCCATCATCAATGCCGACAGCCCGGAAAGAAACGCTTTTGAGGCGGGCGCGAAGGCGCATGGCCTGACCCCCTTGTCGGTGGGCTGGCGCGGCGATGACCTCAAGATCTGTGAACTGATGCCCAAGGCGACGGGGCAGACGCTCTTCCTCAAATGGCGCGGCGAAGAGACCGAGGTCGACCTTCCGCTCATTGGGGAGTTCCAGGCGCTGAATGCGCTCACGGCTGCAGGCCTTGCGCTGGCGCTCGGTGCATCGCTCGATGATATCCGCAAGGGACTTGCCGCTCTCAAGCCGGTCAAGGGCCGGCTGGAATTTGTCGGGGAGACGGACGCGGGCGCCGGCGTATTCGTGGACTATGCGCACACGCCGGATGGCCTCGACACGCTGATCCGTGCGGCGCGTCCGCACACGGCGGGCCGTCTCTTTGTGATCTTCGGCTGCGGCGGTGATCGTGACCGCAAGAAGCGCCCCATCATGGGCGAAGTCGCCGTTAAGCAGGCCGACGTGGTCATCGTTACGGACGACAATCCGCGATCTGAAAACGCTGCAGACATCCGCAAGGCGGTTCTGGAAGGCGCGAAGGGTGCGCTTGAGATCGGCGACCGCGCCGAAGCCATCCATCATGCCGTGGCTGAACTGAAGGCGGGCGACACACTTCTTATTGCCGGCAAGGGCCATGAGACCGGCCAGATTGTCGGTGACAAGGTCCACCCGTTCTCTGACCAGGATACAGCGCTTGCAGCGCTGAAGGAGCGTAAGGGATGACGACCCGGCCGCTCTGGACGTCCGAAGAGATTGCTGAGGCTACTGGAGGGCGCGTGACTGGCGTGTTCGAAGCCGGCGGCGTCTCCATCGACACGCGTTCGCTTGCAAGCGGCGACCTGTTCGTTGCGCTGAAAGACGTCCGTGATGGCCATGATTTTGTGCCGGCCGCTTTCGAGGCGGGTGCGAGTGCCGCGCTGGTCAGCCGTGAGGTGGAGGGTGCGACGGGCCCGCTGATCATCGTCGATGATGTCATGGTGGCGCTTGAGGCGCTCGGTATCTATGCCCGCGAACGGGCGGCGGATGCGGTCCGCATCGCCGTGACCGGCTCTGTCGGCAAGACCAGCGTGAAGGAAATGATCGCCCGCATCCACCGCGGCGCCGGCCGGGCGCACTGGTCGGTCAAGAGTTTCAACAATCACTGGGGCGTGCCTCTCACGCTCGCCCGGATGCCGGCCGATACCGAATTCGCCGTCTTCGAGATCGGCATGTCGACGCCGGGTGAGATCGCGCCGCGCTCGAAAATGGTCGCCCCGCATGTCGCCGTGATCACCAAGATCGCTCCCGCTCACCTCGAGGGTCTTGGCTCTATAGAAGGTGTGGCGCGGGAAAAGTCAGATATCGCGGCGGGCCTCATGGAGCCGGACGGCGTTGTCGTTCTGCCTGCGGCAGATGAATGGCTTCCGACGCTTGTGGAGCGCGTGCGTGAACTGAAACCGAATGCCCCGATTGCTGTGTTCGGACACGAGGGAGATGGCGCAAAGCTGGACTGGATTCCTAATCGTGACGGGGGATCGTGGATCGAGGCCTATGGCAGCGCCGGCGGGATGAGCCACATCGCGCTCGATACGCTGACCTGCAAGCTGGACGTAGAAATCCATGCTGTGGGCGAGCACTGGGCTGAGAATGTGGCATGCGCCCTGTTGGCCGCGGGCCTCAACAGCTCCGTCGACCTCTATCAGGCAGCGCTGGACCTTTCCGGCTATTCCCCGCCGGCCGGGCGCGGAACAGCGGAATTGCTCGCTATTCCCGGCGGCGGGGCCTTCGTCCTCGTGGATGACGCCTACAATGCCAACCCGGAATCCATGCGCGCCGCCTTGAAGAGTTTTGCCTCAAGAGAGGGAAAGCGGCGGCTGGTTGCGCTCGGGGAAATGCTGGAAGTCGGCGCGACCTCCGAAAAAGAACATATGTCGCTCTCAAAACCTCTGATTGAGACGGGTGCGGCCGTCGCCTTCCTGGCGGGCGCAGGAATGCGGCCGCTGCAGGGCGTCATCGAATCACAGATAGAATCGCACTGGGCTGAGAAGGCTGACGGGCTGGATTCGACAGTAAAAAACTCTCTGAAAGACGGCGATCTCCTCTTGATCAAAGGCTCGAATGCCTCCGGGATGGGCAAGCTCGCAGACAGGTTGCGCCAGTGGAGCAAGACCGCAGACGGGCAGGTGATGGACAGCGGCTCCAACGGGGCTGCAGGGGGTCGCGATGCTGTATGAGCTGCTGGCGGCGGATGACGGACTCTTCCGTCTTTTCAACTACACGACGTTCCGTACAGGCGGCGCGATCGTCACCGCATTCCTCTTTTCCGTGCTCACCGGCGACTGGGTCATTGCCAAGCTGAGAGAGCGTCAGGGCAAGGGCCAGCCGATCCGGGACCTGTCGCTTCAGGCCCAGCTTGAAAAGCGCGGCACCCCCACAATGGGCGGCTTCCTCATCTGGATCGGGCTCCTGCTGGCGACCCTTCTCTGGGCTGACCTCGGCAACCCATACATCTGGACCGTCCTGTTCGTGACGGTCGCCTTCGCTTTCCTCGGTTTCCTCGATGACTATGCAAAGGTGACCAAGCAGACCGACGCGGGTGTTTCTGCGAAGGTCCGCTTGATGGTGGAGTTTCTCGTGGCCGCGCTGGCTGGTGCTTTCATCATGGGACTTCACGGCGCGAACACGCCGCTTGGTCACGCTGAATGGGGCCCACTCAACGACGTCGCGCAGTACATTGCCTCGCTAGCGCCTCAGACCAGCCTCGACCCGAATGATCAGAGCTTTTCCGGCGGGGTCGCCGTCCCGTTCGTGAATGACTATTTCGTCCCGCTCGGCGGCTTCTTCATCCTTTTTGCCATGGTCGTCATCGTCGGCTCGGCCAATGCCGTGAACTTCACCGACGGCCTTGATGGCCTTGCCATCGTTCCGGTGATGTTTGCCGCTGCCTCCTATGCGCTCATCGCCTATCTGACGGGCAACATCATCTTTGCCGACTATCTCGGCATCCAGTTCACGCCTGGGGCTGGAGAGATGGGTGTCCTGCTCGGCGCGATGATCGGGGCAGGGATGGGCTTTCTATGGTTCAACGCCTATCCGGCGACTGTCTTCATGGGCGATACCGGGTCACTTGGCCTCGGCGGGCTGATCGGCGTCGTCGCCGTCGCCGTCAAGCATGAGTTCGCCCTTGCGATTATTGGCGGCCTGTTCGTTATCGAAGCGCTCTCCGTCATGATCCAGGTGGGCTGGTTCAAGGTCACCAAGCGCCTCACGGGCACCGGCAAGCGCGTCTTCCTGATGGCCCCGCTCCACCACCATTTCCAGAAGGAGAACTGGCCCGAGACCAAGGTCGTCGTCCGCTTCTGGATCCTGTCTGTCCTGTTCGCCCTCGCGGGCCTTGCCACGCTGAAGCTGAGGTAGCCCGCACCCGATGATCCCTATTACCGAATATGCTGGAAGAGACGTTGCGGTGTACGGCCTCGGCCGGACAGGCCTCGCGGCTGCGCGCGCCTTGAAAGCCGGTAAGGCAAAGGTCCATGCCTGGGATGACAATGAGGCCAGCCGGGCCAGGGCGGAAGCCGAAGGCATTCCGGTGTCGGATCTCAACAAACGCGACTGGCAGAACTTCGCCGCCCTTGTCCTTTCGCCCGGAATACCGCTGACACACCCCCAGCCACACCGTCTGGTCCGCCTGGCGCAGATGACCAATGTCCCGGTGGTCGGCGATATGGAGCTCTTTGCGCGCGCCGTTCAGTCCCTGCCGGAAAGGGGGCGTCCAAAAGTCATCGGTATCACCGGCACCAACGGCAAATCCACGACCACCGCCCTTATCGGTCACATCCTGAAGGAGTGCGGGCTCGACGTGCATGTCGGCGGCAATATCGGTACAGGCGTGCTCGACCTGCCGGCGCTGCACGCCAATGCCTATTATGTGCTGGAGCTTTCCTCCTACCAGCTCGACCTTGTCAAAAGCCTGCGCTGTGACGTTTCGGTTCTGCTCAACATGTCGCCTGACCATCTGGACCGCCATGGCGACATGTCCGGCTATGTCGCGGCCAAGAAACGTATCTTCAATAATCAGACGCGCGGCGACACGGCAGTGGTGGCGGTCGATGACAAACACACTCAGTGCATCGCCATGGAGCTGGCCGGGCGCGGCGATGTCCGTCTGGCGCGCGTGTCGTCCGAATTCGCGCTCGGCCGGGGCGTCAGCGCCATCGATGGCAAACTGTTCGACAGCCTTGCCAGTAATGCGGTCCGCGTGGGTGACCTTGGCGAGTCTGCCACACTGCCGGGTCGCCACAACTGGCAGAATGCGGCGGCTGCCTATGCCGCCTGCCGCGCGTTGGGTCTTGATCCGGGCCGTATTTTCGCCGCCATCACGACCTTTCCGGGCCTTGCCCATCGTATGGAGCAGGTCGGCGAGATTGATGGCGTGCGGTTCGTCAATGACTCCAAGGCCACCAATGCGCAGGCCGCCGAACAGGCTCTTCGTGCCTATCCACGCGTCTACTGGATCGCTGGGGGGCGTGCCAAGGAAGGCGGTATCGAGCCGCTGCTTCCACTGATGGATCATGTCGCCAAGGCTTATCTGATCGGTGAAGCGGCCGACGATTTTGCCCGGACGCTGGACGGCAAGACGGCGCATGAGACCACAGGCACCCTGGAAAAGGCGGTGGCCGATGCGTTTCGGGACGCCAAAGCCTCCGGCGATGAAAATCCGATCATCCTCTTGTCGCCTGCCTGCGCGAGCTTTGACCAGTTCAAGGATTTCGAGGCGCGTGGCGACTCGTTCCGCGAAGCCGTCGAGGCGCTGGGCGGTGACGCACTTCGGCCTGTCATGCAGGAGTCGGCATGAGCGTGTCGCTCGGCAATACGGTGGTCCTGCCCCGGTCCGGTTCAGCGGTCAGTGAGTGGCGCCTCAGTGTCGACTGGCCCATCCTTGCCGCCGCGCTGACGCTTCTGGGGCTTGGCCTCATGCTGTCTCTCGCCGCCGGGCCGCCTGCCGCAGAGCGCCTCGGTTACGCCGACCCCTATCATTTCGTGAAGCGCCATTGCGTCTTTGCCGCTGGCGCTGTGGCCGTGCTGACCCTCTCCAGCATGCTGAGCCAGGTCTGGGTCCGGCGGGCCTCTGCGCTGATCTTTTCCGGATCTTTCGTATTGCTCGTCGCGATCCTCCTTGTTGGCCACGAAGCCAAGGGCGCAGAGCGCTGGGTGCAGATCGGCGGGTTCACCTTGCAGCCATCGGAATTTGTGAAGCCCGCACTGATCGTCCTGACGGGCTGGCTGCTGGCCCAGCGCAATCTCTATCCTGGCGGGCCATGGGGCGTGATCGCTCTGGTCTTCTATGTCGTGATCCTTGGCCTTCTGCTGCTCCAGCCGGATGTCGGCCAGTCGGCCCTGCTGACAGCCGCCTTCATCGCTACCTTCTTTGTCTCTGGCCTGCCCTGGCGCTGGGCGGCGGCTTTCTTTGCCGGGGGTGTCGCACTCTGCGGCGCGCTATACGCCCTGCTGCCGCACGTGCGCTACCGGGTGAACAGCTTCATCAACCCATCCGACTATGACACCTACCAGATCGACAAGGCGTCGGAGGCGATTGCGCGCGGGGGCTTCCTGGGCGCCGGGCCGGGCGAGGGGACGGTGAAGACCAGTCTGCCGGACGCCCATACCGACTTCATCTATGCTGTGCTTGGCGAGGAATTCGGCTATGTGGCTGCGCTCCTGGTGATCGGGCTTTTCGGCTATATCTGCTGGCGCGGGCTGCGCGCGGCCTCTCGGGTGCGCGATCCCTATCCGCGTGCCGCCGCCTCCGGCCTTTTTACCCTGTTCGGGCTGCAGGCGGCGATTAATATCGGGGTCAATGTCAGCCTCATTCCACCCAAGGGCATGACGCTGCCTTTTATTTCCTATGGCGGGTCTTCCATGATCGGCATTGCGCTTACGCTCGGCCTCGCCCTGGCGCTCATCCGGCGACAGAGTTCGTCCGCATGGGTGCGGTATGGCTGACAAACCTCTCGTCATCATAGCTGCCGGCGGCACAGGCGGACACATGTTTCCGGCGGCCGCCTTCGCAGAGGAGATGCGTTCGCGCGGCTGGCAGGTTGGTCTTATCAGCGATGCGCGCGGGCTTTCCTATGCCAGTGAATTTCCGGCCGACTGGAAGCAGGAAGTCGGTGCGGCCAGCCCGAATCTGCGCAAGCCCTGGACCTTGCCGGGCGCTGCCCTGAAAATCTGGCGTGGTATTTCACGGGCGACGCGCCCGATGAAGGAGACCAGACCGGCTCTTGTGGCGGGCTTTGGTGGCTATCCGGCCTTCCCGGCGCTCAGCGCGGCGCGCCGGCGCAAGATCCCGATCCTTATCCATGAACAGAACGCCGTTCTCGGACGGGTGAACCGCCAGTTTGCATCGAAAGCGAAGGTGGTTGCCTCAGGCTTTCCGCGTCTCGACCGTCTGCCAGACGGAGTGCGGCATGCCCCGGTCGGCAATCCCGTGCGCGCGCCCATTGCGGCCAAGCGTGATGTGCCATTCCCGCCCACCGATGGCGAGCTGACGATCTTCATAACCGGCGGCAGCCAGGGGGCCCGTATCCTGGGTGAGATCATTCCGCTTGCCATTGCCAACCATCTGCCGGCACCGCTCCGGGCGCGGCTGAAAGTCGTTCAGCAGGTTCGCGAAGAACAGCTGGATGATGTGCGCGCCGTTTATGACAATGTCGCCGTTCGCCATGAGCTGAAGTCTTTCTTTTCCGACATGCCGGAGCGGCTTGCTGCCGCCCATCTCATCATGGCGCGGTCCGGTGCGGGCACGGTGAGCGAGATCGCGGCGGTCGGACGCCCCTCCATCCTTATCCCGCTCAAGATCGCTATGGACGATCACCAGACCGCGAATGCAGAAGCGCTGGTGGAGGCTGGCGCTGCCGATGTCGTTCTGGAGGACAATCTCTACCCGAATCTGCTGGGCGAACTGATCAAGGTGCGCCTTGAGGACGAGGCGGGCCTGAAGGAGCGGGCAGAGCGGGCGAAAGCTGCAGGCACGGTGACCGCCGCGCGCGACCTTGCGGACCTCGCAGAGAAGGCCGCCGGGCGCTAGGCGACCTCACGGCAGGCATGCGTACGGTGCATCGTCGCCTGCTTGAGCCACTCCCAGCCAAAGGCGTCTTCACTATCCCCATGCTTGCGCCGAAGATCCAGGCGCTCAAGGGCTTCCTCCAGTGTGGGCTCGTGGCCTTCGGGCACCCACCACATCACGAAGTGCATTTCCGCCATGAGCTCAAACCATTCAGCCCGGCGTTCATAGAACTTCTTGTGCACTGTGCCCCAGACAAAACGTTCGAGGCTTTCGACATCCTTCCAGACGGTGAGATTGGAGACATATTGAGGGTCGCCGCCGATCTTTGCCTCGGTGTTGCCGGTTCCCGGTTCACCGGAGCCTTCCATCATCCAGACAAAGCCCGGCATGCGCTTGCCGAGGCTGTTGACCATGTCGAGATTGTCCATGAATTCGCGGACCCTTGGGTCGTCCGTGGGGGCGACGAGCCGCCCGACATTCAGTTCAGCGAGATGCATGTTCATCAGCCTGTTCTCCTCATCCTCGCTATAACTGGCGTGGCCGCGAGAGAGGCGCAAGCCGACCCTGCCTTTAAATCGCCCCCTCGCAGCCATGTCAGCATGCAGGTGCTTGCCTAGTCTGGTCTCCCCACGCTACTGCGGAAGTCCCTTTGTCCCATGCCTTTTGAAGTCTCATCCCGAATGCCAAACAAACCTTCGCCCTTTGATCTCGGTCCGGCCCATCTTGTTGGTATAGGCGGGATCGGCATGTCCGGGATCGCCGAGATCATGATCAATCTCGGCTACAAGGTTCAGGGCTCGGATGTAAAAGAGAGCGCCAATGTGGAGCGCCTGCGCGCCAAAGGCGCAACCGTTCATATCGGCCACAAGCCGCAGAATGTCATCGGGGCCGGGGCGGTGATCATTTCCTCGGCCATCAAGAACGACAATCCGGAAGTCGTTGCCGCGCGCGAATCAGGAATTCCGGTTGTGCGGCGCGCTGACATGCTGGCAGAGATCATCCGCCTCAAATGGACCGTTGCCGTCGCGGGCACGCATGGCAAGACGACCACCACGACCATGGTCGCCGCGCTGCTCGATGGGGCTGGTATCGACCCGACCGTCATCAATGGGGGCATCATCAACGCCTATGGGTCCAATGCGAAGGCGGGCACGGGCGACTGGATCGTGCTGGAGGCAGATGAGAGCGATGGCACCTTCACCAAGCTTCGCGCGACCATCGCCATTGTCACCAATATGGATCCTGAACATATGGAGCATTACGGCTCAATGCAGGCGCTGCGCGACGCGTTCGACACCTATGTGAAGAACATCCCCTTCTACGGGTTCGGCGTGCTCTGCACCGACCATCCGGAAGTCTCTTCCATGGTGGCGCGCGTCTCCGACCGCCGCATCCTGACCTACGGTTTCAACCGCCAGGCCGATGTGCGGGCCATCAATCTCTCCTCCGACCGGGACGGGGTGACCTTCGACGTCGTCCTGCGTGAGCGGCTGGGCAGGGGCGTCTCCTCGATAGAAGGGGTGCGCCTGCCGATGGCGGGGGACCACAATGTCTCTAACGCGCTCGCCTCAATCTGCGTCGCGCTTGAGCTTGGGGCGAGCCCCGATCAGATCCGCAAGAGCTTTGCCAATTTCGGCGGCGTGAAGCGCCGCTTTACGCCTGCCGGTGAATGGAACGGTGTCCGGATCATCGATGATTATGGGCACCACCCGGTAGAGATCGAAGCCGTCCTGAAGGCCGCCCGCGCCATGCAGGGCGACAATCGTGTCATCGCTGTGGCCCAGCCGCACCGCTATTCACGTCTGCACGACCTCTTCAAGGATTTCTCCGGCTGCTTCCATGACGCGGATATCGCCCTCATCGCCCCGGTCTATGCCGCTGGCGAGGACCCCATTGAGGGTGCCACGCATGAGGCGCTGGTCCGGGCTATCGCTGAGAACGGCCATCCCGATGCGCGCGCCATGGATACGCTCGATACCCTGCCGGACACGATCCGGGACATCGCCCGTCCGGGAGACCTGATTGTCTGCCTCGGGGCTGGCGATATCACCGTGCATGCGAATGCGCTGGCCGGAAAACTGGCTGGCTAGATGGCAAGCTGGCGCGATAACCTTCCCGATGTCCGTGGCAAGCTCCTCCACGACCAGCTATTGGCGCCTTATACCTGGTTTCGTGTTGGCGGGCCTGCCGACGTCCTTTTCCTGCCCAAGGACGAGGATGACCTTGCCGATTTCCTGAAAGCTCTGCCGGAAGAGGTGCCCGTTCATTTCATGGGCGTTGCCTCCAACTCCATTATCCGAGATGGCGGCGTAGAGGGCGTGACGATCAGGTTGATGGGTGGTTATTGGGGCAGCGTTGAGCCGATCGGGCCGCACTCGCTCTTTGCCCGTGCAGGCGCGCTCGATCTTGCCGTTGCCAAGGCATCGGCAAAGCACGGTATTGCGGGCCTCACCTTCTTCTCCGGGATTCCTGGCTCCATTGGCGGAGCGGTCAGGACCAATGCCGGCTGTTATGGGCGCGAGCTGAAGGACGTCGCCAATCAGATCGAGGGCATCACCCGGTCCGGCGAGAAGGTCCGTTTCGAGGCTGAGATCGCGCAATATGGTGATCCGAAGGTGGACTTTTCCTACCGCCATTCGAACTTTCCAGACGACATTATCGTTACCGGTCTTTTGCTGACGGGGTCGGGCGACGGCGATCCTCAAGCCCTGGAGCAGGAAATCGCCGACCATCAGGCCCGGCGGGCTGAGACACAGCCGATCAAGGACAAGACGGGCGGTTCGACCTTCGCCAATCCCGACCCCCCCGGCACACCGAACCAGCGCTCAAGCTGGAAACTGGTCGATGCGGCCGGCTGCCGGGGCCTTCGCGTCGGCGGCGCGCAGGTCAGCGAAAAGCACTGCAACTTCCTGATCAATACAGGCGAAGCGAGCGCGGCAGACATTGAAGCGCTGGGCGAACTGGTCCGCGCCCGGGTCCTTGACGTCACAGGCGTCGACCTGCGCTGGGAAATCCGCCGGATTGGCCGACTACAGGCGCCCCGCCGCGCCGATTAGTCCTGCTCTTCCATTTCCTCGTGAACCTGACCCCAGGCGAGAATGGCAAACAGACCAGCCCCGCCGATGATGTTGCCGAACAGTGCTGGCAGCAGATTTACGCCGATCAGTTTGAAAATGCCCTGTTCACCGGCGAGAGCCACCATGAAGAGCTCTGCGGAGCCGACCACGACATGGGCAAATTCTCCCAGCGCGATGAGATAGGTAAAGAAGAGGATGACCCAGAACTCGCTGCCCTCTGAACTTGGCATCATCCAGACGAGCGCGGCGATCAGGAACCCTGCCGGCAGGGCCCGCACAAAGGTCTCGCCCGGGCCCCAGTGGGCAACATGAAGGCTGAGTTCAAGGGCGATAGCGCTGACATCCTGTGACATGGCGCCGGAATAGGTCCAGAAGATCGCCGCGATCAGCGTGCCCGCCATATTGGCAAGAAAGACCGTACCCCATAGCCGGGTCGTGCCGAGAATAGTTCGCCTGCAGGGGTCAGCCAGCGTGGGCAGAACAGCTGTCACCGTATTCTCGGTAAAAAGCTGCAGCCGGCTCAGCATCACGAGCAGAAAGCCCGCCGCATAACCGAAATTTTCTACCAGCGGCCGCCAGTCCGTGTCCGGCAGGCTTTTTCGCAGATAGGCTTCCATCACCAGCGACATGGAAATTGCCAGTCCCGCCGCGATGCCCGACCACCAGATGGAGCTTTGCGGACGCGACAGCTCCGCGCGGCCCTCCTGGCGGATAATCTCATAGACAATGCGCGATTTCAGCCGTGTCAGCGTGGCCGCTTCCTCGCGCTCCTCCTCGGTAATGTGTTCTTCGTCTTCGTGCTCGACAGGCTTTGCATCATCTACGGACATCAGAAGCGAACGCGCCAGCGTTCGCTATGTTCAAGCGTGGGCATCTGCAGTCGATGCGCGCTTATGGAAGGACTGCCTTAATTTCTCGCCTGCTACGTGTTTGTGTCTGGCAAGCCCTGCTTCGGGGCCTTTCACAGTCTGGAGGTGAGCCATGAAACGCGTTGCTGTCGTCTATGGAGGCTGGTCTTCCGAGCGCGAAGTCTCCCTGTCCTCGGGCGAACAGATGCTGCGCGCGGCGAAGGCGGCCGGCTATGACGCTGTCGGTATCGACGCGACGCGAGAGCTTGCCCGCCAGATCGAGGCGGCAAAGCCGGATGTGATCCTTAATGGTCTGCATGGCCCCTGGGGCGAGGATGGCTGCGTTCAGGGCCTCTTTGAGATCCTCGACATTCCCTACACACATTCGGGTGTTACGGCGTCTGCCATTGCGATGGACAAGCGCAAGTCGAAGGCGGTCTACAGCCAGGCCGGTCTCGATATCGCCAGGGACGTTGCCGTGACCCGTGAAGAGGCGGCGCGCGCCCACCCGATAGAGCCGCCCTATGTTATCAAGCCAGTCAACGAAGGCTCCAGCTTCGGTGTCGTCTTTGTGCGCAAGGACAATAACGGCCCCTCGCAGCTGCTTACCTCTGCTGACTGGGCCTATGGCGACAATCTCATGGCCGAGGAATACATTCCGGGCCGGGAGCTAACCGTTGCTGTTCTGGGCGAAAGGCCACTGGCTGTAACCGAGATCACAACATTAAGAGAGTTTTACGATTTTGATGCAAAATACGCTGCAGGTGGATCGCGTCACGTGGTGCCGGCAGACGTTCCGGAGCGGGTAACCAACGCAGCTCTGGAAGCCGCGCTGAAGGCGCATCAATCCCTCGGATGCCGGGGGGTGTCGCGGTCCGATTTTCGTTTTGACGAGGAGAAGGACCGGCTCGTGATCCTGGAAACAAATACCCAGCCAGGAATGACTCCGACCTCTCTCGTCCCCGAGCAGGCCGCTTATACAGGCATGACCTTCGAAGCCCTGGTGAGCTGGATGATCGAGGACGCTTCATGCCGAAGGTAAAGGGCAAGACACAGAAACGGGCCCCGCAGGGCCGCCGGCGCACCGCGCCGCCGCCGCCCCAGGTCGAGCCATCGCGTGCTGATCCCGCCTCCATCGTGACGGGGCTTGTGCTGGTCGTGGCTGTTATCGTGGCTGGCGCTGCGCTGCTTGGCGGCTCCATGTCGAAGCTCGGCGCAGGGGTCTCTGGCGCAGTCGACAGCACGGCAGCAAGCCTGGGCTTTGCCGTGCAGGACGTACGGATCGTCGGCCTGCAGCAGGACACGCGCCGCGCTCGCCTCGTTCAACAGACGGCCGGGATCGAGACAGGCGACAACATGTTCCGCGCCGACCCGCACACGATTCGCAGACGTATCCTTTCCAGCGGTCAGGTCACCAGCGCGCAGGTGTATCGCCTCTGGCCGAACCAGATCCTCATTCACGCCTCGCCCGCGCGTGCGGCGGCTGTCTGGCATGATGGTGAAGCCTGGCGTGTCATCGACGGCACGGGTCAGATCATGGAAGGTCTGGCCGCGCAGGACTATGCGGACCTCATCCGGCTTTCGGGCGCGGAAGCGCCGGCCGGCGTGCCCGCACTTCTCCGGTTTCTGGCGGAGGCTGGCAGTGTGTCCGAACGCCTTTCCTACGCAGAGCGCGTTTCGCGCCGGCGCTGGGACATCAGGCTGCGCAACGGTCTCCTCATCCGGCTCCCGCCGGATACAAGTGTGGCACGGGCGGCGAAAGAACTCGCCGCTCTGGATGGGTCGGCGCGCCTGACCGAGCGCTCGCTCGCCCGGATCGACCTTCGTGTGCCGGAACGCACATTCCTTGAACCCCTAGACGAAACGGACGCGGCCGGCGTCCCCGCAGAAAGCTGAGCATGGCCAAGGCAGACCTTAGACTTAAACCCTCCCGCGCCGCCCGAATCGGCCAGACCGTTGCATCGCTCGATATCGGCAGCTCCAAGATCACATGTCTGATCGGACGGTATGATCCCCAGGCGCGCGCCGGCTTTTCCTTTCTCGGCGGCGGGCGTCAGCAGTCGCGCGGCTTCAAGGATGGCTCGATCACGGACATGGAAGCGCTGGAGCGTTCCATCCGCCTCGCCGTGGAGGACGCAGAGCGCCAGGCCGGTGAACGCATTGATTCAGTCGTCCTCGGTGTCACTGGTGCACGGGTCACCTGCGAATTCGTGGGCGCCCTTAATGATCTTGGCGGCCGTGAGGTCACGTCCAAGGACCTGAAAAAACTGCATGCCCAGGCGCTCGGCAAGATCGACGCACGCCAGCGTGAAATCCTCACCGCCCATCCGGTTCTTTACCGCCTCGACGAGCAAGATGGCATTACCGATCCGATTGGCATGATCGGCCAGAAGCTGAGCGTTCTGCTCTCGGTGATCAGCGCGCCGCAATCGCTTGTGCGCAATCTGGTGGAATGCGTCGGGCGGGCGCACCTCAATGTCGACCGTCTCATCCCGTCGGCGCTCGCCAGCGGGGCAGGGACGCTGATCGATGACGAGGTCGAGAATGGCGCGATCTGCATCGATATGGGCTCCGGCGTGACAACGGCCTGCGCCTTCGTGAATGGCGTGCCGGCCTGGCTGGGTGTGGTTCCCGCCGGCGGCGCAAAGGTGACGGGCGATCTCGCCCAGGGCATTGGTACGACCTTCGCTGCGGCCGAGCGGATGAAAACCATTTATGGTAATGCCGACCTTGCGAGCGCGAGCCTCTCTGAAAAGGTGGAGGTTGCCCGTCTTGGCGACGATGGTCGGCTGTGCGCCAGCCATATGACGCGCGGCGAACTGGCGGCCTTCATTGCCCCCCGGATCGATGAGACATTTGAGTACGCTGCCGGTCTCATCGCAAAGAGTGAGCTCAAGAGAATCATGCCCCGCCGCACCGTCCTGACGGGCGGGGGAAGCCTCATGCCAGGGGTGCGTGATGTCGCCTCGCGCGTCCTCGGTCAGCCGGTCCGCCTCGGCAAGCCGGTGGACGCCGATGTTCTTGGTGAAACGCATGCAAGTCCGGTCTTTTCCACCGCCGCGGGTTTGTTATCGTACGAATCACGGGGTTTCATTGATGTGTCGCGGGCTGGCGGTTCATCAGGACAAGGAGAGTCCTCGGGCAAGACAGGTTTGGTGAACAAACTCTTTCGCTGGTTGAATGAAAATTTTTAACAGCGAGGCAGAATCCCTTAACCCTCTCTTAGTCAGACGCATGCAGTCTGCGCCTATGGACCCTCACAGGTAGATTGGCAAAGGCGGACTATTCATGACTCAGGAACTCAAGCCGCGGCTCGTCGTGTTCGGTGTCGGCGGGGCTGGCGGCAACGCAGTCGACAATATGATCGAGGCGAACCTTCAGGGGGTTGAGTTCGTCGTGGCAAACACGGACGCGCAGGCTCTGGAGCGCTCGAAATGCGAGACGCGCATCCAGCTTGGTCCAGAAACGACAGCCGGACTCGGGGCAGGCGCCAAGCCTGAAGTCGGCGCCGCCTCGGCCGAAGAATCCATTGAGGAAATCAGCAAGTGCCTTGAGGGCGCGCACATGGTCTTCATCGCTGCCGGTCTTGGCGGCGGCACGGGCACCGGTGCGGCGCCTGTCATCGCGCGCGCTGCCCATGAGCGCGGCATCCTGACCGTCGGCGTTGTCACCAAGCCTTTCAGCTTTGAAGGCAACCGCCGCATGACCATCGCAGAAGATGGTCTGACCGAAATGCGCAAGGCGATCGACACCATGATCGTCGTGCCGAACCAGAATCTCTTCCGCGTTGCCAATGAGCGCACCACTTTCGCCGACGCCTTCCGCATGGCCGACGATGTGCTCTATTCCGGCGTCCGCGGGATTACAGACCTCATGGTCATGCCTGGCCTCATCAATCTCGATTTTGCCGATGTGCGCACAATCATGAAGGGTATGGGCGCTGCCATGATGGGCATGGGCGAGAGCGAAGGCGAAAGCCGCGCGCTCGATGCGGCCCGCGCCGCCATCGACAACCCGCTCCTCGACGATGTCTCGATGAAAGGCGCCCGCGGCGTGCTGATCTCGATCACGGGCGGCTATGACATGACGCTCTTCGAAGTCGATGAAGCGGCCAATGAAATCCGCAAGGAAGTCGATCCGGACGCCCACATCATTCTGGGCTCCACATTCGATCCGGAGCTTGAAGGCAAGCTGCGTGTCTCCGTCGTTGCCGCTGGCATCGATGCCGCGCACGGCCTGGTCGCAAGTGACCACGACGTTGCCGCACCTCAGCCAGAGCGCACGACCGCTGCGTCGCCGCTCGCCGTTGAAACGGAAACGCTTGAGGAAGAGGCTGCGCCAGCGGCTGCCGAATCCAAGAGCGAGGATGAGGCAGAGATCGAACGCCCACGCGTCGTGATCAGCGACCTCGACGACGATGACAAGGTCGAGGCCGACCCTCGCCCGGATTTCGCAGGCCGGAAGCTCCCGGCGGCCCACCTTGACTCGGCCAAGGGCGACGACCGCGTCAGCGCAGGCGACGTATTCAGCCGCCCCGCCTCCAAGCCGGCGTCCTCCGGCAAGGCCGGGTTCGGCAATCTGTTCGGCTGGCCCAAATCGGCTGGCCAGGGCGACAATGACACCGGTTCGGAAAGCGTGGAGGAAGACATCGTGTCTTCGCCGGACGACTATCCGAACGCCGCGCCCTTCGATGATGCCGACCTTGAAATCCCGGCATTTCTCCGCCGCTCTGCTAACCGCTAGGCAGTAACAAGGCGTGTAAACGAGGATAAGGAAGGGCGTCCATCCGGGCGCCCTTTCGCATTGTAATAATGCGCAATATTCATTGTTTTGAATCTTGGCCCGACATCCTTTTCTTAGGACCCTGAGAGAAGAGGTCCGTATGAGCCGTCTGCAATACCAGCAAACCATCAATTTCCCCGTGGTGTGCGCCGGCGTCGGTGTTCACAGCGGTGCGCGTGCGCGCATCGTGATGAAGCCGGCCGCGGCCGGAACGGGGATCCGGTTTCGCCGCACCGATATTGATGGCTGCGAGGACATTATCGCGCGGGGCGACTTTGTAACCGAAGTCCAGCTCGGCACCACGCTGACCAATGAGGCTGGCCAGTCCGTCGCGACGGTGGAGCATCTGCTTGCCGCCTGCGCCGGTGTCGGCGTCGACAACCTCATCATTGAGATTGATGGCCCCGAAGTGCCGATTATGGATGGCTCTTCGGCTGTCTATTGTGAACTTATGCTCGCAGCGGGGCTTCGCCAGCAGCGCGCCTTCCGTCGCCGTATCCGTATCCTTGAGACGGTTGAGGTGTCAGATGGTGTCAAGCGCGCCAGCCTCAGCCCGGCGCCGGACGATTATCTGTCGATCCATGCAAAGATCGAATTTGAGAGCCGCGCAATCGGCACCCAGCAGATGGCGCTGCGCATGCTGCCCGGCATGTTTGCCCGTGACATCGCGTTTGCCCGCACCTTCGGTTTTGCAAAGGACGTTGAGAAACTGAAATCGATGGGCCTTGCCCGCGGCGGCTCACTGGAAAATGCGGTCGTCCTCGATGGCGATAATATCGTCAATCCGGAAGGCCTTCGCTCAAGCGATGAGTTCGTGCGTCACAAGATCCTTGATGCGGTGGGCGATCTCATGCTGGCCGGTGCGCCGATTGCCGGCGTCTATGAAGCCCGCCAGCCCGGTCACGCGCTTAATAACAAGCTTGTGCGCGCTCTGCTTGAGGATACTGACGCCTGGTGCTGGGAAAGCGATGCCGATCAACTGAGCGCCCAGCCTGCAGCTTCGGCCGCCGGTTAGGCACCCACTCTAACCCATTTAAACCGGAGAGCTGCTCGCTTTAGTCGGCGCGCGGCTGATGTCCGTTCGACACGGCGCGTTTTGGCGCCTCGCCGCCCTGATCTGCATCCGCCAGCGCACGGATCATGTTCAGCACCGAGGTGCGAACCCGTTCGTCGCTGATCCGGGTCAGGCTGCGGACGCATTCAATGGTGAAACGTGAGGAGGACTGAAGCTCCTCATCGCCATCATCACCGTCAAGATCATTCAGACCCTCGAAAAACCAGCCTGGCGAGACATCTAGCCGCTCGGCGAGCAGATAGAGACGTCCTGCGCTCACGCGGTTGGCGCCCGTCTCGTATTTCTGGATCTGCTGATAGGAAACGCCCAGGGCCTCTCCCAGCTGATCCTGCGTCAGACCTGCCAGAATTCGGCGTCTGCGAATACGCTCACCCACAATGGTGTCGACTTCGGACGCAGTGAAATTTGACGGATCTACGGACATGTTTTGTGCCTCTTCGGCGTTTGTGCCTTTTCGGGCGGTTCGAGAGAATCTTTCGGGCTAGGCGTTAAGTTTAACCTCAGTTAGTCTAATATACCAGACTAACAAGGAATTCGCGCCCCTCTTCCTGTAGCCTATGCCTTTACAAGCTCGCTTCCAGCGGCAAAGTGCGGCGCAGTTCGATCTCAAGACCGGTATATGTAATGAAGCGCTCGCTTGTCAGCTCCCTTTCAGTTCTCACCGTCGCCCTTGTGCTCGCAGGCTGCAATTCGAACCGTCAGGCACGCGAGCTGGCCTATGTCGAGCGCCCTGTCGAGGCCCTCTACAACGCTGCGGCCGATGAGATGGACAGCCGCGACTATGTCAGCGCGATCGAGCTGTTCAATGAGGTTGAGCGCCAGCACCCCTATTCGGAATGGGCGCGCCGCGCGACATTGATGTCGGCCTATGCCTCCTTCCGCTCGCGCCGTTACGACGATGCGATTTCCACGGCCCAGCGTTATCTCTCCCTGAACCCGGCCGGTGAGGGCGCACCTTATGCCTATCATCTGATCGCGCTCAGCTATTTCCAGCAGATCGTCGACGTTGGCCGCGACCAGCGCACGACCGAACTGGCACGTGACGCCCTCAATGACGTCGTCCGCCGTTTTCCCGACACCGACTATGCCCGCGACGCGCGTGTGAAGCTCGACATGGTCAGCGACCAGCTTGCCGGCAAGGAGATGGAGATCGGCCGCTGGTACCTGCGCCATAACCAGCATCTGGCTGCCGTAAACCGGTTCAAGACCGTCATCGACGACTTCGATACGACCTCGCACACCCCCGAAGCGCTGCACCGGCTGGTGGAGGCCTATCTGTCTCTCGGCCTGCGCGATCAGGCGGTGGCGGCGGCCTCGGTCCTCCAGTACAATTATCCCGACAGCGACTGGTACGAGAACAGCTACGCCCTGATCGAGGGCTCCAATGGCAGCCGGCGGCAAGCCGGGGGCAAAGGCTGGCTCAGCCGGATCACGCCCTGGTAGGAACAGGGCGAGAACAGGCTTGTTCTCAGTTTGTTCCGGTGGTATTGAGAGGGCATGATCACTGCGCTCTCGATTCGATCCTTCCTGCTCATCGAGCGTCTCGATATTGAGTCGACCGATGGCTTCACCGCCCTGACCGGGGAAACCGGTGCGGGTAAATCCATCATCCTCGATGCCCTCGGCCTCGTGCTGGGCGCGACAGCGTCCAAGAAGCTGGTGCGCAAGGGCGCCGACCAGGCGAGCATCCTTGCCGAATTTGCCCTCGGCGCGGACAGCCCTGTCTGGCCGATCCTGTCCGAAGCGGGCGTCGATGCCTCGCCGGAGGAGACGCTGACCCTGAAACGGGTGGTCTCAGCGACGGGCCCGGCCCGCGCTTTTGTCAATGATCAGCCGGTAAGTGCGGCGCTTCTTTCCCAGCTGGGAGAGCTGCTGGTGGAAATCCACGGCCAGCACGCGGCATCGACCTTGATGAAACCTTCTAATCACCGCGACCTGCTCGACACTTATGCAGGCAATGAAAGCCTGATCGCCGACTGTGGCACAGCCTGGGACGCCTATGAGACAGCGCGCGACCTTCGTGCCGGTCTTGAGGCAGAACTTGCCCGCGCCGAAGAAGATCATGCCTGGCTCGTCGAGACGGTCGAGGAACTGGATACGCTCGCCCCTGAGAAGGGCGAATTCGACCGGCTCAGCGCAGAGCGCGGCGTCCTGATGCAGTCTGAGAAGATTGCAGAAGCCGCAGCCGAAGCCTTTGAGGCTTTCCAGGCAGGGGATGTCGAAACTGTGCTGGCGCAGGCCAGCCGGTCGGCAGAGCGTATCCTTCGCATCGATGGCCTCGATGCAATGGAGAGCGAGCTTTCAAAGGCGGCCCGCGCTGCCGCTGAAGCGCTGGACCGGGCGCTCATTGAGGCCGGGGAAGCGAGCGCGGCGCTGGAAAGTCTCGGGCTTGCCGCCGTCCACGATCCGGACGCCCTCGAAAAGACAGAACAGCGCATCGTCGCCCTGCGGTCGGCCTCGCGCAAATACGGCGTTGACGCGGATGAACTTCCGGCCTTCTGGGCTGAGACGCGTGAGAAGCTCGAGCTTTGCGATGCCCCTGACGGTTCACTGAAGAAGGCCCGCTCCGATGAGCAAGCCGCTGCGGCGCGCTGGCGCACGGCCGCGGACCGTCTGACCAAGGCGCGCAAGGCCGCCGCCAAACGTCTGGAGACATCGATTGCCACTGAGCTCAAGCCGCTCAAGCTGGAGCGCACGCGGGTCAAGGTCCGCTTCGATGAGATCTCCGAGAGCCAGTCCGGTCATGCCGGCCGTGAAAAGGCCGAGTTCGAGGTTGAAACCAATCCGGGCGCGGGCTTCGGACCGTTGCGCCAGATTGCGTCGGGCGGTGAGCTTGCACGGTTCTCGCTGGCGCTTCAGTGCGTGCTGGCCGAGACCACGCAGGTTCCCGTTCTCGTATTCGATGAGGCCGATCAGGGCGTGGGCGGCGCCGTGGCGGCGGCGATTGGCGAGCGTCTTTCGCGCCTTGCCCACAGCCGCCAGGTCTTCGCCATCACCCATAGTCCGCAGGTCGCCGCCTCGGCCTCGAACCAGTGGCTGGTGTCAAAGTCAGGTGTGAAGCGCAACGGTCTTGGCGAGACGCGTCTCACCGGGCTAGATGCAAGCGAACGGCATGAGGAAATCGCCCGCATGCTGTCAGGCAGCACAGTGACCGAAGAGGCAAGGGCCGCAGCAACAAGGCTTCTTGAAGATGTATGAGTTCGCAACCCCCGGCCGGATCGCTCACTGAAAAGCAAGCACGCCGGGAGCTTGCCCGTCTTGCCACTGAAATCCGTCTTGCCGACATTGCCTATTACAAGGAGGACGCCCCGCACCTCAGTGATGCGGACTATGACAGGCTCCGCAAGCGCAATGAGGATATCGAGGCGGCTTTCCCGCACCTCAAACGCTCCGACAGTCCCAGCGACCGGGTTGGTGCGGACGTTTCGGACGCCTTCAGCAAGGTCGACCACGGCATCCCGATGCTGTCGCTCGACAATGCCTTTTCCGATGAAGACGTCGAAGAGTTTGCCGCCCGCATCCGCAGATTTCTGGGCCTCGATGGCGATGAGGCCCTTATCATCACCTCAGAGCCCAAGATCGACGGGCTCTCGCTCAATATCCTCTATGAAGATGGCCAGCTGGTGCGCGCCGCCACGCGCGGAAACGGCCAGACTGGCGAGGATGTCACCGCCAATGCGCGGACGATTGAGGACATTCCTGACCGTCTGAACGGCAAGAACTGGCCCGCCCGCATCGAAGTCCGCGGCGAGGTCTATATGACCGGCGAGGCCTTCAAGGACCTCAATGCCCGCCAAGAAGAGGCCGGAAAGAAAGTCTTCGCCAATCCCCGCAACGCTGCCGCAGGCAGTCTTCGCCAGCTCGACGTCGCGATTACCCGTTCGCGACCCTTGCGCTTCTTTGCCTACGCCTGGGGCGAGACCTCCGGCAAATTCGCCGAAACCCAGACCGAAGCGATAGAGAAGCTGAATGAATGGGGGTTCGTCACCAATGACTTCTTCGCGCCGCACGACAAGGTAGAAGGGCTTCTGGAGGCCTATCGCGAGCTTGCCGAACGCCGCGCCATGCTGGGCTATGATATTGACGGGGTCGTCTACAAGGTCGACCGGCTCGACTGGCAGGAAAGGCTAGGTTTCGTCTCGCGCTTTCCGCGCTGGGCAATCGCCCACAAATTCCCCGCCGAGCGGGCCGTCACGAAACTGGAATCAATTGAGATCCAGGTCGGGCGCACCGGCACGCTGACGCCGGTTGCGCGGCTCACACCGGTCACCGTGGGCGGTGTCGTTGTCTCCAATGCGACGCTTCATAATGAAGATGAAATCGCCCGCCTCGATGTGCGCCCCGGCGACATGGTGGAAATCCAGCGGGCCGGCGATGTCATTCCGCAGGTGCTGGGCGTGGTCGACCCGGACAAGGACCGTCCGCCGCCATATGAAATGCCCGAAACCTGCCCCGAATGCGGGTCGGCGGCTGTCCGGGAAATAGATGACAAGGGCGAGGAAGATGTTCGCCGGCGCTGCACCGGCGGGCTGACCTGTCCGGCGCAGGCTGTCGAACGGCTGAAGCATTTTGTTTCCCGCAAGGCGCTCGATATTGACGGGCTTGGGGCCAAACAGGTGGAGCTTTTCTATTCCAGAGGCGCCGTCCAAGGCCCGCAGGATATCTTCCGCCTGGCACAGCGGCTCGAAGAAGAGGGTCTGCCCCCGCTGAAGGAGTGGGAGGGCTTTGGCGAGACCTCCGCGCGCAACCTCTTCGAGGCCATAGATGCACGCCGCCGTCCGCCCTTCCAGCGTTTCCTCAACGGCCTCGGCATCCGCCATGTCGGCGAGATCACCTCAGGCCTGCTCGCGCGCTATTATCTCGACTGGGAGAGTTTCTGGCAGGTGGTGGAAAAGGCCGCGAACGGCGACGAGGCTGCCGAAGCCGATCTTCTTTCCATTGACGGGATCGGCCAGACGGCGGTTACCAGCCTCAAGGACTTTGCCGCCGAAAGCCACAATCAGGAGATGTTGAAAGCGCTTCTGGCCGAGATCGAGATTGAACCGGCCGAGGCGGCCGCCAGTGATAGCGCCGTTTCCGGCAAGACAATTGTCTTCACCGGTACCCTCGAAAAGATGACGCGCGACGAAGCGAAATCGCGCGCCACGGCGCTCGGCGCCAAGGTCTCCGGCTCTGTGTCTGGCAAGACCGACATCCTTGTGGCCGGGCCGGGCGCAGGCTCAAAACTGAAAAAGGCCGAAGAACTCGGGGTCCGCGTCATCACCGAGGATGACTGGCTCGAGCTCGCCGGCCTTCAATAAAAATCAGATCTACCGGCCTACTGGCTGAGCGGCGCGCACTGCGCATTCAGCCAGTCCAGGACTTCGCCCTCAACCAGCGGGCCGATCCTGGCCAGAACATCGTTATGATAGCGATTGACCCAGGCAAGCTCTGCCGGGCTCAGCAGGTCCAGATCGATGAGGTCGCGTGACAGCGGCGCCCAGGTGAGATTCTGGAAACCAAGCATCTTGCGCTCGCCGCCTTCGATCTCGGCCGGCTCGGTCACATATTGCAGATTCTCGATCCGGATGCCGTACTGGCCCTCGCGGTAGAAGCCCGGCTCGTTCGAGACGATCATGCCGGGGCGCAGTGCAACGCTGTTCCAGGGTTTCGCGATCCGCTGCGGGCCTTCATGCACGCCGAGATAGACCCCGACCCCATGGCCCGTGCCATGGTCATAGTCGAGACCCGCCTGCCAGAGGGGGTGGCGGGCCAGCACGTCGAGATGGGTGCCGGTCGTGCCTTCCGGAAAGCGCACTTCGGCGAGCGCAATATGTCCCTTGAGGACCAGCGTGTAATGCCGGCGCATATCCGCCGAGGGCGTGCCGATGGGCACGGTGCGGGTCACATCTGTGGTCCCGTCCAGATACTGTCCGCCACTATCGACAAGATAGAGCGTGCCCCGTTCCAGCTTGAGGTTGGAGGCCGATGAGACGCGGTAATGGGGCAGGGCGCCATGCGGGCCGGCCCCTGAAATTGTCTCGAAGGAGAGGTCATTGAGGTCGCCAAGCTGCTCGCGGAAACTCTCAAGCTTAAGCGCGGCATCAATTTCGGTCATCTCGCCGGACTGGGCGTCGGTGTCCAGCCAGTGCAGGAAGCGCGTCAGCGCCGCCCCGTCGCGGATATGGGCCGCTTCGGTGCCTGCAATCTCCGTCTCATTCTTGCAGGCCTTGGGCAGCAGGACCGGGTCACGCTGGCGCACGATATTCGCGCCGGCTTTTTCCAGCTCGCCAAAGAACCAGGCCGAGGCGAGGGCAGGGTCGAGGCTCACCGTCCGGCCGGCAAGCTCAGCCATCGCCGGCTCCACCTCTTCCATCGGGCGCAGGCGGACCCTGTTGCCAAGATGCTCGCGCAGCTTGTCGCTCGCCTTGCGGCTATCGAGAAAGAGATCGGCTGTGCCGTCCGCTTTCAGGATGGCGCGCGAGAGCGGCAGGGGCGAGCAGGCGACATCGCCGCCGCGAATATTGAACGCCCAGGCCACAGAGGCCGGCGATGTGATCACCGCGGCGTCGGCGCCATCTTCCTTCAGGGCCGCCGCGATCCGCTCGCGTTTGGCCTCTGCATCCTCGCCCGCATTGGTGACCGAATGGGGCACAACTGGCGCGACCGGCTCTTGCGGGCGGTCTTGCCAGGCTTCATCGATCGGATTGGTCTCGACGGCTTTCAGGGTGACGCCAGCCTTCTTGGCACTCTCTTCCAGCGTCGCCAGGTCGTTCGGCGTCATCAGCCTCGGGTCATAGCCGAGCGTCTGTCCTTTACGGCTTTGCCTGGCCAGCCAGCCGAACGGACCGGGTTCCGGCAGACCCTCTATCTCGAGAAATTCGCGGTCGGTCTGGTCTCGCACCTGCAGCGTATAGCGTCCGTCGGCAAAGATGACGGCGCTGTCCTGAAACACCATCGCGGCGCCGGCAGAGCCGGTAAAACCCGTCGCCCAGGCCAGACGGTCATTACAGGCCGGCAGATATTCGTTCTGATACTCATCCTCATGCGGGATATAGAGCCCGTCGAGCCCCTGCGCCTTCATGGCCTCACGCAGGAGGGGGATATTCTTGCGGCCAAGCTGCGGGCCGCCCTTCACGTCGAAATTCTGTCTCATGCTAGAGAATTAGTGCGAAACACGCCCCAGCGGAAGGTGCCGCATCAGCCAGGCTTGCGGAAAACCAGGCTGGACCAGCCATCCTTGCGCACCCGCTTGGTCAGCGACAGGCCCCGGTCGCCATAGGCCTTGCGCACCAGCGGCTCCTGCGGGTTCAGCAGACCCGACAGGATGACATGCCCGCCGGGGGCCGTCAGCCGCTCGATATCCGGGGCGAGGCCGACAAGCGGTCGGAACAATATATTGGCGAAGACAAGGTCATAGGGCGCGTCGCTGCGGATCGTGGCATTCATCCCGCCGCCCGTCTCAAACGTCTGGAAGGCGTTGGCGACATGGTTCTTGGCGGCGTTCTCATTGGCGACGCGCACGCTGTCTGCATCGATCTCGGTGCCCCAGGCGCGCTGGGCGCCAGACTTGATGGCGGCGATGGCAAGCAGGCCGGACCCAGTCCCGATATCCAGAACTTTTCTGGGGCGCGTCCGGCGCAGAACATGTTCAAGGCCGATGAGGCAGCCAAGCGTGGTGCCATGATGGCCTGTACCGAAAGCCGGGCCAGCCTCAATCAGGATGGGCGTCTTGCCGGGCGCAGACTTCGCCAGAACATGGCTGCCGGCAACGATGAAACGGCCAGCCTCCACAGGCGGCAGACCTTCCAGCGACAGGGTGACCCAGTCGCGGTCTTCCAGCGCTTCGATGACGACATTCAGCTCCGGCGAGGTCTCGATGATGAGGGCCTTGCAGGCTTCGGCATCTTCTTCGCTCTCGGCATAGGCGTCGAGGCGCCAGGCGTGGCGGCCGTCTTCCTTGGCGTCGACAGCGCCTGCTGGTGAAGGGTCGGTCCAGGCCAGGGCGTCCCAGGCCGGTTCGATGGCCGCGCGCGGGCCTTTTGCGGAAATCTGATACATGGTGGCTCGCCCATAGCAGAGCCGCGCACAGGCGGGTAGGGGCGCGTTCAGCCCTAACGGTGATAGCCGTTCCAGGGGTTTTCGCGGTCGAGGCTTAGTTCTGCGCCATAGGACGTCGCCGGATAGGGCCTGTAATAGCCCGCATCGCCATAATCATCTTCGGCGTAATACCCGTCCTCATAGGCATAGGTGCCCACACCCGCATGATCATAGCTGTCTTCATATGCGTACCGGGTGGTCGCCCGGCTCGTTGAGTAGCTGGATCCTGTCTCATACCCGCTGGCATAGGAACCGTAGCCTGCATCGCCGGTGTGATAACAGTCCGGCGGCGCGAGACGCGTATAGGTCTTTGTGTAATGCCGTACGACAGGCGCGGTAGTGTAGGTTCTTACCTGATATCCGCAGCAGCAGCTGGTCACGCACGCCGGAGAGGCCGCCGTCTGGCGGTCATAGCCATAGCTCGTGGCTTGCGCGCTGTGGCGATAGCCATCCGCAGCCGCTGGCATCACGAATAGGGCTGCGACAAAGCCCGCTCCTGTAAGATCGATGAAGCGCATCGCTGATCCTCCCGCTGCTGCAATGGTAGGTAAACAGATAGTTAACACAAAAGTCTGCTGGGCGGCTCCCGGTTCCGCCGTCCGGGAAACTTTTGCGCGCGCGCGGTCTGTTCAGGGGCGGCCAATTGGCGCTAAGGACGAGGCATGACAGCAAAGATGAAACTCGCCATTGCCGGTGTTGCCGGCCGCATGGGCCGCCAGCTTGCCAGTGCCGCGCTGGAAGCAGGTCACACAATCACTGGCGCCAGCGAAGCGCCCGCCAGCGATGCCATTGGCGCACCGCTGGCAAAGCTCATTCCCGGCGCGTCCGGGGATGTCACGCCGCACGCTGACGTCGCAAAGGCAGCCAAAGGCGCAGATGTCTGGATTGATTTCACGCGCCCGGCCGCGACGCTTGAGGCATTGAAACAGCTCAAGGCCGCCGGCGTGAAAGCCGTTGTGATCGGCACCACAGGGTTCGACGCGGGCGAAGAATCAGAGATCGTGGAAGCCGCCAGTGAGCTCTCCATCGTCAAGGCCGGCAATTATTCGCTGGGCGTCAATCTCCTGTGCGCGCTGACGAAGCGGGCCGCCGAAAGTCTCGGCGAGGACTGGGATATCGAAGTGCTGGAAACCCATCACCGCCGCAAGGTCGATGCGCCATCGGGCACCGCTCTCATGCTGGGGGACGCAGCCGCTGCCGGGCGCGGCGCGGACCTCAAGACCCTGCGCCAGCCGCCCTATGACGGCCCGGATGCGGCGCGGGAGGCGGGCAAGATCGGCTTTTCGGTGCGCCGCTCCGGCGGGGTGATCGGCGAGCACGAGGTGACGTTCGGCTCGGAAAAGGAAGTCCTGACACTGGCGCATTCTGCGCTCGACCGCTCGGTCTTCGCGCATGGTGCGCTTGCCGCCGCGCGCTGGGCGCTCCGCCAGCCGCCCGGCCTCTATGACATGAACGATGTTCTCGGCCTCTGAAAATCTTCCTCAGTCTTTGACGCTGGGGCAGAGATTGCCTTCCCCAAACGGAAGGGGGATTAGCTACTCCTATCAGGCTCAATTCAGCATGTTCGGGAGGAATTTCTATGGCTGAAGCATATATCATCGACGCGGTCCGCACGCCGCGCGGCATTGGCAAGGTCGGGAAGGGCTCGCTGGCCCATCTTCACCCGCAGCATCTCGCCGCGACCGTTCTTGGCGCGATCCGCGACCGCAACAATCTCGACACCGCCACGGTCGACGATGTCATCTGGGGCACCAGCTCCCAGCGCGGCGCCCAGGGCGCAGACATGGGCCGCATGGCTGCCCTCGACGCAGGCTATGACGTCAAGGCCTCCGGTGTCACGCTCGACCGTTTCTGCGGCTCGGGCATCACGACCGTTTCCCTCGCCGCCGCTCAGATCATGTCCGGCATGGAAGACTGCGTCGTCGCAGGCGGCTGTGAGATGATGAGCTACACGGCCTCCACCGCGGACCCGAAGAACCCGCCGATGATGGACGCTGGCAACACGCATCTTCGTGAGATGCACCCGCAATCCCAGCAGGGCTGCTGCGCGGACGCAATCGCAACGCTCGAAGGCATTGACCGTGAAGCTGTCGACCAGCTCGCCGTGGTCTCTCAGGAGCGTGCCAAGAAAGCCATGGATGAAGGCCGCTTCGACAAGTCCGTCATTCCGGTCTACAACCGTGACGGCTCGCTCGCCCTCGACAAGGATGAGTTCCCGCGTCCGGGCACGACGATGGAAAGCCTGTCGAACCTGAAGACCGTCTTCAACATGTTCTGGGATGTCCCTGTCGACGACAAGGGCCTGACCTATGGCAACATGATCGAGAAGAAGTACCCGCAGCTCAAGGGCAACATCCAGCACGTCCATCATGCCGGTAACTCTTCCGGTGTCGTCGACGGCGCCGCTGCGATCCTCGTGACGTCGAAGGAATATGCCGACAAGCACGGCCTGAAGCCGCGCGCGCGTATCGTCGCGACCTGCAATATGGGCGACGATCCGACCCTGATGCTCAACGCACCGGTTCCGGCGGCAAAGAAAGTCCTCGAAAAAGCCGGCATGACGACCGACGATATTGACGTCTATGAGATCAATGAGGCTTTCTCTGTCGTTGCAGAGAAATTCATCCGCGACCTCAAGCTTGACCGCGAAAAAGTGAACATCAATGGCGGCGCCATGGCCCTCGGCCACCCGATTGGCGCGACCGGCTCCATCCTGATCGGCACTGCCCTCGATGAGCTTGAGCGTTCGGGCGGCAAATATGGTCTCGTCACCATGTGTGCAGCTGGCGGCATGGCTCCGGCCATCATCATCGAGCGTCTGGACGCCTAGTCCCCCTCGATAGACAAGACTTGAAGAACCCCGTTCCGGATCTCCCGGGGCGGGGTTTTTATTTGCGTGAAATTTCAAATGCCTGCTGAACCATAACTCCACACCTGTGTGCCATATCGGGCCGTAGCAAAATGACCCAGCAGAGGTCGCGAGGCGTTCAGGAGTGATGTGATATGGCAAAGACGGTTCTGGTCATCGATGATGATCCAACCCAGCGCAGGCTGATCCAGGCTGCCGTGGAAAAAGCAGGTTTTGCCTGCCGCACGGCGCCGGACGGAGAGAGCGGCTTTACCACCGCGACGGAAGCGGGCGCCGATGTCATCCTGCTGGACCTCACCATGCCCGGCCTGTCGGGGATCGAGACGCTGGAGCGACTGTCCGAACGCATTCCCGATGTGCCGGTGATCATGCTCACCGCCACCTCCGGCATCGACACGATTGTGACCGCGATGCGCGCCGGCGCTGTCGACTTCATCGTCAAGCCAGCCAATCCTGAACGCGTTCTCGTCTCCATCCGCAATGCGCTGAAAATGTCTTCGCTGACCGGCGAAGTGAAACGCCTGACGCGCAAGTCCGAAGGCGGCATGGACTTCAACGACATGATCGCCGACGCGCCCGCCATGCGCCAGGTGGTCCGTCTTGGCCAGCGTGCGGCAAGCTCTGACATTCCCGTCCTTATCCTGGGTGAGAGCGGCGTGGGTAAGGAAGTCATCGCCCGCTGTATCCAGGGCGCGTCCGACCGCGCGGGCAAGCCGTTCGTGACCGTCAATTGCGGCGCCATCCCCGAGAATCTGGTCGAGAGCATCCTGTTCGGCCATGAGAAGGGCGCCTTTACCGGCGCGGTCTCCAAGTCGCTCGGTAAGTTCGTTGAGGCCGATGGCGGCACGCTCTTCCTTGATGAGATCGGCGAGCTGCCGCTCGACATGCAGGTAAAGCTCCTGCGCGCGCTGCAGGAAGGCGAGGTCGACGCGGTCGGCTCGCGCCGCCCGACGAAGGTCGATGTGCGCATCGTCTCGGCGACCAATCGTGACCTTGCCGAACAGGTGAAGGCCGGCGGCTTTCGTGAGGACCTTTATTACCGGCTCAACGTCTTCCCCATCGACATGCCCTCCCTGAGCGAACGGCGCGAGGATATCCCGGCGCTGGTCGAGCACTTCATCGCGCGCTTCAACGCCTCTGAAGGCCGCGATATCGAAAATGCCAGCGAGGAAACGCTGCAGATGCTGTGCGCCTTCGACTGGCCGGGCAATGTGCGCCAGCTGGAAAATGCTGTCTTCCGCGCTGTGATCCTGTGTGAAGGAACAGAGCTGCAGCCGCACGATTTCCCGCAGATTTCCGGCATCATGCCTGAAATGGTGGACCTGCCGCCTGTGCCGGAACGCGCCCCGCCGGCCAATGACATGCCGGAGACAGGCGAGCCTGCGGTTGCCCCTTCGCGTGAAAGCGGCCCCATCGCCATAAAGGATGAGGAGGGCGAAATCCGCCCGCTCTCGGACATCGAGCGCGATGTGATCGAATATGCGATCGACTTCTATCAGGGCCATATGTCGGAAGTCAGCCGCCGCCTCGGCATTGGCCGCTCGACGCTTTACCGCAAGATCCGCGAATATGAGCTGGATAGCGACGACAAGAAGACCGGCTGATATTGTTGATCCGTCATTGAGACACAGACAGACATGAAGCTTTATCCCCAACTTCGGGCGCTGCAGTCACGCTTTCCGGCTCTGCTCAGCATGAAATCAGGGGCCCAGCGCCTCATGCGCCAAGCCATGAAACGCCCCTTTGAGCGGGACTTCGAAGTGCTCGCGCGGCTCAAGGTCCGCCCCGGAGAGTGCGCCATCGATGTCGGCGCCAATCGCGGCCAGAGCATCGATGCCATTCGCCTCTACCAGCCCGCTCTGCCCATCCATTCCTTTGAACCCTCAACGCTGCTCGCCGACAGGCTGCGCCAGCGCTACGGCAATAGCGCGGCGGTCACCATTCATAATTGCGGCCTGTCGGAGAGGGCTGAGGAACGGGTCCTCTATCTGCCTGTCTATCGCGATTTTCCCTATGATGGGCTGGCATCGTTCGACCGTGAGGAAGCCGCGGGATGGCTGAATGCTGAAACCGTTGCCGGCTTTGACCCCTCGCATCTCGACGTCCGTGAAACAGTCTGTGTCACAGAGCGCCTGGACGCATTTGATTTCGCGCCAGCCTTTCTGAAGATCGACGTTCAGGGCTTTGAGGCAAATGTCCTCAAGGGCGGGGAGGAGATGCTGGAAAAACACAATCCACTGATCCTTCTGGAGAATAATGACGCCGCCGATGCCTGGCTGACAGGGAAAGGCTGGCGGCGTCTGGCCTATGCCGGAGGTAGGCTGCAGGAAGGGGCGCGGGGAAAGAGCAATACCTTCTACCTGTCGCCGCGGGGCTCAGACCGCCTGACAGACTAGACAGCTTTCGGAGCCCGGGCCGCAAGAAACGGGTGGAAGAGTGCCCTCGGCCGCGCCAAACTCTGGCCATGACGAAGACGCTGCCCTCCCTCTCTGAACGTTCGATTGCCTATGCCCGTATGGCCGATGCGCTGTCGCATCTCGGTGATACCTGGCGTGACTGGCCGGACCTTTCCGAATGTGCCCGCGCGGTCGGGCTGTCGCCGCACCACTTCCAGCGCGAATTTACCCGCTGGGCGGGCATCAGCCCGAAACAGTATCAGGCCGCGCTGGCCCATGCAGAGGCCGGCGACCTCCTGCGGCAGGGCGCAAGCGTGCTCGATACGGCGCTTGAGACCGGCCTTTCCGGCCCGTCGCGTCTGCATGATCTCTTCATCGCGCATGAGGGCCTCACCCCCGGCGAAGCCAAATCCGGGGGAGAGGGGGCAGACCTTGTCATGGGCGAGGCCGACACGCCTTTCGGTACAGCCATTCTCGTCATCTCGCCGCGCGGGCTTTGCGGGCTTGGCTTTGCCGATGACGGCGCCGATGCGAAATCCGGCTTTGAGCATCCCGGCTATGGCAAGGAGGCGGTCAAGGCCGATTTTGCGAACCGCTATCCCAACGCGTCGATCCGCCTCGACAATAATGAGGCGCTGATCTGGGCCAGGCGCATCTTCGATGGCGGGGAGCCTGTGCCAGTCGCGCTCTATGGCACGCCGTTCCGCCGCCAGATCTGGCGCGCCCTGCTGGACATTCCGGCGGGGGAAACCCGCACCTATGGCGAGGTGGCCGCAGCGGCCGGTCAGCCAAAGGCGGCGCGCGCGGCGGGAACGGCGATTGGTGCGAACACGATATCGTGGCTCATTCCCTGCCACCGGGCCCTTGCGTCGGATGGGCGGCTGCATAATTACCATTGGGGTGTGGCGCGAAAGCGCGCCATGCTGACATTTGAGCGCGCGCACGCCGCCTGAAGGCTTCAGGCCCGATCGGGACCGGCGGAGCGCCCAGCCAATGGAAGAGATATGGGATATCTTACATTTTACGCGTTGATGTTTGTCGCGCTGGGGCTGTGGGGCATCTGGATCCTGATGAAGTGGCGCGAACTGCCCACCTTCTCCAAGGCCGTCTACGACTCCATGCGCGAGAAGAAGCTTCTTTCTGACCGCGTCTCGCAGGAAGACTTCAAGGAAATCTTCATCCGCACCGAAGCGCCCCTGGCGGCCTCCTACCGGTGGGGTGCAGCGCTGGTCAGCCTGCTTGCCCTGCCGCTTCTTGTCATGGGGTTTAACAGCCTCTGGGACCTGATGTGGCGCATGGGCGGCTCTGTCCCAGGCCCTATGGAGCGTGGCTATATGTTCAACGTCTTCATGACCTTTGTCTTTGTCATGGGCGCCGTGGTTCTTTTCCTCTACGCGGTGACCTCCCATTACTATCGAAACGCGCCGCCATCGCTCAAATCTGAAATTCGGCGGCTCGAAGGAGAGCGCGAATGAGTGTCGAATACCTCCACACAATGATCCGCATCAGCGATGTCGATGCGGCCCTGAAATTCTTTTGTGACGGGCTTGGGCTGAAGGAAATCCGCCGGGTCGATAATGAAGGCGGCCGCTTTACGCTGATCTTTCTGGCCTCGCCGGAGGACATTGCCCGCCATCAGCCGGACCCGAATGAAACGGGCCTGCCGCCCGGCCTTCCTATGGTTGAACTCACCCATAACTGGGACCCTGAAGAGCTGGAGGGTGGCCGCAATTTTGGCCATCTCGCCTACAAGGTCGATGACATCTATGCCGCGACCGAGCGCTTCCAGAAGATCGGTGTGACGATCAACCGCCCCCCGCGCGACGGCCGCATGTGCTTTGTCCGCTCGCCGGATGGCATTTCGGTCGAGCTTCTCCAGAAGGGTGATCCTCTGCCGGCGAAAGAGCCTTGGGCGAGCGCCGAGAATATCGGCACCTGGTAGGCGGCTGGCGCGGCAAAATAAACCGTTGTTCGCTTTGCGCGCCAACATAGATCGCTCGGTATGACAGACGAGAAAGACCGCGAACGAAACAGGTTCAGCGCCCGGTTGAAGCGGACCGCACAGGTCGGCTCCAACCTCTCCGGGGCCGGTGTGGCCTTTGCAGCGAACCGGTTCTTCGGCGGCGATGACAGCGACGAGAAGACCGCCCGGGCGCTCGCCTCGGCCCTTGGCAAGACCAAGGGGCCGCTGATGAAGGTCGCGCAGATCCTGTCCACGATCCCCGACCTGCTGCCAGAAGAGTACGCCGATGAGCTTTCCCAGCTCCAGGCGCAGGCTCCGCCCATGGGCTGGGCCTTCGTCAAACGCCGGATGCGCGCCGAACTCGGCGCAGACTGGCAGGACAGGTTTTCCGATTTCGGCAAGGACGCCGCCCATGCAGCCTCGCTCGGCCAGGTCCACAAGGCGACATTGCCGGATGGGCGCGAAGTCGCCTGCAAGCTGCAATATCCCGATATGGCAAGTGCGGTCGAAAGCGATGTCGGTCAGCTGAAAAGCCTGCTTGGCATGTTCCGCCGCTTCGATGGCTCCATCGACCCCGAAGAGATCATCGAGGAAATCTCCGACCGGCTGCGCGAGGAACTCGACTATGAGCGCGAACGCAAGGCCATGTATCTCTATCGCGAGATGCTGGAGCCGAAGGATTTCGTGCATATTCCGCAGCCCGTCGATGAGCTTTCCACCGACCGGCTCCTCACCATGGACTGGGTCAGCGGCGATCCGCTGAACGTGTGGCAGGACGCGTCGCAGGAGGTGCGTAACGGCATCGCCAAACGCCTCTTCTGGACATGGTGGCTGCCGGTAACCCGCTACGCCGTGATCCATGGCGATCCGCATCTGGGCAATTATCAGGTGACCAGAGGCGGGGAAGGGCTCAACCTTCTCGACTTTGGCTGTATCCGCATTTTCCCGCCGAACTTCGTTGGCGGTGTGGTCGATCTCTACCGCGCCATCCGAGCCGATGATTTCGACGCCGCCTACGCCGCCTATGAAAAATGGGGCTTTCGCAATCTCAACAAGGATCTGGTCGAAATCCTCAATATCTGGGCGAAGTTCATCTATGGCCCGCTGCTCGAAGACCGCGTCCGCAGCGTCGCCGATGGCGTCGCGCCCGGCGAGTATGGCCGCAAACAGGCCTTTGAGGTGCGCAAGAAGCTCAAGGAAAAGGGCCCGGTCACCATTCCGCGCGAATTTGTCTTCATGGACCGGGCGGCCATCGGACTTGGCGCGGCCTATCTCCGCCTCGGCGCCGAACTCAACTATCACCAGCTCTTCGAGGAAAGTCTTGAAGGTTTCGATGAGGCGGCTGTCGCAGCGCGCCAGTCCGACGCGCTTTCCAAGGCGGGGCTGACGGTCTAGTCGGGGCGAATGGAAACTGCCCCCTATAATACGCCGCCCGCCCTGGCCCGTGAACCGTTCACCGCGGCGTTCTGGACGCTTTGCGCACCTTTCCTGTTTCCGGTGATCGGGGCGTTCCTGATCGGCCTCGTCTGGCCAGGCTTCAACCAGGTCATCAATGGTGATGAGCGCTCGGCGGAAAGTATCGGCCAGCTCTGGACCGCGCTGGCGGCCATTCACCTTGTCCATTTCGCCATCCTCAGCATCTGGAGCGAGAAGATCGGGGCAGGCGCCTTTGCCGGATCGATGAAGGCTTCCCAGAACTGGATTGTCGCGGCGATCCTGCTTGGCCCGGTCATCCTTATCGCACCCAACCTCATTGCCGCGCTTCTGGCGGGCGGGGAGCAGGGCTGGGAGTATTCGCGCGATGTCGATACGAGTTTCTTCGCGCGGGAAAACTGGGGCATCGCCTATCTCGTCTTTGCGCTCGTTCTCGCGCCGATCCTTGAAGAAGTGACGTTCCGCGGTGTGGCGCTGGGCGCGATGCTCACACGCGGTGTGCCGCCCATCATGGCGGCGGTCCTGTCCTCGGCGGCGTTTACATTCCTCCACCTTCAATACAGCGTGCCGGCGCTGCTGGTCGTGTTCGTTGCGGGCCTTGGTTTTGCCTGGCTGCGGATGAAAAGCGGGACCATGCTTGTGCCCATTCTCGCCCACATCGCGGCCAATGGGATGATTACCTTTCTCGCCAGCCTGTCGCCTCCCGCTGGGTGAGGCCTTGTTGGCGCTTGCGGCTTGCGGCAAACCGCTCGGCAAATGACAGATGATCTCGACCGCTCCCAGACATTCGATCTTCCCGAAGGCTACCAGCTTCTGCCCTGGCACAGGGGCTTTGGCCGTCAGGTCGGCCCGCTTTTCGAAAAGCGCGAGCCCGAGGGTGTAACCCGTGCCTTCCGTGTGGAAGAGCATCACACCAATGGCATGATGAACGCGCATGGCGGCATGCTGATGACCTTTGCGGACATGGCCTGGGGCGCGGCGGTGGAAAAGGATGAGGATAGCTGGTGGGTCACGATCCGGCTTCTCTGTGACTTTCTGTCGGGCGCCAAGCATGGCGAGTTTGTCGAGGGCAATGCCCGTATCGTGACGGTTGAAAACAATCTCTACACCGTGGAGGGCCGCATCTGGACCGGGGACCGCACGCTGCTGACCGGCACCGGTATTTTCAAGGTCATTGAGCGGCGCGGATAGAACAGGGCAGGCAGGCTTCATGAGTGACGGCAATCACCCCGGCAAGGCGCAGGACATTCATCCGGTTCCGGCGGAAGACGAGATGACGCTTGCCCGGTATGGCGGGGAAAAACCGCCAGCGCCGGACTGGTTCAACTGGGCCATTCGCCAGGACGCGCGTACGTCCAGCGTCGATGTCGAAGGCGCCTCCATCGCGTATCGAAGCTGGGGCGACCCGGACAAGCCCGGCCTTCTTCTGGCCCATGGCAACGGCGCCCATGGCCGCTGGTGGGACTTCATCGCGCCTTATTTCGCAGGCGACTATCACGTCGTCGCGCCCACCTTTTCAGGCATGGGCGACAGCGACTGGCGAGATGCCTATGCCTTTTCCCTGTTCAGCCGCGAGCAGCACGCGGTGGCCGAGCATGCGGGACTTTTCGCACATGCTGAAAAGCCCATCATCATCTCCCATTCCTTTGGCGGTATCATTTCCCTTTTTACCACCATCCGGGAAGGCGGGGACAAATTTGGCGGCGCCGTCATCGTCGACAGCCATATCGAACCACCGGGTGAGGAGCGCCCGCGCCCGCCGCGCCGGACAAAGCCGAACCGCGTCTATGAGGACTTCAACGCGGCGCTGGCGCGCTTTCGGCTTGCCCCGTCTCAGCCCTGTGAGAACCACTATATCGTCGACTATATCGCGCGCCACAGCATCCGCGAGACGAGCGGCGAGGATGGCAAGGCGGGCTATTCCTGGAAGTTCGACCCCTTCATCTTCAACTCGCTGATGGAGGAGTGGAACGAGGTAGACCTGACGTCGCTCGCCACTCGCTGCCCGATCGTCTTCATGCGCGGCGGGCTGTCCGACCTCGTGCCGGACCGGGTCGCAGATTATATGTCGTCGCTTCAGGAGCCGCCGGTTCCGATGATTACGGTGCCGGAGGCCTATCACCATGTGATGCTGGACCAGCCGCTGGCTTTTGTGTCGGCCATTCGCAGCCTGCTGGCCGTCTGGCCGGACCGTGATTGATTTGGCGTTTGCAACCGGGCCGAACGCGCCCTAAACACCCGCCCCATGATCGATATCGTCCCGGAAACGCCCGCCCTGCATGCGGTTGCGATTGAAGACCTTTTTGACCGCACCTTCGGGCCTGGCCACTTTGCCAAGACCGCAGAGCGGCTGCGCGAGTATTCAGCCTCAGTGCCGGAGGTGAACCGCGTGGCCGTGGTCGATGGGGACACCGTGGTGGGCGTCTGCAGGGTCTGGCCGCTCAAGGTCGGCAAGCGGGGCGACCGGGCGCTGTTCTATGGACCGGTCGCCGTTTCGCCCGCCTGGCGTGGCGGCGAGCTTGGCCTGAAGCTGACCGAAGCGGCGCTGGAGGCGGGCAAGGCAGCTGGCTGGCCAGCGGCCGTGCTTATCGGCGCGCCGGCCTATTTCGGACGGATCGGCTTTACCGTGACCCCGCGCGGGCGCCTGACCTTTCCGGGGCCGCAGGACCAGTCGCGGGTCATGGTGCGCGATCTGGCCGGGGATGCCAGTGTCCTTGAAGGTCTGGTGACTGGCGCCTAGGAGGTCTGGGCGCGGCCTGCCTGTGGCACAGTCTCGATGCCGTCGACATCCTCAAGCGCGCGGATATGCTGACTGTTGGCGCCTTTGGGGACAACGCTGAAGGCAGCATTCGTCTCCAGAATGACCCAGCGGACCTGATCGGGATCGACAAGGCCGTGCTGGCGGATAGCCGACATGACTTCGCGCTTGGTCACGCGTTCGCGCCGCATCGCCTTTTCATCGAAGACACCGCTATCCAAGAGGACGACAGGTTCTGCCTTTACCAGTTTCGAGAGGAGCTTGCTGTGGAGCACTGATTTGGTCAGAACCCATTGCAGCGCCAGAAGCGTGATGATGGCCGCCACCGATTCCAGCACAGTGACGCCTTTCAGCACGATGCCGGAGCCGACAAGAGAGCCGATGGCCACGGTCACGATCCAGTCGAAATTGTTCATCTGGGAGGTTGCCCGTTTTCCCGAGAGCCGGATCGCCAGCACGATGGTGAGGTACATGATCGGCGCGGAGATGAGGACGCGGACAAGATCGCTTTCCTGATCGAGGAGGATGGGGTCCATGGGGCGTGCTCCGGTGAGGGTTTGGGCTATCCTTCTCAATGGGTGGGCGGGCGGCGGCGTTCCGTCGGCGCGCAGAGAAACCAGCCGTCTATTCGGCCATCCGGCCGGCGCCGACCTTTATCGTGGCGCCGGCCCGCCTCTGCCCCGTGAGGAGCCGGCGCGTCAGGCGCTCATAGTGCTGGATGAAGCGCTCGACCCATGCGGCTTCATTGGCGCTCAGCGTGCCGGGTGGCTTGCCGAGATTGGCCGCTTCCTGTTCCAGCCGCCAGCCGAGAACGGTTTCAAAACCCGGCGCCTCGATATGGATGAAGCTGTCTGCCATGTCCCAGAGGCGGCGATAGGGCCCGACGAGCTGGTCTTCCTGATAGCGGCGCCAGTCGCCTTGGGTGTCTTCGGCTTCCACCCTGTTGAGCGGGACGTCATCCGGCGAGGCGGCGTCCGGCGCCACACCCATCAGCCAGCCTTCCAGGAGGATGAGTTTCGGGCGGGCGGGGAGGGCCAGCCAGTGCGGTTCTGCCTGCCGGTCATCGGCGCGCTTTGAAAAGCGGGGGAGCGCAATCTGCATGCCGGGTTCAGCCGCCTGCAGCAGGCAGAGCGTGTCGGTCAGCAGCGGAATGTCATGCGTGCCGGGCGGGCCGCGTGTTTCGAAGAGCGGATGGACATCGCGCGCGAGGCGCTGGCGGGCGGTTTTCGGGAGGTAGAAATCATCGATGCCGAGGCCGATGGCCGGGACATTCAGCCTCTTGAGGGCCCGTGCCAGTGCGGTCGATTTACCGATCCCTTGCGCGCCGGAGATGAAGATGGTGCGGGGACCACGTTCCGCCTTGCTGGCTTCGGCTTCGAGTAAGGGCAGCAGGGCGTCGGCAATCTCTCTCATGTCAGGCGCGTCCCCCCTCGCGGCGTCTCAGCTCGTCCTGGGCAGGATACTAGGCCGGAACCCGGATGTCGCCATCCTTGCCCGCTTGGCCGTGCACGAAGTTCGCCAGTGCTTCACCAGCACCAGCACCAGCGGCCGCAGACTCCGGTATAGGGAGCGCGGCGGTGCGGTTTTCTGGATGTGGGGCAGCCGTCAGGGCGGCTTGAGCGCGGTGGGGGCTGTGCCCAGACATGGAGCAGGGCGCGTCCAGCCATGGTGCAGGACAAGGACAGTTGCGGTGCACGCAGGGTGCAGGGTGCTGGGCGGGTCGAGCGCGAGGGCGGCGCGCGTCCAGGGCGCGGGATCGAGAGCGACCGGCAGGGCGCAGCTTCGTTCCTGCTCGCCTTCGGTGAGGCCCCAGTCCGACACCCAGATGACGCCATCCTCGCGCAGGTGCCAGTTGACGAAGGGGCGGCCCTCAGCCCGCGCCTCAGCGAAGGTCGCGTCGAGGCGGCCAAGATAATGAAACAGCGTCCGCCAGTGCCGCACCGGCACCCGCATCAGACAGCTCCATATGATCGCCCAGGTCAGCTCCATGCGGCGGGGTTATAGACGGAGGGCTGGGGGAGGGGGATGGAAATGGCGGGAGCGAGGGGGGCGCCATCGAAAGCGGAAAACAGGATTGACTTTATTCAACAGTTCAACGAATATTGAAATATGGATAAAGTGGACGCCCTGAACGCCTTCTCTGCCCTCTCTCAGGAGGGGCGTCTCGATGTGTTCCGCCTGCTGGTGCGGGCAGGGCCGGAGGGACTTGCCGCTGGCGCAATTGCCGAGGCTGTCGGCCGCGCGCCCAACACGCTTTCGGTGCAGCTTAATCTGCTCTCACAGGCCGGCCTGATTGAAAGCCGGCGCGAGGGGCGGTCCATCATCTATTCGGCAAGTTTCGACCGGGTGAGCGATCTCATCGTCTACCTGATGGAAGACTGCTGCGCCGGTGAGGCTTGCGTCGTGACGAGTGTGCAGGCTGCTGCTGAACGAACTCTCTATTGTAGCCCCGGCTGTGCCCCGGAGAAAGAAATCCTGTCATGAAACGCCTTCACATCCATGTCGCTGTCGATGACCTTGCCCGCGCCATCCCCTTCTATGAGACGCTGTTTGCGACCGCGCCAAGCGTGGTGAAGAACGACTATGCCAAGTGGATGCTGGACGATCCGCGGGTCAATTTCGCGATCAGTGCCCGCGGGGCGAAGGCCGGGGTGGAGCATCTCGGCATCCAGGTAGAGGACAGTGAGGAGCTCGCGGAGGTCTATGGCCGTCTCGAGCGTGCCGACGCGCCGGTGCTCGAGGAGGGCGAGACGGTCTGCTGCTATGCGCGCTCGGAGAAGAGCTGGGTGACCGATCCGGCGGGCGTGCCGTGGGAGGTTTTCCAAACCCATGGCGAGGCGGCCTCCTATGGCGGCGGCGTGGTCGCAGAGGAGGCGCGTCTCGCCGTGACGCCCACCGGGCGGCCAGAGGCGGCGTGTTGCGCACCGGCCCAGCCGTCTGCGTCTGCCAGCGCGTCCTGCTGCTAGGCGCAAGCCATGGGCAATTTTGAACGATACCTGTCGGTCTGGGTCGCGCTTGCCATTGTTGCGGGGATCGCGCTTGGACAGGTGCTCCCCGGCGTCTTTGGCGCGCTGGCAGGCTTTGAGTATGCCAATGTGAACTTCGCGGTCGCGATCCTCATCTGGGCGATGGTCTGGCCGATGATGATCGGGGTGGATTTTTCATCATTGGCGCGGGCCGGTGAAAAGCCGAAAGGCCTCATCATCACGCTGGTGGTCAACTGGCTGATCAAGCCGTTCACCATGGCGGCGCTGGGGGTTTTCTTCTTCCGTTATGTGTTTGCAGGTCTGATCCCGGACGCGGACGCAGAGGGTTATATTGCAGGCCTTATCCTGCTGGGCGCGGCGCCCTGCACGGCCATGGTTTTTATCTGGTCACAGCTCACGCGCGGGGACCCGAACTACACCCTCGTGCAGGTCAGTGTGAATGACGCGATCATGGTGGTGGCCTTCGCACCCATCGTGGCGTTTTTGCTGGGCGTTACCGACATCATCGTGCCGTGGGAAACGCTGCTCCTGTCGGTCGCGCTCTATGTCGTTGTGCCGCTGATTGCGGGGATCGCCGCGCGGCAGCTATTAAAGGCACGGGGCGGGGGTGCAGCGGTCGATGGATTCATCGAGCGGGTGAAACCGGCCTCCGTGCTCGGCCTGCTGCTGACGGTGGTGCTGCTCTTTGGCTTTCAGGGCGAGGTGATCCTGTCTCAGCCTCTGGTCATCGCCTTGATCGCCGTGCCGATCCTGATCCAGTCCTATGGCATGTTCGCGCTCGCCTATGGGGCGGCCTGGGCGCTGAAAGTGCCGCACAGCATCGCCGCGCCCTGCGCACTGATCGGCACGTCGAATTTCTTCGAGCTGGCCGTTGCTGTCGCGATCTCCCTCTTTGGGCTGAATTCCGGCGCGGCGCTGGCGACCGTTGTCGGTGTCCTGGTAGAGGTGCCGGTCATGCTGTCGCTGGTCGCGCTCGCCAACCGGACGAAGGGGGCGTTTGCGGAGGCGGCCGAATGATCGTCATTCACCACAATCGCGACTGCGGCACCTCCCGCAATGTGCTCCGCCTGATCGAGGCGACCGGTGAGCCATTTGAAGTGGTGGACTATCTCAGAGAGGGGTGGACGCGCCCGCAGCTCCTCGGCCTGTTCGCGGCCGCCGGACTGACGCCGCGCGCGGCCCTCAGGGAAACAAAGTCGCCCGCCGAAGCGCTCGGCCTGCTGGACCCGGCTGTTGACGAAGAAAAGATCATGGCGGCGATGCTGCAGCACCCCGTTCTGGTGAACCGCCCAATCGTCTGTTCTCCGCTCGGCGTGCGCCTTTGCAGGCCTAGTTCGAGCGCGATCGATCTGCTGCCAGTTCTGCCGGGACGGGTAATCTATGATGAGAGCGGCGAGGTCCTGTTCGCGCCCTGACGTGAACAGGTGACGAAGGTGCGGCTGTCGCCCCGCGCTTCGGCAAAGGCCGCGTCGAGGCGGCCAAGATAATGAAACAGCGTCCGCCAGTGCCGCACCGGCACCCGCATCAGACAGCTCCATATGATCGGAAGGGTCAGCTCCATGTAGACGAGGGCTGGGGAGGAGATTTACGATTTTTACCCCCGCTGTCTCCACGCTTGCCACTGGGTAGGTATAGGAATGGTGAGCAATGACTGCAAAAAGAATGAAACATGAACATTGACGAGTTTGCTCCCTCGTCGTATTCTACTTCCGCGAGCGAATCGGATTCTCTTCGGATCTGAAAGTTGGCGACCTGCAGTTCCTTCGGCCGCGCAGCCCAAGCGCCCGTCACGAACACGCGAGCATGTTGTTCGGTGGATTGGCGAAGTAGGGTTGTGTCTAACGAGGAAGGTGGGTCAGGTGGCCCAATGTGTAGCTATGGAAATGAGGGCCATGTACCAATTTTCAGAACGGCGGGCCATCCGAGGCTGCGCGCGGGCAAATGTTTGTTCATGATTTGTTCTTCGTGTTTGGAGGGCATTGAACTGGGCTTTCAGTCGCTCTAAAATTGAGATTGCCGGAGGCGTCGAATTTCGCTTGGACTTTCGCATGGATCGGGTTCACACCCAATCTGAAAGTTGGCGACCTGCAGTTCCTTCGGCCGCGCAGCCCAAGCGCCCGTCACGAACACGCGAGCATGTTGTTCGGTGGATTGGCGAAGTAGGGTTGTGGCTCCCCTCACCTTACCTAGCGCTACACGCAATTTCCGCTAATCGGTAAGTATGAATACGCTGGATCGTCTCTTCGCCAAACAATCACTTTTAGATGCATGGGAAGAACACAAGGCTTCGTTCCCTAAGCGAACGCTATCAGGTGTCGACGGCATTACACGCACAGACTTTGCCAATACAATCGAGCAACAAGTCGCCGACATATCCGAACGCGTACGCTTCAAGGCATTTGGGTTCAGCAAGCTGAGGCCGATAGCTATTCCAAAGGAGAACGGCGGAATTCGGCTGATAAACGTGCCGACGATCCGAGATAGGTTTGTACAAAAGGTTCTGGTCAGATTTCTGTCTGAGCAATACGGAGAAAGCTGGAAAGTACCCTCTAGTTTCAGTTCTTTGAAAGGGACTGGGGATGGTGTTCAGAACTCCCTCGAAACGGTGAGGAAACTGCTCAAGCCAACTGACTTTGTGATCCGTGCCGACCTCTCGAAGTACTTCGACACCATAGACCGACCTCAAATGCGCGAAGTAATAAAGAGCAAGGTTCGGCATAGATCACTTCATGAGTTGCTTTTTGGCGCTTTGGCTTGTGAAACAGCTATCAGGAGCGGCGAAGAAAAAGCGATTTTTCAGAAAGCTGGTCTAAAAGCGGGCTGCGGTATTCGGCAGGGGATGCCTCTTTCTCCGATCTTCTCTTATCTCTTTCTATTAAATGTTGATCGGCAAGTGGAAGGAGGATTCCATCGATACGTTGACGACCTTCTTTTCTTCGGTGCAGACAAGCTCACAGTTGAGAGCCACTTTCAGGCTTACCGAGCCGCTGTTACGAAGCGTGGGCTTCGAGTCCACGAGATGGGCACCCCAAAGGAAAAGCCCAAGACGGTATTGATTGGGCCGCGCAACAATTTTGACTTCTTGGGGATCAAGCTTGTGCGAGCCGGGCCTGGCGCCATTCGGTTCGAAATTCCGCCCACTTCGAGAAAACGAATTGAAACCGAAGTGCTGGAGGCGTGTGAGATAGATCTCGGAGATGCTCGAAAGCAAAAAAATTGGCTTCTGACTTCAGCGAACAAGGCAAATAATCTAGTTCGAAACTACCGCGGTGCTTATGGCTTCTGCAGCGACTGGCCCCAATTCGAGAAGACGTTGAAGCAACTTCAATTGGCCATGTGTCGGCGTATTGTCGCGCAGCTTTCACATGCGGAAAAGAGAGCTTCGGCCGATACGCTTTTGCGACTTTTTGGCATTTAGTGAGGTCCTATTGCCCCTCCCGCCGCCAGGCCAGCAACAGGAAAGCCAGAATAGCCAGCACCGCCAGGAGTCCCGGCAGTAGCGGCATGGAGGTGGAGCTGCGGACGGCATAGGCGCCTCTTTCTCGCAGGCCTATCCAGCTGTTGCCGGAGGCGTTGGCATTCTGCCCGACGCGGCGGATGTCCGGCGGGCTGGCGCCGGGGCGGGGCAGTTCATAGACGCCGCCGCCGGTCGCCGCTGAGAGGGGGGCGAGCACCTCGCCTGTGGCCTCGAGCGAGGCGTATTCCTTGGGGTTGGCGGGGCCGTTGAGGGCGACGGCTTCGAGGCCGCCCGCCTCTGCGCGGAAAAGGCCGAGCTGGTCTATGGCAAGCTCTGCGGTGAACTCGCCCGGGCCGGTCTCAGTCCAGCGGGGGGTGAGGGTTTCGCCGTCCGGGGTCTCCACAGACAGCGCCGGGGCGGTGTCCGACAGGGTGCGCAGGCGTGCGCGCATCGTGTCGCCCTGCGCTTCGAGCAGGAGCTGGCGCTCTTCAAGTTCGGGCTCTTTCATCAGCCAGTGGACGGTGCGCCGGATCAGTTCGGAAAAGGGGCCGCCGCCATCATAGCCGCGCGCCCAGAGCCAGACCTGGCCCGAGAGGATCTGCGCGACGCGGCCTTCGCCCACCCTGTCGACCACGAGGAGCGGATCGTCATTGCGGGCGGTCATCAGGACATCGCCGGCCTCCACCTCGGCATCAATATAGCGCACCCAGTCGCCCCAGGACTGGTCCGGCAGGGACTGGGTAATGGTGTGGCGCCGGCCCGTGTCGGAGAGCTTCGGCGTGAAGGCGCCGATATTGATGAGGCCGGTGGGCAGGGCAGGCAGCACGCTGGCGAGCGGCGTATTGGCGAGGCTGGCGGGGCCGGCAAAGTCCTCGCCCGCCGCGATAAGCAGCGCGCCGCCATCGGCGACATAGCGCGCCATATTGGCGAGATAGGACATGGTGATGACGGTGCGCCGCTCATACTGGTCGAAGATGATGAGGTCGAACTCATCGAGCTTGCCTTCGAACAATTCCTCGGTCGGGAAAGCGATCAGCGCCATTTCCTCAAGCGGGGTGCGGTCTGTCTTGAAGGGCGGGCGCAGGATGGTGAAGTGGACGAGATCGACGGACGGGTCGGATTTGAGAAGGTCGCGCCAGGCCCGGCCCGCCGCGTTTGGCTTGCCGGTGATGAGGAGGACGCGCAGGCGGTCGCGCACGCCAGAGAGGGTGGCGGCGGTGCGGTTATTGGCGAGGGTCAGCTCCTGCTCGCCGGGCGGGGTCTCGACGACGAGGATATTGTCACCGCGCCGCTCAATCTCGACCGGCAGCGGGGTGTCGGCTCCCGTTTCGACGGTGATCTGCCGGGTTTCGCCGCCATTCAGGGAAAAGCTGACAATGGCCTGCGGACTCGCCGGGTCATCGACGCGCACAACGAATTCGGCCTCCTCACCGACAATGCCGAAATCGGGCGAGCGCACGAGCGAGATGCGCCGGTCGCCGCTATCGGGGTCACCGGTGATCAGGCTGTGAATGGGGCCGAGCTGTTCAAGGCGGGACAGGTCGTCCGGGACATCATGGACCTGCCCATCGGTGACAAGGACGGTGCCGGCGATCCGGTCGCGCGGGACATCGGCCATCAGACCTTCGAGCGAGGCAATGAGGCTGGTGCCGTCCGCATTGGAGCTGGTTTCGGCGAACCGGACTTCGAGGCTTTCATCGGCGTCCATGTCGGCGCGCAGTTTCTCAAGCGCGGCGTCGGCGATGGCATCGCGCTCGCCAAAGCTCATGCTTTCAGAGCGGTCCACCACGATGGCGGCGACCGAGGGCAGCGGGTCGCGTTCCTCGCGCACATAGGCGGGGTTGGCGAGCGCGGCGGCCAGCGCGGTCAGGGCGGCAGCGCGGGTGAGCCAGGCGCGGCCGCGCCAGCGCAGATAGGCGATGTAGGATAGCGCGCAGACCGCCAGCAGCGCCCAGAGGAGCGGCCAGCCCAGAAGCGGGTCGAAAGAGATGCGTCCAGCTTCGATCATTCCGGCTCCACCCCTTCGGGCCGCTGGAGCATTTCCTCAATGCGGGCCGGGCCGTCCTGATCGTCGTCCTCGCCGCCTTCGCCGAGGCGTTCAAGCAGGGCGGGCAGGTGGACCTGGTCTTCCTTATAGTTGCCGGTCAGCACGTACATGATGAGGTTCACACCAAAGCGGCTGGCCATTTCGCGCTGCTGGTCACCGCCATCGACGCTGAGCAGGGGGCGGCCCCTGTCATCGACGGCCCAGGCGGCGAGATAGTCGGCATCGCCGATGATGAGGCCGGAGACACCGTCGCCGCGCCGGTTGGCCGGCTGGCCGGCGCCGGCAGAGGTCTCGATCCAGAGCTGGCGGTTCTGGTAGCGACCGGGGAAACCGTCGATGAGATAGAAGCTGCGGGTGAGGACATGGTCCTGGCTGACAGGCTGGAGGGGCGGGGTGTCGAGGCCGGGCAGCACGCGGTCGAGGTCTGCGAAACTGTCGCTGCCGGCGATATCACCGCCCCGGCGCGTGTCGATGAAGAGCGCGCCGCCATTGCGCAGATAGTCATTGAGGCGTTCGACGGCGCGGGAGCTGAGCGGCGCGGCGCCCTCTGGCAGGGCGAGCGCGATCATCGGATAGACATCAAGCGCGTCGGTTTCCGGGTCCACGGCGTGGGGTTCGGCCGGTTCGACCGAGGTGCGCTGGGTCAGCACCATGGAGAGGCCGCGCAGGCCGGCGCGTGTGATGCGGTCGACCTCAGCGCTGCCGGTCTCGATATAGGCAAGGCGCATGTCGAGCGCCGCTTCCATCGCCTTGTCGATCTCGCCGGTCTGCTGGATTTCCGTGCCATAGCTGGGCGCGATGGCGTAGCTGTTGGGGGCGGGCTGGGTGTTGAACTGCTGGGCGCTGGCCGGGTCGCGGGCAAGCGGGGCTGCGGCGAGGGCGGTGATGATGAGGGCAGCAGCCGCGCTGCTGCGGCCAAGGCGCGGCAGGCGGCCTGCAATGGCAAGCGCGATGATGAGGTCAAGCGCGACGAGAAGGCCTGCGAGCCCGAGGAGAAGGCCGCCGAGACGCATGGTCCGGGCTTCGGCGTCGCCGAGGAGTTCGGTACCCGCCGGCCAGCTGGTCATCAGGGCGGGCGCGGCGTCCTTGCCGGCATTGATGGCGCGCGTGCCGGACGGGCCGCGATAGAGACCCGGCGGGTGGGCTTCGGTCGGGGTGATGTCTGCAAACTCACCCGCGTCGACCGGCGAGGCGTTCGGGCCGGGGCTGACGAGGCGGCCAAAGCCGTTGACGACGATGTCAGGCGTATAGGTGCCTTCGGTTTCCTGCGCCGTTTCTCCGCGCCCTGCGGCGATGGCGCGGCGCAGCATCTCCACGAAGGTGCCGGAATAGGGGAGGTCCGACCAGTCCGGGCCTGCCGTCACATGGAAAAGGACCAGCATGCCCTCACCACGGCTGGCGGCAGTGACGAGCGGCGAGCCATCCTGCAGGCGGGCCCAGGTGCGGCTCGCAAGCTCCGGGTCTGGACGCGCGAGGACCTGCTGGCGGATCTTGATGTCGGAGGGGGCAGAGAGGCCGGCGAAGGGAGAGGTTTCGGGATAGCTGCCGATGCTCTGCGGCTCTTCCCATGTCAGCGCGCCGCCAACAGCGCGCGAGGAGCGGCGCAGCGGCGTGGGCACAAGCGCATCTGCCTGAGCCGCAAGGCGCGGGCCTGCAAAGCGGATGAGCGCGCCGCCATCCTCTACCCAGGTGGCCATCTTCTCTTCAAGCTCTGGGGCGAGCTGGCCGACATCGGTCATGATGATGGCGTCCGGATCGGCGGCGATCAGCTCTTCAATCGAGCCATCGGTGATATGCGCGAAGGGCTGAAGCGCCTTGCGCACATAGTTCATGTCGGAAAGGAGCGGCTGGGAGGTGGATTCGCCCGAGACAAGCCCGACCCTGCGGGACCGGTCCGCTGAATCCCAGAGCCAGATACTGCCCGCGCTCGGCACGCCGGTAATGGCAAAACGCTCCACACGGGCGAGCGCGGCAGCGGGCACGTCGAAGCGCGCCAGTGTGGTGGTCTCGCCCGCCCCAAAGCTGGCGTTTGCGGTGGCGAGGGCGGCGCCGTCCAGTGTCAGCGCGGAGACATAGGTCTCGGCGGCCTCGTCCACGTTGACCCGCTGGAGGGTGAGAGTGGCGCCATTGGCATCCGAGCCGAGCGCGCTGATCGCAAACGGCCCGCGCGGCGGGGCGGCATAGACGCTGAGCGGCGCGCGCTCTGCGAGAGCGGCGGCAAACGCCTCTGCGCCTTCAGACTGAAGCCCGTCGCTGACCCAGAGAATGCGGCCGGGCTGGAGGTCCGACTCTTCGAGGCGCTCAAGCGCGTCCGCCCGGTCAACCGGCCATGAGAGAGGGTCAAGCGAGCTGATGCGCGCGGAAAGCTCTGTCCGGGAGAGGCGCTGAGCCGGGTCCATGTTGAGGCTGCGCGGCGCCGTCAGCAGAAGATGGGCGGCCGTGTCGCGCCCGGCGCTGTTGAGCGCGCCAGAGGCCGCCGCGCGCATCTCGCTCCAGCGGGGCGCGCTCGTCCAGCCATTGTCCATGACGATGAGGACCGGGCCGCCTGCCTCGCCGCTGGCCTTTGCGCCGGGGGCGTAGATCGGCTTGGAAAGGCCGGCAATGATGGCGGCAGCCGCCAGAAGACGCAGGAGGAGGATCCACCAGGGCGTGCGGGCGGGGGTTTCGTCCTCTGGCTGGACATCGTCAAGCAGGCGCAGCGATGGCAGGGCGGCGTCCTGCGGGGCGGGCGGTGTCGCGCGCAGGACGAACCAGATCACCGGCAGGGCGAGAAGACCGAGAAGCGCCAGCGGCGCGCCGAAGAGGAAGGGGCCAAGCGTCACAGGCGCGCCCCGAATGTTTCAAAGGCCTGTTTCAGACCGGCGGCGCCTAGCGCGATATCGCTGCCGGTGGAGTGGCGCACATATTGCCAGCCGAGACTGGCGGCGAGCGCTTCCATGCGGGCGGCCTGTTCGCGGTAGCGGGCAAGATAGGTTTCACGGATGCTTTCGGCCCGGCCGAAGATGCGCGACATGGCTTCGCCCGGACGGGAGAAGCGGACGCGTCCCTGCCAGGGGAAGTCTTCTTCTATCGGGTCCGAAAGGGACAGAAGGATGCCTTCCTTTGAGGCGCGCGCCAGCGGGGCGAGACGTTCGCGCCAGACCTCCACCGGGTCGTAGAAGTCGCTGGCAATGGTGAAGATGGCGCGGGCGCGCGGCGGGGGCGGAAAGGTCTGGCTGGCGGGATTGGTCAGGTCTTCGCCCAGCTTGTCGGCGGCGGCCTTGCCGAAGCTGGCATTGCGCCCGCTGCCAAGGACGCCGATCCGTTCACCTGCCTTGGATAGAAGAAGCCCATTGGCGAGCATCATGATGCGCGCGGCATCTGCCTTGGTGTGCCGGGCGGGCGCGCCGGTCCAGTCGAACCCCTGATGCGGATCGCACCAGAAGAGGATGGTCCGCGCGGTCTCCAGCTCTGTCTCGCGCACAAAGACGTCGTCGCCGCGTGCGGAGCGCCGCCAGTCGATGCGCTGGGCGGTGTCTTCCTGCGAATAGTGGCGGTACTGCCAGAACTGTTCGCCCGTGCCGGCCCGCTTGCGGCCGGCTGCGCCGAGATGGGCAGCGTCGGCGGCACGGGCCTTGAGGTTGAGGCCGGGCAGGCTGCGGGCGACCTCTTCAGCTTCGGCTCTCAGGGCATCAGGCGCCATCGACAGACACCTCTTCAGTGCAGGTGAGGGCGGCATCGAATTTGGCACGCCAGGCCGTGGGCGCGGCGGAGGCATCCGTACGCTCGCTCAGCCGGTCCTGTTCGCCAAGGCCTGCTTCGGCCTCGACCCCGGCAAGAAAGCCGCGCGCCTCTTCTGATTCCTCTTCGATGCTGGCAATGCTGAGATTGACCCCTTCGCGGGTCGACCAGGCATGAAGGACCTCGACATTCGCTGCATCGAGTTCAGCGCGCACAAGCCGGCGATCCGAGGCGCTGAGGCCGGTTCCGCCGACCTCGAGGGCGAGCTGGGCGCGCTGGATGGTGCGGTAACAGTCGGCAAGCGCATCGCCGGACGGCATGCCGGGGTCGCGCTCGCAGCCCGCCATAAGGATGGCGCCGAGGGTCAGGCCTGCGGCCAGACGGCCAAGCTGTGGCGCGGCAGCCTGCATATCAGCCTGTCGTTCTGGCGAGATCTTCGATGAGCGCGCGCATGGTGGGCGCCTGCCCCGTCGGGTCGTAGCGCATGGCCATGCGGTGGCCGAGGCAGGGCTCTGCAAGCGCTTCGACATCTTCGAGCGATGGCGCGAGCCGGCCGCGCAGCAGCGCACGGGCGCGGCAGGCCAGCATCAGGGCCTGACCGGCGCGGGGCGACGGGCCCCAGTCGACATAGCGTTTGACGCGCTCGTCAGAGCTTTGTTCGGGCCGTGCTTCGCGCACCGTCGCAAGGATGGCGGCGAGTACTTTTTCGCCCACCGGCATCTGGCGGACGAGGCGCTGAAGGCTCATCAGCTCTTCGCCATTGATGGCCGGATTGACGGCGGTATCGGAGAGGCCGGTCGTCTGCACCAGAATCTGGCGCTCGGTGTCGAGGTCGGGATAGCTGACATCGATCTTGAGAAGGAAACGGTCGAGCTGGGCTTCGGGCAGGGGGTAGGTGCCTTCCTGCTCGATCGGGTTCTGCGTGGCGAGGACATGGAAAGGCGCGGGCAGGTCATGACGCACGCCCGCGACGGTGACATGGCGTTCCTGCATGGCCTGCAGCAGGGCAGACTGGGTGCGCGGCGAGGCGCGGTTGATCTCGTCCGCCATCAGAAGCTGGGTGAAGATCGGCCCTTTGATAAAGCGGAAGCTGCGTTCGCCGGTAGATCCTTCGTCCAGAACTTCCGAGCCGAGGATATCCGATGGCATGAGGTCCGGTGTGAACTGGATGCGCTGGGAGTTGATGCCGAGCGCGGTGCCCATCGCTTCAACCAGTCGGGTCTTGGCAAGGCCGGGCGCGCCGATCAGCAGTGCATGACCGCCAGCAAGGATGGCAGAGAGGGCAAGTTCGATCACGCGGTCCTGACCGTAGACGGCTTTCGCGATCTCGGCTTTGACCTTTTCCAGCGTTTCGCCAGCCGCTTCGGCCTCCTGCACAACCGCGTCATTATCGTCTGCCATGAGGTCTCCGTCTTTGCTCCGGCCCAGTTCAGACCTACGTCTAGGCAAAATGATGGCGGAGCGCGACGTGAAATCCAATGAAAACACTGCAATCAGCCTGGACGATCTGCTGAAAGTGATCGCGCCGGACCCGAGCGGCCGGAAACTGCCCCCCGTGGAGAAGTGGTCGCCGGAGCGCTCGGCCGATATCGATATGGAAATCCGCGCCGATGGCAGCTGGTGGCATGAGGGCGGGCGAATCAATCGCCAGAAGCTGGTGAAACTGTTCTCCACCATCCTGCGCAAGGATGAGGACGGCTCGTTCTGGCTGGTGACGCCTTATGAAAAAGTCGTGGTCCATGTCGAGGATGCGCCTTTCATCGCAACGCGCGTGGACCGGGCCGGTGAGGCAGGCGAGGATCAGACTCTGGCCTTTGTGACCAATCTCGGCGATGTGGCGATTGCAGGGCCGGACCATCCCTTGCGGATCGAGACCGACCCGCAGACGCTGGAGCCCTCGCCCTATATTCTCGTTCGCGGACGTCTGGAGGCAAAGCTGGCGCGGCCTGTCTTCTATGAGCTGGCTGAGATGGCCGTGCCGTCGCCTGAGGATGAAACCCGCCTCGGTGTCTGGTCGAACGGCATGTTCTTCGATATCGGGCCGGCTGAGGGCTGAATCTGAATGGCATTTGTCGATCTCGAAGACTTTCTGGGGCGTGCGCGCCTGCGGCTTGACCCCGTCGAGGGTGAGGAGCGCCTGTCCGAAGGCGGCGATATCGAGTTTCTCGATGCCGACGGGATTGCAAATATCCGCCGCGCCGCCGTTCTGGTGCCGATCATTCCGCGCCCGGCGGGCCCTGTCACCCTGCTGACCCATCGCCCGCAGACGATGAAGACCCATGCCGGGCAGGTGGCCTTTCCGGGCGGCAAGGTCGATCCGGTCGATGCCGACGAGATCGAGGCGGCCCTGCGTGAGGCGCAGGAGGAAGTGGGCGTCGACCCGGACAATGTCGACCTGATCGCGCGCGGGGCGCCCTATATTACCGGGACAGGCTTTCGCATCGTTCCGGTGGTCGGTGTGCTGCCGGCAGACTTTGTCCCGCAACCGGACCCGGTGGAGGTGGACAGCGTCTTCGAGACGCCGCTCTCCTTCCTGATGAAGGCGGCCAATCACCAGCGCCAGCAGACACGCTGGAAGGGGCAGCTGCGCCACTATTATGAAATGCCCTATGAAGGCCACCGCATCTGGGGCGTGACGGCCGGGATCATACGGGGTTTATATGAGCGCCTTTACGAGGCCGGAGAGGAGGCTGCATGACCTACCGGATCATCTTCCAGCTCGTTCTGTTCCTGCTGCCCTTCCTGGCCTATGGTGTCTGGCGGCTGGCCCGGCAGGAAGCCATTGAGGAAGGCCGCAAGCCGTGGCCGATCACAATCCTGTTCGCTGTCGGTGCTGGTCTCGCGGTGCTTGCCTGGATCGTCCTGATCTTTGTTGACCGGGGCGGGCGCGATACCTGTATCCAGCGGGCCTATACCGACCCTGAAACAGGCCAGATCGTGAAGGCGCGCGAGGTGCCCTGCGAGAAACACCGGGAGGATCTTGGCCTGCCGGCAAACCGCGACCCGGGCAGCCGCGCCCGCGGCCTTGGCGGAAGTGATCCGGCCGGACCGAACACCGCGCCCGGCCCGCGTGACCCCGAGGCACGGATCAATGACGAGGACCCGGCAGAAGACGGGCCCGAAAACGAGATTACCGAGCCCCAATGACAAGTTTGAAGACAACAGAGTGGATCGGCGCGCCCGAAACCCGCGCCGTTATCGCTGCGCTTGAAGCCGCAGAGGCCGGGAGTGCCCGCTTTGTCGGCGGCTGCGTGCGCAATGCGCTGATGGGCAAGCCGGTGGACGACATCGATATTGCGACACGGCTGGAGCCCGAAGCGGTGGTTGCGGCGCTGGAGGCGGCCGGTATCCGCGCCATTCCGACCGGGATCGAGCATGGTACGATCACGGCGGTCGAGAACAGCAAGCCGTTCGAGATCACCACGCTGCGCCGGGACGTCGAGACCGATGGCCGCCGGGCCGTTGTGGCTTTCACGCGCGACTGGGCCGAGGATGCGGCGCGCCGCGACTTCCGTCTGAACGCGCTCTATGCCGAACCGGACGGGACGCTGCATGATCCGACAGGTGGCGGGCTGGAAGATGCGGCCACGGGCCGGGTCATCTTTATCGGTGACGCCGATACCCGGCTTCGCGAGGACTATCTTCGTATCCTGCGCTTCTATCGCTTCAATGCCTGGTATGGCGCCGGGATCGACCCTGAAGGCCAGGCTGCCTGCGCGCGTCAGAAGGATGGCCTGCACCAGATCGCGGTGGAGCGGATCTGGAAGGAGCTGCGCAAATTACTGGCCGCACCGGACCCGACCGAGGCGGTGAACGCCATGGCAGAGAGCGGCGTGCTGGGCCTTCTCTTGCCGGAATGCACAACGCTGGACGGGCTGCATGACCTCCGGGTGAGCGAGACGCTGGCGGGTGTGGGAGCCGACCCGATGCTGCGGCTGATGGCGCTGATCGACCGTAGCGCACCATCGGTCATGGCTGTGTCAAAGCGTCTGCGTCTGTCCAATGCAGAGGCAGACCGCCTGACCATGTGGGCGGCCGACAATCTGCCGGCAATCCCGGGCATGACTGGCGCGGAGCTTCGCCGGACCCTCTACTGGCACGGCAAGCAGGCCGTCGTGGACCGGGCGCTGACCTCTGGTGACAATGTGCGCGACCATCTCTTCGCCATCCGCGCCTGGAAGCGGCCTGAATTCCCGGTGGGCGGAGACGATGCGCTGGCGGCGGGCCTTGAAGGGCCTCAGATCGGCAAAGTCCTACGCGCGCTGGAAGAATGGTGGATGGAGCAGGACTTCCAGCCGGAGCGGGAGGAATTGCTGTCTCGGATGGCGAAAAGGTCCTGATTGCACGCCTTGCGCGATCTTGTTATAACCTGCGTTGCAACGACGGGGTTCGCGATGGTTGAGCGCAAGAAAGATAAGGGCGTTAGAGAAACGGGGGCAGCCCCGATCACACCGCCTGTGTCGGCCAGCATGAAAGTCCGGAAGGTCGGCAATTCTCTTGGGGTGATCCTGCCGCGCGACCTGCTCATGGCACTTGGCGTGGAAGAGGGCGATACAGTGGATGTCGTTCAGACCGAGGATGGCCGGATCGAGCTTGCGGCAGTGGACCGTGAAGCAGATGACCTCATGGACATGGCTGAAGAGATCATGGCCGAGAACCGCGCCGTCCTGCGCGCGCTTGCCAAATGAGCGAGCCGCGCTGGCTCGACAAGTCCTTCATCTTGCGAGTTCATGACCGACAGCTGGAGCTGCATGGCGGCGCACGTGGACTTAGAGATGAAGGGTTGCTGGACAGTGCTCTTGCCCGGGCGCTGAATGCCTATGGCTATGGTGAGAGCGACACGTGCATGCTCGGTGCGCTCTACGGTGCCGGGATTATCCAGAACCACCCATTTGTCGATGGCAACAAGCGGACCGGCTATGTCGCCTGTCTTACCTTCCTGCGGGCAAACGGCTTCAGTCTGACTGCGCCCATGGCAGAGCGTCTGGCATGGACGCTGATGCTGGCAGCCGGTGAGATCGGACACGCGGAATATGCCGACTGGCTGCGCGCCAATGCCCTGCCGGTCTAGTTCGCGATCACGATATAGGTGTTGAGATAGGCCGCGAAGCAGACCCAGGCGAGGTAGGGGACCTGCAGGATGCCGGCGATGATTGAGTGGCGGTTGAAGGCGCGAATCATCAGCACGATCAGAAGCAGCAGGATCGCAATGATGATGAGGGCGATCAGCGGCGACTGAAAGCCGAAGAAGACCCAGCTCCAGGACAGGTTCACCGCAAGCTGCGTGAAGAAGAGGCCGAAGGCGGCGCTGGCGCGGGCGAAGGATTTTGCCTTGAGCCGCACGATGATCGCGCCAAAGGCCATGAGCGTGTAGAGAATCGGCCAGACAATGGCGAAGGCCCGGTCAGGCGGATTATAGGGCGCCTTGTCCAGCGCCGCATACCAGGGGTCCTGACTGCCGCCGGAGACCAGTCCGCCAAGGGCGGCGACGGCGACGGTCAGCACGATCACCGCCAGGATGATGGGCCACGGGCTGTTCTTGCTGGAATGCTCTGTCTCGGTCATTTTGCTGTCATAACAGGGCGCTGGGGGCGGGTCACGGCCATTTTACGACCGGCGGCATGGAAGACAGGATGGAATTGACGTTTCCGCCCGTCTTCAGTCCGAATGTCGTGCCGCGGTCATAGAGGAGGTTGAACTCCACATAGCGCCCGCGCCGGACAAGCTGCTCCTCGCGCTCATCCTCATTCCAGCTTTCCTTCATGCGCCGGCGCACAAGCTGCGGATAGATGTTCCGGAAGGCGCGGCCGACATCCTGTGTGAAGGCGAAATCGGCCTCCCAGTCACCTGTATTGTGGCGGTCATAGAAGATGCCGCCCGTACCGCGCGGCTCATCGCGGTGGGCGAGGTGGAAGTATTCGTCGCACTGCTGTTTGAACTGCGGATAGTAGGCCGGGTCATGGCGGTCGCAGGCCTCTTTCAGCGCCGCGTGGAAATCCACCGTATCGGGAAAGTCCGGCTCTCTCTGATAGGTCAGGAGCGGGGTGAGGTCTGCGCCGCCGCCAAACCAGCTCTCACTGGTCACCAGCATGCGCGTATTCATGTGTACGGCGGGCACGCGCGGATTGCGAAGGTGGGCAATGAGCGAGATGCCGGAGGCCCAGAAGCGCCCGCCGGACTTGTCGGCGCCGGGGATCTGCGCGCGGAAGGCTTCGGAAAAGTCACCATAGACGCAGGAGACATGGACGCCGACTTTCTCGAAGAGCTTGCCCTTCATGATCGCCATCGTACCGCCGCCAAGGTCTTCGCTGCCATCGCCGCGCGTCCAGGGGGTGCGCATGAAAGTCGCCGGTTCCCCGCTATAGAGCGGGGGCTGGGCTTCCCTCTCGAGGGCTTCGAAGCTTTCGATAATCTCGCCTTGCAGGGCTTCAAACCAGGTCCGGGCCCTGGTCTTGCGTGATTCGAGTTCGGTATCGGTCATGGGCTACCTTCCTTGCAGGGCGGGCATAAAGGAAGAGAGCGCTTGCGCAAACCGCCAGCCGCGTAACCTCTTTGCCGCACCTTGCTCTGGCCGGCTGCCCGCGCCGCTGCGTCGCATGGCTGACGCACATGTGCGCCTTGCAAAGCCCGTGCGCTCGCGCTAACCGCAGCGCAGATATATGCGGGGAGGCATAGTTTGCGGCGTTGCGCCGCAATGATTTTCCGCCCCGTTAATGTATGCATCTCGGAGAAATCCTTGGCCAGAGGACTGGAAGAGTGAGCGACGCGCAAACCACACCACACGAGACGATCGACGAGGATCGTCGCGATTTCATTCACATCGCAACGGCTGCCACAGCCGTGGCTGGCGCGGGTGCGCTGGCATATGTCTTCATCGATCAGATGAATGCAGCGAGTGACACCAAGGCGGCATCCAGCCTCGATGTTGATGTCTCCAAGGTGCCGCTGGGCGGAGAAATCCGCGTCCTGATCGGCGGCAAACCTTTCTTCATCCGTCACCGTACGCCTGAGGAAATCCGCGAGGCCGAAGCGGTCGACGTGTCCAGCCTGCGCGATCCGCAGACCGACGACGAACGCCTTGTGCCGATGCAGAATGGTGAGCTCAACCGCGCCATCCTCGTGACCTCGGGCAGCTGTACCCACCTCGGCTGTGTGCCGGTCGGTCCAGCCCAGGGCAATACAGGTGACTTTGGCGGCTGGTACTGCCCGTGCCATGGCTCGCACTACGACACCTCAGGCCGCATCCGCCGCGGACCCGCTCCGGCGAACCTTCCGGTTCCGGACTATAACTGGGTCAGCCCGGCCGTGATTAACATTTCGCTTTAAGGAAGAGGACGTAACAAAGCCATGAGCGGACATGCCTCTACATACGAGCCGAAGACCGGCTTCACGAAATGGCTCGATTCGCGCCTGCCGGTTGTCCGGCTGGCCTATGACAGCTTCGTCGACTTCCCGACGCCGAAAAACCTGAACTACTGGTACACGTTTGGCGGCATTCTGGCGGTCTGCCTGATGACGCAGATCCTGACCGGTGTGGTTCTTGCCATGCACTATACCGCGAGCGTCGATAGCGCGTTCGCGTCAGTCGAGCGGATCATGCGCGATGTGCCTTATGGCTGGCTGATCCGCTACATCCACGCCAATGGCGCATCGATGTTCTTCCTCGCGGTCTACATCCACATGTTCCGCGGCCTCTATTACGGCTCCTACAAGGCCCCGCGCGAGATTCTCTGGATTCTCGGTGTGGTCATCTTCCTTCTCATGATGGGTACGGCCTTCCTTGGTTATGTGCTGCCATGGGGGCAGATGTCCTATCACGGCGCAAACGTGATCACTGGCCTCATCGGTGCCGTTCCGGTTGTTGGCGACAGCATCAAGGCCTGGCTCATGGGCGGCCCGTCCATCGGCAACCAGACGCTCCAGCGCTTCTTCTCGCTGCACTATCTGCTGCCATTCATGATCGCCGGTGTCGTCGTCCTTCACATCTGGGCGCTGCACGTGCCGGGCAACAACAACCCGACTGGGGTCGAGCCCCGCAAGGATCCGGAAGGCCTCAAGCAGGACACGGTTCCTTTCCACCCCTATTATACGGTGAAGGACGGCTTCGCGATCGTGGTCTTCCTGATCATCTTCGCCGCTTTCGTCTTCTACATGCCGAATGTGCTGGGTCATGCCGATAACTATATCGAGGCAAACCCGCTGGTGACGCCCGCGCACATTGTGCCGGAATGGTATCTGCTGCCCTTCTACGCCATCCTGCGCGCCATCACCTTCAATATCGGTCCGATCGACGCGAAACTGCTCGGTGTCATCGCGATGTTCGGCTCGATCGCCATCCTGTTCTTCCTGCCTTGGCTGGACACGTCGAAGGTCAAATCGATGCGCTACCGTCCGGTGGCCCGTCAGTTCTTCTTCGGCTTCGTCGTGGCAGGCCTGCTTCTGGGCTGGTGCGGCGCGTCCAATCCGGACGATCCGATCATCCCGATGGGCTCCGACAAGCTGGTCGTCAGCTATGAAGACGCCAATGGCAACACGGCGAGCCAGACCTATGAAGAGTATGAGGCTGCTGCCGAATTCCGCGAACAGAAGATGGCCGAAGGTGTGGATGCAACCATGACAGTGGACAAGGCGCCGGCCTTCCGCTTCGTGCACCTCGCCCAGCTGCTGACGCTCTACTATTTCGCCTACTTCCTGGTGATCCTGCCGCTTCTCGGCCTGCGCGAGAATCCGAAGGATGAGCCGGCTTCAATCCACAAGGCAGTGCTCGGTCACGACCGCGCTGCCCCGGCCCCTGCCGAATAAGAGGTCAAAGCACATGAAATTCCTGCGTTTTATCTCTGCTGGTCTCGGTGCGGCTGCAATCGCTGCGTCGGCCCACGCCGCTGGCGGTGCACTGCATGCGCACGAGCCTGAAGGTGGCTGGGCCTTCGAAGGCCCGGTTGGCGAGCTTGATATGGCCAGCGTCCAGCGCGGCTATCAGGTGTATCGCGAGGTCTGCTCCTCGTGCCACTCGATGCGCCTTATGAGCTATCGTAATCTCGGTGAGCCGGGCGGCCCGTTCTACGATCCGGAATATCCGAATGCGAACAACAACCCGCTGGTGAAATCCTTCGCGGCCCAGGATGAAATCCTGAGCACGGAGCCGAATGATGTCGGCGATTATGATTATCGTCCGGCTCGCACCTCGGATACGTTCAAGTCGCCCTATCCAAATGCGGCAGCGGCCCGCGCGGCCAATGGCGGCGCACTTCCGCCAGACCTGTCGGTGATCACCAAGGCCCGTCATGGCGGCGCCAGCTATATCTACAGCCTGCTGTCCGGTTATCCGTCAGAGGATGCCTTCAGCACGCGTGAGGTTCCTGTCGAAGAGGTGGAGCCTGCTGAGTCCGAAGCCGAGGCGGAAGGCGACGGTGCTGAAGCAGCCGAAGCCGGTGAGGCCGAAGCGGCTGAAATGGCCGGTGCTGAAGGCGAAACCGCCGCTGGTGAAGGCGAAACCGAGACGGCCGATGCCGAAGAGGCTGCCCCGGCCCGCACCGAGACCGAGACGGTCATCGATGTGTCCGCGGTTGAGGCGCTTCACCATGGCGGCGGCCATTATGAGGGCGAACTCGTCCAGCCGGTTGGCCAGTACTACAACCCGTATATGTCTGGCGACACCACGGCCCAGTGGCGCGGCGACCCGCGGCATACCCCTCCGGGTGGCTTCCTCGCCATGCCGCCGCAGCTCTCCGATGGCCGCGTCACCTATATGGATGGCACCGAGGCGACCGTTGAGCAGATGGCGAAGGATGTTGCCAACTTCCTGCAATGGGCCGGTGAGCCCAAGCAGAGCCAGCGCAAGTCCACCGGTCTTGCCGTGATGATCTATCTGCTGATCTTCGCGGTCCTGCTCTGGTTCTCGTTCCACCGCATCTGGCGGAACGTCGAGCACTAGGCCGCAGGCCCCCGCGACAGCATCGTGGAAACCAGATTGACCATCCGCTCAGCTAGGCTGGCGGATGGTCTTTTGATTCATGAGCTGACGCAGGCGATCTGGTCCGGCCGGGTTTCCATCGAATCGACTGTGTTCAGGGAAACGCCTGAGACAGTCGCCGCGCAGATCGCTAAAGGGGGGCCGTCGTCCTTGAGGATGAAGGTGAGCCGATTGGGGCGGGCCGCTTCGTCTTTGTGCCGCCGCCCATATCAGGGAAGAACCGCTGGATCGAGATAAAGCGGATTGGCGTCCTGCCTGAGCGCCAGAAGGCAGGGCTGGGGCGGATGATCCTGACGGCGCTGGAGGCAGCGGGGCGCGAAGCGGGCGCGGAAGGCGCGCAACTTGCCGTGCGGACCGATCAGCCCCGGCTGGTCGATTACTATCTCGCCTGCGGTTATGCGCTGGCGGGGGATGTCATGCTGACGACGCCAAACCCGCGTTCACCTGAACCAACGGGCATGCGCAAATGGTTCCGGCGGGCCTAACCGTCCGCGAAGCGGTGGCGGAGCGACTGGACGCCCGAATAGACGCCATAGGCGCCGATGGTCGCGCTCGCCGCGATGAAGAGGGGCAGGCCGAAGGATTGGTGTCTTATCCAGCCGAGTGTGGCCGCGAGCCCCTTCACATCGGATGCGTCTGCGTTCGAGGCGCCGATGATCAGGAATATGCCGATCAGGCCGAAGAGAATTCCGCGCCCGGCAATACCGAATTCAATGACCGGTTTGATCTTTTGCACCCATCCTGAAAGGTCGAGGCTTTTCTTCCACTGGTCAGAGTGGGTGCGCCAGACCTGGGCAATGCCGATGCCGATCAGGGCGAGGCCGCCAAGCCCGACAAGCCAGGCGCCGAAGGGCTGTTCCATCAGCCACTTTGCGGTCTCCTCTGTCTTGCCGCCGCCCCCGCCATCATTGGCGTCAATGGCAACGGCCCCCGCGGCAAAACCGACAAGGGCATAGCTGGTGCCGGAGGAGACCATGCCGAGGCGCGCGAGGATGCCTTTTGCGTCATTGCCCTGTCCGTCGGTATCGAAGGCGGCCTGCTGGTAGCGCCAGAGTGCGTAGAGAAAGAGGCCGGCCGCAAGGGCCATGAGAAGAACACGACCGCCCATTGTGGCCTCGATCATGCGAAAGGCTTCGCCGGGTGTGGCGCCATCATCCTGCTCACTCGTGAAGGCGCCCTTCAGAAGCAGGAAGCAGACGGCGAAATAGACGAAGGCACGTGCGCCGAGGCCGATCCGGGCGAGGGCACCCGAGACCGGGCGGGGTGTGTCTGACGCGCTCATGATGCAATGACGCGCGGCACAGCGCATGCGTTCCCGTGCCGGGCCGGCGACAGCGCTTGATTTAAAGGGGGCAGACTGCTTTCAGCCTAAGGCAGACAGTCAGGAGTTTGAGACTATGAGTGAATGGGTCATCGGCGTTATCGGCGGCTCCGGCCTCTATGAGGTGGACGGATTTGAGGACAGGCAGACGCGGCACGTCGAAACGCCATGGGGTGAGCCGTCGGATGAGCTGGTGACGGGGCGGATCGGCGATGTGCGCTTTGTCTTTCTGCCGCGCCACGGACGGGGCCACAGGCTGACGCCGAGCCATGTCCCTTACCGCGCGAATATCGACGCGCTGAAGCGGGCAGGCTGCACCGACGTGCTGTCCATCTCGGCCTGCGGATCGCTGCGCGAACGCTATGCGCCGGGCGACTTTGTCATGGTGGACCAGTTCATTGACCGCACTTTTGCACGCGAGAAGAGCTTCTTCGGGCCGGGCATGGTTGCGCATGTTTCCATGGCAGACCCTGTCTGCGAGCGCCTCTCGCAAATCGCGGGCGATGCAGCCGAAGCGGCCGGCGTCACGGTGCATCGCAGCGGCACCTATCTCGCCATGGAAGGCCCGCAATTTTCCTCGCGCGCCGAGAGTTTCCTCTATCGCCAGTGGGAATGCGACGTCATCGGCATGACCAATATGCCTGAAGCCAAGCTCGCCCGGGAAGCCGAACTGCCCTATGCGACCATGGCGATGGTGACCGATTATGATTGCTGGCATGACACCAGCGAGGCGGTCTCGGTGGCCAATGTGCTGGAGATCATGAAGTCGAACACGGCGGCCGCGAAAAAGGCGCTGGCGGAACTGGCGCGCGCGCTTTCCGGGGTGCCGCGCACGGCGTCTCCGCAGGCGATCGAGACCTGCCTGGACTATGCGCTGATTACTGCGCCGGATGCGCGCGATCCCAATCTTCTGCGCAAGCTGGACGCGGTGGCCGGGCGGGTGCTCTGAGGCGGGTCATAGACGGTGTATGGGCGGTGTCCTGACGGTGCACGGGCGGTGTTTCGCCGCCGGCCCGGCCAGGCGCTGCGCAGAATACGCTTGAGACGCGAACCAGCTCGCGCCTCAGCCGCTCTTTTGTTAACCTGGGTTAACTGGGCGGGGGCACACGGACATGCGCGAAGACTATCTCGAGACATTCCTTGTCGGCGGGCTTGGCCTGCTTGTCGTCACGACGCTGATGATCGCCTGGCTGCTCTGGCAGGAGCGGCGCGCGCGCAAGATGTCGATCGGGGTGGCGCTGGCAGGTGTCGGCTATGAGTTCGTCCATAATCTGCATCAGGTGCTGGTGGAGATTGCGCGCCTGAAGGCCGGCGTGCCCGGCAGCGTGCAGGGTCTGGTACCGCTTGCCCATCCCCAGCTGGACGGGGTGATCGCCCACCCCATGGCAACCGACAAGCGGGCGCTTTCGGGCGTGCATTCTGCCTATCGGTCGCTTGAGGTTTACCGGATGCGGATTCGCGAGCGGGCGGCCCATGGGCGCAATGCGACCGGGGCGATAGACGAGCTCACCGACAGCGCGGTGCATGCGATTGCGACGGCCTATCTATGGGACCGGCATGGCGGGCGCCTGCCGCGCAAGGCCCGCTCACCCCGGGCTTCGGCCGTGCACCGCTGGCTGACATCGCACGGCTTTGCCCGCGAGGCGGTCGAGGGCCGGGACCTTCATGACGCGGTCATTCGTGCCTTGCAGGACGGCGGTACGGCGCTCAAGCCGCGCCCGATCAGCATGCCGGCCCTTGATGAGGATACCTCGCCGCCGCCGGAGGCTGCGAGTGAAGAGGAGGCCAGGGACGCGGCGGGGGAGGGAAACGCTGAGGTTGAGGCCGGCGCCGCCGATACGGACGTGGAGTCCGGTGCACAAAAAGGGGGCGATCAAGGCCCTGAAGTCGATCCAAGCGATGAAACGTCTCGCCATGACGGCAGGCCAGGTCTAGACCCGCGGCCTGAGGAAACGACCGCGAGCGAAGAGCCGCCCTATCCGCACGATCCGGCGCCTTTTGCCTCATCAGAGGCAGATGAGGAAACCGGCGATGAGGTGCCCGGCGAGGATGAGACGGGCGACTTATCCTCTGCGCCAAGCCGGCGCCGGCGTTCCCGGCGCCGGTGAAAATCAGGCGATACGAAAACGCCAAAAAACGATAAGAGCTTTCGAATGGACTTTAAATCTAAGATCAGAACGATCCCCGATTATCCACGCCAGGGAATCATGTTCCGGGACGTGTCGACATTGATGGCGGATGCCGATGCTTTCGCTGCGGCGATTGAGAAACTCTGTGCCCCCTTTGACGGGTTCGAGATTTCGAAAGTGGCCGGTATCGATGCGCGCGGCTTTATCCTTGGCGGTGCGATGGCCGTCAGGCTGGGCGCCGGCTTCCTGCCGCTTCGCAAGCCCGGCAAGCTGCCCTACCGTACATTCAGCGAAAGCTATGAACTGGAATATGGTTCGGACGCCTTGCATATGCATGTCGATGGCGTTGAAGAAGGCGAGCCGGTCCTTCTGGTCGATGACCTTATCGCGACGGGCGGATCGGCCGAAGCGGGGGTCAAGCTTTTGCGCCGGGGACGGGCCGATATCGTTTCGGCTGTCTTCCTGGTGAAGCTCCCGGACCTTGGCGGCGTGCGCCGGGTGCGCAATATGGGGGTCGAAGTCAACGCGCTCATCTCTTTCGAGGGAGACTGAGACGCTCTGAAAGGAAGCAGAGCCATGAAATCCATTATCGCAGGCAGTGCAGTTTTTCTGGCGGTTTCTGTGGCCGCCTGCAGCGGCGAGCAGGACGCGCCGCCTGCTGATGAAGCAAGCCGACAGGCCCTACAATCGCAATCGGGCTGGGACCGGGCGCTGTCATCGCTCAGGGATTTCGAGGCGGCGAGCTATGTCGACGAAGACGCAGAGGAAGCCGACCTCTCCGCGATACAGGGTGTGCTGCCGGATCTGGTGGCGCTGAGCTGGGACGCGAAATCCTTCGATGAGGCGACAGGCGCGACCGTGTTTGAGAATTTGCGTCTTACCGTCAACAGCGAGCCGGCCTTCGGGCTTGCCATGGAGGAGGCGCGTGTCTGGGGGTTTGACGACGACCTGCTGATGGCGCGCCTTGCCGGGGAGCGGCTGGACGAGACGGGCGTCGTCTTCGACCGGCTTGAGGCCGATGGTTATTCTGCCTTTGGCGCTGCCGGAGCGATGAACGCCGCCTTTGATGTCCTCGAATCAGAGATCGAGGCAGAGGATGCCAGTGAGGTGGATTTCGGGGTCGAGCGGTTCGACCTGAACGTCGACAGAACGGTGACCGGCGAGCTGTCCCTGCGGCCCTTCGAATATGTCCCGCTATCTGACGCGCAGTTTGCCGGGATGATGGGCTTTCTGGACCGGGACATGGAGGGCGAAGGCGCCGAGTCCGCCAAGGATAGCCTGAAGGCCATCCAGCTTGCCCAGCAGGTCATCGCTGTTGGACGTTCAATCAAGGTGGAGCGTGCGACAGCCAGCAATTTCACCATGGCTTTCGACATCAATAGTGATGAGGTCGATCAGGATCTGTCCTACACAATCGACTTTTACGGTCTTGAGGGGCTCTCCGGCTATGATCTCGACGCGGTCTATTATGCCGGCATGAGCCAGTCGCAGGGGATGACGATGCGTGCCCCTTCAGACGAGCCGCAGGACTGGCCCTATCCGGACGGGCTCGACATCGATCAGGTCTACGCCTCCGATTTCAGCGTCTGGCGGAATTTGAAGCTCGACAAGCTCGCTGGCTATCTTGTCCGCTCGCAATTTCCCGGCATGGAAGAACGCGACCTTTTGAGCCTCGGCTCCGGCACCGTGACGGGCTTTATCTATCGCATGAACGAGGCGGATGTCCTTCGTATCAAAAGCGCAAGCGTCGATGCGTCGGAGTTTGAATGGTTCCTGCCTGAAAAGATCAGCTATGATCTGACGGGCATGATGATCCGGCCCGAAGAGATCGGGCAGTTCACACTGGGCCTGATGCCATCGGGCGACGATGAAGAGATCGAGGCCGTGCGCAGCGATATCGAAACAGCTGTCGATCTTCTCGATGAGCATGGTCTGGCAGATATTCCGGTCGATATTCAGGCGCTCGCAAGCTGGGACAAGGAAACCGGGGCGACGCGGTTCCGCCTTGCCGGCCAGTCGGAGGGATTTGGCGAGCGGATCGCGCGGCTGGACATCACGATCCCGCCCTATGAGCCCATGGCAGAAACGGTCGAGTCAAACGAGGCCGGGTCGTTCGATGCCGCTTTCGAGGACCTCTTCGAACAGTATTTCAGCTTTGTGAGCGCCCGGCTCTATGAGTCCGATGAAGGCGGTTATGACAAGCTGTTCGGCTATCTTCACGCGATTGGCGAACAGCATGCCGACCAGGGCTGGGGGGCGACGCTGGCGGGCATGCCGCCCGAAGATCTTCGCAGGTTTATCGCCACAATGGTCCGCTCATCGAAAGGCAATGTGCAGGCGCAAGTCCCACAGGCGGCCGACTGGATCGAGTCGCTTGCGGCCTATATCGAGACGCCGGGCGGGAGCCTGGATATCCGTGTCGAGCCGTCCGAGGCGCTCACTGTCGAGAGGATGGATGAACTGGGCGCGTTAAATGATGATGAGGCTATCGTCGAACAACTCGGGATCAGTGTCACGCACACGCCCGAATAGGTGAGTGAGGTGCTTGACCGGAGCGCTGGGGCGCCTCACCTATGGTCCCTGACTGAATGCACGGGAGACGTCATGTATCGCCTCGACGATGAGACCGAACAGAAGCCGCAGAATGAGCCCAACGCCTTTCTGGAAGAGGCACTGTTCAAAGCCAGAACCATCATGCTGACCGGCGGCGTGGACGACAAGCTTGCCCGCCGGGTCTGCGAGCGCCTGCTGGCGCTCGATTCCGAAAGCGACAAGCCGATCCTGCTGGTCGTGTCCTCCCCTGGCGGGCACGTGGAATCCGGCGACATGATCCACGACATGATCAAGTTCGTGCAGGCCGAGGTGAAGATCCTTGGCTCTGGCTGGGTCGCGTCTGCCGGCGCCCTGATCTATGCGGCCGCCAAGAAAGAGAACCGCTTCTCGCTGCCGAATACACGCTTCCTGCTTCATGAACCGCGCGGCGGCTTTGGCGGACAGGCGTCCGACATCGACATCCAGGTGCGTGAGATCGTGCGGATGCGCGAGCGGCTCAACAAGATCTTTGCTGAAGCCACCGGCCAGCCGCTGGAAAAGATCAAGGCCGATACCGACCGCGATCACTGGATGAGCGCCGAAGAAGCCGTGGCCTATGGTCTGGTCGGCAAGATCATCACCAGCCGCAAGGAAATTTCCTGATCAGTGCAGGGCGTTGCTCGTCGGGGCAGCGCCCAGCGGCTCGACAGGCTCAATCAAGGTCCGGCCCAGGAAGGGCCGGATTTTTTTTGCCGTGATCTGAGGCTTGAGAAAGGGGAAGAGGTGTCCGCCATCCTCTACCCATTCCTGGCGCGCCTTCGGGATGAAGGCCGATAGCTGGAGCGAGTTTGAGGGGGCGATGATGCTGTCACGCGTGCCCGCGAGAACCAGCGTTTTCTGGCCGATTAGCGGCAGGAAGGCGAGGCTGGACCAGCCGGCAAAGCCCAGAAGCTGGCGCGACATGGCGTCTGGCGCGGCAAAGGTCGCCGGCCCGGTCGCAATATGGAGCTTCTTGAGATCGCGCTCCAGATCATTCCAGAGTTTGAGGAAAGGGAAGGCCGAAGAGAAGAGGGGCACATCGCTCCAGTCATGCGAGAGCATGGTGAAGCCGCTGCATGTTGCCGCCAGGATCAGGTGTTTCACCTGCGCGCGGTATTGAAGCGCAACCTGCTGGGCCAGCGCGCCGCCGAGTGAGAAGCCCATAAGGTCAAACTCATCGGCCCCAAGCCCTGCACAGGCCTGCACCACCAGACGCGCGAGCAGGGCAGGCGGATAGACCATGTCGGTCTCTGGCGTGCGGCCACTGCCCGGCATTTCAATGGCGATGAGCCGGGTGTCCGGAAACTCTGCGGCGAAGGGCGGGATCAGCTCCAGCGGCGATCCTATGCCGTTCAGGAAGACGAGCGGGCGGCCAGCTGCGGCCTCATTCCAGACATGGATACGCAGATGCGCATCGCCCGCATGGTGCCAGTATTCGGCCGGCTGGGTTGGTTTATACTCTGGCACTCTACCTTCTGGCCTATCCTGTCGCGGACGCTTGCGATCCCCTGTTATCATGGAGCCACTTTGCCAGAGGATGCAAGAGCCGCTTTCGCAGGTGCAGCAAAGAAAAAGGGAGACCAAACTGGTCTCCCTGATCCACTCTACTCTGGGTACTCTACAAGTTTATACACTGTAGCGCGTTCGTTATAAAACATCCAGAGCTGATACGCAGCGTACTGGATTGCTCCATTTTGAAACGTTCGCCACTGTGTCGCCGCTAAAAATGCTGCGGCTGCGATTGACTTGCAAAATCCATCCCGATAAGCCGCGCGATATTGATAATCATTCGCATTCTCGAAAGTTGAGGGATCATGGGGTACAGGAATCTGGTGGCAGCGCTGATCGTGTCGGCAAGCCCGGCCGCATTGGCGGCAGCGCAGGTTACAGGCGCGGCAGATGAGGCGGAAAACCGTCAGGAGACAGTCATTGTCACCGGCACGACGGCATTCGGGGCAACGAAGTCGGACACGCCGATTGTCGAGACCGCGCGCACGCTGTCCGTCGAAACATCGGAAATGTTCATCGACAAGGGCGCGCTCAACCTCGCCTCCGCGCTGACTTATGTGGCGGGCGTTACCGCAGAGCCCTATGGCTTTTCCACGCGCGGCGACTTTCCCCAGTCACGGGGCCTGGAACTGCCGCGCTATCGCGACTCCATCCAGGAGCTGTTCGGCAGCTACAACTCGACCCGCGCTGACCTCTATACGGTCGAGCAGATCGAGGTGCTGAAAGGCCCGGCCTCTGTACTCTACGGGCAGGGCTCTCCGGGCGGTATCGTCAACTATGTCTCCAAGACGCCGAAGGACACGTTTGGCGGTGAGCTGAACGCCGAGGTCGGCAATTTCGACCGCTATGAGGTCGCGGGCGATGTGACCGGCCCGATTGCCGGGACCGATGGCAAGCTCGCCTATCGTCTCGTCGCGCTCTATCGCGATACCGGCACGCAGATCGATCAGGTGGACGAAGAGACCAAGGTCTTCATGCCGTCTCTTTCCTGGCAGGCGAGCCCGGCGACCAAGTTCACGCTGATCGGCCTCCTGCAGGACACAGACAGCGATACGGCCGCGCAGTTCATTCCGGTCGAAGGCACGCTTTTCCCGCTGGAAGATGGCAGCTATCTCGACCCGGAAGTCTATGTGGGTGAGCCGGGCTTCAACCGCTACAATACCGAAAGCCAGCAGGTGACCCTGCTGGGCGAGCATGAATTCAACGAGAATCTGATGCTGGAAGGCACCGCCCTCTGGCGCTCGGGCGAGGCGGACTATCATCAGGCCTGGGCAGCCTTTACCGGGGCAGGGCAGAGCCGGTATCTGAATGGTATTTTCGAGACCCAGCCCGCGCTCGCCGCTGCGGCGGCCATGCAGGGGCTGACCTTTACCGACACGACCGTGCCGCGCACCTTCTATCAGGGCGACAATACGTTCGACCAGCTGGCCGCCGATGTGCGCCTGCGGGCCAAATTCGAGACCGGCGCGCTGGAGCATGAGCTGCTGGCCGGTGTGCAGTATCAGGATGTCGAGACCGACAGCGATACGGCAAACCTCTATGCAGGCGGCGCGCTGCAGGGCGATTTCCGTTATGTGCTGGACCTCAAGAACCCCGTCTATGGCAATTATCCCGACCAGAGTGTCTTCGATGCGCTGCTCAACGATACGCCGGCAAATGTGGTCGAGGATCTCGGCGTCTATGTGTCCGACCAGATCGCGGTGGGCAAATGGCGTTTCACCGCCGGTGTGCGGCTCGATAGCGTCGAGAATGAGGTCGGTGCCGTCAGCCAGGATGATGACGCTGTCTCCACCAGCTTTGGCGCGCTCTACCGCTTCGACAATGGGTTCTCGCCCTATGTGAGCTATGCCGAAAGCTTCGAGACGGTGGTCGGGACTGACAGAAGCGGTAACCAGCTCGATCCCGAAGAAGCGCGCCAGTATGAGGCCGGCTTCAAATATGAGCCGCGCGGCATTCCGGGCCTCATCACGGCGGCCTATTACGATATCGAGATCTCCAATTTGCCCAATCCGAACTCCCTGCCGGGGGATGCGGCCCAGCAGCAGGGCGTCTCCAAGCTGAAAGGGTTTGAGGCCGAAGCGCGGCTGCAATTCGGTGAGGTCTATTTCCAGGCGGCAGCTTCGACCATCGATGCAGAGGACCCGAATGGCCGGCAACTGGCGGCGATCCCGGAAGAACAGGCCTCTGTCTGGACGACGTGGCGCCCGGATGGCGCGTGGGAAGGCTTCAAGGCCGGCGCCGGTATCCGCTATGTCGGAGAAACTGTCTCGGACAATGGCACCATCTCCTATACAACGCCGGACTATACGCTGGGCGATCTGATGGTCGGCTATGAGTGGGACCAGTGGGACTTCGCGGTGAATGCCCGCAACGTGACCGATGAGGACTATCTCACCGGCTGTCTGACGCGGGGTGACTGTTTCCCGGGCCTGCGCCGGACCGTGATTGCGAGCCTCAGCTACGACTTCTAGCCAGGCAGGCAGGGAGCCCTCGCCATGACAGCATTTGAATGGAGCCTGCTTGCCAGCGCCGGGGCGGCCAGCCTCGGCGGGCTCTACGCCCTTTACGCGGCGTGGAGAGAGCCGGGCAGGCCGTTTCATGTGCTGGCAGGCTGGGGTCTCCTTCTGGCCGGGCTGGGTGCTGGCCTGATCGCGAATGGCGACCGAGGGCTTGCGCAGGTCTGTGTGATCGCGATGGCGGGTGCGTGCGCCTTCTTTGCGGTCCCGATGATGCGCGGGATTGCCCCGCCCGTGTCGGCGCAGCGCGTGCGCGAGGGGGCGGCGGATGCCAGTGCGGCAAGGCGCAGCCCGCTCCTCGCCGCCCTTTCGGGGGTCTGGACGTTCCTGCTGAGCGGACCTGTGGCCGGCATCATCGCCTTGCTGGCATCGGCGGGCCTGTTCAAGGCGCTGCGGGCCGCATCGGTGAGTATTGCCACAGCCGGGGCAAGCGCCATTATCGCGGCGGTGATGCTCTGGGCGCTTGTCTCCACGCTGTTACTGATTGAACCAAGGGCCGGGCGGCGTTCCCTCTATGCGGGCGCCGGACTGGTGCTCGGTTTCGCTGTCGCGTTCATCCCGGTCTAGAAAGGCGCGTCCCATGGCAAGTTCGATCTGGCCAAAATCCAGCAAGGTGCGTGTCGCACGGTCCCTGTCGGCGCATTCCGTCATGGGGCTGGTCATCAGCGCGCTCATGTTCATCGTCTGCCTGTCGGGCACCGTGGCCATGTTCGAGGATGAGATCGGCTGGTGGGAGAACCCGGTCCAGGCGCCGGTCGCCAGCGTCTCGCCAGAGGCGGCGCAGACAGCCGCCCGCAATGTCATGGCCCAGCAGCCGGACACGACGCACCTCTATCTCTACCTGCCGCGCGACAACTGGCAGCGCTTTGTCATTGGCGGCGATGACGGGCTTGAGACCGCGACGGCCGCAGGGGAGATGAGCGGCGGGTATGAGACGCCGTGGAATGACTTCCTCATTCACCTTCACTATTATCTCAGCCTGCCGACCAGTTTCGGCATGATCGTCGTGGCCATCCTTGGTGTGATGCTGGTCGCGATGGCGATATCGGGCTTCCTTGCCCATCCGCGCATCTTCCGCGACGCCTTCCGCCTGCGCCGCAAGGGACAGGCCCGGCTGGTCCAGGCCGATCTTCATAACCGGCTCAGCGTGTGGACCGCGCCCTTCACGCTCGCTGTCGCCATTACGGGCGCGATGATCGGGCTTTTCGCCGTGGTGGCGATGGTGCTGGCGCAGACCAGTTTTGATGGCGACAACCGGGCGCTCAGCGAGGCCATCTTCGGGGCTGAAGGCGAAATCGACGAGAGCCCGGCAGCGCTTGCCGATGTCGGCGCGGCCCTCATCACGCTGGAAGAGGTCGCCCCGGAGGCATCGCCTTTCCTCGCCATCGTGCATGACCCCGGCACGGCGAGCCAGCACACCACCATCTATGGCGAACATACCGACCGGCTTGTCTATGGCGAGATGTATGAGTTCGACGCGGGCGGCGCGCTGGTCGGCGATTCGGGCTTTACCAGCGGGGAGGCCGGCAAGCAGATCGCCATGTCGACCTACAGGCTCCACTTTGGTGACTTTGGCGGGCTCGCCATGAAGGTGGCCTATTTCGTCTTCGGTCTGGCGCTCTGCATCACGGTGGCAGCGGGGCTGAATATCTATTTCCTGAAACGGGCAGAGGCCGGGCGCGGGCTGCCCCGGCTCGAGGCGGCCTGGGCGGCCCTTGTCTGGGGCAGTCCGGCCCTTCTGGCAGCGACACTCGCGATCAGCCTGCTGGGTGCCGGCATGGTGGCCCTGACAGGTATTTTCTGGCTGGGCGCGCTGGCGCTCTGCGCGCTTGGCCTTGCTGTGAAGGACCAAGTGAAGACCGCGCGCTGGATGCGGCTGGGGCTTGGCGTGTCCCTGCTGCTGGCCGTTGGGGTGCATGCGGTGCGGTTCGCAGAGAGCTATCAGTGGCCGCATGTCTGGGCGGTCAGCGCGTGTTTTGTGGTGGCGGGGCTGGTTCTGGTCGGGCGGCCGCTGATGGGGCTGCGTGATGCGCGTTCAACATCGCCGCACCATCTGGCGTCATCCCGGCCTTGAGCCGGGAGCTAGCTGCAGCGGCGCCGCAACAAGCTGGGGTGAGGAAGCTTGCAGGCCCATCGGAGGGAAAGTGAGCAGCTCTGAGCGGGCTTTGTGTGCGGCGCGCAGCGTTGATACGTAAGCAAAACCTAAAAGCCTCTGCCGCGGCCTTCATTGAAGAAGCGGGTTCATGCCACTGCCGTGGCCTTCATTCGCGAAAATCGATCCACTGGATCGATTTTTTCGCCGGAGGCGAACTGCAAATGAAGTGGTGGTTGGAGGGAGACTTGAACTCCCGACCTCATGATTATGAGTCATGCGCTCTAACCAGCTGAGCTACCCAACCACATTCAGGCCGGGGGCCCTGGCGATGCAAGGCCCGTCCGAAGCGGGCTGAATACACATTGCGCGCGGGCGGCGCAACCGCCTAATCCAGCAGGTCTGCCACATGATCTGCGATGGCGAGCGAGGAGGTGAGGCCGGGGCTCTCTATGCCGATGAGGTGGATGAGGTGTTCGCTCTCCTCGCGGATCATGAAGTCGCCGGAGGGCTCGCCCTGTTTGACGATCTTGGGGCGCACGCCGGCATAGTCGGGCGCAAGCGCGCCGTCCGGCAGGCCGGGCCAGTAGCGGCGGGCCGACTCATAGAAAAGCGGCGCGCGGGCCGCGTCGACACGGTAGTCGAAAGGCGGCTTTGCATCGTCCGGCAGCCATTGGGCGTCGGGACCGAGGCGTCCGCGCCCGGAGAGGTCCACGGTGAGATGCAGGCCAAGGCTGGCGCGCCCCGGCATGGGATAGATGAGGCGCGAGAAAGGCGTCTTGCCGAGGATGCTGAAATAGCTGCCTTTGACATAATGCGGCTCTGGCAGGTCGATATCGGCATCGATCAGGCGGGCGAGCTCTATGGCGCGGTGGCCGGCGCAATTGATGACGGTGCGCGCGGTGATCTTTGACGGGCTCTCGCCGCCAGTGATCAGCTCAACGCCGCCGGCCGTGCGCGCGCCGTCTGTGACCGGTGTGCCGAAGGCGATCATGCCGCCTGCGTCTTCCAGCTCTCCCTGCAAGGCCAGGAAATAGCCATGGCTGTCGAAAATGCCGGAGACGGGGGAGTGGATGGCCGCGTCGATGTCTTCGGCAAGCGCAGGCTCCATCCGCCGTGCCTCGACGCCGGGGATGATGTTCAGATCCTCGACGCCGTTTTCGCGGGCGCGGGCGAGAATGTCTTCCAGGCGGCCGGCTTCATCGGGATGGGCGACGACGAGCTTGCCGCAATTCCTGTAGGTGACGCCGTGGTCTTCAAGATAGGCGTAGAGCTTGCGGCGCCCTTCGACGCAGAAGCGGGCTTTCAGCGAGTCTTTCGGGTAATAGAGCCCCGCATGGATGACTTCTGAGTTGCGGGACGAGGTGTGGCTGGCGATGAGGTCTTCGGCTTCCAGCACGATGACGTCGCGCCCCTTGCGGGCGCAGGCACGCGCAACCGCCAGACCGATAACGCCGGCGCCGATGACGACAAGATCTGCTTCCAGCCTCTCCATACCCATTCCCTAACGAAAAGCGCGGACCTGCGCGACAGGACAAATCGGGCTGGGACCTCCGGCAGGGGCCAGGGCGTGCCCGGCTCTATTCGGCGGCGACCGCTTCGTTGATGGCGACCTGTTCTTCCAGCCAGTGTTCAGCTTCAAGCGCGGCCATACAGCCCATGCCCGCGGCGGTGACCGCCTGGCGGTAGGTCTCATCGGTAACATCGCCGGCCGCATAGACGCCCGGAATATTGGTCTTCGTCGTGCCGGCCTCTGTGATGAGATAGCCATTGGCCTTCATGTCGACCTTGCCCTTGAACAGATCGGTCTGCGGGGCATGGCCGATCGCGATGAAGACGCCGTGCACGTCGCGGGTCTCTTCCTCGCCGGTCTTCACATTCTTGAGGCGTGCGCCGGTGACGCCGGGCGGGTTATCCTCACCGATGACTTCTTCGAGTACCGTGTCCCAGAGGATCTCGACCTTGGGGTGCTTGAAGAGGCGGTCCTGCAGGATTTTCTCGGCGCGGAAACTGTCGCGGCGATGCACGACGGTGACCTTGGAGGCAAAATTGGTGAGGAAGAGCGCTTCTTCGACAGCGGTATTGCCGCCGCCGACGACGATGACTTCCTTGCCGCGATAGAAAAAGCCGTCGCAGGTCGCGCAGGCGGAGACGCCGAAGCCCTGATATTTTTCCTCAGACGGAAGCCCGAGCCATTTGGCCTGGGCGCCCGTACAGATGATGACGGCGTCGCCCGTATAGGTCGTTCCGCTTTCGCCCACCGCGCGGAAAGGGCGGCTTTCGAAGTCGACTTCGGCGATGTGATCCTCGGAAACCTTGGCGCCCATCTTCTCGGCATGGTCGCGCATCTTTTCCATGAGTTCCGGGCCCTGGATCTCGGCAAAGCCCGGATAATTCTCAACCTCGGTCGTGATGGTGAGCTGGCCGCCCGGCTGCAGACCGGCGACGACGCGGGTGTCGCGCAGGGCGCGGGCGCCATAGATCGCAGCCGTCCAGCCGGCCGGGCCGGACCCGACGATCAGGATTTCAGAATGGATTGTCTCGCTCATCACCCGCTCCAGTTCTCTGGCCAGTTCTCTGGCAAATTGTGTGGCCAGCCCTTGGGCCGGTCTTACGTTTCTGGCTTACAGGTATGGGGATTCTTCGCCCGCGAATAAAGCCCCTGAAGTGCGCTGCAGGTGTGGGACGCCCTCAGGGGAGGTGCGGCGCCTTGTGAACCTCGACCGTCGAATGGTCGACGCCGAACGTCTCCTGAAGGCGCATCTTTACCTCGCGGCGCAGCGTGTCGAGGCAGGCGCCGTCGCGGGCAACGACTTCCAGCGTGACCAGCGGCTTCTGCTCGGTCAGGGCCCAGGCGTGAATATGGGTCACCTTGGCCGCATCGGGCAGATTGGCCTCAAGGTCGGCCTTGATATCGCCGGGGCTGAGCCCGGAGGGCACGCCCTCGATCAGGATGTGGGCCGACTGCAGCGTGATCCGCACGCCGGCAAAGATGATGAGGCCCGCGACCAGCATGGACAGGAGCGGGTCAATCGGCATCCAGCCGGTAAACATGATGACGAAGGCGGCGGCGATGGCGGCCACCGACCCCAGAAGGTCGCCTGCCACATGCCAGAGCGCGCCCTGAAGGTTCAGGTCCTCCTGATCGCCGCCATGCAGGAGGAAAGAGGCGATGATGTTGACGAGAAGGCCCGCCACGGCGACGCCCATCAGAATCTCGCCCATAACAGGGGCAGGGTCCAGCAGGCGCTGGATCGCCTCGAAGATGATCCAGGCGGCGAGCAGCAGAAGAAGGATGCCATTCACGAAGGCGGCGAGGATCTTGAAGCGGGCCCAGCCAAAGCTGCGGGCTGAGTCGGCGGGGCGTTCGGCGAGCTTGAAGCCGAGCCAGGCAAGCGCCAGCGAGCCGGCATCGGTCAGCATATGGGCGGCATCGGCGAGAAGCGCGAGCGAGCCGGACACAACGCCGCCGATGACTTCCGCGATCATGAAGGCAAAGGTCAGCGCGGCGGCGAAGGCGACCCGCTTGCGCGCATCTGCCGTCTCTGTCACCGCATGGTGATGCTTGTGTTCATGACTGCCGAGGCCATGACCGTGGGAATGGGTGTGTGCCATGCTCCCTAAATCGGGAAGTTCGCCGCAAAGTCAAGAAAAAGTGCAGAAAAAACAGTCAGTTGAGAATGTGATTACGTCTCATTCCAGCCAGTCGGGAAGCACAACCGACTGTTCTTGCTCACCTTTCATTGCGGGCTGGGGATGGCGTTCCAGCAGCCGGGCAACAATGGCATCGGCGACGCGCGCGGCCTCCCGCAGCGGCGGATAGGTCCAGAGGTCAAGCTCGCCCTCGAACCAGCGGGCACAGCCGCGGGCGATGAGGCTTTCATGCAGCCGGTCGAATTTCGGGCTGGAGCCCTTGAGGCGTGCGATATGGACCGGCAAGCCATGCCAGGCGGCATCCGACAGCATGTTGGCGCTGTCCTCGGTGACGATGGCGGCATCGGAATAGATCAGCCAGGCGAGATAGGGGTTCGCGCCATCCTCCGGCCCCGCCCAGAAGCGCGCGCCGATGCGGTCCGCCAGCGCGCGCATCTTCGCGATAACCGGCACGGGCGTGCGCCGGGACGTGGTGATGCGAAGACGCCATTTCTGCTGTGCGAGGGTTTCAAGCTGGCTGGCGAGGTGGTTCGCGGCCTCTTCGGTGAAGGTGTGGGCCCTGGAGTCGCCGCCCAGTATGACGATGCAGGACTGGCCCGCCTCGTCGGCAAGGTCGGCAAAAGCCTGTCCGGCCGCTTCGATGTCATCGGGGGCAAAATGTGATGGAGAGCCAACCGTCTGGATCACATTGGCGCCGGTGAGGCCGTCATGTTCAGGCACAACAAGGAGGTCGAAGTTTTCAGGATCTGTCTTGGGGTCGAGGATCTGCACAGTCAGCGTCTTGCCGCCTGAGAGGTCCCGGATAAGGCGGGTATAGGGCGCGCTGCGCCGGCCTGCGGCGATCCAGACATCGGGCCAGGGCGGCTGGAAAAGCGTGCGCTCTTCTGCCGGGAGGGCCCGCAGGGGAAGGGGCCAGTTGCTGCCGGGCAGCAGCGTCCAGGGCGCGCGCGGGCTCAGCGTGATGGGCGCTTCGTGATGGCCTTCACCGGCGATATGCGCGATCTGCATCCAGCGGCCAGGGCTGGCGAGGGCGCGCATCACAGCGCGGACCTGCGCCGCATTTCCCGCCCGCCCATCGGAGACGCCCCAGATGGAGGGGCCATTCGGTGTGCTTGCAGATGGGGCCGGGGAAGCCATGGGTTTTGCGCCTTCTGTCGTCGGTCAGGGTTAAGCCGGACATTGCCAGTTTTCCCGGCGGCATGCATCCGCGCTTTCCTGTGGAAAATAAAAAGGCCGACGGGGCGAACCCTGCCGGCCTTGATCCCTGAGAAGGGAAAATCTCGTCTATTTGAACTCGACGGCTTCGATTTCGTAGACGCGGGCGCCGCCGGGGGCGGCGACTTCGGCCTCGTCACCGACAGATTTGCCAATGAGCGCGCGCGCGATAGGGGAGCCGACAGAGACCTTGCCCTTCGAGATATCAGCCTCATCCTCACCGACGATGCGGTAGGTGACTTCCTTCTCGGTGTCTGCATCGATCAGTGTGACGGTCGCGCCAAAGACGACCTTGTCGCCTTTCAGCTTGGTCACATCGATCACTTCGGCACGCGCGAGCTTGTCTTCAAGCTCAGCCACGCGGCCTTCGATGAAGCTCTGCTTTTCCTTGGCAGCATGGTATTCGGCATTCTCCGACAGGTCGCCATGCTCGCGCGCTTCTGAGATGGCAGCGATCACGGCCGGGCGTTCGACCGACTTCAAATGCTTGAGTTCTGCGTCGAGGGCTGCATGGCCTTCGGCGGTCATGGGTGTTCTTTGCATGTTCTGGATAACCGTCTGTTTAACGTGTCAGCGTCTGTCCAAACGCGTTTTTCGTCAAGTAGGGATGTATCAGGCCTGCTGCAAGGGGCGGACATCAAGCTCGCGTTCACGAAGGGTGCGAATACCCTGGACCGAGGCGCGTGAGGCAGCAAGTGTCGTGAAGTACGGGATTTTTCGCGTCAGGGCTGTGCGGCGGATCGAGGCGGAGTCCTTCAGCGACTGGGCGCCTTCGGTCGTGTTGAAGACGAGCTGGACCTGCCCGTTGATCATACGGTCGACAACATGGGGCTGGCCCTCGATCACCTTGTTGATGCGTTCCACCGGCAGGCCCTGACCTTCGAGATAGGTCGCGGTGCCGCTGGTCGCGATCAGCTTGAAGCCCATTTCGATCAGCTCGCGGGCTGGCTCAAGCACAAGTGGCTTGTCGCTGTCCTTGACCGAGATGAAGACCGAGCCTTCGCGCGGCAGATAGACATCGACGGCGATCTGCGACTTCAGGAAGGCCGCGCCGAAATCGTCGTCCCAGCCCATGACTTCGCCGGTCGAGCGCATTTCCGGCCCGAGCGCCGGGTCCACACCCGGGAAGCGGGCGAACGGGAAGACCGCTTCCTTGACCGCCACGCGGCGTGGCTTGGCCTTGCTGAGATCGAAATCAGTGAGGGAAGCCCCCGCCATGACCTTTGCCGCGATCTTGGCAATCGGTGCGCCGACGGCCTTTGCGACGAAAGGCACCGTCCGCGAGGCGCGGGGGTTGGCTTCCAGGACGAAGATCTCATCATCCTTGACCGCAAACTGGATATTGATGAGGCCGCGGACTTTCAGCTCTCTCGCCAGCGCTGCGGCAGAGTCCGAGAGGCGCTGGATGACATCCTGCGAAAGCGTGTAGGGGGGCAGGGCGCAGGCGCTGTCGCCCGAATGCACACCGGCTTCCTCGATATGTTCCATGATGCCCGCGACGTGGACGTTCGTCTCGTCGCAGAGCGCGTCTACGTCGACTTCAATGGCGTCGGAAAGGTAGCGGTCGAGGAAGAGCGACTGGTCGCCAGAGACCTTCATCGCTTCCTTTGCGAAGGCTTTGACGTCTGCGTCGTCGCGGCAGATTTCCATCGCGCGCCCGCCCAGCACGAAAGAGGGGCGCAGCATGATCGGATAGCCGAGCTTGCCGGCCACTTCGAGGGCTTCTTCTTCTGACCGCACGGTGGCGGACGGGGCCTGCTTGATGTCGAGCCGGTCCAGAAGGGCGGCGAAGCGCTCGCGGTCTTCGGCAAGGTCGATGGAGACCGGGCTGGTGCCCAGGATCGGGACACCAGCGTCGTGCAGCGGGGTCGCGAGTTTCAACGGTGTCTGACCGCCGAACTGGACAATGACGCCTTCCAGCTTTCCCTTGCCCTGTTCCTTGGCAATGATCTCTGTGACGTGTTCTTCGGTCAGCGGTTCGAAATAGAGCCGGTCGGATGTGTCATAGTCCGTCGAGACGGTTTCCGGGTTGCAGTTCACCATGATCGACTCGATGCCAATCTCTTCCATGGCGAACGCCGCGTGACAGCAGCAATAGTCGAACTCGATGCCCTGGCCGATACGGTTCGGGCCGCCGCCGAGGATGATGGCCTTGTTGCGATCAGAGACATTCGCCTCGTCATCGGCCTCTGTCTTGCCAAAGGGCGGGTGTTCATAGGTCGAATAGAGATAGGGCGTCTTCGCCGCAAATTCGGCCGCGCAGGTGTCGATCCGCTTGTAGACAGGGCGCACGCCGGCCTGATGGCGGGCGGTGCGGACGGCTGCCTCAGAGCGGCCAGTGAGCTTTGCAAGCCGCGCATCGGAGAAGCCCGAGGATTTCAGCTCTGTCAGGCTGTAGCGGTCCTCAGGCAGGCCGTCGCGGCGAAGGTGGGCTTCGGTCTCTATGATGGCCGCGATCTGGCGCAGGAACCAGCGGTCGATACCTGTGATGCGGTAGATGTCTTCAACAGTGAAGCCTTCGCGCAAGGCCTGTGCGACGTGCAGCAGACGGTCCGGCGTCGGGCGGGCGAGGGCTGAATGAAGCGCTTCGGTTCCGGTCACCTCAGGCTCGTCAAAGCCGCTGAGGCCTGTCTCCAGCGAGCAGAGCGCTTTCTGGACGCTTTCCTGGAAGTTGCGGCCGATGGCCATGGCCTCACCGACCGACTTCATGGCGGTCGTCAGGAAAGGTTCAGAGCCGCGATATTTCTCAAAGGCAAAGCGCGGGATCTTGGTGACCACATAGTCGATGGTCGGCTCGAAGGAGGCGGGCGTGACGCCCGTAATGTCATTGTCGAGCTCATCCAGCGTATAGCCGACGGCGAGCTTGGCCGCGATCTTGGCGATGGGAAAGCCTGTCGCCTTGGAAGCAAGGGCGGATGAGCGCGAGACGCGCGGGTTCATCTCGATCACGACGAGGCGGCCATTGTCGGGATTGACGGCGAACTGAACGTTGGAGCCGCCCGTCTCCACCCCGATCTCGCGCAGCACCGCAATCGAGGCGTTGCGCATATGCTGGTATTCCTTGTCGGTCAGCGTCAGGGCCGGGGCCACCGTGATCGAATCGCCGGTGTGGACGCCCATCGGATCGATATTCTCAATCGAGCAGATGATGATGCAGTTGTCGGCCTTGTCGCGGACAACCTCCATCTCGAATTCTTTCCAGCCGAGAAGGCTCTCGTCGATCAGGACCTGCGCGACCGGAGAGGCGGCAAGGCCGGAGCGAACGATCTCTTCATATTCCTCAATATTATAGGCGACACCGCCGCCTGTCCCGCCGAGCGTATAGGCGGGCCGGATAATGGCTGGCAGGCCCACTTCCTCAAGCACGTCCATGGCCTGCTGCAGACCGCCGATCCGGTCATAGCCGATGACCTTGCCGGCCTCGTTCTTGATCTCTGGCGCGGCGACGATGGCGGCGCGCGGGTTTTCGAGGCCGATCCGGTCCATCGCCTCACGGAAGAGGCGGCGGTCCTCAGCCATCTCGATGGCGTCGGCGCGCGCCCCGATAAGTTCCACACCATATTTCTCAAGGATGCCGTCCTTGTAGAGGTCGAGCGCGCAGTTCAGCGCGGTCTGGCCGCCCATTGTGGGCAGGATCGCGTCGGGTTTCTCGCGCTCGATGATCTTTTCGACGAAGTAGGGCGTGATCGGTTCGACATAGGTCGCATCCGCCATGTCCGGGTCGGTCATGATTGTGGCGGGGTTCGAGTTCACCAGGATGACCCGGTAGCCTTCATCCTTGAGGGCCTTGATCGCCTGGACACCGGAATAGTCGAACTCGCAAGCCTGACCGATAATGATGGGGCCAGCACCTATAACGAGGATGGATTTCAGATCGGTGCGTTTTGGCATCTCGGTTCCTCGTCTTCTTCATGACCATTGGTCAAACGGGTGCGCTATAGCGGCGCTTGAGGGGAGGGGGCAAGACCGCAATCCGACAAAACTGTTTATCACGGTCCGGTGAAGTCCCCGGAGGGGAACTTTCAACGAACTGCGGCGGAGGTTTATCGGCCAAGAAAAAAGGCCCCCTGCGAACAGGGGGCCTTTTGATTCAAGCCTGTATCAGGGCCACTGGCGACTACCAGCGGCGCGGATCGGTCGGGTAGCGGTCATAGGCATCGGCATAGCCGTCGCCGTCATAGTCCTGTTCGTCGGACTGGTCGCGCACGCCCGGCATGTCGCAGTCGCCCGCTTCGGTACAGCCCTTGGCTGCGCCAGCGGCGCCGCCGAGTGCGCCGCCGATCAGGGCGCCGCGTCCTGCATCGCCGTCGCCGACATTGTTACCCACAACGGCGCCTGCAACGGCACCCAGACCTGCGCCAACAGCGGCGTTGCGTTCGGTATAGCCGGACTGGGTGCAGGCGGCCATCAGGAGGCCGGTGGCGGCAAGTGCGGTGGTCTTCAGAAGCGTCTTCATGGGAATCCCCTTTTCTTGTATTGAGGCAACTCAAACGAAGTTAAAATCCCGGGGTTCCCTGCGCGCAAGCGAGAAAAAACGGTATTTGCGTTAAAATTGTTTTAGATGAACAGAGCACAACAAAGAGTTGTGTAAGTCTTCATTCTACAAGCCGGGCAATTCTTGCCGGTTTGATGGCGACGGGCACATCGGTCTTGCCCGGCTCGAAGTCAATCCGCAGGCGTCCGGTATCGCGAATCGCGATCCGGTTGGCCACAATCTGGAGCAGGGGAGAGGACTGATCGCCCGCCCCGGACCCGCTTATGAAGAAGTTCTGCGTCGGCAGATAGATGAGGCCGATAATGCTCAGCTTTCCGGTTCCGGTAAGGCGGGAGGCAACGGGCAACCCATTGGTGCGCGTATTGCGCCGTTCGGCGACCGCGATGCCGGCGAGGTCACCTTCTGTCGGTGCCTTGAGCGTCATGCGGGCCTCGTCACTGACACGCAGATAGGCGCCCGGTCCGGTGAAGATGAGTGTAACGCCTTCAGCCGTGACCGTGGCCTTGCGCGTCACCTGCATGGGCGCGCCCTTGATGAAATAGGTGCCTGGAGTCATCTCGACGTGCCCGTAGGCGATGTCGAGGCCACAATAGGTGCCTGGCGTCAGCTTCTCGGTCGGAAGGTCGTAGCGCCGGTCCATGGCGTAGAGGACATCAAGCAGATTATCGGTCAGGGCGAGAAGGTCGAAATCCGGAAGACCCGCGCCCGTGGCGGAGTTTGCCGGGCAGTGCGGGTTCGAACGGCCGGCAGGTGTATCGCAAGGGGCTGCCTTTCCGGCATGGCCAAACGGGCCTGCGCCTTCATCCTCATCCTCGCCTCTCCGGAAGCTTGGGCGGGACTCCCGCGCGAGGCCTGCGAGAATCCGGTCGGCGGACCGTCTTATGCTTAGCGGCGGATCGAAATCCGGATCGGGCTGGCATGTATCCGGGCGGGGCGGCGTCCAGTCTGCGAGCGGATCGGGCAGGGGATTGCAATTCTGGTCTGGCAGGGGAGAGACGTTTGCAAGATGGGAACGGTCGGCCGTTCCGGTTGCGCAGAAACTCTTGGCTTTGGACCAGCCGCCCAGGAACTGCATGGATTCGCTGCCGGCGGCGTTGGACCATACAATACACCCATCGGCGACGAGCCGTGCCATATGTTTGATGGCCAGCCCGCTTTCCCTGTCGGCATTGAGTGCAAGCATGCAAAGCGGAAAGCCCCAGGTGGAGCTGGCAACGGCACGGCGGCGGATCGGCGCCGTGGTGGCATTGCCGGTAAAGCGGGAGAAGAAGTTCACCGGCTCAAATTGCAGCTCCACCGCGAGACGGGTATGCTGGCCGAAGGCATCTTCGGAGACCGCATCCACAACGAGATCGGCAAGCTCATAATTCGAATTGCGGGCCGCAAGCGCCTTTGCCTGTATGCGGGCAGCTTCAAGCCGATCCTGGGCGCGCGGCGACTGCGTGTTGAGAAAGGCTGTCGCGCCGCCGAGCGCGGCCGCATCGGCGGCTTGCTGGACCTGGTGGCCCGAACGGGAGTCCATGCCGAGCGCGAGCGTGGCGCCGACAAGCGACAGGATGGCCATTATGGAGATGGCAAATACCGGCATTGTGCTGCCAGAACGGGCAGCACAGAATCTGCGGGAAAACAGTCGGCACTTTGCGTACATACTGTTTTATCACACAGGCCTCTAAAAACGACGCTACCGGAAATAGATAAATTGAATCAATCTTGCCGCATTGATTTAAGTTAAAGTCCAAGCACCCGCTTGGCGATGATGTTGTGCTGGATTTCGTTCGTCCCGCCATAGATCGACTGGGCGCGGGTGCCGAAATAGGTGGAGACACCGGGCGCGGCGTGGGCGGTTGCGAGGCCGCCATCCAGCCAGTCCGGGCTGACCGAATCGGTAAAGCCGCGCTCTGCATTGAAGCCTGCCGTATCAAGATAGAGCGTCGTGATCTGCTGGGCCGTTTCGGTCGCGAGGATCTTCACGATGGACGCCTCCTTGCCGGGCGCGCCGCCATCCTTCACCGCGGACAGCACCCGAAGCACAGTCATTTCGAGGCCATCCACGGCGAGGTCGGCTTCGGCCAGCTTGCGGGCAAAGGCAGGGTCATCGATGAGACGATGATTGCCGCCATCGGGCACCGAAGAGGCGATCTTGCGGATATGGGCGAGCTGTTTGCGCTTGCCGCCGATGCGGGCATAGGAGGTGCGCTCATGGCCGAGCAGATACTGGCTATAGGTCCAGCCCTTGCCCTCCTCACCGATGAGATAATCGGCCGGGACGCGCACATTGTCGAAATGGACCTGGTTGAGGGCATGTTTGCCATCAATGGTGATGATCGGCGTCACCGTGATGCCTGGCCGGTCCATCTCCGCGATGATGAAGCTGATGCCTTCCTGCTTCTTGCCGGAATTGTCGGTGCGGGCGAGGCAGAAGATCCAGTCGGCGTGCTGGGCCGCTGAGGTCCAGATCTTGGTGCCGTTGAGGACGTATTCGTTGCCCTCTTTGACAGCCGAGAATTGCAGCGAGGCGAGGTCGGAGCCCGCTTCAGGCTCTGAATAGCCCTGTGCCCAGCCTTCGCGGCCCTCACGGATGCCGGGCAGCCAGCGCTGCTTCTGCTCCTCGGTGCCGAAAGTGTAGATGATGGGGCCGACATAGACGACGCCCATAGGCGTCACCGTCGGCACACCTGCGCGCTCCAGCTCCTCATCGAAGACATATTGCTCCTCAAGAGACCAGCCGGGGCCACCATGTTCAGCAGGCCAGCCAGCGGCGAGCCAGCCCTTCTCGCCCAGGGCCTGTTCCGATTTTCGGACCTCTTCGGTGGTAAGGGAGGCGCCCTTCGCCGTCTTGGCGAGAATGTCCTTGGGAAATTCGTTCTCGAAGAAAGCACGCACCTCTGCGCGGAAATCTTCAAGCTTGGGGTCTGTCTTGAGGTCCATACCGGAAAGGATAGACGAGACAGGCACGAGCGTCAGCCATGACCCAAGGTCAGAGGAGGCTGGGAGACTGCCCCTTTGCTGTGTTAAGGCTGAGCCAAAGCAGATCAGGAAGCGAAAGAGTCCACCATGAAACGCTACCTCATTGCATTGGCGCTCGCTGGCTGTTCCCCGAACATGCCAGACCAGCAGGATCAGGCCGCCTCCGATGGTGAATTGACCGCGCCGCAGCCCCCCGATGAAGCGGGTGGCAATGCAGATTCCAGCGGCGATGTCTCAATGGAGCTGACGCTGGACGAGCTGGAACCTGGAGCAGAGGTCACCTCGCCGCTCAGCTTTTCCGGCAGCGCGTCAGGGCTGTGGTATTTCGAAGGGGATTTTCCGGTCCGCCTTGTCGATGGCACAGGGACGGTGATCGCTGAATCCTATGCCGCCTCTCAATCGGACTGGATGACGGAAGAACAGGTGCCCTTCAAAGGCGAGATCAGGTTTGAGGTGACGGAACCGACAGAGGCGACGCTGATCTTTCAGGAAGATGATCCGAGCGGCATGAAAGTGCCAGCCGAACATCCGGTCCCGCTCGTTCTGCTGCCAGCTGAGGACTAGCTAGCTGTAGCGCTTCGACAGTTTCTGGTCGATTTCGCTCGCAGCCTGTTTTTCCGCGCCGGCATAGCCTGTCAGGGAGTCCGCGACGAAGGGATTGTCCTGGCGCTCCTGGCCGAAGGTGCTCATCGGGCCGTGGCCGGGGATGAAGCGGATTTCCGGGCCGAGCGGCCATAGCTTTGAGGTGATCGAATCGATCAGCTGCGTATGGTTGCCGCGCGGAAAATCCGTCCGCCCAATCGAGCCGCGGAACAGCACATCGCCCACAAAGGCGAGGGCGCCGCTTTCATTATAGATCACGACATGGCCCGGCGTGTGACCCGGTGTATGGGCCACGCCGAATTTCACGCCGTCAAGCTCCAGTACATCGCCATCATCGAGATAGCGGTCCGGCGTGACGTTCTTGCCGTCGGCGATGCCATAGCGCTTGCCGGACTCCTCGATCATGTCGAGCAGCCACTGGTCATCCTTGTGCGGGCCGATGATCTCACAGCCGGTGCGCTCCTTCACGGCGGCGGCCGCGCCGGCATGGTCCATATGGCCATGGGTCAGCCAGACGCCGACGATCTTCACGCCGAACTCCTCTGCCGCGCCCATCAGCTTGTCGATATCGCCGCCCGGATCCACGAAGACACCTTCCTTGCTCTCGATCGACCAGATGAGAGAGGTGTTCTGCTGCAGCGGCGTCGTCGGGATGACGCGGATTTCGAGCTTGGGCTTGTTCTGGGCTTGGTCTGTCATGGGTCTCTATGTAGCGACTGGCTTCCAGCGTGAAAAGGACAGGCGCATGGTCGAGATGTTGTTGAGGATCACACCGGCGGCGAAATAATAGAGCCCGATGCGTGGATGAAAGCCCACATAGGCCATGGTCTGGGAGAGGCCGATGAGGAGCGCGGCGAGGAAGACATCCAGCATAGACCATTTGCCGAGCACGTTGAGCCACCAGGCAAGTTTCGGGCTTGGCGGCGCGCCGCGCCGGAAGATTATCGCGGCGACCAATGTCTTGGTGAGCGGAAAGACGCCGGAGAAGAACACCACCACCATGCCGAGAAAGAAGAGATCGAGCTCGATCAGCGTCTCAACCAGGCCCCAGAGATTGTACTCGATCATCAGGCCCACATAGTTGGGCTTCATGATGGAGGGCTGTGAGATGCCCATGATGATGAGCGCGGTAGACGCGTACAGCGCCCATTCGGCGAGGACGTCGAGTATCTTGCTGGGCAGCGGCGAACGGCTCAGCTTGCGGCGTGCCTGATGATGTGTGGTGTCGGTCATTGCCCGCGAGGTTTGGCAGACAATCACCGCCTGTCAACGCCGCAAAGGTGAGACGGGTGCGAGGGCCGGATCAGGCCGACCGGCCCATTTCCTTCTCAAAGGCAGGCGTCAGCCGCTCAATGTCTTCCACTGTCGGAAACTCATCGAAGCTGTGCGGCGCGCCGGTTTCGGCAAAGGACAGCTTCTCGCGGGTGAAGGTCTCGATGAAGGGCGCATACCAGCCGGTCTGATCGAACATGGTGGCGCGAATGTTGACCATATAGGGCAGGGCGTCCGGCCGCGTATACATCCAGCTCATGCAGGACGGGCAGAAATAGTGATGGATCTCCTCACCCTTGAGGCCGCCGAGGACCGGCTCGCCGCTCAGAAGCTCGAAGCTCTCGACCGGGAAGGCGGCGCTCAGCGAATAGGCGCTGGCAGACATTTTCTGGCAGCCGGTGCAATGGCAGGCCATGGTCGCGATCGGCGGAGCCGTGACGCGAAACTGCACAGCGCCGCAGCGGCAGCTACCCTGCAAGGGGAGGGCGGGGTCTTTCATGGTGTCTGCTTCCTGTCCGGCTCCATTCCTGGCAGTCCTGTAGCCGAGCCTGGGCCTGCCCGCCAGCTCGTCTTGCGACAAAAATGACGACGCTTCCAAGGCCGGGGGTTTGGAACTAGGTTCACCCTAACTGGACGACAAAGAAATTCGGGGCAGGCATTTGGGACGCATCATCATTATCCTGCTGGGCCTTCTGGGGCTCGCCTTCTACTACTTCACCAATCAGGAGGTGAATCCCTTCTCCGGAGAGCGCGAATTCAATGCGATCTCCATCGAACAGGCGAGCGAGCTTGGCGCGCAGTCCTATGCGCAGATCCTGCAGCAGGAACGCGCGAACGTGCTCTGCCTCGACAATTGCGAGGATGCGGCCGCCCGCGAAATTGTCAGCGAGGTGCGCGCCATCGGAGAGCGGCTTCAACGCGCCGCGATAGAGTATGAGCGCGACCTTCTGGAGGAGGGCTGGGAGTTTACACCGGTCTCAGAAGATTTCGCCTGGACCTATAATGTCATCCAGTCGGACCAGCCCAATGCCTTCTGCCTGCCGGGCGGCTATGTGGCGGTCTATACCGGCATCATGGATGTGACCGGCAATTTCGACGGAAAAGTCACGCTGGCCGACCTTGAGGACCCCGACAAGCTGGCCGTGGTCATGGGCCATGAGATCGGCCACGCCATGGCTCATCACGGCGCCAAGCGGATGAGTCAGAGCCAGCTTGCGCAGCTTGGTCTGGTTGCTGCGAGCGCTGGCGTCGGGGACATGGACCCTGGCCAGCGCCAGCTCGTCCTGGGCGCGATGGGCGTTGCCGCGCAGGGCGGCCTCATGGCTTTCTCGCGCCAGCATGAGACCGAAGCCGACCGGATCGGTCTCGAGCTGCTGGTGCGCGCCTGCTACGATCCGCGCGAAGCGCCGGAGCTCTGGGAACGGATGGGCCGCCTTGGCGGCGGTCAGCGTCCGCCTGAATGGCTCTCCACCCACCCGGCTTCTGAAACCCGCGCCCAGAATTTTCGCGACTGGATGCCGGAATATATCGAGAAATACGAGGCCAATTGCGGGCCCCTGGGATAGCTTCGCCTCGCATAAGTAGCAGACTGGCGCTCTAACTCAGCGGATCGATACGGTCCATGCCGGACTGGTTGACGCGCCACCAGCCGGCCAGGCCATAGCGGGTCTCGTGGGTGACCTCGACCTCGTGCGGGATCGCTTCCGACAGCATCAGCATCACGCCGCCCGGCTGCGGGACGATCCGCGCCGCCGGGTCAGCACCGTCAGCCGCGCCTTCATTCCAGACGGCGAGCGCGCCGCCGCGGGCCTCGTCCCAATCCTCATTGAGATAGGCGACCAGCGAGACGACGCGGTTGCGCGCGCCTGCGAAACTGTCGAGGTGGCGCTCATAGAAGCCGCCCGGCGGATATACCGCGAAGCAGACTTCCATCTCGAACAGGCCAAGCATCAGCTCGCGATTGAGTGAGGCACGCAGCGCTTCGGTCCACATCTGGAAGTCCTGCTGAGCCGGTGTCGAGCCGTCGAACCAGGTGATGCGCGTGCGCCGGATGGTGCGGTCGACCTGGTAGTCGCTCTCGCGGCCAATTCCGGCCGCTTCCAGGGCGGCGGCTGCCTCACGGGCGACAAGTTCCTCGCGCAGGGCACGGGTCAACGCCTCCGGCATGAGGGCTGGCTGCCAGCTCCAACCTTGGGTGGCAAGATCGTCGGCGATGGCGCCCAGACGGTTGTCGCCCATGGAAGGCGCGTCCAGAACAGGAGAGGTGGCGTTCAGCTCAGTGTTTCCTTCTCAGGCGATAACCAGCCAAGAGACCAGGGCAGGAAGACCAGCCCGCGAAGATCGAGCAGCGCATGCAGCAGGATAACCAGCCAGAGCGCGCCCGTGGCGGCATATATCACCATGAAGAGGGCGCCGATAAGCCCCGATGACAGAATGCCCGCCAGGCCCTGATAGGCATGGGCGACGGCAAAGAGCGCCGTCGAGCCGAGCATGCCTGTGAGCACGCTGCCTGTAATATGATAGATCGCGACAAACAGCATGGCGCGGAAGAAGATTTCCTCAACCAGGCCGGCATTTATGGAGATGAGCGAGGCCGACCAGGCTTCCTGCCGGTTTCGCGCAAGCAGCGCGCCCACGCCGTGCTGGGGGATGTCGCCGGCCTTCAGAAAGAACCCGGCCGCCCCGCCGGCAAAAATGCCGAGGGTTACGACCCCGGCCACGGAAAGCCCGAAGAGGGTAATGTCGCGACGGCTGATCCCGGTTGCGTCGCACAGGCCGACAAGGCTTGCTTCCATATTGGCAGGCAACTGCCAGAGCGCGGGCGTCGCATCCATGAGCATCAACCCTGCGACCCCAAGCACGCCGTAGCGGATGAAGGAGGTGAGCGTCCATTTGCGGAAGGCGCGCTGACGGCTGGCTGTATCTCTCAGCGCTTCGAAAGCCGGAAAGGTGCGCCGGTCACGCCAGATCTGATGGGCAATTAGGGCGCAGGCGCCAAGAAAGACCAGCCAGGCTTGAATCATCCAGCGCGCATACGCGGTCTAGGTGTTGCCACGCATGAAGCTGGCGAAGCGGTCGAACAGATAGAAACTGTCCTGCGGGCCGGGGCTTGCTTCGGGGTGGTGCTGAACCGAGATGATCGGCTTGCCGTTCACACGAAGCCCTGCATTTGTACCGTCAAACAGGGATCTGTGGCTTTCCTCGACACCATCGGGCAGCGTCGCTGTATCCACCGTGAAGCCGTGGTTCATAGAGACGATCTCGACCTTGCCGGTCTCGAAATCCTTGACCGGGTGGTTCGCCCCATGATGGCCTTGCGGCATCTTCTGCGTCTTCGCGCCGAGCGCCAGCGCAAGAAGCTGGTGGCCAAGACAGATGCCGAGCAGCGGGATGCCGCTGTCGATGAGCTGGCGGATCGTGTCACCGCACCGATTGATCGTGGCGGCCGGGTCGCCCGGGCCGTTGGAGAGGACGACCCCGTCGGGCTTGAGTTTCATGATCTCGTCGAAGGGCGTGTCGCCGCGCACAATGGTTGCGCGCGCATTCACTTGGGCGAGATTGCGCAGGATGTTCTTCTTCACGCCATAGTCGAGCACCACGACATGAAACTCGGTCGCGTCATTATTGGTGAAACCGGTGGCGAGGTCCCACAGCCGCTCTGAATTGTCATAGGCCGCATCGCTGACGACATTGAGGGCGAGGTCGGCCGCCTCCAGCCCTTCCCATGCACGGGCCGCTTCGATCAGCGCATCGACATCGATATTACCATCCGGGGCATAGGCGACGGCGCATTTGGGCATGCCGCCCTCGCGGATGATGCGGGTGAGGGCGCGGGTGTCGACATTGGACACCGCCGTGATGTTCTTCTTTGCAAGCCATGCATCGAAATGATCGCGCGAGCGCCAGTTGGAGGGCGGCGAGATCGGCTCGCGGAAGACTGCGCCAGTCGCGGCTTTCGCGCCCTCCAGCGAGGACTCCTCGTGGTCATCCGGGTTCGCGCCGACATTGCCGATATGCGGAAATGTGAACAGCACGACCTGGCCTGCATAGGACGGGTCGGTCAGGATTTCCTGATAGCCGGTAATCGATGTGTTGAAGCAGAGTTCGCCAACCGCGATGCCCACAGCGCCGGAACCGTGACCGAGGAAGACCGTTCCATCTGCCAGCGCGATCGCTCCGGTTGCTGGTGATTCAGGTTGATTTCCGGTAGCCATGGGCGTATCTCCTCGCGTCCTGTCGGGCGCCATTAGGATTTCGGTCACCAACTGACCTCATCCTCGACGGCGTGAGATAGGCGTGCAGCGACCCGAGCGTCAAGTTCGAGGTCCATGTAAAAAGATGCAGGTATGGGACAGACAGACGTTTCTCCAGTTACCACGATCCGCGAGCGCATACTGGCCGCTCTCCAGACAGCTGAATCCGATGATGCGGAAGGTATCCGCGCCCGGACGCTGCGCCTGGTTGCCTGTGCCATGCGCGACCGTGACGTGACAGCCCGCGGTCAGGGCAATTGTGCCGGCTGCGAGGATGCAGAAGTGCGCAAGCTGCTTGAGGTCATGGTGGCGCAGCGCGAGGTTTCGGCGCGCGAATATGACGAATCGGGCCGTATCTCCGATGCCGAGCGTGAGCGTGAGGAGATGGAAATTCTCCAGTCCTTCCTGCCTCAGCCGCTTGAAGGCGACGCGCTTGAGGACGCTGTAGACGCCGTGGTCAACGATCTTGAGGCGACCAAGCTCAAGGATATGGGCCGCTGCATGGCAGAGCTGCAGAACCGCTATCCAGGCCGTATCGAGACGGGCCCCGCCGGCAAGGCCGTCCGCCGCGCTCTCTGCTAGGTCGGGCCAAACCACATTTTAGAATTCCACAGGCTGCCAGTCATCTGTGCATGGTCTCACTCGTGACTCGCACAGCCATGGTAAAAAGCGCTACAATGGTTGGTTCATGCCAGCATCCATTCGCATACCCGATGGCTTTGTCGAGGAGCTGAAGGCCCGTGTCCGGCCTTCGGACGTGATCGGGCGCAAGGTGAAGCTGAAGAAGCAGGGCAAGGAATGGGTGGGCCTCTCACCTTTCACCAATGAGAAAAGCCCAAGCTTCTACGTCAACGACCAGAAACGTATCTTCAAGGATTTCTCCTCCGGCATTGGCGGCGATGTCATCGCCTTTGTCATGGAGACAGAGCGGCTGTCCTTCATGGAGGCGGTTGAAAAGCTGGCCGACGAGGCGGGCATGCAGCTGCCAAAGGCCACGCCGCAGGACGAAGAGACCTATGACCGGCGCAAGCGGCTCTATGCCTGCTGTGAGGCGGCCTGCGCCTTCTTTGAAGCCCGCCTGCGGGCCAGCGAGGGGGCAGAGGCGCGCGACTATCTGGAAGGGCGCGGTCTCGGCGCCGCGGCGTGGGCACGCCACCGCCTGGGTTATGCGCCCGATGACTGGCGCAAGACCATCGACCACCTGAAAGCCGAAAGCTTCGGCATGCAGGAAATCATCGATGCGGGTCTTGCCGTCGTGAAAGAAGGCGGGGGCGACCCATATGACCGCTTCCGGGGACGCGTCATCTTCCCGATCACAGATGTGCGCGGCCAGGTCATCGCCTTCGGGGGCAGGGGTCTGCAGCCGGATGCGAAGCCCAAATATCTCAATTCCAATGACACCGAACTTTTCCACAAGGGGCGCGTCCTCTATCGCTACAAGGATGCGCGCGAAGCCTTTGGCAGCACCGATGAGGGCGGGCTGATCGTCACTGAAGGTTATATGGATGCCATCGCCATGGCCGAAGCCGGGATCGGTCATGCCGTTGCCCCGCTGGGCACGGCGCTCACCGAAGACCAGCTCGGTCTTCTCTGGCGTGCGGGGCCGGAGCCTGTCCTCTGCTTTGATGGCGACGCGGCCGGTCTTCGCGCCGCTTACCGCTCCATTGAGCGGGCGCTCCCGCATCTACAGCCGGAACGCACGCTGTTCTTCTGCCTCCTCTCTGGCGGCATGGATCCGGACGACCTCATCCGCCAGTCCGGCCCCGAAGCCATGAAACAGGCCCTCGCCAATTCCGTGCCGCTTATCGAGGTGCTCTGGCGGCGTGAGCGCGATGCCGAGCCCCTGGACACGCCTGAGCGTCAGGCCGGGCTTGAGGCGCGCCTGATGCAGGCGGCTGCCACGATCCAGCATGCCGGCGTGCGCGCGGCCTATGAGCGAGAGCTGAAATCGCGCAAGAATGACCATCTCTGGCAGATGCGCCGCCGCGCGCGGGGCGGCGCGGGACGGCCGGACATGCCCACAAAGGGCGCCCATCAGACCAGCGCGCCCGCAAAGACGCGCGGCCTTGGCCTTCTTGTGCGCGCCATCGACTCTCCCCACTTGATCGATGTCGGGTTTGAGACGCTTTCCATGGCGGTCTTTCTCGATGAGGATGTGGCAACGCTGCGGGACGTGATCATTTCCTGGCCTGACGCAGGCGCAGGTGTTGACCGCAGCGTGATCGCGACCCATTTACATGAGCTAGGAAAAATGCGCGCTGCTGACTTGCTCAATTCTTATCCCGCAACAGCTGTAATTGCTCCAGATGGAGCAGAGGAACGGGAATGGCTTATCGCCCTGGAGCAATATGTGGCCCGCGACGACCCTGGCGCCCAGATTACGGGGGCAAGGGATGAAGTTACCGCTTCACCTGAAAACTGGCGTCGCCGGCGCCATGAGGTAGCGGAACGAGAGGCACGGGTGGCGCGTCTCAATGAGGCGGCAGAACAAACCGATCAGGATTGATCGGCCGTAGAAATGGTTTGAATGTTGCAGAGGGCGAGCTGCGACAGGCGGGAGATTTAGATGGCGAAAGCCCAGAAGCGTGACAATCAGGGCGGTGAAGTCGAGACCGAGGACCGCCCGGTTCTCGATCTCAATGACTCCAACATCAAGAAATTCATCAAGCAGGCAAAGTCGAAAGGCTATGTCACGCATGAGGAACTCAACAATGTCCTTCCGTCGGATGAGCTGACCTCCGACCAGATTGAGGACACGATGTCGGCCCTGTCCGAGATGGGCATCCAGGTCGTGGAAAATGAGGATGAGGTCGAGTCCTCGTCCAAGAGCACGGCCGTCACCAAGACCGGCTCTGGCGCCGTTGCCAAGAAGGGCAATGCGCGCGGCTCTGACCGCACCGACGATCCGGTCCGCATGTATCTGCGCGAAATGGGGGCCGTCGAGCTTCTCTCGCGTGAGGGCGAGATCGCCATCGCCAAGCGTATCGAGGCTGGCCGCGATGCAATGATCCGCGGCCTCTGTGAAAGCCCGCTGACATTCGAGGCCATGATGGTCTGGCGCGATGAGCTCATGAATGAGCGCATCCTCCTGCGCGACCTCATCGACCTTGAGACAACCTATGGCGCGGAAAACCCGACGCCGGAACCGCGCGAGAAGACCGAGGAAGAAAAAGAAGCCGAGGCCAGAGAGCGCGAGAACGAAACGACCGAGGAACGCCTTGCCCGCGAAGAGCGCGAGGATGAGGAAGAAGGCCAGGCCATGTCCATGTCGGCCATGGAGGCTGAACTTCGTGACGGCGTGCTTGGCAAGCTCGATGAAATCGCGCTCGCTTTCGGCCAGTACCGCAAGCTGCAGGAAAGGCTGGTCGAGCGCCGCCTTGAAGGCAAGGCGCTCACCGAAAAGGCGCGTGAGGAATATGACGCGCTCAGCCAGTCCATCGTCGATAATCTCAAGACGATGCACATCAACAATGCCCGTATCGAGGCACTGGTTGAACAGCTTTACGCGATCAACAAGAAGCTGATGGGCCTTGAAGGCAAGCTCATGCGTCTCGCCGATGCCAAGGGTGTGCCGCGCAAGGAATTCCTGGAAAGCTATTTCGGCAACGAGCTCAATCCGAACTGGAAGGAAGAGACGCTCGACCGGTCGAAGTCCAAGAAGAAGTGGGAAAGCTTCTTCGAAAGCCAGGCCGAGCAGATCGAAGAAATCCGCGAGGAGATCACCGCCGTCTCGCAGGAAATCGGTATCCCGATCGATGATTTCCGCCTGATCGTTCAGCGCGTCCAGAAAGGCGAGCGCGAAGCCCGCGTCGCCAAGAAGGAAATGGTCGAGGCAAACCTTCGCCTCGTGATTTCCATCGCGAAGAAGTACACCAATCGCGGCCTGCAATTCCTGGATCTCATCCAGGAGGGCAATATCGGCCTGATGAAGGCGGTCGATAAGTTCGAATACCGCCGCGGCTACAAATTCTCGACCTATGCCACCTGGTGGATTCGCCAGGCCATTACCCGGTCTATCGCTGACCAGGCCCGCACGATCCGTATTCCGGTGCACATGATCGAGACGATCAACAAGATCGTCCGCAGCCAGCGCCAGATGCTGCACGAAATCGGCCGTGAGCCGACGCCGGAAGAGCTGTCCGAGAAGCTCGGCCTGCCGCTGGAAAAGATCCGCAAGGTGCTGAAAATTGCCAAGGAGCCGATCTCGCTCGAAACGCCGATTGGCGACGACGAGGACTCCAACCTCGGCGACTTCATCGAGGACAAGATGGCGCTGCTGCCGGTCGACAGCGCGATCCAGTCCAACCTCCGCGAAACGACGACCCGTGTGCTCGCCTCGCTCACCCCGCGTGAGGAACGTGTCCTGCGCATGCGCTTCGGCATCGGCATGAACACCGACCACACACTCGAAGAAGTCGGCCAGCAGTTCAGCGTGACCCGCGAACGCATCCGTCAGATCGAGGCAAAGGCGCTGCGCAAGCTGAAGCACCCGAGCAGAAGCCGGAAGCTGCGGAGCTTCCTGGATACTTAAGTTTGAAAAGGCGGCCTCACGGGCCGCCTTTTTTATGTCAGTATCCGTCACGGGCGCGAGGACTGGTTCGAGGAATAAATCACCGCAAGAAACAGGTCGCCGGCATCGGCGTCCTGCGATAGCCTCATCTTCAGGAGATCGCGGAGCGCCCAATGACCCACCCCATACGCATAGGTATTGGCGGCTGGAATTATGAGCCGTGGGAAGAGACCTTCTATCCGGATGATCTCGCCAAGAAACGCCAGCTTGAATATGCCTCGCGCCAGCTGACGGCGATCGAGATCAACTCCACTTTCTATCGCAACCAGAAGCCGCATGTCTTTGAGAACTGGGCCGAGCAAACCCCGGACGGCTTCAAGTTTACGGTGAAGGCCCAGCGCTTCACCACATCGCGCAAAACGGCTGATGACATGAAGGAGGCCGTCGACTGGTTTATCTCTGGCGGCGTTACCAAGCTTGGCGACCGGCTTGGCGCGATCAACTGGCAGTTTCCCGAAAGCCGCACATTCGATCCCGATTATTTTTCCGCCTTTCTCTCCGCGCTGCCGCAAGAGCAGGATGGGCTGGGCCTGCGCCACGCCATCGAAGTGCGCAATGACACGTTCAAGACGGAAGAATTCACCGACATGCTGCGGGGGCATGGCTGCGCGCTTGTCTATTCCGACGCCGAGGACTGGCCGATGCCGGATGTGGAGACGGCGGATTTTGCTTATGCGCGCCTCCAGGACAGCCGCGAGACCTACAAGGCCGGTTATGCGCCCTCCGCTCTCGATGAGTGGGCCGACACGCTGAAGGACTGGGCAAAGTCGCGCGAGGTCTATGCCTTCTTCATTTCGGGCGCGAAGGCGCGCGATCCGCTCGCCGCACTGGAGCTGATCAAGCGCACAGGCCGGCCGGATGACTAACTAGCCGCGCTCCTTGCCGTGACGGGCAAGCGTGGCCACCAGGGCCTGCACACTCTCGCGCAAATTCTCCACCTCAGCTGGGTTACCCTCAAAACCTTCTGTCAGGGTCTCAGGGACTGTCAGGGCGTCAGCTTTGAGGTTGCGGCCTTTTTTCGTCAGCTCCACCTGCACCCGGCGCTCATCCTCCGGGTCGCGGGCACGGGTGATAAGGCCGGCCTGTTCCATACGTTTAAGCAGCGGCGTCAGTGTCCCGCTGTCGAGATAGAGCGCCTCCCCAAGGGCCCCGACTGTACGCGGGGCTTTTTCCCAGAGCGCCAGCATGACGAGATATTGCGGATAGGTCAGGCCGAGCTTCGACAGCACCGGACGATACAGCCTGTTGATCAGATTGGAGGCCGCATAGAGCGGAAAACAGATCTGACGGTCGAGGCGAAGCGGATCGTCCGGGTGCTGTGAGTCGGTCATGATGGTCGCGATATCACCGTGTCTTGACCGTATAGGCAACATTGATATTCCCGCGCACGGCGTTCGAGTATGGGCAGACCTTCTCTGCTGCCTCGACGAGGTCTTCCGCCTCGCTCTGCGAGAGGCCGGCAATCGTCGTCTCCAGCGCAACCGACAGGCCAAAGCCGCCGGACGCATTCGGCCCGATGCCGACCTTGCCGATCACCTCGACATCACGGTCCTTCACAGACAGCTTCTGGGCGCGGGCGGCATGGATGACGGCATTGCCGAAACATGCCGCAAAGCCGCCGGCAAACATCTGCTCGGGATTGGTCTTGCCGCCAGGGCCGCCAAGTCCCTGCGGCGGAGCCAGATCCAGCGACAGAATACCGTCTTCGGACCGCACTTCGCCCTGGCGTCCGCCAGTGGCCGTTACTTTCGTTGAATAAAGTTCACTCATTGTCGTCTCCTTTATGGTGCGCAATTAAATTGTGCACAACATATAAAGGAAGCGGACTTTATTTCGTCAAGCCAATTGCGTACAGTTGTCGAAACCCTAAGGGGTTGAGCTGCGTTATCAGAAGATATATCAGCGCGCCGCCAGCGGCCATCCGACAATGAAAGGGAGCTTTCCCATGCGCGTGACGATCGACGCTCAACTCGACTACCGCTTCCCGCGGGAATGCGACGTGTTGCTCGCGCTGCGCGCAAGACCGGGCAGCGACCAGTATGTGGCAGAAGAGCGTCTCTCCTCGACGGGGCAAAGCCGTCTGCTTGACGTGCGCTATGCCACTCAGAATGACCGGCGCAACTGGATGGTGGCCGAGGGAGAGGTCTCGATCCGCTATACGGCCAGCGTGGAGGTCAGCCGCGCACCACTCGCGCTGCATGGGCGCTCCGTGCCGCGCCGCCCGCGGCTGCCGGCCAGCGTGATCGGCTACCTCATGCCCAGCCACTATTCGGCCGGGGCCGCGCTTGAGAATTTCGCCTGGTCGCAGTTCGGTCATCTGCATGGCGGCGATCAGGTCGTTGCGATGATCGACTGGATCCGTAACGCCTTCACCTATGCGCCGGGGGCCAGCAATGCCAAGACGACTGCCGCCGACACCTTCGCCTCGCGCGCTGGCGTCTGCCGCGACTATTCTCATGTCCTGATCAGCTTCTGCCGCGCCGTCGGTATTCCTGCGCGCATGGTGTCGGCTTATGCACCGGGCCTCAACCCGCCGGATTTCCACGCGGTCGTGGATGTGTGGCTCGATGGTGACTGGCATATTGTCGATCCGACAGGCATGGCGCCGCCGGAAAAACTGGTGCGTATCATCTGCGGCCGCGACGCCGCTGACATCAGTTTCATGACCATTTTTGGAGAGGCCGAGCTCATTAGCCAGTCGGTTTCGGCCAGGGACGAGAAAGCGGTCGAGTACGCCGCCTAAAGAAGGCCCGGAACACTGGCGCGGTTTGAGTGGTTTTCCTTCCAGCTCATGCTGAAAGGATAGCGCCCATGATCAGCCTTCTTCTGGACCTTGCAAACATCATTGGCGGTTTCCTGCTCGCCATTGGCCTTCTCGTCAAAATACCCGATGCGGGCGGCAGCCTCGCAAAAGGTGCGGCTAAAATCGCGCCCTTTGGCTGGCTTGTCGCAGTCGCTGCGCTTGTCTGCGCGGGCTATTTCATCCTCGTTCACCTGACCAGCGGACCGCGCCTGTTCCACTATGAGGTGGTCGGCCTCATCACGGGCATCCTGCTCCTCATGGACCGGGTGAATGCCGGACGCGACACGTCAGACCCGGTCGGCAAAGGCGCCAGCGCGTTCCAGACATTTGTCGCCATCTTCGGCGTCATCGCCATCATTGTCGGTATTCAGGGCCTCTTCACGCCGAACTGAGCCGCGAAGCGGCCGCCTTTCACAGGCTGGCGAACGTATCGCAGCTATTGGGATTTCCTGTCTGGTAGCCGCGCAGCAGCCATTCTTTGCGCTGGGCAGAGGAGCCGTGGGTGAAGCTCTCCGGGTTCACGTTACGCCCGGCCCGGCGCTGAAGGGCATCGTCGCCAATGGCGCTGGCGGTGCGCAGGCCTTCCTCGATGTCGCCTTCCTCAAGCGCCACCCTGCCGCCGGAAGCGGCAGAGGCATTGGCGGCCCAGACACCGGCATAACAGTCCGCCTGAAGTTCCAGCGCCACGGTGTATTCATTGGCTTCAGCCTGGCTGCCGGCGCGTTGCTGGGCATCCCGCACTTTTTGTGAGGCGCCGGTGAGGGTCTGCACATGGTGGCCAAATTCGTGGCCGATCACATAGGCCTTGGCGAAGTCCGCGCCTGAGGCGCCAAGCTCTGTCTCCATCTGGCGCCAGAAGGAGAGGTCCAGATAGACGGTCTGGTCTGAGGGGCAGTAGAAAGGCCCCATGGCGGCCTGACCATAGCCGCAGCCTGTATTGGTACCCTGTGTGTAGAGCACCGTGTTCGGCGGCGTGTAGCCGTCCATGAGGCCCGACCACACATCATTGATGTTCGAGCCGACGACATCCACGAACAGGCCCGCCTCATCTTCCGGCGTCCCAACGTCGCCGCGCTCTTGCGTGCCGGCTCCGCCGAACTGGCTGGCGATCTGCTGGGTGGTCTGCGGGTCGATGCCGAAGAAGAAATATCCGGCAAGGGCGAGAACGATCACGCCAAGCCCCCCGCCAGCGGCCGCCGACTTCATGCCACGCCTGTCCTCAACCCTGCCGCCGCGGCGCCCACCTTTCCACTTCATGCCGATCTCCTTTTAGCCGCGCCTGCAAAAAGGACCGGGCTGAGTATCTGTTGCTGTTGCGACGGAAACTCTAGACCCGGCCGCGCCAATCGTCATCCTTCAATTCTGAAGGGCGGCGTCAGTCGCGGCGTTGGACTGACGCCTCAGCTCGCGGCGTTCAGCGCCCGGTCGAGGTCGGCAATGAGGTCGCTCGCGCCTTCGATGCCGATGGACAGGCGCACCACGTCCGGCGCGGCGCCAGCGGCGACCTGCTGCTCCTCTGTCAACTGGCGGTGCGTGGTGGAGGCCGAGTGGATGACCAGCGACCGCGCATCGCCGAGATTGGCAACATGGCTGAAAAGCTTCAGGCTCTCGACGAATTTTACGCAGGACTCGTAACCGCCCTTGAGCTTGATCGTGAACAGCGCGCCTGCGCCCTTTGGGCAGATGCGTTTCCCACGTTCCTTATAGGGCGAGGAGTCGAGGCCCGGATAAGTGACGGCGGCGACAGCCGGGTGTTTCTCAAGCCATTCGGCGATGGTCTGCGCATTCTCGACGTGTTTTGCCATGCGCAGCGAGAGCGTCTCGATGCCGAGCAGCGTATAATGCGCAGCCTGCGGGTTGAGTGTCATGCCGAGGTCGCGAAGACCGACCGCAATGCCGTGGAACATGAAGGCTGCCGGCCCGAAGGTCTCATGGAAGTTCAGGCCGTGATAGGCCGGCTCCGGCTGCGAGAGGGAGGGGAACTTGTCAGAGGCCGACCAGTCGAACTTGCCACTATCGACAACTACGCCGCCGGTGACGGTCCCGTTGCCGGTCAGGTATTTCGTCATGGAGCTGACCACCAGCGTCGCCCCATGCTCAATCGGGCGGCAGAGATAGGCAGTGGCCGTGGTGTTGTCGACAATCAGGGGGAGGCCGGCCTCATCGGCAATCTCCGCAATGGCGTCGAGGTCTGTGACATAGCCGCCGGGATTGGCAATCGTCTCACAGAAGATCGCGCGCGTATCCTCGTCGATGGCGGCCTTGATCGCGTCGGTATCGTCAAAATCGACAAAACGGGCTGACCAGCCGAACCGTTTGAAGGTCTGGCTGAACTGGGTGATCGTGCCGCCATAGAGCCGGGTGGACACGACCACGTTGCAGCCAGGCATCATGAGCGGGAAGAGCGCCATGATCTGGGCGGCGTGACCGGACGAACAGCAAACTGCGCCAGCGCCGCCTTCGAGCGCTGCCATACGGTTCTGCAGCGCGCCAACCGTCGGATTGGTGAGACGCGAATAGATATAGCCGACTTCCTGCAGGCCGAAGAGTTTGGCGGCATGGTCGGCATCGCGGAAGACATAGGAGGTCGTCTGGTAGATCGGTGTCTGCACCGCGCCGGTTGCCGGGTCCGGCTCAGTGCCGGCATGGATCTGCAGCGTCTCGAAGTCATTCATCGGTGTGTCGGTCATCTTGGCGTTCCCTCTGTTGCATGGCGGCATCTTCGCGCCTCGCGGCCGTTTTCTGCACTGGAGGCGGCAATGTCCAATGCTTTCTGGGGGGATCTCGCGGGGCCACCTGCTGAAGAGATAAAAACGCTGTGGCTGACAGAGGCGCCTGCAACACCTATCCTTGTAAGTGAATGATCAAGACCCTGACCCTCGAGAGTACGGGCCCCGGCCTGTTTGAGTTCACCGATGCCGCGCGCGATTTCGTTGCGCAGGCCGGCGTCGCCGAAGGCCTGCTTACGCTCTTCGTCCGCCACACCTCCTGCTCGTTGCTTATACAGGAAAATGCCGACCCGGATGTGCTGGCTGACCTGCAGGCTTTTTTTCGCCGCCTTGTCCCGCATAGTGACGACCCGTCGATGGACTGGATACGTCACCGGACCGAAGGCCCGGACGACATGCCCGCCCATATCAAGGCCGCGCTGAGCCAGACATCACTTTCCATCCCGGTGCAGGATGGACGCATGATGCTCGGCACCTGGCAGGGGCTCTACCTGTTCGAACATCGCGACCGCCCGCACCGGCGGCAGGTCGTGTTGCATATAGGAGACTGAAACTCATGCGTCTCAATCAGGTGACGGTTCCCTGCATCGACTATGCGGGAAGTGTCGCCTTCTACAAGGCGCTCGGCCTTATCCAGATTGTCGACAGTCCGCCGCGCTATGCCCGGTTCGAATGCCCGGCAGGCGACGGAGGCGAACCGGCGACCTTCTCGCTGCATCATGTCGAGGGCTGGAGCGGCTGTGACGAGCCTCTGATCTATTTCGAGGTGGAGGACCTCGACAGCGAGTTTGAACGCTTGCGCAATGCGGGGCTGGTGTTCAAAAGCGCGCCGCAGGACCAGAGCTGGAACTGGCGCGAGGCCTATCTCAAGGATCCGGCGGGCAATCGCATCTGCCTTTATCAAGCAGGGGTAAACCGGCGCTTTCCACCCTGGCGCATCCAGGAAAACTGAGGGGCAGGGGCTTGTCGCACCCGCTGCGCGGCCCAACCTCCCTGGGACGAAGACCTTTTCCAAGGGAGACATGCCATGAAAGCCGTCAAGATTGCCGCCCCCGGCGGGTTCGACAAACTCAACCTCGTTGACATCAACGACCCGGGCCAGCCGGGCGCGGGCGAAATCCGTGTCCGCCTGCATGCGACCTCCCTCAACTTTCACGACCTGATTGTCTGCTCGGGCCAGAGCAAGCCGGCCGATGGCCGTATTCCCATGTCCGACGGGGCAGGCGTCATCGAAGCGGTTGGCGAAGGTGTGAACGAATTCAAGGAAGGCGACCATGTGGTCTCTACCTTCTTCCCGGATTGGCTCGCCGGACCGGCGCGCGTCTCGGACTTTTCCGGCACGCCCGGCGACGGCATCGACGGCTATGCGCGGGAGGCCGTGGTGGCAAAGGCAACAAGCTTTACCCGGGCGCCAAAGGGCTGGAGCCATGCACAGGCGGCGACCATCACAACAGCAGGCCTGACCGCATGGCGCGCGCTTGTTGTGGATGGCGGCCTCAAGGCGGGGGACACCGTCCTCACGCTCGGCACCGGCGGTGTCTCCATCTTTGCTGTCCAGATCGCCAAGATGATGGGCGCTGAAGTCATCTCGACCTCATCCTCCGATGAGAAGCTCGAACATGTGAAGAAGCTCGGCGCCGACCATGTGATCAACTACAAGAGCGACGAGAAATGGGGCTCGACGGTCACAAAGCTCACAGGTGGGCGCGGCGCTGATATCGTGGTCGAGGTTGGCGGCGCGGGCACGCTGTCGCAGTCGATCAAGGCGGTCGGCATCGGGGGCCATATCGCCCTGATCGGCGTCCTGACGGGTGTCAGCGGGGATGTGCCGACAGCGCTTCTCATGCAGAAGCAGGCGCGCGTCGAAGGGCTCATTGTGGGCTCGCGCGCCGATCAGGAAGATTTCATCCGCGCTATCGAGCATGGCGGTATGGAGCCCGTTATCGACAGCAGCTTCGGTCTCGATGCGCTGGGCGACGCTTTCCGTCACCAGCAGAACGGTGACCATTTTGGCAAGATCGTCTGCGAGTGGTAGCCGGTTAGCTGACGGTTCGCCGGCCGCCTTCGCTACAGGAAGAACATCCAGATCGCCGTACAGGACGCGATGCCTGCCACGATATTCATCGGCAGGCCGACCTTCAGGAAGTCAGCGAACTTGTAGCCGCCTGCGGTGTAGACAATCGTGTTGGTCTGATAGCCGATGGGCGAGGCGAAGCTGGCGCTTGCGCCGAACATGACGGCCAGAACCAGCGCGCGCGGCTCCATGCCGAGGCTGCCGGCAAGCCCGATCACAAGCGGGGTCATGATCACCGCGACAGCGGCATTCGTGACCAGCTCCGTCAGCACCGAGGTCAGCGCATAGATCAGCAGCAGGACCAGAAAGGGCGAGGCGGCCATCAGAAGCGGGGAAACTGCAGAGACGATAAGGTCGACCGCGCCTGCCTGTTCCAGCCCCTGTCCGACAATCAGCATGGCGACGATCAGGGCCAGCACATTGGCCTGTAGCGAGCGCCATGCATCATTGGCGGTGATACACCCGGTCGCCAAAACGACGCCCACGCCGATCAGGGCCGAGAGCACAATGGGGAAGCTGAAGAACGCACTCGCCAGGATGACGCTGGCCAGTGTGCCGATGGCAATGGGGGCATGACCGCGCCGGAAGGGAACGGCATCGACCTCATGTTCGACGACAAGCGGGGTTGAGTTGGCAAGTGAGCGCAGCGTGCCCTCGCTTCCCTCGATAAGAAGCCGGTCGCCAGCGCGAATGCGGCAGCTGGCAAGTGTCGGGCCGGGCTGGTTTCCGGGCCGCGCCAGGCCGCGCACCGTGATCTGATAGTCCGACAGGTAAGAGAGCTGGGACAGCGGGCGGCCGATATTGGAATCGGTCGGCGTGATCGTTGCCTGCGCTTCCCTGGGCTCATCCTCTTGGTGGCGGCGAAGGCGAAGGCCTGTCTTGAAGGCTTCGCTATGGGCAAAGGTCAGCAATTCCTCCAGCGTCGCCCGGATCGTCAGGCGGTCTCCGGCGGCAAGGGCGCGGTCCTCATCGCCCGGCGAGAGGATCCGGTTGCCGCGCCGCTGTGAGACAAGCCGCACCCCCTTCACCTTGAGCGCCGGCAGATCATCCGGCGTCACGCCAATCGCCTTTGTCCCTTCATTGGGGAAGACGTCGGTGAGGAAGGTCTGGGGCTGCGCTTCGGCTTCCTCATCGGGCTTGTCTGACGGCAGAAGCCAGCGCCCCAGCAGAAGTAGAAGAAGAAGGCCGATAACCAGCGTCACCAGGCCAATCCCCGTGATCTCGAAGATGGTGAACCGCTCCAGCCCCCTGGAATAGGCGACCCCGGCCACGATGAGGTTGGTCGAGGTGCCGATGAGCGTTAGCGTCCCGCCGAGGATAGAGATATAGGACAGCGGAATGAGCACCTGCTTCTTTGAGAGCGACAGTTTCTGCGCAAGGGCCATGACGACCGGCACCAGAATGACGACCACGGCCGTATTGTTGACGAAGGCAGAGCCGATAATGGCGACAACCGCGATGAGCAGGATCGCTCCGATACGGGAGGTGTCGGCCACAGACAGGATGCGTGAGGCGAGATGTTCAAGCACGCCTGTGCGCTGCAGGGCTGCGGCCAGAATGAACATGGCGCCAATGGTGATCGGCGCGCTATTGGCAAACGCGCCAAGTGCGCCTTCCTCTCCGACGATGCCGAGCAGCAGGAATGCGCCCGCGCCGGCAATGGCTGTCGCTGCCGGCGGCAGGCGTTCCAGCAGGAAGCTGACGAACATTACCAGGATGATCGCGATGGCAATCCATTCGGAGTAGGCGGAAATCATTGAAGCTCCAGGGGTCACATCTGCGGGCGGCTGGCCATGCCTCTCATGCGCCACGCGAGCTTCGATCATCTATGCTGAATGTGGCAAACTTACAGCGTATTCATCCACATTTTCATAAGTCCCTTTCGTGAAACCCTTCACGGCCTTCACCCATTATGCTTTAAGGCGCTGATTATTGAGGCGCATCATCTGCCTTTACGCCGGGGAAGGAATTCCCATATCAGTGCAGGGCAAAATGTAGAGAGCGATTGGAGACCGAACATGCTTCTCAACATGCTGAAAGCAAAACTGCATTCCGGAACGGTGACGCAGTGCGACCTTCATTATGAAGGCTCTGTCTCCATCGATCAGGCGCTGCTGGACGCTTCCGGCATCCTGCCGAATGAGCGTGTGGATATCTGGAACGTCACCAATGGCGCCCGCATTCAGACCTATGCCATCGAAGCGCCGCGCGGCTCGCGCACGATCGGTGTGAACGGCGCGGCGGCGCGTCACTTCTCGGTCGGCGACAAGGTGATCATTGCGGCCTTCGCCTCGATTGACGCGGAAAAGGCCCGTCAGCATGCCCCGACGGTTGTGCTGCTGGATGACGCCAATGAACAGAAGACGCCAAGCGCAGCCTACTAACCGGCGCGCCTCCACCAGAAAATAAGAAAGGGCGGACCCGGTTACCCGGATCCGCCCTTTTCACATGTTGCCTCGCGGCGGACGGGCCGCCCTATTTGCGCAGCTCGAACGTCACATCGACGGTGACGGAGTAATTCACTTCACCGCTGGAAACGCGCGTGGAGGTGTCTGCCGATTCAGCCCGCGCCATCATCATGGGTTGGGGGCCCTGATAGCCGCCGCTCTGCTCATTGATGGTGACGATGCGGGCGACCCGGTAGCCGGTCTCCTGCGCATAGAGATTGGCGCGCTTCACCGCCGTCTGGATGGCCTGACGGCGGGCCTCGTTACGTGCCTCGCTCGGATCATCCAGGCTGAACTGCAGCCCCGAAATCGTATTGCCGCCCTGCTGGACGATGGCGTCCATGGTCCGGCCAAGATTGTCGAGGTCGCGAACGGTAACGCTCAGCTGGTTGCTGGCGGTGTAGCCGGTGACGCGCGGCGGCTGGCCATCATTGTTGGAATAGTCATAGCGCGGCTGCAGGGAGAGGTTGGAGGTCTGCATGTCGCGCGCCGCCACACCGGCCTCTTCCAGCGCGTTGTAGACACCGTCCATGGCAGAGGCATTCTGGCTCATGGCGGCAGAGGCCGTGTCGGCATCGGTCTGCACGCCGGCTGTGATCGTCGCGATGTCCGGCGCGCGCGAAACCTCTCCGCTGGCTGAGACCGACAGCGTCGTTTCCGGCTGGATCGAATTGGCGTGGTCTGACGGGACGGGGTGCTCGCCCGGCATCTGTGCAGGCTGGGCCGATTGCTGGGCGATAGCCGCGCCGCCGGCGACCAGGCCGATCATTGCGCCGCTTGCCAGTAGGGTGCGGGGTGCAGGGATTTTCATGGTCATCTGTCTCCTTTTGCGTCCGGGCAGATCCGGACTTGCAGTCACCATTCAATTAGGCCATTGCGGCACCATCGTGACAGCGGCATGTTGGAAAAGCGCGCTTCTCGCGGCAAAGGGCCTGTAGCTCAGTTGGTTAGAGCGGACCGCTCATAACGGTCTGGTCGGGGGTTCAAGTCCCTCCGGGCCCACCATGTCTTCCCCCATCGGATTTTCATGACCTGATCGAGGTAAACTCGCGGTCGGCTTCCTGGTGTTGTGGGGCCGCCATGTGGAACCTGGGGGGGCACAGGCGACTTGCTGGACAGTAGCTTCGCAAGGACCGGCTGTCTCATATGACCGATTTTCTGAACTGGTTTGCCTCTCTGACCTGTATCGCCGCGGCCCTGCTTGTGTCGATAAATGCAGGGCGCAAGATTTCCGGCTTTGGCTTCATCGTGTTTTCGATCTCCTCGGCGGCCTGGATCGCGGCGGCCACGATGGAGGGGGAGTCGCCCCTCGCCATCCAGAACATGGTGCTCCTGGGGATCAACCTGTTCGGTGTGTACCGCTATCTCTGGCATCCGGTCCGGAGCAGGCCCGAAGCGCCCGGCAGGGCCTGAGTCTCAGTCGCCTTCGGGCAGCCAGCTGAGGTCGAGAGACTCATAGCGATCCACATAGCCAACAAGACTGTTCAGCCCCGGCTCATCGGCAAAACGGAAGAAACGCTTGTGCCGCTCGATAAGGTTCAGCTCAAGCAGCTTCTTGATAGACCGGCTGACATGAACGCCCGACAGGCCCGTGGCCGCGCCGATCTGCTCCTGCGTGAGCGGGCAGTAGAACTGGTCATGAAGGCGTGGCTCCATCAGGCGCAGGCGCGACATGGTCTGCAGCAGGAACAGGACGAGCCGAAGATACCCGTCCGTGCGCCGGCTGACGATCAGGCGGTCATTCATCAGCGCCTGGTCGATCATGCTGAGCGCAAGGAAAAGCCCGCTCACGCGCGGCGACTGGCGCAACACGTCGGTCAGCTTCTCGCGCGGAAACCGGCAGATGGTCAGCTGTGTGGCGGCGACGATCGTGTTTGGGGTGTGGGTAAAAGCCACATCGCTTAGCCCGATCACATCGCCGGGATGGTAGACGGTGGGTATGTGAGCGCGCCCGCTTGCTTCTTCGCGTGTCGCGATCACCCAGCCTTTTTTCAGGATGAAAAGCTCATCCAGCCTTGTGTTTTCTTTCGCCAGGAAGTCGCCTTCACTGACCTCTTCCTGCTCCTTTTCCAAGGATGCCAGCATTGCGACCTGCCTGTCATTCAGCGGCGCGAGCTTTTGCAATTTGGCGGCAATGCAGGACTCTGCGCCTGCACATATATCCTCATTCTGGGACTTGATGGGTCTTCTCCTGCGGTTGTGGGGCGCTCGTGCGCCAATAGTTTTTCGAGCTCTACGGGCTCGAACGCGGCGGAACTTCAGGTGTTCCGAGGCCGGCTAAAAAGCCGGAGGCCCGAACAATCGGTTTATCTCGTATCGAACTTGTCGGCCTTGCGCTCGCCAAACAGCATACGCTGCTCCAGGCGCGCGCGCAGGGCGGCGTAATAGGCTTCGAGGAAGGCAAGATCGTCCTCGCCTTCAGCTTTGTCGCGTCCGATCTTGGCGCGGATCCGGTCAGCGACCCTTGTCTTGATGTCCGGCGTCGACTGGCGCAACACGTCTTCCAGGACATGGAGTTCATGGATGCCATAGGCGTCGAGTTCTGCGGTCGTAAAGGCATGTTTTTCGGCCGCGGGCAGCGGATCGACAGAGGTGATGTCCCGCTTCAGCTTCACGCGCGGCGCATGAATGACCATGGTACCGGCGATCAGGTCGCCGACGCGCAGCTTCTCTGAATTGAACAGGGGGAAGAAAACGAAGATGCCGGCCCAGACCAGCGCCAGCAGCCGGATCCAGTTGCTGATATCGTCCTCGGCGCCCATCACCAGCAGCGTCAGCGGCAGGAAGACTTCAAGCTCGCGCATGAAGTTTCGGGCCAGTACGGCATTGGCCGTCAGGCGCCCGCCATCGCGTGCCGCGACACGCAGGCCGAGTGCCCGCTTGCCCGGCGTTGCGGCCTTGCGGCCGATCTCGAAGAAGACGAAATAGAACACCCGCAGCAGGAAGATGACGACGGCGGCGATAGAGCCTGCAACCTGCCAGCCGCGAAAGCCCATTTCGGAAAAAGCGACGGCGAGCAGCCAGCTGAATATGATCATCGCCATGATCTGCAGCGAGAAATCCAGCAGGAAGGCGCCCGCGCGCTCGGACGCACTGGCAATGCGAAGGTTCAGCGCGGCGCCCTCCGGCGTCACCAGCGGGCGGATACGCTTTGCCTGACGCGCCTGTTCCTTGAGGCGCATCTCCCGCCGTCGCAGTGCCTCGCGCCGGGCCTGCACAGCCTCATTCTCGGAAGGTTTCAGCCGCCGCGCCATCAGCCGGCTCCTGGCTTCTGGCGGCGCGGCCAGTAGAAATAGACCAGCCAGAAGGCGAGGCTGGACAGGGCGATGACATAGCGGGTCGTATCGCTATTGATGAGCTGGCGCCCAAAGCCCTCGATCAGGGCGGCGACGAACAGCATGAGTACCGCGCCCATGATGACGAGGGCTGCATGATTGCCGGTCTCGCGAAGGGACTGCATCCGCGTCCTGCGGCCCGGAAAGGCCACCGCGCCGCCGATCATGAAGCCCGCCGCGCCCGCAAGGATAATCGCGAAAAGCTCCGTCACCCCATGGATGAACAGCCAGCCGGTCATCTCTGCGCCGAGCCCCTTGGCCCAGAAAACCGCAAAGAAGCTGCCGATGCTGACGCCATTATAAACCAGCAGGACCGCCGTCGGAATGCCGAGGCAGAAGCCGAGCGCGAAGGCCATCACGGCGATCGTGCTGTTATGGGAAAAGAGCTGGGCGGCAAAGGCGCCCAGCATGTCAGCGATATTTGTGTCCTCGGTATAGAGGGTGGAGCGCAGATAGGCGTAGCTCGCGTCCGGATTGCGGCTGTCGCCGCCGGCATTGAACGTCCAGAACCATTCCGGGTCCTGCAGGGTCAGGAAAAAGGCGAGCACCGCGCCGCCGATCAGGCAGATGGCCGAAAGCAGCGTCGGCAGGGCCGCGCGTGAGACCGCCTCCGGCCAGTCGCGGCGAAAGAATTGTGCGATCCGCTCGCCCATGCTGGCGCGCGTGCCATAGACGAAGAAATAGGCCCTCGCACACAGCGTCTCCAGATAGGCCAGGAGGTTCTGGTCCAGTGAAATGGACCGGGCCATGGATAGCGAGGACACCGCCTGGCGATAGAGCCGGGGAAGGGCCAGCATGTCTTCATCGGACAGGCGCTTGACCCCCCGGCGCTCGGCGCGGGTCACGATCTGGTCCAGAGCCCGCCAGTCGGCCTCGCGCTCCTCACGGAAGCGATAGGATTTCATCACGCGGTCGTTCAAATGAGCTCCCTCCGCTTGATGTCGAGATAGCGCGAGACCAGCTCGGCGCCGAATTTCTCCGGTGTCGTCTCTATGATCTGGACGCCCATGCGCTGCAGCTTGCGGAAGACCACCTCGCGCTCCTGCAGCAGCGTATCGGCAATGACGGCGCGGCTGACATCTTCCGGCTCGGCCGGTTCGGCGTTGATCATGGAAGACAGCGCCTCGTCCTCGAATGTGGCGAAGACGACGATGTGCTTGTCGGTAAGGCGGCGGACATTCTCCAGCATTAGTTCGGCTGAGATCGTGTCGACGAAATCGGTAAACAGGATGATGAGAGAGCGCCGCTCCAGCCGCCCGGCAAGTGAGGTCAGGGCCAGCGTGTAATTGGCGTCCTCCGCCGAATAGTCGAGTTCTGCGGCAAGCTTCTGCACATGCGGAAAGGCGCCTGTCCCCGTCAGCAGGTTTGAGGTGACACTTGGCCGGGCGTCGAAGCCGAATATACCGGCCCGGTCGCCTGAGCGCAGCGAAACATAGGCCAGAAGAAGCGCCGAATTGATGGCGCGGTCGATCTTGGGCACCCCGCGCAGCGGTTCGCTCATCAACCGTCCCGTATCGAAGGCAAAGACGATATTGTGGTTGCGCTCGGTCCGGAATTCCTTTGCCAGCAGCGTATTGTGACGGGCTGAATGCTTCCAGTCGATGGCGCGCCGGTCCATGCCAGCGGTGAATTCGCGCAGGGCATCGAATTCGGATCCGTCGCCCCGGTCAATCTGCATCTTGATGCCGAAATCGGCGTCGCGCTGATAAAGCCGCACCGCCTCATCCTTTACCCAGCGTGTATTGGGCGTGATGGCCATCTCCTTTTGCGGCGTGAACGTCCTGCGGATGGTGACGAGACCGAGCGGACCTTTCCAGCGTGCCCAGACCCGCTCCAGCCGCCCGGTGCCACGGCGAAGCGGGGTGAGGACGTAGTCGGCCACATGGGTTCTGTCCCGAAACCCCTTCAGCCATTTGCGCGGGGGCGGCTCGATCAGGTCATTGGTCTCAAGCTCGGTTTCGACCTGGCCGGGCACAGGGCCCCGCCGGAACCTGTAGGTCACGCTCACCGGGTCACTGCCGGAAATATAGAGAAGCGGCGGCGCATCGACCTCTATGTCGAGATCGGCCGCGCGCGCGACCAACGCCGTATCGGCCAGCATCAGCCCCAGCACACCTGCGATCCATCCAGCCGAGAGCGTCCAGAGCTCAGGCGCCGCCACCGCGATCACCACAAGCACAGGCAGCCCGGCCAGCATCAGGAAAACAGCACGCAGGGTCGGAGAGATCATCGCGGCGCGGGTGTCTGGTCTATGATAGTGGCGAGGGTCTCATCAGTGCTGCGCCCTTCGATCTCTGCAGCAGGTGACAGGATGACCCGGTGGCGCAGGGCCGGGCGTGCGAGCGTCTTCACATCGTCGGGAATGACGAAGTCGCGCCCGTCCAGCGCGGCACGGGCGCGGGCGGCCGCCGCGATGGCCGCAGCGGCGCGCGGGCTGGCGCCGGTCTCCAGTGCGGGGGTCTGGCGCGTCGCGCGGACCACGTCGACGATATAGCCCGCAATATCCTCTTTCACTTTCACATTGGCGACGCTTGCGACGGCCTCGTTCAGCTCTGCGGGCGTCACCACGGCGGAGACACCGAATGTGGCAGCTGTGCGCATGCCGGTCCGGTTGCCATGGCCTGTCACGATGGCGAGCTCTTCCTCCCGGCTCGGATAGTCGAGGACGTGCTTGAACAGGAAACGGTCGAGCTGGGCTTCGGGCAGGGGATAAGTGCCCTGCTGCTCGATCGGGTTCTGGGTGGCGATCACCATGAAGCGGTCATTCAGCGAATGCGGCTTGCCATCGATGGTGACCTTGCGCTCCTGCATCGCTTCCAGCAGGGCGGCCTGCGTCTTGGGCGGGGTCCTGTTGATCTCGTCGGCCAGCAATATGTCGGTAAAGATCGGCCCCTTGGTCAGCGAGAACTCATTTGTCTGGAAATTGAAGAGGTTGGTGCCCAGAACGTCGCCCGGCATCAGGTCGGGCGTAAACTGGATACGGCCGAAGTCGAGGTCGATGGCGGCGGCAAAGCACTGGGTCAGAAGCGTCTTTGCTGTGCCGGGCGGGCCTTCCAGCAGGATATGGCCAGCCGAAAACAGCGCCGTCAGCATAAGGTCCACCGTGTCGGACTGGCCGATCACGGCTTTGGATACTTCCGACCGGATCCGGGCTGCCAGGGCTTGCACCGTCTCATTGCTCATGGGTCATCTCCTTGCGCCAGCGCCAGAGGGCGCGGGCCTTGTTCCTGAGGTCATCGCGGGAGCTTGCGGGCGAGGAAAGACCTGCCTCAAGCTCTGAAAAACTTGTCTCGATGCCGTTCTGAGCGGCCATGCGGTCGAGCAGGGCCTGATACTCCGCTTCCGGCAAGGTGCGCGGCAGGCCCAGCTCCCGGCTGAGCGCACGCCGGCTGAGAGCGAGATAGCCGGGCGCCATTCGCCGCTCGCGCTTGGCCATGGCGATGAGACCGGCCGAATTGTCCGCAAGTGCCTGCTTGCCTGCCTTGATCGCGCGGGTCTCACGCTCTGGCGCGCCGAACCGGACGGCGGCGGCCCAGCCGATCAGTGCCATGGCGGCCAAGGCTACAAGCGTCACACCCAGATACGGGATATCGAGCAATATCTTGAGGAGGTTGGTCGAGCGCTCGAAGCCGTGAAGCGTTGCATCGAAGACGATGGGCTGCGTGCCGTCCCGGCTCACTTGCCCGATGAGACCAAGCCCCGCCTTTGCGTTCTCCAGCCGGGCCAGCCCGAAATTATTGAGAAGGTCAGGATCGGAGAGGATATAGATTTCCCGCTTGGGGTGTTTCGCCAGGAGCGCGCCGCCTTCGGCCTCGATCACAGGTCGCAGCCGGTCGGTTTTTATAAGCTGCATCTGGTCTTCGAAATCCGGTCGAAAACGGTCCGCGCCGACGTTCAGCCGGTCTGGATTGGGGCCCCGGATAATCTCACCATCCTCGTCGAATTCGCGCAGATGGATCATGACGCGCTCGGCCGAAGCAAGCTCGGCGTCCTTCTCCCAGTTCTTGCGCGCCGGATTGGTGGTGTAGGTCCATTTGGGCAGTACGATGAGGGTCGGCTCGCCGATCTCGCTCAGCTCGGCGCTGCGGCCATGAACAGAGAGCGTGACGATCATCAGCCGCCGCCCGCCCGTTTCCAGCGTCTGCGGCAGGCGTGAAACGCTGATGTCGCGTCCCTGCGCCTCCAGCATGTCGACAAGACCGGAATAGCCCGTCGAGGAGGGCGAATAGGGCGTGGGGCCCGCCCGGTCGCGCGAGGCAAGCTCCGGGGCCCAGCCCATGAGCGCCAGCACGGCGCCAAGCGACAGCAGTGCGGCAATGATCAGCGTGACGGCCACGCGCCCGGTAAAGGGGGCGGCTGTCTGTGGGAGGCGTTCGCTCATGCAGGCGCCCCCCTGAAGGCAAATTGCTCATAAGAGCTTCGTGCGGCCTGCCAGCCTGACTGGTCCACCGGCCGGCCGCCGAAGAAGGAGTTCTCGACAAGGCGGATGATCGGTGAGAGGGCTTTGCGCGCGCGATCCGGCAGGTCGCCCAGCGCCTCGATCTCCCGCGCGGTCAGCGATTGCGGCACGCCGCCTTCCCGGCGGGCATTGAGGTCGGCGATGGAGCGGAAGAGCAGGAGATGCACTGCTTCGGCATAACGCCCGTCAGCGGCGAGCGCGTCGGCTTCTTCCAGCAGGGCCTCGGCCCGGCCCCGGTCCGGGACGGCGTCATCATTATAGGACACATCAGCCGCATCCTTCTCCCGCCGCCGCTTGCGGCCTGGCAGGGTCAGCCCACCCAGCATGTACCAGAGGGCATAGCAGATGACGGCAGCGATGGCCGCAATGATCAGATAGCGGAACAGCCATCCGAAATCCCGGAACAGCCGGGCGAAGAATTTGCCGATAGCCTCGATAAAGGAATTGTCGCGCGGTTCGCGCACCTCGTCTTCCTCGGGCTCGAAATCGGGCCGCTCTGTCTGGATACGGCTATTGGCCCTGTGCGCTTCCACGAGGGTTTCGACGTCCGTCCTGCTTGCGGAGTCCTTCTCCTGCGCGAGGGCCGCGTTCCCCGAAGGTGCGCCGGCCAGACAGGCGATGATGAGGGCTGCGCTGAGCAGAATGGACTTCAATCGACCGCCTCCTGTCGCCGTCTCGTCATGTGCCAGCCCCCCAGAAGTATTTGACTATTTCAGAGCCGCAGCGCGGCGTCCATGGGGCATTGAGATTATGGTCCGCATCACCGATATGCGGGGTCTTGTCCTCAAGGAGACCGCCAATGGACCGCGCCGAACGCTATGCAGAGCTGAAACAGGAAATCGAAAGCCTGGTTGCCGGAGAGACCTATGTCCCGGCGCGCTATGCGTCCGCTGCCTGCCTTCTGGCTGAGGCGTTCCGCCCGCGTTTCTTCTGGACCGGCTTCTATGTCGTGGACCCGCAGAAACCGGAAGAGCTGGTCGTCGGACCCTATCAGGGCACGCTTGGATGTCTGCGTATCCCGTTCGGTAAGGGCGTCTGCGGGGCCTGCGCTGCCGAGGGCAAGACGCAGCTTGTCGCCGACGTTCATGCCTTTCCGGGCCACATCGCGTGCGACTCCCGATCCAATTCGGAGATCGTGGTTCCTGTCTTCGACGCGGACGGCAAGCTTGCCGCCGTGCTGGATGTCGACTCCACAGACCATGATGCCTTCGATGAGGTGGATCAGGCCGGGCTGGAAGCGATCTGCGAGATCCTGCTGACGGCCTAGCCGCTCAGAATATCGGCGTTCGGCCCGATCATGGCCGAAAGCGTTTCACGCGCATCTTCCGGCAGGTCTCGCCATGCTTCGCGCAGCGTCGTCAGGCAGCGCAGCTGATACTTGAACACGCCCTGGGTATAGGGCTTGCCATCAAGCTCCAGGCTGAAGGTTTCCTCACCCGCGTTCAGCGCCTCTTCATTGGCCGCAAGGAAAGGCAGATAGGTGTCGCCCGCCACCGCCAGAAGCGCCTTTACCGGTGCGCCGGGCGCCTCTGTCCAGTCGCCTTCGATGCCGGACGCATCGTCCACCATGTCCAGCCAGCGATAGAAGTAAGGCCGGTCCTTGCGCAAAAAGGCCATCGGCGTCGGATCGACGCTCATCACCTTGACCTGCCCATAGAAGGCAAGGTCTGCGAGCGAGGGCCGGTTGCCGAAGAGGAAGAGGGTGCCGCCTTCCGCCACTTCTTCAAGGTGGCCAGTCACGCGCTTGAAAGAGGTTTCGATCACCGGCTTGGTCTCCGGCGTGCAGCCGACCAGCGCCATACGGGAAATCTGGCGCTCGCGGATCGTCCTGGCGGCCTCCTCGACCTGCTCACGTCCTGCCAGGGGCAGGCTGTCATACATCAGCCAGTTGGCGCACCATTCGGCGTCTTCTGCATAGTGCCAGCGATAGTGGAACATCGCCTTCATCGTCCATTCATCGGCCATGTCCTCCAGCAGAAGGCAGGCAAAGCGCTGGACCGGATCGGGCGGCAGCAGGGCGCGGCCCTCATCCTCAAGCGCCAGCAGGAAAGGCGTGGAGTCATTGGTCCAGTGCCCGTCCGGCGTCTGGATCACAGGGATGACCGGCGCCTTTACCTTTGAGAGCACATCACCGCGAATGTCAGCGGTCATCGGCACCCAGACATGGGGCAGGCGCTTGGCGCGCATCGCGGCGCGCACTTTCATCGAATAGGGCGAGCCGAGCGCGCCGTGGACCTTGTATGGCGTGGTCATCAATTCATCACCGGCTGCGGGTCCTTCGCGCAGGGCGTGCCATACATGCCGCCCTGGTCGATGCAGAAGAACTTGTCTTCCTCGCGCACGGGCATGGGCCGGTCATAGCGATTGTCGCCGATATAGGCGACGATCTCGACATCCGGATAGCCCTGCACCGCCAGCATGGCGGGCACCAGCTCATAGCGGGCATCCTTCTCCGACGCGCCGTCTGGCTCGGCCTTGGTCAGAAGCACGCGGAAATCCTCATTGCGTTCGAGACCGACCGCGGCAAGGTTCTCCTCGGTCCAGAGCTGCTGGGTATCGGCGCGGTTGGTAACAAGGGCCACATGGCCGCCAAGCGCGTTGACGCGTTCGATGAACTCCTTCGCGCCGGGCACCAGCGTGGCCGACTTCTCCGCAGTCCAGTTGCTCCAGCTTTCCGGCGTATAACCTTCTCCCAGACGCTCGCGCCGGATCTGATAGTCGACATTGTTGAGAACGGTTTCATCAATGTCGAGGACAACTGCCCAGCTATTTGCCGGCCGCTCACTGGCGACCTCTTCGACATAGTCGGTCGCCAGCGCATAGACCTCTTCGGCCTTCTCGCCCCATTCGGGATTGTTGGCGACCCAGTCGACGCCTTCGCTGAGAGCAAAGCTGTTGTCCTGTGGCGTGGTGGCCGGCGGGGTCGTACAGGCGGCCAGCGCGGCGGCGACGAAAATGGATTTAAGGAAAGGGGAGATTGTCATCGGGGGCGTCCTGAGAGGGGGAGGTGTTGAAATGAGGCGGTTTACGCCTGGTCCATCGGGTGGGTCTCGATCAGTTCCTGGTATTTAAGGCCTGCCTCGCGGTTGCGGTGGGCTTTCTGATAGCGCGGATCGCGCATCATGCGCAGCATGTGATGGCGGGAGGGGTAATGCACGACCAGCACCCGGTCCCATTCCTCGCCGCCGCCGATGAGATAGCCCTTGCCTGCGCCGCCATAGATCGTCTTCAGACCGATCTGCGGGTCTTTGCTCAGTTCGACCAGACCCTGAATATAACGGTTATAGGCTTCCTCGCCCGTCAGGGCTTCCTTCGCTTCCGGATCGCCTTCCTTGTACTCGGCTTTATCCTTGAATTTCAGAAGGTTGATCATGACGATGGGGCCGTCATGCGCATCCTTTGCAAAGCGGGTCATCTGCTCTGTGTTCGGTTGTAGCGCTGGCATTCTCTTCGCTCCCTTTTTCTGGGGCGACTGTCGCCGATCAGCGCGTTTCAGACAACCTCATCCCAGTCACGGCTAAGCCGGTTGGCTGCGTTGATGATGCCGACCATGGAATAGGTCTGGGGGAAGTTACCCCATAGCTCGCCTGAAGCTGTGTCGATGTCCTCCGACAGGAGCCCGAGCTTTGTGCGGTGGGCCAGGACATCCTCGAACATCGCGCGTGCTTCCTCGATCCGGCCGATGCGTGCGAGCGCGTCGATATGCCAGAAGGTGCAGGCCGTGAAGGCTGTCTGCGGCAGGCCAAAATCATCCTCCACCCGGTAGCGGTAGACGTGATAGCCGTCGCGCAGCTCCTCATCGATCCGCTCGACCGTCTTGATGAAGCGCTCATCGCTGGCCTCGATAAAGCCGATCTCCGCCATCAGCAGGACAGAGGCGTCGAGCGCGTTCTCGCCAAAGGCCCCGGTAAAGGCCTGACGCTCCTCATTCCAGGCGAGTTTCAGCACGCCCTGGCGGATCTCGTCGGCCTTGGCGTTCCAGTAGGCGGCGCGGTCCGGCTTGCCGAGCTGGGTCGCGATCCGGGCCAGCCGGTCACAGGCTGCCCAGCACATAATCGCGGACGATGTGTGAATGTGCGCCTTGCCGCGAAATTCCCAGATCCCGGCATCGGGCGTGTTCCAGACTGCATAGGCGCGCTCACCCACACCTTCGAAATGCTCGAACTCCAGCGCGCCCGCCTTGGCATGCAGGCGGTCATCGAAGAAAGCCTGGCTCGCGCCGAGGATCACATGACCATAGACATCGTGCTGGATATGCTCGGCGGCCTGATTGCCGAACCGCACGGGTCCATGGCCGCGATAGCCGGGCAGGGCACCAGCGAAACTTTCGGTGAGGTCATGCTCCAGCGCGATGCCATAGACCGGCTGGATATGGCCGCCGCGCGTATGGGCGACCGTGTTGCGCAGATAGGCGAGATAATATTCCAGCGTACCGACCGCCGAGAGCCGGTTCAGCGCCGTCACAGTGAAATAGGCGTCGCGCAGCCAGCAGAAACGGTAGTCCCAGTTGCGCTGTGAGCCTTCATGTTCGGGGATGGATGTCGTGAGCGCCGCGACAATGCCGCCGGTTTCCTCATAGACGCAGAGCTTCAGCGTAATCGCCGCACGGATGACCGCCTCCTGCCAGTCCGGCGGGGTGGCGAGACGCCGCGACCAGCTCATCCACTGGTCGGCTGTGCGCTCCAGCCATTCCAGCGCCACGACGCCGACCCGGTCCGAGAGGCTCTCATCCGGCCCGAGGACAAAGCTCGCCTCACGGTCCAGCACAAAGTCTCGCCCATCCATGACATAGGAGACCGGCGCGTCTGTGGTGATACGAAAGCCTGCATTCTCATCGAGGAATTTGATGTGATTGACGCCGCGCCGCGTCACCATGTTGTAGTCGCCGCGCTGGCTCTGGGCGAACAGCTCCACGCGGATGCGCGGCATGCCCCGAAGCGGTGTGATCCGCCGCACCATGGAGGCGGGCCGGAACATGCGGCCCCGGTCCATGAAGCGCGGGCAGTAATCGGTAATCCGGATGGCCGAGCCGTCCTCGGCTTCCAGCTCTGTCTCGATGACGGCGGTATTGCGCTGATAGCGCTGCGTGCTCTTGCAGTGGCCCTGCAGCGTGATCGCGAACTTGCCGCGCCCGCCGAGCAGACTGTTGAAGACAGGCTCGCCGTCGAAACGCGGCAGGCAGAGCCACGTACATTCGCCGTGCTCGTCGATCAGCCCTGCGACCGTGCCATTGCCGATGATGCCGAGTTCGAGATTGCTCATTTAATCCCCTGATCATTGATCCAGCTCGCGACGTCCTGCGGGCTGGAGAGACGATAGGTGGCGCGCGTCTCGCCGTCGCCCACCTTTATCGACACACCGCCCAGCCGGTTGACGACATCGAAGGCGTCTTCATCGGTCGTGTCATCACCGATCATGACAGGAATACGGTCCTTCAGCGCGTCCTGGGTGAGCAGGCTTTCGACCGCCTTGCCCTTATTGGCACTGCCGGGCTTGGCCTCAAACACCATCTTGCCCGCCTGCAGCTTGTAGCCCTTCGTGTCGGCGATACTGGCCTCGAGCCGGGCCTTCAACAAAGGGGCGATGTCCGGGTTCTGGCGGTAATGAACCGCAACGACCGGCCCCTTGGGTTCGGTCCTGACGCCCTCGAGCCCCTCCACGGCCTGATCCATCGCAGCCATGAGGCCGGCTGGGGCCTCCAGCTGTCCATCGGCTGGCGCTTCGCCCGGCGCGCAGATCTCCAGCCCATGACCGCCTGCACGCCAGAGCGAGCCCGGCACGCGGGAGGAAAGGTCGCGTATGTCGCGCCCGCTGATGATGATGATCGCGCCGCCGAGATAATCCTGAAGACGGGCCAGACTATCGGCGAGGCCATCAGGCAGGCGCACCGTGTCCGCGTCGTCCTGTATCGGGGCGAGCGTTCCGTCGAAATCCAGAAACAGGGCGTGCCTGTCGGTCAGTCGGGGCAGGTTGGCAGGGGCGTGCATCAGGCGGTGTCGACGTCCAGATCATCGAGGAATTTCTGCCGCCACCAGGAAATATCCTGCTCGACGACGGTCTTGCGCAGCTTCTGCCAGCGTTCCTGACGTTCTTCCAGAGGCATTTCAAGCGCCCGGTAGATGGTTTCAGCCACATGATAGCGGTCATGCGGATTGACGATCAGCGTATCGGCAAGCTGCTCGGCGGCGCCTGCAAACTGCGACAGGATCAGGACGCCCGGGTCGTCAGGGTCCTGCGCCATCACGAATTCCTTCGCAACGAGGTTCATCCCGTCCCGGAGCGGTGTGACCAGGCAGACCGCGGCAATGCGGTAGAGGCCTGCAAGCTCCCGCCGGTCATAGGAGCGGGCAAGATAGCGAAGCGGAATCCAGTCGAGGTCGCCATAGTCGCCATTGATGCGCCCGGCGAGCCCGTCGAGCTGTGTACGCAGGTCACGATATTCCTCCACCTTGGAGCGCGACGGCGGCGCGATCTGGGTGACCGATACGCGTCCACGTGTGGAAGGGAAATTGTCGAACATCTTGCCGACCGCTTCAAATCGCTGCGGCAGGCCCTTTGAGTAATCCATCCGGTCGACGCCGAGGACGAGCTTGCGCCCGCCAAGGAATTTGCCGATGCGCGACGCGGCCGTCTGAGCGCGCTGGCTGATCGACATTTTGGCGAAACTCTCTGCCTCGATTCCGATGGGATAGGCATTGGCCCTGATGCGTCTGCCAAAGACACTGATCCAGCCGTCGCCCTCGTCGGTTGCGTCACATGAGCGAACGAGAAATTGCACAAAGTTCGAGCGGTCATTCTCCGACTGGAAACCCAGCACGTCGAACTCGCACATCGCCCTGGCGATCTGCTCATGTTCGGGCAGGGCCCGGAAGACTTCCGGCGAGGGGAAAGGGATATGCAGGAAGAAACCGATCGGCCCGTCCCAGCCGCCTTTCCTCAGATAGTCGCCCATCAGCAGGAAGTGATAGTCATGCACCCAGACGCTGTCGCCGCTTTTGAGATGCGGGAGCACCATCTCCGCAATCCGCCTGTTGACCCTCGCATAGGCGTCGAAATCGGTATCGCCGAAATGGGCGAGATCGACCCGGTAGTGGAAGACCGGCCAGATGACCCGGTTGGCATATTGAAGATAGAAGCCCTCATGTTCGGCCTCTGTGAAGTCGGTGACGACGAATTCGACGCCCTCATCCTCGATATGGTCGGGCGGGCCGACCTCTTCGACGATATTGCCCGACCAGCCGAACCACATGCCCCCTGTGGAGGTCAGCGATTCCCAGACGGCGACGGCAAGGCCGCCGGCCCGGGCGCTGGGGTCTGCGGCGGTCCGGTTGGAAATGGCGATCAGTCGGCCCATGGAAAACCCTTCCTTCTCGAAACTGAAGATGCCGCAGGAGGAAAGCGCATCAACCCCAATCGTTCGATTTCACGTTACTTTTTGCGCAGTCGCCGCGCGCTTGCCCACTTCGCTCAGTCTTTCAGCTCCCGGTTCAGAAACGCCATGCGCGTCTTCATCAGATGTGTCTGCAGCGCCTGCCCGCGGATGCCGTGGCGCTGGCCGGGATAGGTCATGAGGTCGAAGACGATCCCCTTCTCCTGCATCTTCGCCATCAGCCGTGTGGAGTTGTCGAAGGTCACATTGTCGTCGGCCATCCCATGCATCAGGAGGAGCGGGGGAAGATCTCCGTCCAGCCGGTCCAGATGATAGAAGACCGATGACTTGTCATAGCCATCCGCATTGTCCTCGGGCGTGTCCATATAGCGCTCTGTGTAGAAGGTGTCGTAGAGCGACCAGTCCGTGACCGGCGCGCCAGACGCCGCCGCGGCGAATGTGCCTTCAGGCGCCTGCAAGATGGTCATCAGCGTCATATAGCCGCCATAGGACCAGCCCTGGATGGCAACCCTGTCTGCGTCCACGAAGGGCTGGGATTTCAGCCAGTCGACACCGCGCAGCTGGTCGCGAACTTCGGGCCCCCCGGTCTGGCGATAGATGACATCCTCGAACGCCTTGCCCCGGTTCGCCATACCGCGATTGTCGAGGCGGAAGACGATATAGCCCTGACGCGCGAGATACTGGTCCGACAGGCTTTCCCAGTCGCGATCCACCGTCTGGACGTGCGGGCCGCCATAGACTTCCACGATGGCCGGATAGGTTTTCGAAGGGTCGAAGTCTGCCGGCTTCAGGATGGAATAATAGAGGGTCTGGCCATCCTCTGCCTTCAGCGTGCCGAATTCAGGCACAGCGTGATCGGCGAGATAGGGAGAGTAGGGGTGGCCCTCATCGAGGGCGTTCTCTTCGATCCAGGCGATGAGGTCGCCCTCAGAGGTATAGAGCCCCGTCTGTGGGGGCTGGGTCGGGGAAGAGGACGTCCCCACAAAAGACTGCCCGTCGGGCGACATGCTCACCGTCCAGGACTTGCCGGCCTCTGTGATGCGCGCCGGCTCGCCGCCAGCGAGCGGCACCGAGTAGAGGTGCTGCTCCAGGGGCGTGTCCCTGTAGCCGGTAAAGTAGACGAGGCCGTTTGTGCTATCGACCGTTTTCACGCTGTCGACGGCCCAGTCGCCGCTGGTCAGAAAGCGAAGCTCGCCCCTGTCGCTGCCATCCGGAGAGATCGCGATATGGCGGTAGCCGTTTTCCTCGGTCGTCAGCAGGATGCCGTCTTCAAGGCCGACAAAGTCATTCGACAGATTGACCCATCTGTCCTGCGACTCGGCCATTGGCGTCGTGACCTCCCACGGGGCGCCGTCCGCCTGGTTATAGCGGATTTCGGTCTGGTCGCGGTTGACGGTCTGAAACCACAGGCTGTCCGAGATCCAGTTGACGCGGGCCAGGTAGGTGTCCGGCCCGACACTGGCAAGGCGTGTGTCCTCGCCGCTTTTCAGGTCGTGGACGAAGAGGTCCACAAGCGCATTCGCCGTCCCGGCACGCGGATAGCGCTGGTCGATGACGGTGGTTTTCTCGGCGGCGATATCGAAGCGCTCGATCACATCTACCGGGCTTTCATCGACCTTCGTGAAGGCAATGTGGCGCTCATCCGGGCTCCACCAGTAGCCGGTGTAGCGGCTCATTTCTTCCTGCGCCACGAATTCGGCGACGCCATAGGAGATCGCCTTGTCAGGCTCTGCATCCGGCGTGATCTGGCGTTCCTCGCCAGTTGCAAGGTCGATCACGAAGACGGCGCCATCGCGCACGAAGCTCACATAATGGCCCTTGGGGGAGACACGGGCGTCATATTCGAAGGCTTCGGTCTTGGTCAGCTGGCGGGTCTGCGGGCCGTCACCGGTGAGGGTGACGAGGTGAAGGTCGCCGCCAAGGGGAACGAGGATCGTGTCCGCCGTGCCCCAGTCATAGTCGACAATCCCCTTGCGCCCGGCGATGCGCTTTCGCTCGCGCAGCGCCTTTTCCTCTTCCGACAGCTCGACCTCTTCGGGCTCCAGCAGGGTCGAATCGACCAGCATCGACTGCTCGCCCGTCTCCACATCGAACTGCCAGAGATCGTAGCGGCTGGAATCCTCCTCGCGCGCCTTCAGGAAGGTGACGCGCTTGCCATCGGGCGCATACTTCACGCCCGTTGGCGACGGTCCGTTCAGCGAGGGTGAGGCGTAGAGACGGTCGATTGTAAGCTCTTTGGAAGGCATGGGCTCCTGCTGTGGCTGGGGCTGCGCGTTGGCGGAAAGGGCGAACAGGGTCGCGGCGGTCAGGGCGGCAAGCGTCGTCAGATTTCGCATGGCGCGACCATAGCGCCTTCTTCTGCCGTGTCAGCAGGCGGGGCGCCTCTTCTGCATATGCACGGCATGCGCGGGCGGCCGCCACACGCAAACGGCTTGACGGCGGTAATTTGGAGAGATAGTGAGCAAGCGCTTACTAACTAATGAGGTTCACATAATGTCGTTCAATCGCAAATCCGCTCTTGCTGCTGTGCTCGCCCTTGGCCTTGGCGCCTGTAGTGCCACGCTGCAGGGGACATCGGGCAGCGACTACCTCGCCCGCTATGACCGGCTGGGCTATGGGGGCGGGGCAGCCGCCGCTGGAGCGCCTGCGGCGAATGCGGATGTCGACGCCGACATTCGCCAGATCGCCAGCGTGGAGCCCCATCTCGAATTTCCCGCCCGTATCGGTCTGGCCCGTGTCGGACGGTCGGGGCTAACTGCGCTTCCGGGCGATGAAGTGCAGATCTGGCAGGCGGCCCTCGAGGGCGTCGGTGAGCAATATGGCGAGTTTGTTCCGGTCAGTCCCCTGGTCGCCTCTATGGTATCAAAGCCGGCGGCGAGGGGGACGGACCGCACGCAGGCCATCCTCGCCGATATTCGCCGCGGGGCGGCCCGCCAGCATCTGGATTATGTGCTGGTCTATGAAGTGGGCGCGTCCACACGGGACAAGGCCAATCTCCTCTCCCTCGCGGACCTGACCATTGTCGGCATGTTCGTGATCCCCACGCGCACGGTTGATGTTGAGGCGTCTGCCAGCGGCCTGCTGCTCGATGTCCGCAATGGGTATCCCTATGCGACGCTTACCGGGCATGCCCGCAAATCCTCGGTCAGCCGCGCTGTCTCCAGCCGCTCCACCCGCACCGAGCTGGCGGATACGGCCCAGGAACGGGCGGTGGCCGCCCTGGCCGATCAGGTCGCGGGCGCGCTGGATGGTCTTTATCAGATCAGTCTGCAGCGCGGGTCCGCCAAAATGGACTGACCGCCCGTGGTTTGAGCGCCTGGCCTCACCTTTCACCTTGATCTTGAGGCCCCCCAACGCCTACATCGGCGGTTTCCAAATCCCATTCCAGATCAGCGAGCGTTCTCACCCCATGGCCGGTCAACAATACGTCTACAACATGCAGGGCCTGACCAAGACCTATCCGGGCGGCAAGAAGGTGTTCGAGAACATTCATCTCTCCTTTCTGCCCGATGCCAAGATCGGCGTGGTCGGCGTCAACGGCGCGGGTAAGTCGACCCTGCTGCGCATCATGGCGGGCCAGGACACCGAGTATAATGGTGAGGCCAATCCGGCGCCGGGCGTAAAGGTCGGTTACCTGCCGCAGGAGCCGAAGCTCGACGAGAGCAAGACGGTCTTCGAGAACATCGCCTCGCAGTGCCCGGAAAAGCAGATCTTCGACAAGTTCAACGAAATCTCGATGAAGCTCGGTGAGGAATATACCGATGAGCTGATGGAAGAGATGACCGCGCTCCAGGAAGAGGTCGACCAGGCCGACGCGTGGGACATCGATTCCAAGATCGAGATGGCCATGGTCGCGCTCGGCTGCCCTGAGGGGGATGCGTCCGTGACCAACCTCTCTGGCGGTGAGATCCGCCGGGTCGCGATCTGCCAGCTGCTCCTGTCGAAGCCCGACATGATCCTGATGGACGAACCGACCAACCATCTCGATGCCGAGACTGTGGACTGGCTGCAGAACTATCTGATCCACTTCCCGGGCTGCGTGATCCTTGTCACGCACGACCGCTACTTCCTCGACAAGATTACCGACTGGATCCTCGAGCTCGATCGCGGCCGGGGCATGCCTTACAAGGGCAACTATTCCGACTGGGTCGAGCAGAAGGCCAAGCGGATGGAGCAGGAAGCGCGCGAGGACGCCGGCAAGAAGCGCACGCTCGCCAAGGAACTTGAATGGGTCCGTGCCGGCGCGAAGGCCCGTCAGGCCAAATCGAAAGCCCGTATCTCCGCCTATGAGGAACGCGCCGCAGAGGCTGAGCGCGAGAAGGTCTCGACCGCGCAGATCCGCATCCCCCCGGGGCCGCGTCTTGGCAATATCGTCATCGAAGCCGAAGACCTGCGCAAGGCATTCGGCAACAACCTCCTCATCGATGATCTCTCTTTCAAGCTGCCGCCCGGCGGCATTGTCGGCGTGATCGGTCCGAACGGGGCCGGTAAGTCCACCCTGTTCAAGATGATCATGGGCAAGGAAGAGCCCGATTCCGGGACGATCCGTGTCGGCGACACGGTGAAGCTCGGCTATGTCGACCAGAGCCGTGACCAGCTCGATGACAAGAAGAATGTCTGGGAAGAGGTTTCCGACGGGCTCGATGTCATCGATCTTGGCGGGGTCGAAGTGAACTCGCGCGCCTATGTAGGCGCCTTCAACTTCAAGGGCTCCGACCAGCAGAAGAAGGTCGGCCTGCTTTCGGGCGGTGAGCGGAACCGCGTGCATCTCGCCAAGATGCTGCGCCAGGGTGCCAACTGCCTCCTGCTGGACGAACCGACCAACGACCTTGATGTTGAGACGCTGCAGGCGCTCGAAGAAGGCCTTGATGGCTTTCCGGGCTCCGTCGTGGTCATCTCGCACGACCGCTGGTTCCTTGACCGTATGGCGACCCACATCCTGGCCTTCGAAGGCGACAGCCATGTCGAATGGTTCGAGGGGGATTTCTCGTCCTATCTGGAAGACAAGAAACGCCGCCTTGGCCCGGAAGCAGTGGAGCCGAAAAAGCTGAAATTCAAGAAGTTCCAGCGCGACTAGGGCCGGGCTGGCGAGCCGCTACATGGTGCGTCCCCTTGGGGGCGTGCACATGCACGATTTGAAAAATCCGTTCGGCCTGCCAATTCGTCCGTATGCGTCACACACGATCCCACCTCTTTCCCGCCGGCCTTGCGGCCGCCGCCTTTATTGCGCTTGCCTTCAGTGTCGCCAATGAGGCGATGCTGGTTGGTATCGACGTCACCATCAGCGACTGGGTTCAGTCTGCCCGCAGCGCGGCAACCGACTGGATGGTCGTCCTGGTTACCCTGCTGGGTGATGCGACGGCGCTGACCCTGATCGCCATTTCTGTCGTTCTTGCCCTTCTCTTGCGCCGGGCCTGGGCCGCGGCCGGGTTAAGTGCGCTCGCTTTCATTTCCACCCCGATCATCGTCAAGCTGATCAAGACCTTTATAGGCCGGGAGCGGCCGACGGCGGATCTTTATTCCGGCGTGGAGAGCTTCAGCTTCCCGTCAGGCCATATGACGAACTCCACCGTCATCTATGGCGCGCTGGCCATCTTTGCCGCCCACGCGCTCAAGGGTGTGCCGCAGAAACTGGCGGTGGGCGGCTTCGTTCTGCTGATCGCGCTGATCGGCTTCTCGCGCGTCTATCTCGGCGCGCACTGGCCAAGTGATGTGATCGGGGCGGTCCTGCTCGCCAGCATGATGCTGTTTCTTGTGGCCTGGGGATTTGATCAGCTGCCGGGAGAAGGGCGGTGCGCGCGGTCGTTCGCTCTGGTCATGATCGTGATGGCCGCGATCTGGGGCGTCTATGGCTTTGTGACGCTGGAGGTCGCCCTCGACATGTACGCGCTCGATGTCACACCGCAGGGCACGATCGAGGTGGAGCCAGTCACGCCATAAACTCAAGGTTTATGGTTCTTGCAATAAAATTACTTCAGGGTAATACTATCTAAAGAGGTTGTATTTATCGCATAGATTGAGGGTGGACTGAAACGCTGAGTGAGGTGCCGGAATTTGGGGGGCGCCCACGGAGAAAAAGATGTCTAAGGCCGTCAACCGGCTCATGCGCAGAACCCCTGTGCCGCCGCCTCTTATTCGTACGCCCGAGACCAAGGACTCCCTTGTCGAACGTCCAGGTGTGCTGCCACCGCCTTCTCCGGCCAAGGAGGGGCATGTCGAGGCGCAGCGCGAAGCCGACAGGCTGAAAGCCCTGCAAGACCTCAATATTCTCGATACGCCGAACGAGCCTTTCTTCGACAACATCGTTGAACTGATGCGCCGGATGTTCAGCGTCGATATGGCGATCATCGCGCTCGTTGACGGTCACCGCAGCTGGCCGAAGGCGTCGGCCGGGCTTGGCGGTATCGAGGTTGCCCGCAAGGACGCCTTTTCCCACAAGGTGGTTGAAACCGGAAAAATGCTGCATGTGCCGGACGCGCTTACGGACCGTCATTTCAGCACCCACCCCCTGGTCCGCGGCGAGGATGGCGTCCGCTTCTATTTCGGCCTTCCTGTACGCAGCGCGGACGGACAGATCGTGGGGACGCTGGCCGTTCTTGACCGCACGCCCCGGCATGTCCAGCCCCACCAGATCGACGCGCTCAAGAACATGGCGCGCGTCCTGACCGACCATCTTGCCCTGCGAAAGCTGGCCGTCTCCGACGGGCTGACGGGGGTTCTTACGAGGCGGGCATTCGAGACCGAAGGCCAGCGCCTCGCCGCGCTCTGCTCGCGTCATCGTCACGCCCTGTCGCTCATCTGTTTCGACCTCGACCACTTCAAGGCCATCAATGATACATATGGCCACCAGGCAGGGGACAAGGTTCTGACCGAGGTGGCTGCGGCCTGCCAGTCGCTGCTTCGCGAAAGCGACCTGTTCGGACGTGTGGGGGGTGAGGAATTTGGGGTCCTGCTTCCCGAAACGAGCCGCCGCGGCGCCCTTCTGGTGGCGGAAAAAATACGCCGGGCGGTCTCAGAGCTGAGATTCACCTTTGAGGGCAAGGTCGTCGGCGTGACGGCAAGCTTCGGCGTGGCCCGTGACCGTAATCGCCGCCACGATCTCTCCAAGCTGATGGGCTGGGCGGATGCGGCGATGTACCGGGCCAAGAAGCGCGGGCGCAATTGCTGTGTGGCGCTTGGCGTTTCAAGCGATCCGGATGCCGGGCGCCGCCGGCGTGTCCTGAAAGCCGGCCAGGTGGTCTTTGCCCACAATTCCGCGGCCATCGACTGTACGGTGCGCTCACTGGGCGCGGATGGCGCGGGGGTCGACATGACCAGCACGACGGATGTGCCAGACCGATTCCAGCTTGTTATCCGCTCCGATGGCCTTGATGCGCGGTGCAGGGTAACGTCGCGCACGCCAACGCATCTTGAGGTCGACTTCAAATAGCCGGGGGCTGGGGCGGCAAGCGATGTTACCCGCCACTGAAGGAAATGACAGCTGTTGTAAGCTCCTCCTAACCATGGTCCCATAGTATAGCGATCCCAAAGGAAATTGCGGCGCCAAGCGACCATTCTGCTCTGGCGGCCGGAAGGAGATCCATGGCAAGCGCATCAGCCGACCTGACGCCGGCAAGCGGGGAGATAGACCCGGTCTTCGATCCAAGGCGGTTGGAAACGGTTGCCTGTCTCGACATGCTGGATACGCCGCCTGAGGCGTCGTTTGACCGGATTGCGGGGCTCGTCTGCCGGGTTTTTGGGGTTGAAGCGGCCATGGTCTCGCTCATCGACGCGCACCGGCAGTGGCACAAGGCAGCCCAGGGGACAGAGCGCCTCAGCGTTCCGCTGAGCGACACGTTTTGCCGCAAGACGCTGATGTTTGACAGGCCGCTGGTCGTCGAGGACGCCACACGCGACCCGCGCTTTGCGTCCAATCCCCATGTGACCGGCGCCCCGCATCTACGCTTCTATGCAGGCGTGCCGCTCAAGATGGAAAACGGCTTCGCGGTTGGCACGCTTTGCGCCATCGATTCGCGCCCACGCCGTTTTTCTGAAGAAGATCTGCAGACGTTGAGCGATTTTGCAGATCTTGCAGTCGATTATATGGAGCTGCGTGAGCAGGCCATGACTGATACCCTCACCGGCGCCTTCTCGCGGCGCGCTTTCCGGGAGGAAGCCCGACGGGCCGTTGCGCTTGCTGTCCGGCACAGCCAGAATCTCTCCGTTATCTGCTTCGACCTCGACCATTTCAAATCGGTCAATGACACCTATGGGCACCCCGCCGGCGATGAGGTGCTGAGCCGCGTCGGCGAAACGGTGAGGACGCATATGCGCGAGAGCGACCTCTTTGCGAGACTCGGCGGTGAGGAATTTGCCGTCCTGCTGCCGCAGACAGCGCTCAAGGGTGCAGCCGACGTTGCAGAAAAGCTGCGCAAGGACATTTCGAACCTGCGCTTTGACTTCGGCGGCCATACAATCGGGGTGACCTGCAGCATGGGGGTTGCCGGATTGGAGCCGGGAACGCGCGATATCGAGACGCTGCTGACCTGCGCCGATACGGCGCTCTATCAGGCCAAGAGTGACGGGCGCGACAGGGTGGTGGTCGGCAACGGAGGAGAGGCCGCTACCAAGGCGCTGCGCCGACGTGTGCTTAAGGCAGGGAAGATCGATTTCCAGGGTGACGGGGCTCCGATAGCCTGTTCGGTCCGCACGCTCGGTCCGGCAGGGGCAGGGCTCAACATGATCTCGACGACGGATGTGCCAGACCGGTTCCAGCTTGTTATCCGCTCCGATGGCCTTGATGCGCGGTGCAGGGTGACGTCCCGCACGCCAACGCATCTTGAGGTGGACTTCAAATAGTCAGTCGCCGCGCCGGAAAGGCGAGGAGACGATGAGGCGCCGGGCCGGTTCCTCTTCCGACCTGGCGGGCGCGGCGCCAGCCAGTTCGTCATCGCCTTCGGGCAGGAAGCTCTCGCTGCGGGCATAGATAGAGGCCGATGGCGCGGGCGCGGCTGCGGCGACCTCATCGCGGGGCACGATTTCAAAGCCGAGCCAGCCGAGCAGATAGTAGAAGCCGACGCCGGTAATGATGGCAGTGACCACGATCCGGATGATGAATTTGAGGACCGCGCCTGAAAACGCCGTCACCACGAGTGCGGCGATCACGCCGCCGCCAAGACCGGCCCCGGAGGCCACGGCGGCAAGGTCGAAAAGTTCGTTGAACCAGTCCATCCGGTGTCTCCTGCGCTGGAGGGTTGGTAAAGAGCGCGCGCTATTTCGCGTCCGCCGTTTCCAGATTGTTGAGCTCGAAACGCACCCCGCCAATGATGACCCCGTCACCATCGGTGGCGAGGTCCAGCCTGTCGGCCCGTTCCAGGGCCTTCATGGCGTTGTTCACGGAGATGCAGAAGGTGGAGAGAGCTTCATGGGAACCCTCTTCGAAGACGATGCGGCCTTCGCCTTCAAGCTGGATGACGGTCTGGCCCTTGCTGGTGGAGGCGGGCTGGCCGAGCGCTGCCGACCAGCGGGCCGCCAGGGCGCGCGGGTCGGGCGCGGAAAAGATTGCGCCGCCGAGATGCCCGTCTATGGCGTGTTTCTTCCACTTCGGCCCGGCCCAGCGCCAGCTGTCCCAGGGGTGGGCTTCATCCAGCGACAGGATGGCCGCGCCGACATCGGCCGGGTGGACATGGCTGGCGGCGATATCGTCTAGGTCGATATTCCAGACCCGCCGGATGCCGGCATTGTCGAGGCGGGCGCGCGCGCCCTCAAGATCCTCGGTCTGGAAGATCGCCATATAGCCGCCCTCGCCATGCTTATCGAGGAAGCGGCGGACGGGCGCGTCCGGCGTGACCGGCGCGACAACTTCTATGAATTGATCGCCCATGGCGAAGACGGCGTTTTCGAGGCCGAATTCCTTGACGCCGGGATCGGCGAACGGCTTGCCGAGGCCGAGGACCGTGCGGAGACGGTCGGCCGTGGCAAGGCTTTCTGCGGCAATAACGAGCTGGCGAAGGCGCATCCGTGTCATGCCCGATGGGGTAACACAGGTCCCGGTGACTAAGCCACTTCTTTCATGATGCCCGGCGGCGGGCGCGAGCGGAGCTCATGGTTGAGATCGAGCAGGACGGCTTTCAGCCAGTCGGGTGTATCGAGCGATCTAAGGCCCGGCGGCCAGCCGGGGCGAAGTGGTGTGATCCGGCGGTCAGAGGCAGGCGCGGCGAGCGTGCGCGCGATGCGCCGGGCGAGCCGTCTGGCCGAGCGGTCCGGGGCGTCCAGGACGCGCTGAAGCGCCTCGATCCGGCCGGTGAGCGTGTCGGCGGTCGCGGGCGCTGGAGCGGCAGCGGGAGATAGAGAGGGGGCATCGAGGTCGAGGATGCGCGGGGCGGCGCGAAAGCGGCCGCGGCCTTTTGATAGGCCGAAACAGGCGGCAAATGTCGGCACCGGCTCAAACAGGCAGAAGCTGCAGGCCGCCTTGTGGGCCGGGCGGGGCGAGGCCGCGCGTGCCGGAGAGGCGCTCAATGCCTGAAGGTCGCCGGCATCGATCTCCTCTGCGAGACGCATGATGATACGCCGGGCGAGCGCTTCGGCGGGACGCAGCAGGCGAAAGGCCTGAAGGCGAAGCCCGCGGTCCCCCGTCGCCCCTGCCTGCGCCGCGAGCTTTGCCAGCCGGGCGACAAGCGCCACAAGGCGCGGCCAGACGCGGGCGATCAGAGGGGAAAGGGCCGTTACAGGGTCGCTCATGGTGCAGCGACAGTACACGGCAGGTGCAGGTGTAGGATAAAAGCCTTCCCCGACGGTGAGGGGGGAAGGCCTTTCAGGCGGCGTCTATTTACGCTGGTCGAAGACGTTCTGCACACCGGTTTTCACCGACGGGTTAGACGCATTCGTCTTCGGCTTTTCCTTCTTGGGCTTACGGATTTCGCGGTTCGATTTCTGTTGTTTCGACATGGGGATGGTCACTTCTCAAGTATCGCAGCCAGCGATGCGGTTTGCCCCTGTAGGCCGGCGACCGGAATGGTCGATCAGGCAGGGGCAGCGCCAGAAAGGCTTTGCGGATTTTAGTGTGACGTGGGCCGCAAAAGGCGTACCGGATATATCGTGCGCCCTGCGGTGAAATACAATGGGCAAGTGCGCCGGCAGCATGACGGCGGACGCAAGTAAAAACCCCTCTCCCGGCTGGCCGGAAGAGGGGCTTTTATCCATCTCAACGGGGCAGGGCCTATTTGCGCGAGCGGTCCTGCTCTTTCGAAATGCCCGGCTTCTTCTGCGGCGAAGCGGCGCTGGGCTTGCCGGCCTGGGGCTTGCTCGGCTGGTTCTTTTTCTGTTCGGCCATGATGTTCACTCACTTTCCTCAAACTGCCTGCCGGCGCTGGTCTGAGCACCGGGGAAACAGGCAGAAGGCTTGCCTTCCGGAGACCGCGGGGACGTCATGTCGAGGCGGGCAGAGGCACGCGGGGGCTCGCCAGGCGAGAGCGAATTGCCTGTGCGCCGCGCCCTTCAAATATCTGCCTGGTGTGCCCGGCGCGCAAGAGGTGCGCGGGCCGTGCGCGAATGAAATTTACGACAGGTTGTGCGAGAGGCCTCGCGCCGCCCGCCGGGATGCAAAGCCGTTGGGAGGCGGATGGACAGACGGCGAGCAGCGCCGCAGGATGGGGCGGGCGTTGAAAGAAATGGAGACGAGAGGATGATGAAGACATTTGGACGGATGTCCGCCGTGCTGGGGCTGGGTCTGTTGCCGCTGGCCGCCTGCGGGACGCAGGAAGACATGGCCGCGCCGGAACTGGCCGCACCGCCGACCGAAGACGCCGCTTCCCCCATCCCTGCGAGCGAGCTTGTGGGGCAGGGCGAAGCGATGGCCGAAACGCTCTGCGCGGGCTGCCATGCCATCGGCCTGACCGGGGAAAGTCCCGAGCCAGAAGCGATGCCGTTCAGGCAGATTTCCTGGCACTATCCAGTTGAGGCGCTGGCCGAACCGCTGGCCGAGGGCATCATGGTCGCCCATCCAAAGATGCCGCAATGGGAGTTCGAGCCCGAACAGATCGACGCGCTGCTCGCCTATCTGGAAACGGTACAGGTGCCCGAAGAGGGATGAGGGGCTGCCTCCTGGGGCGGGGTCACAGGCGACCTCACCGCAGATACCTGCGTCCTTCGACAGGCTCAGGATGAGGGCAGGTATCCATGATGGTCGTTTTCAGTGTTGCGCTAGATGCGATGGCCCACCATGGACCCCTGTTTTCACAGGGGTCTTCGGGAGGGTGGGTTTTCGGGCCAAGGGGAAGCACCGGCCGGCCGGTTCAGCCCTGCAGCCCCAGTCGATTTGCGTTGACGCGATCAAGGCTGCCCCTCCATGGTGGTGGAAAATCGATGACGGAGGAAAGCGAAGATGTCGAAAACCGGAGGATGCCTTTGCGGCAAGGTGCGCTACGCGATCGAGGGCGAGCCGATGTTTACCGCGCTCTGCCACTGCACCAATTGCCAGAAGCAGGGCGGGGCGGCGTTTTCGGTCAATGTCCTCGTCAAGGAAGCGCAACTCACCATTGAGGGCGACCTGAAAACCTTTGAGGACAAGGGCGACAGCGGCAACAAGGTGTGGCGGAAGTTCTGCGACACGTGCGGGTCACCGATCATTTCAGAGCTTGCGGCCTCACCCGGCATGATCGCCATCAAGGCCGGCACACTGGATGATGCGTCCGGCCTCAAACCCGCCGCGCAGGTCTATTGCGACAGCAAGCAGGACTGGGTGGTCCTGCCGGAGAGTATTCCGGGCTTTGCGAAGAATGCGCCGTCAGCCTGATCCAGGGGGACGATGTCATGACCAATCATGTGACCGGCAAATCCATCATCATCACGGGCGCAGGCGGCGGGTTTGGCAAGCATCGAGTGTGACGCGGGAGGAAAGGCTCGCGTCTCATGCACCACCCTGTCCGCAGATACCTGCGCAGGCAGGTATCCATAATGGTCCTTTTCAGCGTCACGCCATGTTGATGTCGTCCACCATGGACCCCTGTTTTCACAGGGGTCTTCGGAGAGGGTGGGTTTTGAGTGAGATGTGAGTGAGGTGCCCGGCCTGTTGCAGGCCCTCAAGGCCGGGCGGCTGGCGCCGTGCCTTCGGCAGCCTTGACCGCCTGAAACAGGCCGGGCGAGGGCTGGCTGTGGCCGAATGGCAGAGGATGTTAGGCTGGCAAAGATGCCCAACTTGCGGAAGGGCGAACCGCAGCTCAATATGCCACTATGCCTTCATTGTTCAGTTACATAATTCCGGTTGACGACGGCGCAGCACCTAACCCCTTCGGGGGTATTTGCACGCTTGCCATTTGCAAGCCAGTAATCCGAAGGACTGCAAAGCCCGGCGATTGGATCGCAGGCCTAGGCTCTAAGAGGGCCCCAAGTGGCGATCTATCAGGCAAAATAGTCTATGCTATGAAAGTGGAACGTGTAGTCACACTGCGTGATTATGACAGGCTCGTCCGGTCGAATTCCTGGCCCCGCCTGCCTGACTTTGAAACTTCCGATCATCGAGATCGTCTTGGCGATTGTATTTACGACTTTAGTTCCGGAAGTGAGCCGCGACTTCGAAGAAGCGTGCATGATCATGGGAATCGGAAAACGGACCTGAGTGGCCAGAATGTCCTTATAAGTCGAGATTTCTATTATTTTGGGAAGAAAGCCAAAAAGCTGCCTTCAGACTTGCTCGGAATAGTTCATCAGAATCAGGGGCATCGAAAAGCCGCCAATCATCGATACTTCCCCAGATTTGAAGAATGGATCCGAAAAAGTGGTTGGGAAGTGGGCAAACTTTACGGCGATCCTGACTTTGAAATAGACTGGGATAACCTTGGAGGATGTAAAGGTTGCATCCGGCGCCGAAAACAAGGTGAAAGTGACGGACAGACTCGGCCCTTTTGTTAGTGCGCCTCAGCCCATGTCTTCGCTGCGTTCGCATCGACGTCTAGCGGCACGGACAAATCCAGCGCAGGAAGTGGCGCTTTCTGCATCACTCTCCGGATCACTGCGATGGTGTCTTCGGCCTGATCCTCGGGGCACTCAAACACCAGTTCGTCGTGGACCTGTAGCAGCATCTTTGCGTCGAGCTTCTTCTTCGCCAAAGCTTCCGGCATGGCGATCATGGCGCGCTTGATGATGTCGGCGGCAGAGCCCTGGATGGGGGCGTTGATGGCCTGGCGCTCTGAGAAGGCGCGCATGGCGCCGTTCTTGGAGTTCATCTCTTTCAGGTGCAGCTTCCGGCCGAAGGCGGTCTGGACGTAGAGATTGTCCTTCGCGAATTCCTTCGTCTCATCCATGTATTTGCGGATGCCGGGGAATTTCTGGAAATAGGCCTTGATATAGTCCGACGCCTCGCCGCGATCGATGCCGAGCTGGTTGGCAAGACCGAAGGCGGAGATGCCGTAGATGATGCCGAAATTGATCGCCTTGGCGCGGCGGCGCACCATCGGGTCCATGCCTTCGATGGGGGTGTCGAACATCTCGCTGGCCGTCATCGCATGAATGTCGAGGCCTTCATTGAAGGCGGCCTTCAGCGCGTCGATGTTTGCGATATGGGCGAGCAGGCGAAGCTCGATCTGGCTGTAGTCGGCGCTGATGAGGACATTGCCGTCTTCGGCGATGAAGGCTTCGCGGATCTTGCGGCCTTCTTCGGTGCGGATCGGGATGTTCTGAAGGTTCGGGTCGGTCGAGGAGAGGCGGCCGGTCTGCGCGCCCGCCATGGAATAGGAGGTGTGAACGCGTTTCGTCTGCGGGTTGATCGCGTCCTGCAGGGCCTCTGTGTAGGTCGAGCGCAGCTTTGAGAGGGTGCGCCAGTCGAGGATGATCTGCGGCAGTTCATGGCCCTGCGCGGCGAGGAATTCGAGCTGGCTGGCATCGGTCGACCAGTTGCCGGTCTTGGTCTTTTTGCCGCCGGGAAGGCCCATTTCGCCGAAGAGGATGTCGCCCAGCTGTTTGGGCGAGCCCATGTTGAATTCCTGTCCGGCGGCCTTGTAGGCGGCGTCCTCATAGCCGGCCATGCGCTGCTGGAAGTCGGCAGAAAGACGCGAGAGGAAGTCGCGGTCCACCTTGATGCCGTGACGTTCCATGTCGGCCAGCACAGGGATCAGCGGGCGGTCGAGTGTCTCGTAAACCGTGGTGACCTTCTCCTTGTGGAGATAGGGCTTCAGATATTGCCAGAGACGCAAGGTGACGTCGGCATCCTCGGCAGCGTATTCGGTCGCCTTGTCGAGCGGCACGCGGTCAAAGGTGATCTGCTTCTGGCCGCTGCCGCACACATCCTTGAACGGGATGGGGGAGTGGCTGAAATAGCGTTCCGACAGCTCATCCATGCCATGGCCATGCATGCCGGCATGCAGGGCGAATGAGATCAGCATCGTGTCATCGACGGGGGTGACCTCGATGCCGTTCCTCTGGAACACGGTGAGGTCGTATTTGAAGTTCTGGCCGACTTTCAGGACGCCGGGGTCTTCGAGCAGGGGTTTCAGCGCCTTTAGCGCATCCTCCTTGCGGACCTGGCGCGGCGGGGCGGCGTCGAACATGTCGTCACCGCCCGAATGGTCCGGATCGATATGGCCGAGCGGGATATAGGCGGCTTCATTCGGCGCGAGGGCGATGGAAATGCCGACCAGGTCGCAGGTCTGGCAGTCGAGGCTGTTGGTCTCGCAGTCGACACCGATGACGCCGGCCTCATAGGCGCGGGCGATCCAGTCCTCGAGCGTCTTGAAGTCGCGGATGCAGGTATAGGCCTCGCGGTCGAAGCCGATATCGCCGGCGGTGGTTTCCTCGATGACGCCTTCGGCCTCGAACGTTTCGCGCACGCGGCGGGTGATGGTGCGGAACTCCATCTTCTCGAGGAAGTCGATGAGGGTTTTCGGGTCCGGATCGCAGACGGCAAGGTCCTCGACGGGGACCTCTACGGGCACGTTCTCATCGAGCTGGACGAGTTTCTTCGAGATGAGGACCTGATTGGCGTGCTCGATCAGGGTCTGGCGGCGCTTGGGCTGTTTGATCTCTTCGGCGCGTTTGAGAAGCTCCTCGACGGTGCCGTATTCGTCCAGCAGCTGGGCGGCGGTCTTCACGCCAATGCCGGGGGCGCCGGGGACGTTATCGGTGCTGTCGCCTGCGAGCGACTGGACATCGACGACCTTTTCCGGGCCGACGCCGAACTTCTCGAAGACCTCATCGCGCCCGAGCGTCTTGTTCTTCATTGTGTCGAGCATGGTGATCTTGTCCGTCACCAGCTGCATGAGGTCCTTATCGGACGAGACGATGGTGACGCGCGCGCCCTTGGCCTCGGCCTGGCGGGCATAAGTGGCGATGAGGTCGTCGGCTTCGTAGCCTTCAATCTCAAGCGCGTGGCAGGCAAAGGCGATGGAGGCTTCGCGCACCAGCGGGAATTGCGGGCGAAGGTCTTCAGGCGGCTCGTCCCTGTTCGCCTTGTAGTCGGGATAGAGATCGTTGCGGAACGTGTAGCTACCCTTGTCGAATACGCAGGCAAAATGGGTGGGGCGTTCGTCGCCTTTCAGCTCTTCCAGAAGCTTCCAGAGCATGTTGCAGAAGCCGGCGACCGCGCCGACCGGCAGGCCGTCAGAGGCGCGGCTCAGCGGGGGAAGGGCGTGGAAGGCGCGGAAGATATAGGCGCTCGCATCGATCAGGTAGAGGTGGCTGTCTTCAGTGATCGGTGCGGTAGGCATGGGGCGGTGTCCTTGCGTCGGCTGGGCCAGCACAGGGTTTAGCCGCCTGCGGGTATCAGGTGCAACGGCTCTAAGTGTGTGCGGGGTGCAAGGCGGGTGTGGACGTGCCGGCTGGGGGAGGGCGCCTAGAGGTCGCTTTCTTCCGGTTCGGTGTCAGCCGCCGGCTCTCCCGGCAGGGCGCCGCGATATTCCTCCGGCTTGCCAAGACGCGTCTCGCGGCGCTCATCCTTTGGCGCCTTGAGCGAGGCGACGCGCAGCTCACGGTCGCCATCGTCGCGGTAGTCGGCCCAGAGGTTGGTGATGACGGCGGAAAACTCGGCCAGGCTCACGCGGCGGTCGAGATTGGGGTCGAACCGGACCGGGTTGGCGAGGGAGTTGTCGCGCGTCGGCAGGCTGTCTGCCCAGGCCTTCTGTTCCAGCGCGGTCAGTTCCCCGTCGCTGTTCGCATCTGCTGCTTCGAAGGCGGCGGCGATGCCGGTTTTCAGTTCCGCGCGGCTGATGCGGCCATCGCCATTGCTGTCAAACGAGGCGAGCAGGCCGCCGCCGGGTTTCAGACGATCGGCACGCAGGCGTTCGCGATCTTCCTGCGAGCGCACTTCGCCCGAGGCGGGCAGGCGGACGATCTCATCATCGGCGGGGACAGCCGGTGCGGCCGCGGACGCGGCAAATGGCAGGGCGAGAAGCAGACAGGCGGCGATGGATCGGATCATGACGTCTCCAGCGGGATCAAACCCCTATCATATAGGGAGTGTTACCTGAATGCCACATGACTAATTCGCGAGGCGGGCGCGCGGCCGCGTGAAATCAGGCCACCGACAGGAGAATCACACCGGCGACAAGTATGGCGCAGCCCGTCAGCCGCGAGGGCCCGACCGCCTCGCGCAGGATCAGCATGCCCATTAGTGCCCCGACCATCATGGACATCTCGCGCATCGGTGCGACGAGGCTGAGCGGTGCCCCCGATGTCAGCGCCGCCAGGACGAGTATGTAGGAGAGCGGTGAGAGCAGGCCGACACAGACAGCGACCCACCAGTATCCTTTCATCCGGGCGAGCGCGCGTCGCGGATTGGCCGCCACCAGGGGCAGGAGAAGGAAGAAACGCAACAGGTTCGAAAACCAGTCCAGGACGACAGGGGCGATGCCGAGCGCCTTTACCGCATAGGCATCCACAACCGTATAGGAGGCGATGAGCCCGCCGGTCGGAACACCCCATAGAAGGCCCGCCTGTCCACCCGGACGGCGGAACGCCGAAAGTTTGCCCCCTGTCGCGATCAGTCCGATGCCGATGATCACCAGGCCAAGCCCGGCGAGGCCGGGACCTGTTGGCGATTCACCGAGGAAGAGGAAGGCCCCGAAACTCGAGAGCAGGGGGCCGGTGCCGCGCGCGACCGGATAAACCACCGAGAGGTCCGCCACCTGGTAACCGCGCTGGAGAAAAAGACTGTAGGCGAGATGGATCAGGCCGCTGAGGATGACGAAGCCGGCGCCTACCCACCCCCAGTCTATTGTGCCCCTGACGAGGATCATGACCACCCAAGGGGCATAGGCGACGCACGAGACGAGATTATAGGCGAAGACAAAGACGGGCCCGACTGGCGCGGCCCGCTTGGCGAGCAGATTCCATCCTGCATGGATGAAGGCTGCGAGGACGACGAGGAGGAGCGAGGTAAATGTCATGGAGACCTCCATTCGCGCGCAATGCGCCGGTTGATCTCGACGTCTCCTCCCCTGGGTTTTTATCCCTTGGGTGCAGCCGCGCACGGACGCCGCGGTTTCCGCAACGCTCGGTCCAGCGACGGCGTGCCGTCCGGAACCCTAGTTGCCACTCAGTCGATATCGGGGGCGATATCCCGAGCCTGTCAAAGAAATCAAGCCGTGAAGTCCGACCGCCAGCTGCGCCAGAGCCCGGACGCTTGCTATTTGTGCCGCCGGCTTGCTTGCATTTTCGCCCACTCTCCGGTAAGTCCGGCAGGGACATATAAACGTATAAAGGATCATTGATATGGCTAATGACTACGCTGTCGCCGATCTCTCCCTGGCCGAATATGGCCGCAAGGAAATCGCGATTGCCGAGACCGAAATGCCGGGCCTGATGGCGGCGCGCGAAGAGTATGGCGCCGAGCAGCCTCTGAAGGGCGCGCGCATTGCCGGTTCGCTGCACATGACCATCCAGACCGCTGTGCTGATCCAGACGCTGGAAGCCCTGGGCGCAGAAGTGCGCTGGGCAAGCTGCAACATCTATTCGACGCAGGACCATGCCGCCGCCGCGATTGCCGACAGTGGCACGCCGGTCTTCGCCCATAAGGGCGAGACGCTGGATGAGTACTGGCAGTTCTGTGACAAGATCTTCCAGTGGCCGGATGGCAAGCTCGTCAACCTCATCCTGGATGATGGCGGCGATGCAACCATGTACATTATCCTTGGCGAAAAGGCCGAGAAGGACGCCTCACTGCTGGAGAATCCGAAGTCCGAGGAAGAGATTGCCCTCTTCAAGCAGATCAAGAAGCGTATCTCCGAGACGCCGGGCTGGTTTGCCAAGGTGAAGAAAGAGATCAAGGGCGTGTCCGAAGAGACGACGACCGGCGTGAACCGCCTTTATCAGCTGGCCAAGAAGGGCGAGCTGCCTTTCCCGGCGATCAACGTCAACGACTCGGTCACCAAGTCGAAATTCGACAACAAGTATGGCTGTAAGGAATCGCTGGTCGACGCGATCCGCCGCGGCACCGATGTGATGATGGCCGGCAAGAAGGCTTTCGTCGCTGGCTATGGCGATGTGGGCAAGGGCTCTGCCGCCTCACTCGCAGGCTCTGGCGCACGCGTCACCGTGTCGGAAGTCGACCCGATCTGCGCGCTGCAGGCCTCCATGGATGGCTTCGATGTGCAGACGCTCGACTATTATGTCGACAAGGCCGACATCTTCGTCACGGCGACCGGTAACAAGGACATCATTACCGTCGACCATATGCGCAAGATGAAGGACATGGCCATCGTCTGTAATATCGGCCACTTCGACAATGAGATTCAGGTCGAGGGCCTGCGCAACTTCCAGTGGGACAATATCAAGCCGCAAGTCGACATGATCACCTTCCCGGATGGTAAGCGCATCATCCTTCTGTCGGAAGGCCGTCTGGTGAACCTCGGCAATGCGACGGGCCACCCGTCCTTCGTGATGTCGGCATCCTTCACCAACCAGACGCTGGCCCAGATCGCCCTTCACAAGAATGAGGGCGAGTACAAGAACGATGTCTACACGCTGCCCAAGCACCTCGACGAGAAGGTCGCGCGCCTTCACCTCGACAAGCTGGGCGTTGGCCTCACCGAGCTCTCGACCGAGCAGGCCGACTATATCGGCGTGACGACGGAAGGCCCGTACAAGCCGGACCACTACCGCTACTAGGTCCTGAACCGACCTCAAGAACATCAAGGGCGCCGGAGAGATCCGGCGTCTTTTTTTTGGGGCTGCTTGCCGAACGCGCGAAAAAACGTGACACTCGCGTCAATAAAATGACGGGAGGAAAGTCATGCGGAATGTCCTGGTTGCGATGTCGGGTCTGGCCTTGCTGGCGGCGTGTAACGGGCCGGCAGAGGAGAGCGGGGCTGAAGAGGTTGAGGCAGCTTCGCCGCCCGCCGAAATGGCGGAAGGCGCTGCCGGCCAGACCGGGGATGTGACGCTTCAGGCCAGCGAGAGCTTCCAGAGCGACCTTCAGACCGCGCTGATCCAGGCAAGCGAGGGAGCAACCATCACACTGCCGGCCGGCACGTTCGAGATGACGGACGGGTTGTCGCTGGACGTGAATGGCGTGACGCTGACAGGCGCCGGGGAGGGCGAGACGATCCTCGACTTTTCCAGTCAGCGCGGATCGGGCGAGGGGCTGCTCGTCACTTCTGACGATGTCACCCTGTCGAACTTCACCATCCAGGAGACAAAGGGCGACGGCATCAAGTCCAAGGGCGCCGACCGGATCATCTATCGCGACCTCACCGTGGAATGGCTGGGCGAGCCGGACGAGGAAAACGGGGCCTACGGCGTCTATCCGGTCGAGAGCAGCGATGTGCTGGTCGAGGATGTAACCGTGCGCGGGGCCTCCGATGCGGGCATCTATGTCGGCCAGTCGAGCAATATCATCGTTCGCGACAGCCTTGCCGAATACAATGTGGCCGGGATCGAGATCGAGAATTCGGCCCATGCGGATGTCTATGGCAATACCGCGCGCCACAATGCAGGCGGTATCCTTGTCTTCGACCTGCCGGATTTGCCGGTGATGGGCGGCAATTCCACGCGCATCCATGACAATGACATTATCGACAACAATACGCGCAACTTTGCCCCGCCCGGCAATATCGTCGCCGGCGTGCCGTCGGGCACGGGCGTCATCATCATGGCGAATGACAAGGTCGTGGTGGAGAATAACCGCTTCGACAATAACCAGACGGTGCAGGTGCTGATTACCGCGTATTCCGAAGACTTCTCCGACGAGGACTATAATCCGCTGGCGCGCAACATCGTGGTGCGCAGCAATGAATATGGCGAGGGCGGAAACAATCCGCAGGGCGATCTTGCACCTTTCGCCATGGTGCTTGGCGGTAGCCTGCCGGAGATTGTCTGGGACGGCGTCACACGCTGGGAAGGCGGCGAGACCGAAGGCGCCAATATCGTCGTGGATGAGGCTGAGGAGGTCGGCTTCGTGAATCTGGGGCTCGGCACCTATCCCATCGACATGGCGAACGTCTCCCCCAGCATGGACCGCCCGGGCGGCGACCCGTTCGGGGAGCTTGAGCCGGTCAGCCTGCCGCACACAGAATGAGGCGCGCGCTTTCAGCCCTCCTCTTCCTGGCGCTGGCCGCCTGCGGGCGCGAGGCGGCCGGGCCGGACATGGAGGTGATCCTGGCAGAGGCACCGGCGGCGACGCTGGCGGCCTATGGCCTGTTTGCCGATGTGGCGGCGCGCGAGCCCGCCTCCGGCGTGGTGGCCTATGACCTTATCAATCCGCTCTTTTCAGATCATGCGAGCAAGCACCGCTATGTCTTCCTGCCGCCGGGAGAGACCGCCCGGTATACCGAGGCGGCGGTGCTGGATTTCCCGGTCGGCACGGTGCTGGTGAAGACATTTGCCTTTGCCCCCGACATGCGCACGCCGGAGGTGGAGGAGCGCTACCGCGAGACGCGGCTGCTTATCCGCAAGGAAGAGGGCTGGACGGCGTATCCCTATGTCTGGAACGCCGAACAGACCGAAGCGCGCTATGCCCCGGCGGGCGACTGGCTGGACCTTGATTTCATCGATCCTTCGGGGGAGGCGGTCTCCATCGACTATCGCGTGCCGAACCAGAACCAGTGCAAGACCTGCCATCAGCTTGGGGCTGTGATCGCGCCGATCGGGCCGAAGGTGCGCAACCTCAACCATGCCGGCCCCAATGGCGCGAACCAGATCTCGGACTGGGTCCAGCGCGGCATGCTGGAGGGTGTGCCGCAGGAGGTCGCGGCGGTGGCCGATGTTGCAGATGAGGGGATGGCGGTCTCCGAGCGGGCGCGCGCCTATCTCGACATCAATTGCGCCCATTGCCACCGGGCCGAAGGCTCTGCGTCGAATTCCGGCCTGTGGCTTGGCTGGGAGGTGGCGGATGCGACCAAGATCGGCATCGGCAAACATCCAACTGCGGCGGGCCGGGGCTCTGGCGATGCAATCTATGTGGTGGCCCCCGGCGCGCCGGACAGCTCCATCCTGACCTATCGCATGGCCTCGACCGAAGCCGGCGTCGCCATGCCGGAGCTTGGCCGCGCGCTGGTGGATGAGGACGGCGTCGAACTGGTGCGGGCCTGGATTGCCGGGATGGAGAAGGGGTAGGCGTCGCCGGTTGCTCGACCCGAAACTGATGGACTGTTCTGAAGGAGAGAAAGAGTGAGACGTCCGCTGTGTGTTCGTTTCCCCCGCCTGGTCCTGATGCTTCTGTGGTGGGTTTTTCCCTGTTTTGCTTCGGCAGAGGTCTCAAGGGTGGATCTGTCAGGAGAGATCAACAAAGAGTTCTATTTTGAGGTGGAGCTTGCCATTCGGACCCACGTCGAAGAAATCCACATCGAATCGTCTGGCGGAGACAATGTCTGGGCCCTGCAAGCCGCGAATGCCCTGAACAATCAGGATCTCACGCAGCTCGTCGTCGTAGGGAAATGTGTTTCTGCATGTGCGTCGCTGGCGTTCGCAACTGATAATCTGCGGATTACCGAAGGCGCGTTCATAGCGGTGCACCGAACATCTCTGGGTATGAAATATGTGCTTAGCGCGGGAGAGTTCGACCTGGGTGAGGAAAGGTTTGAAGCACTGAACTTCTACGCTGCCGAAGAAAGTCGCCTGCTGCAGCAGGCGGGCAGGACTGCAGCATTCTTCGAGCAGGCAATGCGGGAAATCAGACCTGTGTGCTATGGGCGGCTGATAACGACCGACAGTGGTCTGGTGGCCGGATATCTAAGCCGCGCTGAGGCACATTACTGGATGCCTGATGAAGACGTATTCAATCACTATCGGGGCATCGACGTATCGGGGGATTGGCCAGACAGTGGGGACTTGTTCTCAAACAAAGAAGCGTTCGAATTCATCGAGAAATATAGGGTCGTAAGGACCGCTTCTGTGGATGAATTGAATAGGGCGCCGATAGAAACATTTGGCGAGTGCCAAAAATAGCTGGCCAACTTGCAGGCCCGCTTGGGCACAAGCACTGAAACCGAAACCTTCTGACGCCTACACCGTTTCCTATATTGAAAGACCAACCCCAGATAGCGGAGGCTCACATGGCAGGTGGATGGTCGCGCGATGGCGCGGTGCACGACCAGATCGAGGATTCGATCCGCGATGAGCTGGCGCGTATACAGGCCAGCCGTCCGGCGGGCGAAAGCCTGTCGCATTGCATTGAGTGCGGTGAGCCGATCCCTGAAAAACGCCGCAAGCTGATTGCAGGCGTGAAGTTCTGTGTCGACTGCCAGCAGGAGCGCGATGGCGCGGCGGCCATGCGCGGTGGCATCAACCGGCGCGGCTCCAAGGACAGCCAGCTGAAATAGCGTCTGGCGGCTGCTTGCCCGCCCCTCGATTCGCCCGCATGATGACGCGCGTAGATGAGGGATGTCTTGAGGCGAATGCATAGGGTTTCGCGGCGGATCTGCTTTCTTCTGGCGGCGGCTGCCGGGTGCTCTGGCTTGTCGGCTGCCGTTGCCCAGGACCTGTCTTCCAGTGCGTCAGAGGCAGGCGTAGCGTTAGAGGCGGAAGCCGAGCCTGAAGAGCGCCCGGCGCCATCCTATCCGCCCGGCGCCTTACCCGATGCCTATCCCGACAAGGCGAAGCTTCTGCGCGGTGACATTGATCCGCGTGAGCTTCTGGTGGAGGTGCCCGAAAGCTGGGCCAGCCATCCCGGCATGTATGCCGAGGCTGAAGCGCTGCAGGCCTTTGGTAAGATGCGGGCAGCGGCGGCGCGCGAAGGCGTGGAACTGCTCATTCTCTCGGCTTTCCGCTCCTTCAACCATCAGCGCTGGATCTGGGAGGCCAAATGGCGCGAGCGCTATAAGAGCGGCGCGTTCGAAGCGCCGCGCGATCTTGCCACCCATATCATGCGCTACAGCTCCATGCCCGGCACGTCGCGTCACCACTGGGGCACCGATTTCGATATCAATGCGCTCAACAATCGCTGGTTCGACACGCCCGAGGGCAAGCCCGTCTATGACTGGATGAAGGCGCATGCGGCCGAATATGGTTTCTGCGAGGTCTATTCGGCGCGCGATGGACGGCGGCAGACCGGCTATGAACCGGAGCGCTGGCACTGGTCCTACATCCCGACTGCCTCGCGCTATCTGGCCGCCTATGTTGAGGCGCGCGATGCCCAGCCGCGCGGGTTCGAGGGGGATGTCGCCGCCCCGCAGATCAACTGGCTGACCGACTATGTCCTTGGCATCAATCCCGACTGCCTCTGGACCGCGTCCGATGCTGGCAAGGGCCGGGAGCTGCCGCTGGTTCTGCTGCGCGCGGCGATCGAGGCGGAACAGGCCGCCCGGGTGGAGCAGCTCTGCCTTCGCGATGAGGGGACGCGCGACGAGCTGCTGGCCTGGCGCGCACGCGGGTTCGAGCTGGAGGAGGACGCCGATATTGCAGCCCGGCTGATGCATCTGGAAAATTGCCTTGGAGAGCCGGACCCGGTCCTGCGCGATGAGGTCGCCTATTCGGGGATCGCCCATATCCTGCGCGACGGCGTTGCGGACGATGAGACCTTGCGGGCGCTGAAGGGCGAGCTGCTGGTGCGGATGGCAGCGGATGCAGCGGACCCGGACGGTTTTTCGAAACCCTTCGCGGCGCTTGTCCTGTCGGAGGTGGCGCGCACGGACCGTATTTCGCCCTGGATGAGCTCGGGTGAGCGGCGCATGCTGGTGGCGGCAGGCGCCGCTTATGTCCGTTCGGTGCGCGACTATCGCGGCTTCATAGAGGGCGAAGGCTGGCGCCATGGTCTGGCGCATGGCGCAGACCTTCTCATGCAGCTCAGCCTGAATGAGGAGATCGGCGAGGGCGAGGCCATTGTGATGGCGCGGGCCATCTTCGAGGCGCTGATGGCCGAGGAGGCCCCGGCGCTGGTCTTCGATGAGCCGGCGCGTCTGGCGCGCCCGCTGATCATCCTGACGCGGCGTGGGCTGCTCAATGAGGCGCAGCTTTCAGCCTGGCTGGACATGCTGGCCGATCCGGCACCGCTTGAAAGCTGGCAGGCGGCGTTCGGCTCAGAGGAGGCATTGGCGCGGCGCCATAATGTGCGCGCCTTCGCCTCGGCATTGCTGATTGCCGCGAGCGAAGAGGAGGATGGCGCGCTGGATGCGGTGAAACCCGGCGCGACGCGGCTGTTGGCGAGCGTGCCATAAGGTTACCGCGCTATTAACCCGGACTTAACGCGGGCGGGGCATTCGGTTAACGATTGGACTTGGGCCTTCCGGGCCCCACGATTCGGGTAAAGGGTAAGGATGACCGCTGAGAACGTCTCCCTGATCATCGCGGCCGGCGCGCTGGCGCTGGGGCTGGCCTTTATCCTGTGGGCGCTGCGCACCTCTGACGGCGCACGCGGGGCGGCGCGCAAGTATCGCGAGAAAGCCGCGGACGCAGAGAGTGGGCTCGCCGAACTGAAGTCTGTTCTGGGCGCGCATCCAGGCGTGATCCTCGTCTGGCAGGGCGACGTGCTGGAGGATGAGGATGACGACATCGCGGCGCCGGAAATCCACGGCTCGCCGGTCGCGCTGGCAGGCCTCCTGAAATTTACCGACGATGCGGTCTCCGACGATCCGGCGATCCGTATCATTGAGGGCCTTGCCGACCTGGAAGCGCGCGACGGGGCGGGCAAGGACACGACGCTGCGCGAACGCCTGCGCGAGCTGCGTGAACATGGCCAGCCTTTCTCGCTGACGCTGATCGGGCCGTCCGGGCGCTTCCTTGAGGCGGACGGGCGCACAGCTGGTGCGCGGGCCGTCGTCTGGATCACCGATTCCACCATCAAGGGGCTGGAAGAAAGCTCTGCGCGCGGCAAGCTGGAAGAGGCGCGCCAGATCATTGCGCGCGATCCCACAGCCTTTCTCGACATGCTGGGCAAGTCGCCTTTCCCGGCCTGGCGGGTGTCCGGCGTCGGCCGCCTGCAATGGGCGAACGAGGCCTATATCGAGGCGGTCGATGGCAAGTCGCTCGATCACGCGCTCGACAAGCAGCTTCAGCTTGATGACAAGGCGTCCGAACAGCTGCACAAGACGATTGCCGAGGGTCGCGACATCGACGCGATCCGCAATCTGGTGGTCGACGGCGAGCGCCGCTCCATGCGCATATTGAGCTTTCCGCTTTCAGGCGGGGCCGGGGCGATGGCGTTCGACGTGTCCGAACAGGAAGCCGCCCGTGAGGAGCTGAACCGCCATGTGAAGGCGCATGATGAGACGCTGAACCATGTCGCCGACGGGGTGGCGATCTTCGGGCCGGACCGGCGGCTGACTTTCTATAACCGGGCCTTCTCGTCGATCTGGGATCTTGAGGAAGGCTATCTGCTCGACTCGCCGACCCATGGCGAGCTGCTGGACCGGCTGCGTCAGGACCGCAAGCTGCCCGCGCAGGCCGAATATGCCCGCTGGCGCGCCGATGAGCTGGCGCACTATCAGGACATTTCCGGCATCGAGGAAGACAAGTGGTCGCTGCCCGACGGGCGCACGCTGCAGGTGACGCGCCAGCGCCATCCGATGGGCGGCCTGCTGCTCCTGTTCAAGGACATTACCGGTGAGCTTGACCTGCAGACGAAATTCAACGCGCTGATCAAGACACAGACCTCCACGCTCGACAGTCTGCGCCAGGCGGTGGCGGTGTTCGGGTCTGACGGCCGGCTGAAACTTTCGAACCGGGCCTTCGAATCGCTCTGGGCGCTCGACCCGCAGGATGTGAAGAATACGCCCGATTATGACGATGTGATCGAAGCCTGCCTGCCGCTTTTCAGTGACCGGATGCTGTGGAGCGAGATCAAGGGCCATATCACCGATCCGTCCGCGGCCGCGCGCCGGCCGACTGAAGGCGAGATGCAGCGCACCGATGGCACGACGCTGCATTATATCACCCAGCCGCTGCCTGACGGGAACACGCTGATCGCCTTTGCCGACGAGACGGCGCAGCGGGCGGTTGAGGGCGCCCTGCGGGGCCGCGCAGAGGCGTTTGAGGCGGCTGACCGTCTGAAGACCGAATTCGTACGCAATGTGAGCTATCAGCTGCGCTCACCGCTGACGACGATCCTGGGATATGCAGAATTTCTTCAGTCGGAAACCAATGGTGAACTAAATTCGCGTCAGATGGACAATGTGAATTCCATCCTGACCGCCTCCGATCATCTCAACAAGCTGATTGAGAATATCCTCGACCTCGCCCTGATCGAGGCCGGACGGATGGATCTCGATCTGGAAGACTTCAAGCTGGCCGACGTGGTGCAGGAGAGTGTCGACCTCATCGTCGGCAAGGCGTCCGATACCGAGATCCATGTCCATGCCGAGATCGAGGATGGGCTGGGCACCATCCATGCCGACAAGCGCCGCATCCGGCAGGTCCTGTTCAATCTGTTGTCCAATTCCATGCGCTTTACCGAGCCGGGCGGAGAAGTCACCATTTCTGCGAGCCGGGTCGACCAGATGGCGATCCTCTCGGTGAAGGATAATGGCAAGGGCATCGAGGTGGAGCGTCAGGCGGCGAGCTTTGACAGCTTTACCTCATCCGACCAGCGCGGCGCTGGCCTTGGTCTTGCGCTGGTGAAGAATTTCGTCGACCTGCATGGCGGTTCGGTTGGCATCAAGTCTGTGCCGGGCGGCGGGACCGAAGTGGTCTGCTGGCTGCCCGTCAAGGCTGTCGTGACCCGTCAGCCGGACTGGGACGTCACGCCCGCGCGCGCGAGCGCATGATCGGCGCCGGAGTCCCGATCTCTCCGAAGGGCATGGTCGACACCTCGCGAACCGCAAGCTAGAGCTTTCGCATGACAGACAATATCCAAGCCGTGATCTGGGACTTTGGCGGTGTGATCACCTCCTCTCCCTTCGAAGCCTTCAATCGCTATGAGGAAGAAAAGGGCCTGCCAAAGGACTTCATCCGGGGCGTCAATGCCGTGAATGGCGACACCAATGCCTGGGCCAAGCTGGAGCAGTCCAAGGTGAGCGCCGAGGAGTTTGACGCCCTGTTCCGCGCAGAGGCCGAAGCGCTTGGCCATTCGGTGCCGGGCAAGGACATTCTCGGCCTGCTGTCTGGCAATCTGCGCCCGCGCGTGGTCGAGGCGCTGAAACGCTGCAAGGCAAAGGTGAAGGTCGGCTGCATCACCAATAATGCGCCTGTCGGCAAGGGGGCCGGCATGCAGGCCGACGAGGGCCGTGCGGGCGAAATCCAGAAAGTGTTCGACCTCTTCGACGAGGTGATCGAAAGCTCCAAGCTCGGTATCCGCAAGCCCGATCCGCGCATTTATGCGCTGATGTGCGAGGCGCTGGATGTGGACCCGAAGCAGTGTGTCTATCTCGACGATCTGGGCATCAATCTCAAACCGGCCCGCGCCATGGGGATGACAACGATCAAGGTCCTCAATGAGGATCAGCTTCTGACAGACCTTCAGTCGGCAACCGGATGGCAGCTGACCGCGTAGGCCCCTTCTGGAGGGCGGCGGGCCTCCTGGCGCTCGCAGCTCTTGTGGCTGGCTGCAGCGATGAGCTGCCGCGTGAAGAGGTGCACCTGCAGGTCGAAAAAGCGCCCGACTACATGATGCCGGATGCAGGCCCGGACAGGGGACCGGCGGGGCTCAGCGAGGCAGCGCAGTCGACGATGGCGCGCCTTCAGCAGATTATCGAAAGCAATTCGCTTCGCCGCCTGACGGCGTTTGCCGAGGCCCAGCCCGGCTTTGTCTCCAACTTTGCCGGTGCCTCCCATAGCGATCACTGGGATTTGCTGAGGCGCACCGGCTTCGACCCGATCCTTCGCCTGGAAGAGCTTCTGGCCGGGCCATATGGCACGAAGTCCGTGGCGGGGGAGACCTGGTATGTCTGGCCGGACCTTGCCGCGCTGGAGCCTGAAGCGCTGACGCCGGAGCGGCTGAATTTCAGCCAGCGCGCGCGGCTGGAGGAACTGGTCGGGGAGACAGGGATTGCACAGATAAGGGAAGGGCGCGGCTATCCCGGCATCCGTACCGCAATCGCCGAGGATGGACGCTGGCTCTATTATGTCCACGAAGTTTCAGGCGAGGAGTAAGAACATGGCTGACAAGATGAAAGTTGAAGACGTGCTGGCAAAGGTCGATGGCTGGAAAGCGGCCGATGGCGACACCGATGCGATCACCAAGACGTTCAAGTTCGACGATTTCGCAACCGCTTTCGCCTTCATGAGCGCGAGCGCGACCCAGGCCGAGAAGGCCGACCACCATCCCGAATGGTTCAATGTCTACAATACGGTTGAGGTGACGCTGACCACGCATGACGCCGGCGGTGTCACGCAGAAGGATATCGATCTTGCCAGCAAGATGGACGGGTTCGCGGCAAAGCTGAGCTGATCGCTCAGGCGCTGAGACGCTGGAGAAAAGAGTCGATTTCGCCGAGCGCTTCGCTCTCCTCGCCTGTTGGGTGCGGTGCACTTTCTGAGTGCGCCTCCGCCAGGCACCGGCTGAGGACCGTGATGAGCTGGCGCTCATCAATCGGCTTGGAGACATAATCAGACATGCCGAGCCGGAGATAGCGCTCCCTGTCGCCGGCCATGGCATCGGCCGTCAGTGCGATTACAGGTAGTGTTTCGCACGCGCCGCCCATCTGGCGGATATGCTTCAGGGTTTCAGGGCCGTCCATCTGAGGCATGTGAATGTCCAGAAGAACGAGGTCGATACGCTCCTTCTCCAACAGGTCGAGAGCCTGGGCTCCGCTGCTTGCCTCTATCACGCGCAGGCCGACCGGTTCGACAAAAAGGCGGGCGACGCGGCGGTTGATACGGTTGTCATCGACAATGAGTGCTGTCTTGCCGTGGAAGTCGACAACGCGGTTGTCACGCGCCTTTGGCTCGGAGTCCTGATCAGCGCCGAGCTCTGCCGAAGCACCGGCCTTGGCCGCTTCGGGCACGCCCACGTTAAAGGAGAGTGTGAAGATAGAGCCCTTGCCCGGCTTGCTGACCACAGACACGTCCCCGCCCATCATCTGGGCGAGTTTACGCGTGATGGCGAGGCCAAGCCCCGTGCCGCCAAAATTCCGGGTGGTTGAACGATCCGCCTGCTGGAAGTTCTCGAACAGAAGGGCAATCTGCGCCTCATCCATGCCGATCCCGGTGTCGGAAACATGTATCCTGAGACGAAGGTGATCCGGCGTTTCGCCAGGCTCAGAGGTAACCGCAACGATGACCCCACCTTCGGCGGTGAATTTCAGTGCGTTGGAGACAAGATTGTCGATGCACTGGCGGAACCGGACAGGATCGAATTCGAGGATGGAGGGGACCGACTTGTCGACGATGACGCGCAGGAACAGACCTTTCTCGTCGGCCTTGGGCCGGTAGAAGCTCTCGGTCCGTTTCATCCTGTGGCGGAAATCATCGGCGATAGGGGCGATGTCGAGCTTGCCCGCCTCGATCTTTGACAGGTCGAGAATGTCATTGAGAAGGGTCATCAGCGACTTGGAGCAGTCGAGGATTGCCGTGACATTTCACGCTCATCGGCGCCGATCTGGCGGCCCGTGAGCGCCTGGGCCATGCCGAGAATGCCGTTGAGCGGCGTGCGGATTTCATGGCTCATCGCGGCGAGGAATTCCGACTTTGCCTCGCTTGCGGCCAGAGCTTCGCGTTTGGCATGACGCAGCTCGCGCTGACGGTCGCGCAGATGGGTGACGTCGGCGCTGAGGCTCATGATTCCGCCGTCGGGCAGGCGGCAGAAATTGACCTCGATATGGCGCCCCGAACGTGTCCACATATCGAGATCCTCACAGGCGAGAATCTTGCGGTAAAGATCCGTGGCGAGTTGAAGGGGATCGTATCCGCTTTTCTCCTCAAGCGTGTCGAGGACGGACGCATACATGGCCTGAAAAGGCTCTGTGCCCTTCTCAAGTTCGGCGAACAGGGTCGGATAGTGGCTGCGCGCCTTTTCATTTACATAGACGAGGCTGAAATCCTCGCGGTGGATGGCGACGCCATGGTCGACGCGTTCGACGGCCTCTAGAAGCTGCTCCAGTGTGAGACTGAGTTCTCTGTTCTGCGGCACGGCACTCTTTCCCCCTTGTTCTCGGCCGGACTGTCGGCCCGATTCATTTAAAAACCCTTCATGTTGCAGCAGACGAATCACAGGTAGAGCGTCGCTTGACGCCGATGCTGCAAGCTGAAACTGGAGAAGTTGAGATCAGCAAACAGGACCGAGGGAGGACCGATATGGGACGGGTCGAGGGAAAGAAGGCATTCATCACGGGCGGCGCGCAGGGCCTTGGCGAGGCCACGGCCTGGATGCTGGCGCGCGAGGGCGCGAAAGTGACGGTGACAGACATCAATGGCGACGGTGCGGCCAAGGTGGCCGGGGCGATCAATGCCGATCTGGGTGAGGGGACGGCCTTCTCCTGGCAGCACGATGTCACTGACGCGGAGCGCTGGCAGACTGTCCTCAAAGAGGCCCATGACGCGATGGGCGGGCTGAATGTGCTGGTGAATAATGCCGGTATCGGCTCACTCGGCTCTGTCGAGGACGAGAATTACGAGATGTTCCGCAAGGTGCAGGAGATCGATGTCGATTCGATCTTTCATGGCTGCAAATACGCGATTCCGCTGATGCGTGAGCATGGCCTTGGCTCCATCGTCAATATTTCCTCGATTGCCGGTATCATCGCGAGCGGGAATTACATTGCCTACAATACGGCCAAGGCGGCGGTGCGGCATATGTCGAAGTCGATTGCGCTCCACTGCGCCAAGACGGGCGGGCAGATCCGCTGTAATTCGGTCCACCCGGTCTTCATCAACACGCCGATCCTTGATCACACCAAGGAGATGTTCGGCGAGGAAGAGGCGCTGAAGAAGCTCGGCAGGCAGATCCCGCTCGGCAAGGTGGGAGAGCCTGACGATATCGCCTATGCGGTTCTCTACCTCGCTTCAGATGAGAGCAAGCTCGTCACCGGTATCGAGCTGAAGGTGGATGGCGGTATCTCGGCGATGTAGTCAGTGCGGCGTTGGCTCGCCGAGCTTGTTCTCCCGGGCGAGCCGGCGCTGGTGGCGGGCCCGCATGAGCGGGGCGACCTTCCAGGCAACAAGCGCCGCCAGAAGCGCGCTGCCCACGACGACAACCGGAATGGAATAGGCGAGGTAGCCGGCAAGGGGCGTGACCAGCACGACGATCATGCCGATCCCGAAAAGGACCGCCTGTGCCATCCCACAGATGAGGAAGCTGATCGCTGAACGATTGGTCATTGGGGGCTGCACAGGTCCGGGTTCATTGCATTGCAACCCTGCAGGCAGAGGCAGGGTTCCGGACCGGCGTGCGTAGTGTTGAGATGGCTCGGAGCCTGACATGGCCGAGGAGATGGCCCAAATAGCGCTTGCTGGGCGCCGTGTGTTCATGATATGTTCCATGCCTTATCAGGAAAGGTGGGACAGATGATTGGATATGTGACTTTCGGGACAAATGACCTCGATCGCGCGGCGAAATTCTATGACGCCATCGCTGCCGAGATGGGCACCGGGCGGATGATGGAGTTCGAGACCTATATCGCCTGGGGAAGCATGGACGGTCCGGCGGGGATTGCCGCGACGAAGCCGTTTGATGGCCAGCCGGCCACGGTTGGCAATGGCACCATGGTGGCGCTACAGGCCAAAGACCGCGCCCAGGTCGACAGGATCTATGAGATCGCGCTCGCCAATGGCGGCAGCGATGAAGGCGCGCCCGGCCCGCGCGGGGAGGATGGCTTCTATGCCGGCTATTTCCGCGACCCTGACGGCAACAAGCTGAACGCCTTTACCATGGGCTGAACCTGAAAAGGCCGGAGGGTCACCCTCCGGCCTTTCTATCGTCTGAACAGGCGTCTGGACTATTGGGTGTCGCTGTCCATGTCCGGCTCACTGCCGACGGGCATGCGGCTATAGGTCAGTGTGTTGCCACGTGGATAGGATGTCAGCTCCAGAGTCTCGTCATTCAGCTCCAGGATGCCGTAGCAGAGCTCCTCGCCCGTGTCGGTCGACGTCATTGTGAGGAGTGGCATGTCGGCGGTCTCGTCCGGCGCATCCTCGCAGGTGTCGACCAGTTCGAGCGTTTCGGTGCTGAGCAACTCATCATCATACATCATGGTGACTGTGCCATCGATGATCGACATTTCGGAGCGATCGTCCTCGCCGGAAATCCAGTTGCCCTGAAGATCATCCATCGTGGTGTCGCCTTCCGGCATGTCCATGCCGCTCTCGGTGACCGCGCCGTCGCTCATGCCGGCGGTTTCGGAGCTGGTCTCCATATCGCCGCCGGGTGCCTCCTCGAGGCCGACGGCCGGATCGTCGGTCAGCGAGCCTTCGCTTTCGATGGCGCCGTCTGCCGGGGGTGTTTCTTCGGCGGTGTCCGGCCCGCCGCAGGCGGCCAGCAGCAGTGCGGCAGAGCAGGTGGCAATGGCGATAGGGGTACGTTTCATGGCGGTATCTCCTTTGGTCATCCCCCCTAGAGGTAGCCGCGTTCAGCCTGCGGGCAAGTTCAGGCCGCCCGGCGCGTCTCGCGATAGAGCCGGTAGGCAAGGAGAACCACCATCATGGCCGCGCTGAAGATGAGGGGCAGGTGCGTGTCGAGCGTGTAAAGCGCGGCGCCGAGAAGCGGACCGAAGATGAAGCCGGAGGGCGGGGCTGCGGCCAGGAGGGCGGCGGCGCTGCCCTGTTCGTGACGTTCGACGGACAGGCTGCCAAGGGCATTGGCCGCCGGCACCGACATGGCAGAGCCCGCGCCCACGAGGGCGAAGGCAGCGCACATGGCGGGGAAATTGTTGAGCAGCGCGGCGGCGGTATAGCCGGTGGCGATCAACCCCAGCCCCAGGGGAAGAAGACGGCGAGGGGAAGGATGAACCCGCTGTACGTAACCAAACTGAACAGTAATGAGCATGACCGCCATACAGGAAAAAACGATTCCGACAGCCTGCACGGTCTCTGCCTCCGCAATTGCGAACCGGTCTTCCATCAGCCAGGCAAGGGTCTGCTGGATCGCGCCCACGGCGATGAAATAGCAGAGGAGGAAAAGAAGGTGCGGCAGCACGCGCGGATCGCGCATGCGCAAAGGTTCCGGGCGGCTGCGGTCGCGGTTGCCACGCGATTTAGGCAGCGCAAAGCTGACGAAGAGCCCGGCAATGGCACAGAAGACGATGGAGCCCCAGATCGGGGCGAGGGCGCCGAATTCTGCAAGGACACTGGAGCCGGCCGGGCCGAGAATGGAGCCAAGCGCCATGGCGGCGCTCAGCATGCCGAGCCCGCCCGCGCGCGTTGCGCTCGTTGTTGCATCGGTCATCGCCGCCATCGCGGCGGGTTGGAGCCCGGGCGCGAGAAGGCCGAACCAGAGGCGCGTAAACACCAGAAGGAAGAAGGTCGACAGTCCTGTGACGATGCCCACCAGGGCGGCCTGCAGCGCGAAGAGGAAGATCATGTTCGACCCCGCCATCGCGAACAGGGAAAAGACCATGACGCGCTTGCGCCCGAAACGGTCGGCCCAGCGCCCCCATTGCGGGATCATCAGGGCATAGATGGCCGCCGAAAGGGTGAGAATGCCAGCGACTTCGATTTCTGTAAGGCCCGCTTCCCGAGCAAGCGGGGCGACAACCACGAAATTGATGGTCATACCGGCGCCCATCGCAACGTTTGAAAAGGCGATGACGCCTTTCTGCCAGCCGCTCAAGGGGCGGAGCGGCTGCTCGCTACCGGTCTGATGACGCATATTCCCCGCCTCGTGTCAGAGTTGAAGATGGCGGGGTTTCGCCAGAGCTGCAAGCGCCATTCCGGCAATTGCGAGCTTGCCCCTGCGTGAAGCGGCGCAGCTTTCGTATTGCAGAGCGCGGTCCATTCAGATTAGTCAGGCCTTCAGTTTGAAGGAGAACAGATCCGTGCACGAACTCGTCGTGGCGCTCTATCAGTATTTCGTCTATCCGATCCTGACGCTTCTGCTGTTCGCGCTGTTTGGTTATGTGATCATGAGCTGGCTGTTCATGTTCAATGTTCTTTCGCCCTATGGCCAGGTCGCCAGGCAGATCTATTCCATGCTGGAATCGGTGCTTGAGCCCTTTTTGCGCCCGATCCGCAACACGATCCCGCCACTCGGACAGCTCGACCTGTCGGTTTTCATCCTGGCGCTCCTGATCCTGTTCTTCCGCGACTGGCTGTTCCCGCAGCTCATCTTTGCGACGCCGGCCTGATGCGGCTTGCGGTCCGCGTGACGCCGAAATCCTCGGCGGACCGGATCGAGGACGTTATGCCGGATGAGACCGGCCGCAACATGCTCAAGATGCGCGTGCGCGCCGTGCCGGAAAAGGGCAAGGCCAACCGGGCCGTCGAAAAGCTGCTGGCAAAGGCGCTCGGCCTGCCAAAATCTGCCGTGAAGGTGGTGACCGGCGAAACGAGCCGGATTAAGGGCGTGGACATCGAGACCGAACCCGGCAGCGCCGCGGCGCGCCAGATCGAGGAGTGGATGGGCGATGGGTGAACGTATCAGCGGAAAAGAGGTCGCAGAACAGGTTCGAGCGCGCGTCGGCGCTGCGGTGGCGACACTGCCGGCAGCACCGGCACTGGCCGTTGTGCTGGTTGGCGAAGATCCGGCAAGCCAGGTCTATGTCCGCAACAAGGTACGCCAGACTGAAGAGGCAGGCATGCGCTCCCTGCATCATCACCTGCCCGCCGACGCGACACAGGCCGAGGTCGAGGCGCTGATCTCTGATCTCAACCATGACGCAGACGTCGATGGTATCCTGCTGCAGCTGCCGCTGCCCAAGGGCCTCGACGAGCAGAAGGCGATTGAATGCATCGCGCCTGCCAAGGATGTGGATGGCCTGACCGAGGCGAGCGCCGGTCGGCTGGTCCTTGGCAAGGACGGCCTACGCCCCTGCACGCCGACGGGCTGTGTCATCCTGGCGAAATCGGTCCTGGGGGATGACCTTTCCGGAAAGAATGTCGTCGTCATTGGCCGCTCCATCCTTGTCGGCAAGCCTGCGGCGCTTCTGTTCCTTGCAGAGCACTGCACCGTGACGATTGCGCATTCACGGACCAAGGACCTTGAGGCGCTCTGCCGGACGGCCGACATCCTCGTTCCGGCTGTGGGGCGCCCGCAAATGGTCAAGGGCGACTGGGTGAAGCCGGGTGCTGTCCTCATCGATGTCGGCATCAACCGCATCGACGCGCCGGAGAAGGGGAAGGGCAAGACGCGGCTCGTCGGCGATGCGGACTTTGCGTCCTGCGAAGCCGTGGCCGGTCATATCACGCCCGTGCCGGGCGGTGTCGGACCGATGACGATTGCCTGCCTCCTGCGCAATACGGTGATCGCCGCGTGTTATCGCCGCGGCTGGGATATTCCGCAAAACCTCGGCTAGGTGCGAACGCCCTGGCGCCCTTGTGCGTTTGGAAGGCGGTTGCACGGAGAAACACTATGCAAAAGCCGAAGACATTCCTTGGATGGGCAGGCGTGGTTTTCATGCTGACGGTGATTGCCGTCATCGTGATGCTGGCGGCCAGTATTGCCTTTGTTGTCGTGGCGGGGGTCGCGATCCTCGGTGCGGTGATCGCGCTGGTCCTGCTGCTCGCCAAGCGCAAAGCGGAAAAAAGCCGGGAAATAGAGTGAGCCAGAGCATCAGCCCGCCGAACACAGAGTTTTTCAGTCAGCTCTGGGAGGCGCAGTCAGGCTGTTGCGCGCTTTGCGGCGGGCCGATGCCGCAGAGCCGGTTCGCGGTGGCGCACGCCTCAATCTGGAAGCGGCGGCGCCCCACCTTCGATCACATAGTTCCGCTTGCCGCAGGCGGGCCGGACAATCCGGACAATCTCCAGCTGGCCCATGCCGATTGCAACAAGCGTAAGGGCAGGCGTCAGGCCGGGTCAGACGGGCGGGTAGCCACATAGGCCATGCCGCAGGCGATCAGCGCAAGCGCGACCGCCAGCCAGGCCCAGCGGCCCCAGAGCACCGCTGTGGAGATCCCGCTGGCAAGCGCCATGCCGAAAATGGCGCCGGATTTCGACTTGCGCGACAGCGTGCCCTGTTCGATGAAACTGCGGATGGGCGGGCCAAAGCCGGGGCGCCCGTAGATCCAGTCGCGCATGGCGGGGCTGGAACGGGCAAAACAGAGGGCGGCGCCGATCCAGAATATGGTGGTCGGCCAGACCGGCAGGAAGATGCCGATGGCGCCAAGGCCAAGCAGCAGGAATCCGAGGACACGGGCGATCAGCATGGCAGTGTCTTCGCGCTCCTCATGAATGCGGCGGGCCGGGTGAGCGGCATTCCCTGGCAGGTGCCAGATGTGCCGCGCCCGGGCAAGCTGGATGTAGATGGCTGATGTCTGCGGGCGAGCCCTGGCTGATTTTCTGGGCAGGCCGCGCTTTTGTGCGCCGCCTATCTATCAGCGATGGCGCGAGCGCAGGCGTCCGCGCTCGCCCAGGCCCACTGGAAATTATAGCCGCCGAGCCAGCCGGTGACGTCGACGCATTCGCCGATGAAATAGAGGCCGGGCACCAGCTTGCTTTCCATCGTCTTTGAGGAAAGCCCGTCTGTGTCGATGCCCCCTGCTGTGACCTCTGCGGTGCGGTAGCCTTCGGTTCCGGCCGGGACCGGTTTCCAGTGTTTGAGGGCGGTCGCGACGGCGTCCATTTCCGCCTTCGAGAGCTGAGCGAGTTGTTTGCCTGAAGGCATGCCGGGCCAGCCTGAAATGTACTGGCCAAGCCGGGCGGGAAAGCGGCCCGACAGCCAGGTTGAGAAAGCCTGTTTCGGGTGGGCTTTGCGGTCTTCGGCGAGTTCATCCATCAGCGTGGTGCCCGGCGCGAGATCGATCTCCACCGGCTCGCTTTCGTGCCAGTAGGTCGAGGCTTGCAGCATGGCGGGGCCGGAAAGGCCGCGATGGGTAAACAGCATGGCTTCGTGAAAATCCGGGCCGCTCCCCGCCTTCGCATCGACCATGCAGGAGACCCCGGAAAGCTCTGAAAAGGCGTCCTTGAAAGCGCCCGTAAAGGTGAACGGCACGAGGGCAGGGCGGGTCGGGACGATGTCATGACCGAACTTGCGGGCGATATCATAGGCAAGACCGCTGGCGCCCATTTTCGGGATGGAGAGTCCGCCTGTGGCGACGACGAGTGTCCGTGCCTTCAGCGGGCCGCCGCTTGTGGCCACATGGAAAAGACCATCCCGATGCTCGACCTCCCCAATCTGGGTCTCCAGCCGCATCTCGCCGCCGGCGGCTTTCAGATCTCCGACGAGCATGTCGATGATGGCGCCAGATCTCTGGTCGCAGAAAAGCTGGCCGAGCGTCTTTTCGTGCCAGGTGAGGCCGGCCTTGGCGACGCGGTCGCAGAAGTCCCAGGGGCTGTAGCGGGCGAGCGCCGATTTGGCGAAATGCGGGTTCTGCGAGACGAAATTGTTCGGGCCGGTCTCGATATTGGTGAAGTTGCAGCGCCCGCCCCCGGAGATCCGCACCTTTTCGGCAGGCTTGCGGGCATGGTCCACGACAAGGACGCGCTGGCCGAGCTCACCCGCGCGCGCGCCGCAGAAAAGCCCGGCCGCGCCTGCGCCAAGTACCAGTGTGTCGATCACCTCAGACAGGATCCAAATCCCTAAAAAGTCTCAATCTGGCCCTGTTCGCGGCATAGCAAACTCCTGTAAAGGGAAGAACGCACCAGGAGAAGGACGCAGGTTATGGCAGGGCTGACCTTGAGAGCGAGGGGAATTCTGGTGTCGGGGCTTGCCGCGCTGCTGGTGGCTTGCGGCGGCGGAGATGAACCGCCTGCGCCGGTTAATCCAGAGACGGCAGGCGGTGAGGTGGTCGAACGCTCCCGCTCGGCGCAGGCCGCTGCAGAGCGGCGCGAGCGCGAGCGTCAGGCGCTTGCCGAGGCCGAAGAAGGCCGCTTTGTCTATTTCCGCTATGCGCCCGATACCAGCGGTGAACAGCCGCGCGCCTGTCTCGTCTTCTCCCAGCCGCTGGATCCGGAGATCGACTACGCGACCTATATCCGCATGAAGCCGAAGGTACGTCCGGCCTATGCGGTGGAGGGGCGCGAACTTTGTCTTGAAGGTCTGGATTTTGCCCAATCCTATACGGCGACAATCCTTGAAGGTCTGCCCTCGGTTGAGGGCGCCGGGATCGAGCGTGAGGAAGAGGTCCAGATCAGCTTTGAGGACCGTCCGGCCTATGTCGGGTTCAAGGGCGCAGGTGTCATCCTGCCGCGCGAGAATGCCGACGGCCTGCCCATTGAGACGGTGAATGTCGATGAGGTCGATGTCACGGTCTACCGCGTCAATGACCGCGCGCTGGCTTTCAAATCCATCAGCCAGGGCGATGAGGCCGCGCAGGGGCGTTATTCATACCTCTATGGTGAGGAAGACCCGCGCGATGTCTCGACCGAGATCTGGTCGGGCAGCATGGATATCGACAATGTCACCAATGCCCCGGTGACCACGGTCTTCCCGCTGCAGGATGTGATTGGAGAGCTGAAGCCCGGCTCGTATTTCGTCGAGATCCAGGATGCCCGGGAGCTCAGCGATTATGATGGTCCGGCCGCGTCCGCGCGCCGCTGGATCATGCTGACCAATCTGGCGCTGACCGGTTATCGTGGAGAGAATGGTCTCGATGTGACGCTTCGCTCTCTGCAGGATGGTGAGGTTCTGTCCAATACGCGCGTGCAGCTGGTGGCGTTCAACAATGAGGTGCTGGCCGAATCCGAAACCGGCGAAAATGGCCGCGTGCGCTTTGATGCGCCGCTTCTGGCCGGAACCGGCAATTCGGCGCCGCGCATGGTTATGGCGTTCGGAGCGAAGGGCGACCTTGCCGTTCTGGACCTGTCGCGCGCGCCGATTGACCTGTCAGAGATGAGCACGGGCGGGCGCACGACGCCGGGGCCTGTCGACGGCTATCTCTATGCCGACCGCGGCATTTTCCGGCCCGGTGAGACGGTGCACCTGACGGCGATGATGCGCGACCGTAGCGGAGTGGCGATCTCTGACCGGGCCGGCCAGCTGGTCATGTACCGTCCGAACGGTGTGGAGGCTGACCGGATGCGCTTTACGGCCGCTGAGGGCGGCGCGCTGGTCTGGGATTATGAGCTGTCAAAGACCGCTTCGCGCGGCATGTGGCGGGTCGTGCTGGAAATCGACGGCGCCCCGGAGGCCGGCTCGCTGCGTTTCTCGGTTGAGGACTTCGTGCCGCAGCGGATCGCAGTGGAGCTGGACGCCGATGAGGATGACTATATCCCGGCGGGCGGCTCGCGGCTGATTTCGGTGGAAAGCCGGTTTCTCTATGGCGCGCCAGGCGCGGGCCTGACGGTTGAGGGACAGGCGCGGCTTGAAACCGATCCGAGCCCGTTCGAGGCGTTTGACGGCTTTGAATTTGGCCGTACCGACGAACAGTTCCGCGAGGAGATCATCGAGTTCGAACCCCAGACGACCGATGGGGCGGGCCGCGCGACCGTGCGCCTTGATCCCGGCGGGCGGGGCGATGAGTCCAGCTATCCCCTGCGTCTCAATGCGAATGTCAGTGTGATGGAGCCTGGTGGACGCGCGGTAACCGAAAGTGTGCGCATCCCCTACCGGCCGCGGGATGTATATCTCGGTATCCGCAAGGATTTCGAGGGCCGCGCCGAAGAGGGCGGACCGGCCCGCTTCGAGCTGGCGGCTCTCAGCGATTCCGGGGATGTCCTTGATACCAGGCTCGACTGGCGGGTCATCGCCATCGACTATCACTATGACTGGTACCGCGAGGACGGGCAGTGGCGCTGGCGGCGTTCGCGCACGGTGCGGACGGTAAATGAGGGTGTCGTGGACACCGACGGAACGACGCAGTCGGTCAGCGTCGACGGTCTGGAATGGGGCCGCCATGAGCTGATCGTCAGCGCCGCAGATGGAAGCGCAGAGGCGAGCACCGCCTTTCAGGTTGGCTGGGGCGGCTCTGTCTCGGATGACGGCGTCGAAGCGCCGGACCGGGTGGAAGTCGTGATCGACGAGCAGACCATCGTGCCGGGCCGTCCGGCTGCTGTCACGATTGTCGCCCCCTATGATGGCGAGGCGCAGATCGTGGTCGCCACCGACAAGATCCTTCGCGTCGAGACGCGCGACGTCTCTGCCGAAGGCACGCAGTTTACCCTGCCGGTGACCGAGGAATGGGGCGAGGGTGCCTATGTGCTCGTCAATGTCTACACGCCGCGTGACCCGGTGCTGCAGGCCAAGCCGCGCCGGGCCGTGGGTGTTGGTTATATCCCGGTCGATATGGATGCCCGCACGTTCGATGTGGAGATCGACGCACCCGATATTGTGCGCCCGCGACGCGAGCAGACGATCCGGGTCGATATTGGCGATGGGCCGCGTGAAGGCGTCTACATGACGCTGGCGGCTGTCGATGAGGGGATCCTGCAGCTCACCAAATTCCAGAGCCCCGATCCGGTGGACTATTATTTTGGCAAGAAGGCGCTGGGTGTCGATATCTATGACGATTATGGACGCCTTCTGGACCCCAATATGGGGCTGCCCGCCGAAGTGCGCACAGGCGGCGACCAGCTGGGCGGGGAAGGCTTGAGCGTTGTCCCGACGAAAACGGTGGCGCTGTTCTCGGGCAAGCTCGATGTCGGGCGCTCCGGGCGCGCAGAGGTCACCTTTGATGTGCCGGACTTCAATGGTGAGCTTCGCCTGATGGCGGTCGTGTGGTCCCAGACGGGGCTTGGCTCTGCCAGCCGCCCGCTGACCGTGCGCGATCCAGCGCCGGCAGAGCTGATCCTGCCGCGCTTCCTGGCGCCGGGCGATGAGGCGGTCGCGACCGTCTCGATTGACAATATCGAGCTTGAAGGCGGAACTTTTACCGCCTCTCTCGATGCGACCGACCCGGTTAGTGTGGCAGCAAGCGAACTGTCGCATACCATTCCGGCAGGCCAGCGGGCCGATGAGGGCCTGCGGCTCACCACCGACGCGACAGGGATTTCGAGCCTGCGGCTCGATGTGCAGGGGCCTGAAGGCTACCGCGTCAGCCGCAACTATCAGATCGAGACGCGCTCGCCCTGGCTTCCGGCCACGCGGATTTCGACCGCCACCATGTCGCCGGGCGACAGCTGGTCCATCCCCGATGACATCCTGTCTGGCTATGTGCCGGGAACGGCGGAGGTGACGGTGAGCTTCTCGGCGCTGCCGCTCGATGCCAATGCGCTCTACACATCACTGGCGCGCTATCCCTATGGCTGTACCGAACAGACGGTGAGCCGGGCGATGCCGCTGCTTTATTCAGAGCAGCTTGTCGCCATGGGCGCCGATGAGGACGCGCGGGAACCGGCCGGTACGCAGATTCAGGAAGCGGTCACCGCCGTGCTGAACCGCCAGTCGTCGGAAGGCGCGTTCGGTCTCTGGCGCGAGGGGGACGGCAATGCCTCGCCCTGGCTTGGCGCCTATACGACGGACTTTGTCTACCGCGCCAGCGAGGCCGGCTATGAAGTGCCGCAAGCCTCCCTCGACCGCGCCTTTGAGTCCATGCGGGCGGTGGCGCAGGGGGATGCCTGGCGGGCCTATGGCTATGACACCAATGTCTGGGAGAGCGAGTGGCACAACGATACCGAAGCGCGCCTGATGCGGCGGGCCTCGGCCTATGCGCTCTATGTGCTCGCGAAGGCCGGCAAGGCCGATATGAGCCGTCTGCGCTATCTGCATGATCGTGAACTGAACCGGATCGAAAGCCCGCTGGCACGCGCGCACCTTGGGGCCGCGCTGGCCTTCATGGGGGATCGCTCGCGCGCCTTCAGCGCTTTCGAAGCGGCTGAAGAGGCGCTCGGTTATCAGAATACGGGCGACTATTATCAGACGCCGCTGCGCGATCTTGCCGGGGTTATCGCGCTGGCCGCAGAAGCGGACTTTAACGAGATTGCGTCGCGTCTGGCCGAGAAGCTGGGAGAGGATGCGCCGGACCCGAGTGAGTTCAGCACCCAGGAAAAGGCGTTTGCGCTTCTTGCACTCAATGCCATGAATGATGGCGGCGAGGACTATCGCATGATCGTTGAGGGTCTCGGCAACGGAAACAATAATGACCGGCGCTATCAGTTGAGCGCGGATCAGGCGACGAGCGATGTGAGCTTCACACTGGGGCCGCACGGGGCCTCCATGTTCCGCACGGTGATGGTGCGCGGGGCCCCGGATTCGCCGCCGCCTGCTGTCTCCTCGGACCTTCGCGTTACCAAGAATATCCGGACGCTTCAGGGCGGGGATGTCGACCTTTCCGGTATCGATCAGGGTGACCAGCTTGTCGTGACCGTAAAGATCACGCCTGAACAGCGCCGCACCAATCCGGTTATCGTGGCCGATCTTCTGCCGGCCGGGTTCGAGATCGAGACGGTCCTGAAACCCGCCGATGGCGCGCGGGAGGACGGCACGGACGGTGTCTTTGCCTGGGCCGGGGAGATCGATGAGGCGAAGACAGCCGAGGCGCGCGATGACCGCTTCGTCGCCGCCATCGACGTGCGCGATGAGCCGGTAAGGCTCGCCTATGTCGTGCGGGCGGTGACGCCGGGCGAGTTCGTCATGCCGGGCGTCAATGCAGAAGACATGTACAGGCCCAGCGTCTTTGCCCGCTCCACTCCCGGCCGCATCACCATCGATACGGTGAATGCGGCGACCGGCGGGCAGAGATGATCTGGCTCAAGCGGTCAGCCATTGCCCTCGTGGCAGGGCTGGCCGTGCTGTTCGCGCTCGACCGGCTGTTTCCGCCGCCGCTGGAGCGGGCGAGCGGGGTTTCGGTCTTGGTCAGCGACCGGGATGGGCACCCGCTGCGCGCGATCCCGACAGCCGACAATTACTGGCGCTTTGCAGCCGATCTCGATGAGATCGACCCGGTTTTCATCGAGGCACTTCTGGAAGTGGAGGATCAGCGCTTCTGGCGCCATGGCGGGGTCGACTGGCTGGGCATGGTGCGGGCGGCGTGGAGCTCAGCGCTGGCGGGCCGTGTGGTGTCCGGCGGATCAACCATCACGATGCAGACCGCACGCCTGCTGGAGCCGCGCCCGCGTACGGTGGCGTCGAAGCTGATCGAGATGTTTCGCGCCCATCAGATCGAGGCGCGGCTTTCCAAGGAAGAAATCCTCGAACTCTACCTCACGCTGACGCCCTATGGCGGCAATATAGAGGGGATACGGGCGGCAAGCTGGCGCTATTTCGGGCGGGCGCCGGACCGGTTGTCGGATGACCAGATCGCGCTGCTGATTGCGCTGCCGCAGAGCCCGGAAGTGCGCCGGCCAGACCTTCGCCCGGAGGGGGCTGACAAGGGCCGCAAGGCGATTGTCTCCAAACTCGAACGGCTCGGCTATCTCGATGCCGTCCGCGCCGAGGATGCGCGCATGAGTGAAATGCCGACGGGCGCTTACGCCTTTCCCGTGCGGGCCTGGCACGCCACTGAAAGGGCGGCGCGCGGGAAGGGGGGCGATGTGCGCTCCAGCCTCGACAGCCGTTTGCAGACCGAGATGGAAGCGCTGGCGCTCTCGCATGCGAAGGAATTCGGCCGGGAGACGCAGGTCGCCATTCTCGTCATCGATATTCCGACGCGCGGGGTGCGCGCGGCGGTGGGGTCGGCTTCGCGCGATCTGCCTGGCGGCTGGCTGGACCTGACGGCGCAGGCGCGCTCACCGGGGTCCACGCTCAAGCCTTTTATCTATGCCATGGCCTTCGACGATGGCGAGGCGAATGGATCGACGAAGATTGCGGACCTTCCAAAACGCTTTGCCTCTTATCAGCCAGACAATTTCGACCGCATGTTCCGGGGCGATGTCCGGGTTTCCGATGCGCTTCAGCATTCGCTCAACGTGCCGGCGGTACTGGCGCTGGACCGGATAGGGCCGCAGCGCTTTGCCGCGACGCTGGCCCTCGCCGGCGCGCCCCCGCGCATTCATGGCGGGGCGGACAATGAGGCAGGCCTTGCCCTGGCGCTGGGCGGGGCGGGCCTGACAGCCCGGGAGCTGGGCGTGCTCTATGCCGCGCTGGGCGATGGCGGCCGCGCGAAACCGCTGGTCTGGACCGTTGAAGACGAGGCAGCCAGCCGCGAGGCAAAAGGCTTCCATCTCATGGAAGCGGAAAGCGCGGGCGAGATCCTCTCCATCCTGAGACGTGCGCCGACCCCTGAGGGACGCATGCCCGGACGTCTTACGGCCAATGCCCCCCAGATCGCCTTCAAGACGGGAACCTCCTATGGGTTCCGCGATGCCTGGGCTGCCGGGGTTTCGGGCGACCATGCGATTGTCGTCTGGGTCGGCCGCGCGGACGGGGCGCCGCGTCCGGGGGCGACGGGACGGCGTGATGCACTGCCTATCCTCTATGAGGTCGCGGACCGTGCAGCCTATCATCTGGGCGGGGATGGGGATGCTGCCGCGCGCCTGATGAGACAGGTGCCAAAGCAACCGGACGGGGCGCTGTCTGCATTTGACAGGGGCGAAGACCGCGCCCCGCATATCCTGTTTCCACCGAAGGATGCAGAGCTCTGGTCGGGACGGATCAATGGTGCCCCGGCGCGGCCCTTCGTGCTGGCCGGACGCGGCGAAGGCACACTCAGCTGGTTTGTCGACGGGCAGGCGTGCGAAACCGATGCTGCGGGCCTGCCTGTCTGGCAACCTCGGAAGCCGGGTTTCTATACGATCAGCGCTGTCGACGCGTCGGGCCGCGAAAGCCGCGTGCAGGTTCGGGTCATCGGGATCGGAGAGAGTTAAAGCGCCTCAGCTCCAGGGATTGAAGCGGGATTTGCGCCGGACCGGTTTTTCGGGCTTGCTGTCCTTGCCGCTCCGTTTCTCGCGCTTGCGCTCCGGGGCTGGTGCGTCCCCTTCGGCAAAAAGATCTTCGTCGGCGCTCTGCGAGCCTGCCTCTTCATCCGGAGGCGACACGGCGTCGAGGTCTGCGGGAGAGACCTCATCGGGCTGGTCTGTATCATCCTCCTCGGCTGAAGATGAAACGGGGGCGGCTTTGAAGCCGTGTCCGGTCTCGTCAGATACGGAGAACTCTTCCTCAATCCGGGCGCGAAAGCCGCGCAGGCTCAAGGGGAAGCTGGGCGGCGGCCTGCCGGGGACGGTGTCGTCCTCCGAGTAGTCGTAGCGGGTCGTGCTGCGCGCGGTTGCGCCTAGCCTCATGCCTGTGGAGGCGGCGCCGAGTTCCGACTCTGTGTCCTCCTCGGCTGCGGCCTCGTCCGATATCTCGGCGCCGATTACCTGGGCGTCGCCAAGACCAAAGGGGACATAGGGGCGGGCAGGCCTCCGGTTTTCGGACCTGATGTCCGCAGGGCCCGCATCCGGACCGGCCCGGTCCCAGACATCGGGCTTTTCGGCGGGCGAGGACGTCGTTTCCGACGCGGCAGAGAAGGCGGTGACTTCATCGCCCTGGCTGAGATTGCGATAGGCAGAGCCAGCGCTGGACCCTCTGCCATTGACCTCGTCCGCCAGGCGGGCGACAGCGCCCCCGACATCTTCCTCGTCGAAACCGGTGATCTCGCCTTCCGGCATGATGTCGTCTTCGATGATAGCCGTTTCCGGGACGCTGGCATCGACCGGCGGGGTCTCTTCCTCGAGGTTGGGCGTAGCGGCTTCGCGCGATTGCGGCGGGGCAGATGTCTCGCTCTCTGCAGGCGGTTGCGCGGCTCCAGGCTTGCTGGCATTCGTGGCATGCCCGCTCAGCCCGGCCAGCAGGGCGTCGATGGCCGCTTCCGTGCCCTTGGCGATGCGGGAGGCTTCCTTGACCACCGAGACGATGAGGTCGCTATAGGTGCCGCGGTCCTCATGCGGGGTTTCCTTGAGCACGCTGGCGGAGGCTTCCTCAAGAATGCGGCCCTTTTCGGTCGTCAGGGTTACGCGCGGCGGGCTTTCACTCAGTTTCACCGCATAGCCCTCTGTGGCGTAGATGACGCCGCCTTCGCGCGCCTCGGCCCAGTCGATCTGCTTGAGCGCCGTCATTTCGGCGAGCTTGTCGATGAGTTTCTGTGTCGAGGGATGAAGCATGGGCCTATCGTCCGTCAGGCTGGGAGGGGGACCTCTAACACTAGCTCCGATGGGGCGCGGTTCAAAGCCATCCTGTCCGGCTTGACCACAATTCTTCAGCCTTGCCCGGTTCCACACGCCGCCAGCGCTTCACTATTGCTGGCCATGCGTCCAGATAGGGCGGGTGAACCATGAGCTTTACATAAGGATGGGCGTGTTCGCAGCGGTGTTCGCCTCGCTTGCGCTGCTGGAGACGCTGGCGCCGCGCAGGCAGCCGGCGCTGTCTCGCCGCGACCGCTGGCCGGGCGAAGCGGCGATCTTTGTCGTGTGCGCTGTACTTGGCAGGCTTGTCCTGCCTGTAGGTCTCGCTGGGGTCGCGCTCTTTGCCGACCGGCTTGGGTTTGGGGTGTTCAACCTGGTGAAGCTACCGGCGTGGGGTGTCGGGCTGGCCGCTTTTGTCTTGCTCGACCTGTCAGTCTGGGCCCAGCATGTGCTGATGCACCGTGTGCCGCTTCTCTGGCGGATGCACCGGGTCCACCATTCAGACCCGCATATTGATGTGATGACAGCGCTGCGCTTCCACCCCGCAGAGACGCTGGTCTCCCTGTTCTGGAAGGGCGCGGTGGTCTTTGTCTTTGGCATTCCGGCCTGGGCGGCCTTTATCTTTGAAGTGGCGCTGAATGCCTTCGCGCAGTTCAATCATGCCAACTGGAAGCTCTCGCCGCGGGCTGACAGCCTGCTGCGCAAGCTCGTGGTGACACCGGACATGCACCGCGTGCACCATTCGGTCGAACGTCATGAGGTCAACCGCAATTTCGGCTTCTGCCTGTCGGTCTGGGACAGGCTGTTCAGGCTCTATAAGGAAAGACCGGACGCTGGGCATGAGGGCATGACAATCGGCCAGACGGACTGGCGCGGCGCGGGGGATCAGGCCCCGCTGCCGCTATTGATGCAGCCGCTCAAATCGCCGGGCCGTCAGTCCTCGACGGGGCGCGGGGCGTCCGGGTCGTAGTTCGCCTTTACCGCCGCAATATCGTCGAGCAGGTCCTGTACCGGATCATCGGAGCTGGCGGCGGCGAGTTCTGAGCGGAACCCCTGAACGGTAAGGTCGGGCGCGACGAGGATATAGCTTGGCGTCCAGGCGATCTCCAGCGTGTCACGGATCGAGGCGTCTTCGTCGATCAGGGTCGGATAGGAATAGCCCTTTTCCTCAAAATAGGCCTCCACCGAGCCGTATCGGCCATAGGCTTCGTCGATGCGCTGTGCGTTGGGCGGGGTATGGATCGACAGGAAGGCGAGCTCGTCGCTGCCTTTGACTTCATTCCACAGCTCTTCGACATAGGGCGCGTCTGCCATGCAGTCGCCGCACCAGAGGCCCCAGACGTCAATGAGCGTCCACTGGTTCTCAAGCTCCTGCGTGGAGAAGAGAGGACCTGCGACCATCGTGCCGCTGAAGGCCGGTATCTCGCGGCCGAGATACATATAGTCATAGGGTCGGCCATAATCGTCACGGGGCACCCCATCATCACCGCGCTCGGCTGTCTCAGGGACGCTTGCGCCGGGCGTGATAAAGCCGGTGGCGCTGTCGCCCGCCTCTTCATTGGCGCCGCCACCGCAGGCAGCGAGGAGCGCGATGGAACTGGCAGCGAGCAGGGCACGGGTCATAAGCGGTCTTTCCTTGGCTTCGAGGTCACAAGGTAAAGAGCAGCCGGCAAAGAAAAAGCCCCGGCCAGACGACCGGGGCTTAACTGTTGGATTAGCTTAGATAATCAGCTTCCAGGTGCGCGGGTGCGCAGGGCGTCCCGCTGGATGTCGCTGGTATATTGCTGGCTGGCTCCCGAACGGGCGGCCCACATGGCGCGGGTGGCGCAGGTCCGTTTCGGAATTACCGAACCGATCTCATCGTCGCGTTTGCAGACTTCCTCATCGGGGTCGAGGCCCTGCGCACGCAGGTCCGCTCTGATAGCCGGCGTTATCTCAGCCACTCTCTGTCCGTTCGACAGGGTGGCCTGCTGTGACGTCTGCCCATTTGTACAGGCTGCAGACGCAAGACCAGCAAGGATAAGGCCGGCAAAAAGCGCGGTTTTCTTCATGGTGAGATCTCCAGATCAGCTAGATTATCGATAATCGGTATCTTAGCTATAGATTTCGAAAAGGCCAGCCGCGCCCATGCCGCCACCGACACACATGGTCACAACGCCCCATTTTGCACCACGGCGGCGCCCTTCGAGCAGCATCGAGCCTGTGCAACGTGCACCGGTCATGCCGAAGGGGTGGCCGATGGAGATGGAGCCTCCATTGACGTTATACTTCTCCGGGTCGATGCCGAGGCGGTCGCGGCTGTAAAGGCACTGCGAGGCGAAGGCTTCGTTCAGCTCCCAGAGGTCGATATCGTCGACCTTCAGGCCGTGACGCTCCAGCAGGCGAGGAACGGCAAAGACCGGGCCGATGCCCATCTCGTCCGGATCGCAACCGGCCACGTTGAAGCCGACGAAACGGCCAAGCGGCTCGATGCCGCGCTTCTTCGCTTCGGCCGCTTCCATGACGACGACGGCAGCTGCGCCATCGGAAAGCTGGGAGGCGTTACCAGCGGTGACATATTTGCCTTCCTTGACGACCATGCCGCCGGAGAAGACAGGCTTCAGACCGGCAAGCGTCTCATAGGTCGTGCCAGGACGGTTACAGTCGTCACGGTCGGCGACGACATCCTGATAGGTCTCTTCGCCGGTTTCCTTGTTGACGAGCTTCATCTTCGTCTCGAGCGGAACGATCTCTTCGGCCATCCAGCCCTTTTCCTGGAAGATGGCGGTGCGGCGCTGGCTCTCTGCGGAATATTCGTCCTGCGCTTCGCGGGAGACATTGTAGCGGTCAGCCACGATTTCAGCGGTCTCGATCATGGTCATCCAGATCGCCGGCCACTTCTGCATCAGCTCTTCTTCGGTATAGCGGAAGGTGTTCATGTGGCCCGAGCGCGAGACGAGGGAGAGCGACTCGACGCCGCCGCCGATCGCAACCGGCGCGCCTTCATTGGTCACGGTGTGGGCCGCGTTCGCAATGGCCTGAAGGCCGGAGGAACAGAAGCGGTTGATGGTTGCACCAGCCGTCGAGGACGGGCAGCCGGCCCAGAGGGCAGCATTGCGGGCAACATTGTGGCCAGTGGCGCCCTCAGGCTGAGCCGAGCCAAGGAAGACATCTTCGACTTCGGCGGCATCGATGCCCGCGCGCTCGATGGCGCCCTTGATCGCATGGCCGGCCATCTTGATGCCGTGCGTGTCGTTAAGCGCGCCGCGGCCCGCTTTGGTCATGGCCGTGCGGGCCGTTGAAACGATGACTGCTTCTCTCATGATAAGTCTCCTCCGGACAGGTTCTGGTTTGTTGCGCTGCAACCTAACGAGGCCGTTGCCTGGAGGCTAGTATTAATTGAGCGCGGACTGGCAAACGCCCCGGCGGGCTGGAACAGAAGCCTGGGGCGCGAGTTTCCGAACATGAAAGGAACGTCATATATGCCTACTGGAAACCGCGCCGATATCGACCGGCTCGCCAAACTTCTCGATACGCAGTTCAAGCTGCCCGGCACGAATTTCCGGTTCGGTCTGGATGGGATCATTGGTCTTGTTCCCGGTGTCGGCGATACGATTTCCGGCGGACTGGGGCTCTATATCGTACATCGCGCGCGTCAGGAGGGCGCCTCCGGCGGGATGATGTTCAAGATGATCTGGAACCTGCTGGTCGATACGATACTCGGCGCCATCCCGCTGGTCGGCGACCTTTTCGACTTTGCGCACAAGGCCAATGCAAAGAATGCGCGAATGCTTCAGGAGCATCTGGACAATCATGCGGCGAAACACGCCAAACATGTTGGACGTGGCAAGGCCTAGGCGCTAGGCCTGCTGTCTGGATCTGTGGGGGAGGCGCAAATGATATCGCCGGACCATGCGCAGCTTATGGCGCGTTACAATCGCTGGCAGAATGAGAGCCTCTATGGCGCGGCCGATAAACTCAGCGATGGCGAGCGCCTGAAGGATCGGGGCGCCTTCTTCAGCTCCATACATGAAACGTTGGCGCATATCCTGTGGGCCGACCAGATATGGCTCTCGCGGTTCTCCATGTGCGACAAGCCGGGCTGCAAGGGCAATGAGGCGCTGACCCTCTATCCCGACTGGGCGGGGCTGGTCATGGCCCGCAAGGACATGGACGATACGGTTGACCGGTGGGCGAGCAGCCTCACTCCCGCAAGGCTTGAGAAGACGCTGAGCTGGTATTCCAGCGCGGCTGGACGGGAGATGACGAAACCGGTCTGGGTCCTCGTCACCCATATCTTCAATCATCAGACCCATCATCGGGGGCAGGCGCACGCAATGCTGACGGCGGCAGGGGCAAAACCGGACGATACCGATCTCTTCCTTCTGGAGGGATAACAGCTGCGATCCTTTTGAGGTATATTCCTGTGCCCGGCAGTCATGAGGGGAGGGGGAATGGCGAAGGTGATCGGTTTAGGCGGGGTCTTCTTTCTATGTGAGGACCCTGAGGTCACGCAGGCCTGGTACAGTGAGGTGCTGGGCATCGAGGCAACAGAATATGGCGGCTTCAGCTTTGCCCATGCCGCGTCCGCGGCGTGCTTTCCCAAGGGTGCGAGGACTATTTTTTCGCCTTTCAGCGGCGATAGCGGCTATTTCAGCCCGTCGAACCGGGACGTCATGTTTAATCTCATGGTCGATGATCTCGATGGTATCCTGGCCCATGCAGAAGCCGCGGGCGCCCGGCAGGTCCAGCCCGGTGAGGACTATGATTATGGCCGGTTCGCGTGGCTGATGGACCCGGATGGGCGGAAGGTGGAGCTGTGGGAACCGAAGGAGCCGGCTGAGACTCCCCAAGATTGAAACGGCCGTTTTGCTCATCACGGAATAAAAAAGCCGCCCTTCGGCTGAAGGACGGCTGAGTTATTCAGAGAAGTGAGATGAAAGTTTACTTAGTTTTTCGCAGCGCTGTTGCACTCAGCGATTTCTTCCTCTGTGAGGCTGTCATCGGCTGAGCCAAAGGCGACGAGTTCGCCAACTTCCGAGGCGACTTTCTTGCACGTCCGCACTGTGGCGGTGCGGCGATTGAGTTCGGCCACGCAGGTCTCACCGTCACAAGTCCAGACCGCGCTGGCGGCGACAACGCTGTCCTGCGCCTCAGCCGGCGTGGCAAGCTTGGCGGTGAAGGCAGTTGAGGCGGCGGCCGGGAGGGCGATGGCTGCAAAAGCGGCAGAGAGGGTTACAGAGCGGATCATGGGAGGAAACCTTCTAGGATGCGTGGCTGTCTTATTGTCTTGTAGGTCTCATCTAATGAGTGCTGAATAATTTGTCAATTGTTCAGTGATGACCGCAGCGCGGATTTTCCCTGCATGGGCATGAAGCCCCGTTAAATACGTATCTGCTTGACGCAACGGCCCGCATTGATGCGGCCAGCGGGGCCGGTATCCTTGGTTCAGATAACTAATAAGCAGACCATCGTTCAGGGAGAGCCAGTATGGATTTCAGAATTCCGGAAGAGATTGCCGATTACCTCGTCGTCCTCGACAAGTTCATCGAGGACAAGATCAAGCCGCTGGAGAACAAGGACGACAATATCCGCTTCTTCGACCACCGGCGCGAATGGGCGCGGACCGATTTTGAGAATGATGGGCTGCCACGGCCGGAATGGGAGAACCTGCTGCGCGAAGCCAAGAAGCTCGCCGATGAAGCCGGCCACCTTCGCTACGCCCTGCCAAAGGAGTTTGGCGGCCAGGACGGTACCAATCTCGGCATGGCGATCATCCGCGAGCATTTCGCCCGCAAGGGACTTGGCCTGCACAACGACCTGCAGAATGAGCACTCCATTGTCGGTAACTTTCCGCAGATCCTGATGCTGCGTGATTTTGCGCGGCCCGATCAGAAACACCTTGCCGATGCCGCGCTGAAGGGCGAGTTCCGCGCCTGCTTCGGCCTCACCGAGCCGGACCACGGCTCTGACGCCACCCACATGGAAACGCGCGCCGTCCGCCATAAGAAAGACGGCAAGGATGGCTGGCTGATCAATGGCGCGAAGATGTGGATCACGGGCATGCATGCCGCCAGCCACATCATGATGTTCTGCCGCACCAGCGGAAACGACGGCGACGCCAAGGGCATTACCTGTCTCATTACACCGGCGCAGGACCCGGCAATCGAGATCGACGAATATATGTGGACGTTCAACATGCCGACGGACCACGCCCGCTTCTATATCAAGGACCTCTGGGTCCCTGAGGATGCGGTGTTCGGCCCACCGGAGGGCGGTCTCGCACTCGCCCAGCACTTTGTTCACGAGAACCGAATCCGGCAGGCGGCAAGCTCCGTCGGCGCGGCGATGTACTGCATCACCGAGGCGATCAACTATGCCAATGAGCGCAAGCCCTTCGGCAAGGCGCTGTCGCACAATCAGGCGATCCAGTTCCCGCTGGTGGAGCTGGCGACGCAGGCGGAGATGCTGCGCCTCCTGATCTTCAAGACAGCCTGGGAGATCGACCAGATGTCCAAGCCGGACGTCGCGATCTATCTCTCCGACAAGGTCTCGATGTGTAACTATTACGCCAACCGCCTCTGCTGCGATGCGGCCGACCGGGCGATGCAGGTGCATGGCGGTATGGGATATTCGCGCCACAAGCCGTTCGAGCATATCTATCGCCACCACCGCCGCTACCGCATCACGGAAGGCTCAGAAGAGATCCAGATGCGCAAGGTCGCCGGCCACCTCTTTGGCTTCATGGGCCCGAACAAGGGCGCAAACCGCAACGAGCCATTCGATTTCGCGGTGCGCTAGATCATCAGGATGGACAGAAGACGGGCACAACCTGCCTGTCAGCAGGGCCGGAGGCGGAATTTCCCAAGGATTGACCGCGTCCGGCGCTTGCCCAACCGGCGCAACCGAAATAGGTTTGCCGGATAGAAACCTCCTCCCCGGGAGAGAGCAGGCTGTTTTTTTAGTCTGCCGCCGAAGGCGCAACCGCCCCGGAAACGCTCAGGCAAAAGGACCGGGAAGGATCTAAACGCTGGAAAGAGGCGGGCCCGCATTGCCGTGTCCAAAGCCTCGCCGAAGGAGCAAGCCGGCCCATTGGGCGTCTGGCGGAATCTCTCAGGCGCCGAGACAGCGGGGGCGGCCTACACTCCGGATATTCCGGAGCGAATGGCCGTTTCAACTGTCAAAGGGTGCCATGGCCGAACAAGCAATCGATACACTTCGCAAGACCCCGCTTCACGCGATCCATGAAGAGATGGGCGGCAAGATGGTGCCGTTCGCGGGCTATGAAATGCCCGTCCAGTTCGAAGGTGTGAAACCCGAACACCTGTGGACGCGCGAACATGCCGGCCTGTTCGATGTCTCACATATGGGCCCGTGCTTTCTGTATCTGAAAGAGGGTCTGGGTGAGCCCGGAGCGCATGAGAAGATTTCCGCACTGATTGAACGGCTGGTGCCGAGCGCAATCGCGACGCTGAAGCCGGGGCAGGGGCGTCTCACCGTCCTGCTCAACGACGAAGGCGGCATTCTCGATGACCTGATCATTACACGCATGCCGGATGAGAACCTCGCGGGCATGCTCTACATCGTTGTAAACGGTGCGGTGAAGCAGGAAGACTGGGCGCTGATCCGCGAGAAACTGGGCGATGAGGCTGAGTTGCAGACCGCCGATGACCGCATCCTTGTCGCGCTGCAGGGGCCTGAGGCCGAAGCGGTTCTCTCTCCACACTTTCCGGAAGCCAGCGAATTGAGCTTCATGCGCTGTGCGCACGTCCAGAAGGATGGCGAGCGCTATATGGTCTCGCGTTGCGGCTATACTGGTGAGGACGGGTTTGAGCTCCTGCTGCCGGCCAATGAAACCGGCCTTGCCTATGTGCGGGGCCTGCTGGCCGATGAGCGCGTGAAGCCGATCGGCCTTGGCGCACGTGACAGTCTGCGCCTCGAGGCGGGGCTCTGCCTCTATGGGCACGACATGGATGCCAGCCGCACGCCGGTCGAAGCGGACCTGCAATGGGTGATCCAGAAGTCCCGCCGTGAGCGCGCCGACTTTCCCGGCGCAGACAGGATCCTGAAACAGATCGCGGACGGCCCGGCCGAAAAGCGCGTCGGTATCCTCCCGCTCGAGCGCGCGCCGGCCCGCGAGGGAACCGAAATCCATGTCGATGGTGAGAAGGTCGGCATGGTGACCTCTGGCGGGTTCGGGCCCAGCACGGACGGTCCTGTCGCCATGGGCTATGTGCGCGCCGATCTTGCCAAAGCCGGAACGAAAATAGACCTCATGGTGCGCGGCAAGGCCCGCGCCGGTGAGGTCGCCGACCTGCCATTCGTCAAACCAAACTATAAACGTTGAGGACTACAAGCCAGATGACGCATTTTACCCAGCAATCGACATTCTACACCGAAGACCATGAGTGGGTGACGGTGCATGGCGACCTTGCCACCGTTGGTATCACGAAATTTGCTGCCGATCAGCTCGGCGATGTCGTGTTTGTCGAGGTTCCAGAAGTCGGCAAGACCTTCAAAAAAGGCGACGAGATGGCTGTGGTCGAGAGCGTCAAGGCCGCTTCCGACGTCTATGCCCCTCTGTCAGGTGAGATCATCGATACCAATGGTGACCTCGCCGATGCGCCCGAAAAAGTGAATGAGCATCCCGAGAGCGAGGGCTGGTTCTGCGTCATCAAATTCTCCGATGGTGCCGAGACCAAGAACCTCATGGACAAGGATGCCTATCTCGAGTTCTGCAAAGGCCAATAATCATGCGTTACCTCCCCCTGACACCAGAAGACCGCAAGGCCATGCTGGCCACGATCGGTGCGGCGTCCGTCGATGAATTCTATGCCGATGTGCCAGAGGCTGCGCGCCTTGGCGGCACGGTCGAAGGTCTGCCTGACCATCAGGGGGAGCTTGCCGTCGAACGCCATATGGCGGGGCTGGCTGCGAAGAACCGGACCGCATCCGAGGGCCCATTCTTTGTCGGCTGCGGTGCCTATAAGCACCATGTGCCGGCGACGGTGGACCATATCATCCAGCGCTCTGAATTCCTGACCACCTATACCCCCTACCAGCCAGAAATCGCGCAGGGTACGCTTCAGACCCTCTACGAATTCCAGAGTCAGGTGGCATCCCTTACGGCGATGGAAGTCGCCAATGCCTCCATGTATGACGGCTCGACGGCATGCGCGGAAGCGGCCCTTATGGCGTGCCGTGTCACCAGACGCCAGAAAGTGGTTCTGTCTGGCGGCCTGCATCCGCACTATGCCGCCGCCACACGCACAGTCTGCGAAGCCCAGGGCATCGAGATCGTCCAGCTGAAACCGGGCGTCGATGATGAGCTTGCGCTGAGCGAGGCCGTGGATGACGAAACGGCCTGCGTCATCGGTCAGAGCCCGAACGTCTTTGGGACAGTCACCGATCTGACGCCGGTCGCCGATGCCGCGCATGAGAAGAAGGCGCTTCTGGTCTCTGTCTTCACAGAGGCTGTGGCGCTTGGCATGACCATGCCGCCTGGCGAAATGGGCGCCGACATCGCCGTAGGCGAAGGCCAGTCCATCGGTAATCCGCTGAATTTTGGCGGGCCTTATGTCGGTCTGTTCGCCTGTTCGAAGAAGCTCATGCGTCAGATGCCGGGCCGGCTTTGCGGGGAGACGGTCGATGCCGACGGCCAGCGCGGTTTCGTACTGACCCTGTCGACGCGGGAACAGCATATTCGCCGCGACAAGGCGACGTCGAATATCTGCACCAATGCAGGCCTCTGCACGCTGGCCTTCAGCGCCCACATGACGCTGCTCGGGGAGAAGGGCTTCACCCATCTCGCCCAGCTCAATCATGAAGCCGCCTGCCAGCTGGCTGATGCACTGGAAGGCGTGAACGGGGTCGAGATCCTTACCCCGCGCTTCTTCAATGAGTTTGCGTTCCGCATTCCGGACAATGCGGGCGAGGTTCTGGAAAAGCTTGATGGGCTTGGCGTTGTTGGCGGCGTGCGTGCGTCGCGTCTTTATCCGGGCAAGGGCATGGACGATGTCATCATCGCCGCCGCCACCGAGTGCACCAGCGACGCCGACATCAAGGCCTATGCCGATGCGCTCACAAAGGTGCTGGCATGAACGAGGCGCCTCAGCATCAGGAAGCCTGGGAGCATAAGCAGGCTATCCGCGCCTATGAGGCGTTTCTTGAGGAAATCTTCGTGCGGATGGGCGCGGACAAGGCGGCGGTTGGCCGCCGCAAGTCGCAGTTCCAGGCGATCTATGAAGATCCTTCGACCTGGCGTCACCCAGAGGATTTCAAAAAACTCTACGCTGACCTGCGCCGCGAGATCCTCTCGCTCGGCGCGATCCATGTCAGCGCCGCCAACAAGCGTCTGAAAGAAACATTCGGACCAAACACTCAGCATTTCGTGGAGGCTCAGGCATGAGCATGAATTCACAAGGCCGTTCGACCACGCCCTCCGAGGCGACCCCTCATTCCGACGTGCACACGGTCTCCGGCTCGCGCGGTCTGCAGCAGCGCGAAGACCTGATCTTCGAGACCGGTTCGACGGCAAAGACCGGCGTTGACCTGCCGGCGCCCAAGGGCGGCATGGACCGTCTGGGCGGGGTTACCCGCAAACAGAGCGTTGGCCTGCCAGGCCTGTCAGAGCCTGAAGCCGTGCGCCACTATGTGCGCCTCAGCCAGAAGAACTATGCCATCGATCTTGGCCTCTTCCCGCTCGGCTCGTGCACGATGAAGCACAATCCGCGTCTCAATGAAAAAGTCGCGCGGATGCCTGGCTTTGCCGACATTCACCCTATGCAGCCCCAGGCCACCGTTCAGGGCGCGCTGGAGCTGATCGATCAGCTGGCCACCTGGCTGAAGACGCTGACCGGCATGCCAGCGGTGGCGATGAGCCCGAAGGCCGGCGCGCATGGTGAGTTCTGCGGCATGATGGCGATCCGCGGGGCCCTTATGGCCCGCGGCGAGATCGAGACACGCACACGGGTGCTGGTCCCGGCGTCAGCCCACGGCACCAATCCGGCGACGGCGGTCCAGTGCGGCTTCAAGGTCGATGAGATCAAGGCAGATGCACGCGGCCGCGTCGACATGGAAGACCTGAAAGCGAAGCTGGAAGACAGCTCCGACATTGCCGGTATCATGCTGACCAATCCCAATACGTGCGGCCTGTTTGAAACCGACATCCGCGAGATTGCCGATCTCATCCATGAGGCGGGCGGCTATTTCTATTGCGATGGGGCGAATTTCAACGCGATTGTCGGCCGGGTACGTCCCGGCGATCTTGGCGTCGATGCGATGCACATCAACCTGCACAAGACCTTCTCCACCCCGCATGGTGGCGGCGGGCCGGGCGCAGGACCTACCGTCCTCTCTGAGGCGCTGGCGGACTATGCGCCGGTGCCATTCGTTGTTGAGGAAGACGGCGTCTTCCACCTCGTTGAACAGCGGACAGATGAGGGCTCGGACGCCTTCGGCCGCCTCTGCGCCTTCCACGGCCAGATGGGCATGTTCACCCGTGCGCTCACCTATATGCTGAGCCATGGCGCAGATGGCCTGAAACAGGCGGCGGAAGACGCTGTGCTCAACGCCAATTACATCCAGTCACGCCTCAAGAGCGTCATGACGCCGGCCTTTGACGGCTATTGCATGCACGAGGCGCTGTTCTCCGACGCCTTCACGGCAGAAGGTATCGAGACGCTGGATATTGCCAAGGCGATGATCGATGAGGGCTACCACCCGATGACGATGTACTTCCCGCTGGTTGTGCATGGCGCCATGCTGATTGAGCCGACAGAGACCGAGTCCAAGGCCGAGCTCGACCGCTTCTGCGACTCCATGCTGTCGATTGCGGAGAAGGCGAAGGCTGGCGATGAGAGCTTGAAGGGCGCGCCCTATCTTGCGCCGATGCGGCGGCTCGATGAGACCCAGGCCGCCCGGAAGCCAGAGCTTCGCTGGAGCGAACCGGACAAGGTGGCAGCCGAATAAGATGCAAGACGGCCGGGCGATGTCCCGGCCGTTTTTTACCAGATGGCCGCCTTGACGGGCGCTGGCTTCAGCTGCGCATTCGTATCGCGGAAGAGGCGCCGGCGTGCCTTGCTGGTCAGTTTTATGACCGGCGTCTCAAACAGGCGGAAGACGAGGCCGGCGGTCAGGATGCTGAGGCTGATGCAGAGCAGATAGAACAGGATATTGTCCATAATGCCGGGCGCACCGACCGTGAACCAGTCCGCATAGGGCGTGCCCTCGAGCTGGGCGGCAAGCATCAGGAAAACGCGCCGGATGACGCTCAGCACGAGGATGTGACAGAGATAGATGGCATAGGACCAGTCGCCCAGCGTGACCATCCAGCCCGGCACCTTCAGGCGGCCATTCGCCTCCATCGAGGCGAGCGCATAGACGATGGCAATGGCTGGCAGTCCGAACCAGAGGACACGTCCCCAGACCATTGTGAAGGGCGTCACCTCACCCTGGATTATGAGCCCGGCGATGAAGACAGCGGCGGCGAGACCGAGCACCAGGGGCGGGTTGAAGCGGCGCCCGCTCATCACCAGAAGTCCGGCGAAACAGCCGCCGATGAATTCCAGCGAAAGCGGGTGGAAGGCGAGAGAGACATAGTCGATGGCGTGCGGTGCGGCGAGGCCGGCCATGGCGCCCGCAAACACACCAATCGCCCAGACGGTCAGGATGGCTGGCAGGAAACGGCGCGGCAGAAGGATGATGAGCGCGAAGACGAGATAGAAATGCATCTCATGCACCAGCGTCCAGCCGAGGCCGTAGACCGGAATGGCTGGCTGCGGCAGGAGGGCCAGTGAGAGAAAGAGGTGTTGAACCGGATTCTCCCGGATGAAATCGCCCTGGCCAAGGGAGCGTCCAGGGTCGAGCGGTACCCCGTAGGTTACGTAGAAATAGGCCATCATCAGACCCGCGAAGAACCACCAGAGCGGATAGATGCGGGCGGCGCGGGCGAACAGGAAAGCCAGTGATGTCATCGGTCGTGGCAGGACCTGTCCGGTCACATAGACCATGATGAAGCCCGAAATGACGAAGAAGAGGTCGACGCCCGAATAGCCATTGTCGATCATGAAATTGATCAGCGGCAGCTCGGTCAGGCCGTTCTGGTCCATGGCAAGGATTTCGTGGGCACGCGTATGGTAGACAAGGACCAGAAGGGCTGCGAGGGCGCGCAGAGACTGAATAGAGGTAAGTTTCAAGGGAAAACTCTGTTCTCTGTACACATACGAGGCGAGGCGATGAGCCCGCCAACCGGACAACCGATACAGCCTTAGTTGCAGTTACGGTACCCGCCTAGTGGCGAACGCGCACTTTGGCAGTTTCTTACAAAATGCCAATTCAGTCCCAAGGGAACGTTAAAAGCGTGAGGCCATTTCTTTCTTGAATCTAGCCAGAGAGATGGGAATGAGCATAGTCCAGCATATGCCAGACATGGAGCCACAGGCGGGGCAGTGCGCCAGCCTTCGAAGCGAGTTCGCAGTCCCCGGGCTTTTTCGCAATCTTGTGCGCCAGTGTCTCGCGGTACTTGGCCTTTGTCTGATCGTCATTGCGGTACCGATCGGCATTGTCACGCCGATCCTGCCCATTGGCCTGCCGCTGGCGATCCTCGGTGTCGTCCTCCTCGGCCGGAACGCGGTCTGGGGGCGGCGCTGGATGGAGGGCGTGCTCGCCCGTAATCCGCGCCTCGAACGCTTCGCGCCCGCCTGGTTGATGCGCGCTGTCTTCCGGCGTGAGAAGACGCATCGCTGAAACGAAAAAGCCCCGCAGAAGACTGCGGGGCTTTATACCGTTTGCGATATAGCGCTTTCGCCTAGTTCAGCGCTTTCTCGATCTCGCCCAGCGCTTCGGAGAAAAGCTCCCCACCCTTGGACGAGCCTGCAACGATGTCCTTGGAGGCGCGCGTTGCTGCATCGGCGGCGGCGCGGCGTACATCATCCGTGGCTTCAGCTTCGGCGCGAGCGATACGCGCCTCTGCCTGCGCTTCGCGGCGGGCGACTTTCTCGGCGAGATCCTTGCGGGCCTGCTCGACCATCATTTTCGCGTCGGCCTTGGCCTGTTTGATCATTTCCTCGGCGGCCTGATCGGCTTCCTTCTGGCGGCGCTCGGCCTCAGCCAGGGCAGCAGCGGCTTCTTCACGAAGCTGGCGCGACTCGTCCAGCTGTTTCTTGATGCCGGCGGCGCGGTCGTCCAGTGACTTGGTGATGTAGCCGAACGCGCCCATCGAGAAAGCGATGAGAAGGAAGACGACAAAAGCGGCGAAGGCGAAGTTCGTTGCCGGATCCAGGAAAGGCGCGACGAGATTGCCAAAGCCGGTCGTGCCGCCATGGCCGCCTTCTTCAGCCGGCGCGGCCAGGGCCACAGGCGCGCTCGCAGCAGCGAGCGACAGAATGAGTGAGAGACGTCCGTTCATCATGGTGGATCAGCCCTCCTGCTGTGTGTTGCGGGCGACGGCCTGGCGGGCCTCAGCCTCGTTCACCGCGATGCCGAGACGGCCAAGCATGGCCTGGGTCGCGTTCGTCGCGATCTGTTCGACATTCGACATGGCTTCGGTGCGCATGGTCTGAATGCGGGATTCGGCTTCTGCGAGGCGTTCGGCAAGTTCGCCGTCGACCTTGGCGGTCTCAGCGGCAATCTCGGCCTCGACCTTGGCGCGGGCCTTGTCAGCGGTTTCGCGGGCCTTTGCGCGCGCTTCAGCCAGGGCAAGATCCTGTTGCTGCTTGGCTTCTTTCGACTGCTCGTTGAGCCGTGCGGCCTCATCCAGAGAGTCGGCAATCGTGTCTTCGCGGCTTTCGATCACACCGCCGAGTTTGGGCAGGATGAAACGCGACAGCGCGAGGTAGAGAGCACCAAACAGGATGGCCAGCCAGAAGAGCTGTGACGGGAAGTGCCACGGATCAAATGGCGGAAAGGCGGCCCCACCGGCGGCTTCGCCGTGAGCAGCCGGAGCAGCAAGCGACAGGAAATACATGGCGCGACCTTGTCAGTCTGGATGGTGAAGACTGGCCCTGCGTGTTTGCCACGCGGGGCCAGTCCATATCGATTGGTCCGGTTCCTGTCGCCTAGACGACGAAGAGGATCAGGACAGACACCAGGAAGGCCAGGATGCCGAGAGCTTCAGCAAGGGCCATACCGATGAAGAGGTTACCGGTCTGCTGCGGGGCAGCGGACGGGTTGCGCATGGCAGCGTCGAGGAAGCTGGCAAAGATGTTGCCCACACCAAGCGCGGCGCCGATCATGCCGAGAGTTGCGAGGCCTGCGCCAACATATTTGAGGCCAAGAGCGATATCGCCTTCCATTTCGTGTCTCCTTTGAGGGATTGGCGTTGGTTCGATTTGATGCCCGTGAAGCCTGTTCGGCGGGGCGCGTCAAGAGTTGAGGCGCGGCTTGTTTGGCCGCACCGGCGAAGAACTAGTGCGACGGGTGGAGCGCATCGTTGAGATAGACGCAGGTCAGAATGGCGAAGATGTACGCCTGCAGACCGGCAACGAGAAGCTCGAGCGCGTTGAGCGCGACGCCCATTGTAAAGGCGAGCACGCCGACAACGCCAAGCAGGGCCGTGCCGGCAATCGCGGCGGCAAAGAGCTGCGCGGCGAAGGTGGCAAACAGCTTCAGCATGATGTGGCCGGCCAGCATGTTCGCAAAAAGACGAAGGGCAAGCGTGATCGGACGCGCGATAAAGGACACGACCTCAATCGGCACCAGGAGGAAATAGATGAGGAACGGGGCGCCCGACGGGGCGAAAAGCTTGAAGAATTTCAGGCCATTCTTGAAGAGACCATAGACGATCACGATCGAGATGACGAGCAGGGCGAGCGCGCCTGTCACCACAAGGTGGCTGGTTGTCGTGAACGCGTACGGCACCATGCCGATCATGTTCGCGAAAAACACGAAGAAGAAGAGCGTGAACACGAACGGGAAGAATTTCAGGCCTTCCTCGCCTGCCGTGCTGCGCACCATATTGGCAACGAAGCCATAGCCGATCTCGGCAATCGACTGCGAGCGCGACGGGATCAGCTTGCCGCGCGAGGCAGCTAGGCCAAAGAAGATGATGATGAGCGCAACGCTCACAAGCATGTAGAAGGCTGCGTTCGTGAAGGACAGATCGAAGCCTGCAACCTGCAGGTCGAAAAGTTTCTGCACCTCGAACTGGTGCATGGGATCAGCCATCTGGTGGAAGGATAGGTTCATCAGCCCTGTTTCCCGTTTTCCGGACCCTTGGTCTGGTCCGTTCCCTGAAGTTCCGCATATGCCGTTATCTGGCGATAGGCGCGTATAACATTAAGGATTCCGGCTGCAAGGCCGAATCCCAGCATTGTCAGCAGACCCCATGGCTTCGTGTGGAAGACATGGTCGATGAACAGGCCGAGCATGATGCCGACAAAGACCGAGGCGCCAAACTCCGCGCCATAGCGCAGGGCGAGAGCGCCGGCCGAAGCCGATCCGTCATTGCGTGCTTCCTGTTCCCGCTTGCGGGCCTCCCGGGCATCGTGGGCCGCGCGCGCCTTTGCGATACGCTCATCCAGATCGTTCGGGTCCTGACCGGTCATGACATTACCTGGATCGCTGGATGGGTACGGGGCGCGCCCGTCTGACTCGCCGCGAAGCTATTGAAGCGGGGTGTCCAAGTCAAGTTGAGTAAATCGCGCGCAAATAATTGAAATATATATATTATTCGGGCGCTGCGCTTTTGACGCATCAGCCTATTCGGCGGCAACCAGCTCTTCAGCGGCATCCAGATCGACAGAGACGAGTTTGGAAACGCCTTTTTCCCGCATGGTGACACCGAAAAGCCGGTCCATCCGGCTCATCGTGACCGGATTGTGGGTGATGACGATGAAGCGCGTATTCGTGCGCCGGCGCATCTCATCGAGAAGACGGCAGTAGCGATCCACATTGGCGTCGTCGAGCGGCGCGTCGACCTCATCGAGTACACAGATCGGGGCCGGGCGCGACAGGAAGACGGCGAAGATAAGGGCTGTCGCCGTCAGCGCCTGCTCCCCGCCCGACATGAGCGAGAGCGTGCCAAGACGCTTGCCCGGCGGCTGTGCCATGATCTCGAGCCCGGCATTCAGCGGGTCCTCATCATCGACAAGACGAAGCTCTGCCTCACCGCCCCGGAAAAGCGTGGTGAAGAGCGCCTTGAAATGCTCGTTCACCCGGTCGAACGCCTCCAGCAGACGCGCACGGCCTTCATCATTGAGGGCGGTCACGCCTTCGCGCAGGCGGGCGATGGCCTTGATAAGGTCGTCTTTCTCGGTGGCCTGGGTGCCAAGGCGCTCGGCGAGCTCCTCGGCCTCGGTCTCGGCTTCCATATTGACGCCGCCCAGCTGGTCGCGGTCGCGGCGCATGAAATCGAGCTGGCGCTCGGCTTCAGCGGGGTCGAGCGTCTCCAGCTCCTCTTCCTCGATCCCTGCTTTTGCAAGCGTGATCAGGCCTTCAGGGGCGCGCTGGAACTGGTTGCGGGCTGCTTCGACCGCGTCAGTGAGGCGTGTTTCGGCATTCTCGACACGGACCTTGGCGCCAGCCAGGGCCTCACGCGCCTCAACGGCGGCATTGGAGGCGTCGCGCGCCTCGGTCTCGCTTTCACGAAGGCTCGCTTCCTTTTCAGCCAGCGCGTCGGCGGCTGTCTTACGGTCGTCTTCGAGGGTTTCGACACGCTGGGCGAGCGCGTCGATATCGCCTTGCATCTCTTCCGGCTTTGCGCGGGCGGCTTCTGCCTCGGCGGCCGCTTCGCGGCGCCTTGCCAGCAGGTCTTCCAGGCGTTGCTCGCTGGCGGCAAAGCGGCGCTCCCAACGCTCGAAATCGCGGGCGAGTCCTTCGCGCCGCGCAATCGCCTGCTCCCGGTTGCGGGTGATATCGGCCAGCTGGCCGCGATATTCGGTTTCTTCCGCGCGTGCCCGGCCAAGTGCCTCGCGCGCGGCTGCCAGCTCCTCCTCGCGCGCGGCGAGGTCTTCAGGATCTCCGCCGACCGTGATGTCAGCGAGCGTATCCTCCACACCGCGAAGGTCCGATTCGACGCGAGCCAGCGCTTCGGCAGCCGATTCGCGCTTCACATCGGCGCGCTCTGCGGCCTGACGGGCTTCTGCTGTGGCTGAACGGGCGCGGTTGAGGTCCGCCGCCTTGGGAGAAACCTGCTGGCGGGCCGCCTTCAGGTCGCGCTCGGCCGTTTCGCGGGTCTCGCGCGCTTCAGCGAGGGTGGCCTTTGCCGTGGCTAGCCGCTCGCGAGCTGGTTCGATCTCGGCTTCTGCGGCATCGAGACGGGCCTGCTGGGCGAGGCGTTCTGCGGCTGACACAGGGGCGTCAGGTGTGCGCACGAAACCGTCCCAGCGCCACAGATGGCCTTCGACAGAGACAAGGCGCTGACCGGGTTTCAGATGGGCGGCAAGGCGCGGGCCGAGGCCGGCATCGACCACGCCGCATTGCGACAGGCGTACGGCAAGTTCCACCGGCGCCTCGACATGGCTTGCAAGCGGTTCTGCCCCTTCGGGGAGCTGCGGCGTCTCAATCGAGCTGCCCGACCAGTAGAGCGGCGAATCAGACCGTGTGGACGCCTGCAGATCATCGCCAAGCGCGGCGGCGACCGCCTTTTCATAGCCATCGTCGGAGCGGATACGGTCGATGACCGGGGGTGCCTTCGGTCCGGACGCCGGCTGGAGCAGCCTTTTCAGGCCGCCGATTTCCGATTCCAGCGTGCGTACAACCTTGTCGGCCTCATCGCGCGGCGCCTGCGCGGCGGTTTCGGCCGTGCGCGCTTCATTGAGCGCTTCTTCGGCAGCGTCGACCGCGCGTTCGGCATCGTGCAGCGCGATTTCAGCCGCCTCTTCGGTCTTTTCGGCGGCGGTCAGTCTTTCGGCCAGTGCATCCGTATCAGGCATCGTGCCCAGCTGTTCACGCAGGCGCTTGGCGTCGGCCTCGAGTGCGTCCCTGCGGCGGCGCTGTGCGTTCGCATTGGCTTCGGCCGCCTGCCGGGCGGCTTTCATTTCAGCAAGCTGGGCGCCCAGATCATCGGCGCGTTCCTGCGCGGTGGCGAGATCCTGGCGGGCCTGTTCGAGTTTCTGTTTTGCTTCTGCCTCAAGCGCCTCATTGGCTTGTGGGTCTTCGGTCGGCAGGGCAGCGAGGCTTTCGTGCGCTTCGGCCAGCGCGCCTTCGGCTTCGTCCTTCTGGGCCTGCTCACGCTCGATATCGCTCATGATCCGGCGCGCCTCGCTTTCATGGCGGGCCAGTAAGTCGGCAGCGGTCTTTCTCTCGGTTTCAAGGCGGGCGAGGTCGATTTTCGCCTGGCCGAGCTTGCCCGAGATTTCAGCTTCGGCATTGCGCAGCGGCTGGAGGCCCTCGCCCGCTTCGATGCGGCGGGTTTCTGCAACGGCGGACGCGCGCGTCAGCGTTTCGACGGCTTCACTGCAGCGTTTGAGTTCCGCTTCGGCCAGCGTCCTGGCCTCAAGGGCCGATTGCCAGCGCAGATGGGCGAGGAAGGCTTCGAGCGCGGAAATCCGATCCGAAAGCTCCTTGTACTTGCGTGCCTTGCGGGCCTGACGCTTCAGGCTTTCAAGCTGGCGCTCGACCTCGGCGGAGACTTCCGAGAGACGTTCAAGATTGGTCTCGGCCGCGCGCAGTTTCAGTTCTGCCTCATGCCGGCGGGTGTTGAGGCCGGCAATGCCAGCGGCTTCTTCCAGAATGCGGCGCCGGTTCTGGGGCTTGGAGCCGATCAGTTCGGAAATCTGGCCCTGGCGCACCAGAGAGGGCGAGTTCGCCCCCGTGGAGGCATCGGCAAAGATAAGCTGGATATCCTTGCCGCGAACCGTACGGCCATTGAGTTTGTAGGTGGAGCCTGCGCCGCGTTTCAGCCGGCGCATGATCTCAAGCGTGTCGGAGGCGTTGAATTCCGGCGGCGCGGTACGGTCTGAATTGTCGAGAACAAGTGTGACTTCAGCCAGCTCACGTGCCGGGCGCGACTGAGAGCCGGAGAAGATGAGGTCGTCCATTTCCCCGCCGCGCATGGCGCGGGCGGAATTGGCGCCCATGGCCCAGCGCAGGGCTTCAAGCAAATTGGACTTGCCGCAGCCATTCGGGCCGACAATGCCTGTCAGGCCCGGATGGATGGGAACTTCCTGGGGTTCGACAAAGGATTTGAAGCCTGCAATGCGCAGTTCTGAAATGTGCAATGCAGGCTCCCCATCTGAATGGAAGGCTTATTGCTGCGGAGCAGCCTCACCTTCGGTTTCGTCCATGGACTCTGCGTCACTGTTCATGGATTCGTCTGTCGTGTCGCCCTCATCAGTCATGGCGGGGGTTTCAGCCTCTTCGCTGACTGTCTGCGGGGCGTCTTCGCCGAGCGCCTCGTTCAGCGTTTCCTGCATGCCTGGCCACTGGCGCCAAGCGTAACCTTCCAGCTTTTCGCCGTTCAGCAGGACTGTCGGCGTCCCGGTGACGTCATCGCGCTCGCCGGCAGCAACAGAGGCCGAAATGGCGCGGCGGATGTCGGAGTTCTGAAGGCAGGCATCAAACTCTTCCGGGTCGCTGATGCCGTGATTGGCGGCGACCTGTTGGAGCGCCTGTTTCACCTGGCCGCCCTGACGTGCAAGGCTGAGAATGGCGGTCTGACGGGAAAAGAGTTCGTTGAGGACGTCATAATACTTGTCCTCACCGGCGCAGCGGGCAACGGCGAAACCGGCGACCGAGATCTGCGCGGGCGCTGTCGGGAATTCGCGGAAGATGTAACGCACCTTGCCGGTGTCGATGTACTCTTCTTTCATATTACCGACGACATCGGTGTGGAACTGAAGACAGGCCGGGCAGGTCCAGGAGGCGTATTCGATAATCGTCACGGGCGCATCGTCTTCGCCGAGCGCAATTTCCTGCAGGGCCGCGCTGGATGTGCCGCCTGTCTCGGCGGTCTCATCGCCTGACGCGCCGCATGCGGCCATCATCAGGAAGGAAAAAGCCAGAAGGGTGGACCGGCGGGAAACGAGTTTCATCATCATGACCTGTATTTGTGAGATGGATAGGTTGGCAGGGCCTGTCAGCGCCGATCAGGCTCTTGGGTTCTCTCTTCTGTCGCTAGCACAGCTTCGCCCAGTGCCAAAACCGCCTCGCGCAGGCTGCGATCCTCGATCCGGGCCACCGAGGCTTCCAGTGAGGCGCGCTCTTCAGATGTGAGGGGACGAAGGGCGCGCACGGGCTTTGGTGCAGCCTGCCGGCTCAGCGGGCCCTGCTTGATGCGAATTTCTGCGATGTCGCCGCCGAGCGAGACCGAGACACGCTGGCGGATGAGCTCGCTCTGATGCTGGATCATGGTTGCCGCAGCCGGGATACACTGCACGGTCAGCACGCGGCCTTTGCCCTTGCCGCCAGAGCCGATTTTCTCCGGTTCGCAGACGCGGGCGATCTGCGGGCCCACAATCTCTGCCCAGACAAGTTTAAGCCGCCCGATGGCGGGCCCCTTCTTTGGCAGCCGGTCGCGGGTGATGCGCTGGCTAAGCGTGCCGATCGTCTTTGCAATCGGTTTGACGGGTTTTGCCCGGGCATGGCGCAGCCGGATGCGGGCGCGCGCTTCTTCCAGCGGATCGAGGCTTGATCTCATAACCATGATGGCGATTGTGCCCTGCATGGCGAACCGAGAAAAGGCCGATTCTGCCGAAGCCTTGCGCTTTGCGGGTCTGCCTGCTGCCCTTCTGGACTGGTATGCGCGTCACGCACGCACTTTGCCCTGGCGTATCGGCCCGGGTGAGCGAGCGCGCGGCGTGGTGCCGGACCCCTATCGCGTCTGGCTGGCTGAGATCATGCTGCAGCAGACAACGGTGCCGCATGCGGCGGCCTATTTCGACAAGTTCACGCGCACCTGGCCCAGCGTTGAAGCTCTTGCCGGGGCTGAGGATAGCGATGTGATGGCCGCATGGGCCGGGCTTGGCTATTATGCACGGGCCCGAAACCTCCTGAAATGCGCCCGTGAGGTGACTGCGCGCGGCGAGTGGCCACGCACGGAGGCGGGCCTGCGGGAGCTACCCGGTGTCGGGCCTTATACCGCAGGTGCGGTCGCCGCGCTGGCCTTTGGCGAACCGGCGGCGGCGGTGGATGGTAATGTCGACAGGGTATTTGCGCGGCTTCTGGCGGCCAAAGGTGACTGGAAGGACGAAAAGCGCAGGATCGCCGAGACGGTGCGGGCGCTGGTTCCGGCGGATCGGCCGGGGGAGTTTGCTGAGGCCCTGATGGATCTTGGGGCGACGGTCTGCACGCCGAAGCGGCCCAATTGCCTGATTTGCCCGGTGCATGAGTGGTGCATGGGACGTGCAGAGGGGGTGCCTGAGCAGTACCCCATAAAGCCCGCCAAGAAAGCGAAACCGGTCAGGTTTGGTGAAGTCTATATAATCTGGCGGGAGGACGAGGTGGCAGTTGAGCGCAGACCCTCAAGCGGGCTGCTTGGCGGGATGCTGGGCCTGCCGACAACAGACTGGCGTGAGGGCGGCGTACCGGATCGGGCGGACTGGGCGATGGTGGACGCCACCTCTATTGGCGGAGTGAAACATGTCTTCACCCATTTTGAGCTTCGGCTGGATGTCCTCGTGATTGAGAGCCCCAGCGAACTGCCCACCGGAATCGAGTTCCAGTCGGCCGGGGACGTGGCTGCGGCCTTGCCAACGGTTTTCAGGAAGGCGCTGAAACTCGCGTCATGAGGGCTCGCGCGTGCCCTGGCGGTAGGCTTCCTCGCGCTCGCTGGCGAGAAGGTCGCGCACGGTTTCATTGGCATAGCCAAATTCGCTGAGCACGCGGCCGGAAAGCTGGAGCGCGGCCTCAATGGCGTCGGGAATGATGAAGGTGGCGCCAGCGGCTTCGAGGTCACGGCCATGTTCGGCGTCGCGGGCGCGGGCAAGGATGGGCAAGGCCGGGCGAAGCCGTCGCACGGCGGCCACCATGTCGCGCGCAGCGTCGGCATCGTCCACGGTGATGACGACCATGGACGCGCCGTCCAGGCCAGCCGCCTCCAGCATTTCAGGGCGGGCCGCGTCCCCGAATGAGACCTGCCAGCCATCCTGGCGTCCTGCACGCACGAGGGCGGGATCGCGCTCAAGGATGACGAGGTCTGTATTGGTCTCATCGAGGATGCGGGTAATCGTGCGGCCGACCCGTCCGAAGCCGGCAATGATGACATGTCCGTCCAGTTCGGAGAAATCCTGTGTCGGCGGGTGTTCGGTCTCGTCGGCCTCCTGATAGCGCGCGGCAATCATCTGTCCGATCTTGGAGGTCAGCGGGATAAGCAGCATGGAGAGCCCGGCAATGACGGTGACGGGTGTTGCGAGCTGAGTGGTGAGCAGGCCCGCCCCCGTCGCAGCCGCCATCACGACAAAGGCGAATTCGCCCGCCGGAGCGAGAAGAAAGGCAGATTCGGTCGCGACGCCAGCTGAGGCGCCAAAGAGGCGGGTACTTACCCAGGCAATCACCAGCTTGAGCGCAATAAGGCTGGCAAGCCCGCCAAGGACCAGCGGCGCGAGCTCCAGAGCGACCGCAAGGTCGATACTCATGCCCACCGTCATGAAGAAGATGCCGAGAAGCAGTCCCTTGAATGGATCGAGGTCGATCTCTGTCTGGTGACGGAATTCCGTTTCGCCAAGCAGGAGGCCGGCGAGGAAGGCGCCGAGCGCGACCGAGAGGCCTGCCGTCGCCGAAATCACGGCGGCTCCGATGACCGTAAAGAGGGTGACGGCCATCAGGAAGTCGCGTCCGCCCGCTTTTGCCGCAAGCCGGAAGGCCGGGCGTACCGCGAACCGGCCGATGGCAACAATGACGACGAGCGCCAGCAGCCCTTCACCGAGGGCGCGTAGAACGTCGCCTGCCAGCCCTCCGTCGCCGCTTTCGGCTGAAAGGAAACCGATGAGGATTAGGATGGGGGCCACCAGAATGTCCTGAAAAAGGAGGACACCAAGAGCGGTGCGTCCTGTCGGTCCGGTGGCGCGGTGTTCGGTGGTCAGCGTCTGCATCACGATGGCCGTCGATGAGAGCGCGAGGGCAAGGCCGATCACGGCGGCGGCGGCAGGTTCGAGGCCGAGCAGCCAGAGGCCCGTCCCAATGGCGGTGGAACTGGCGAACGCCTGAAGCGCGCCCGTGCCGAAGACGGCCTGGCGCATGCGCCAGAGCTTTTCAAAGGAGAGCTCCAGGCCGATCAAGAAAAGCAGGAAGAGGATGCCCAGCTCTGCAAAGGGTTCGGCCGCTTCCGGCTCTGCGACTGTGACGAACTGGACCGGCGCCCACAGGTCTTCGAGCGTGCCAAGGCCATAAGGGCCAAGCACAACGCCAGCAATAAGGAACCCCGCGACGGCAGGGATGCGCAGCATTCGCAGTGCCGGCACGATGACGCCAGCGGCGAACAGAAAGACGAGCATGTCCTTCAGGAAGATTTCCTGGCCTTCATGCCCCATGCCGAGCGCTCCTTTTGGTCTGCCTAGAACGTGATGCGTCCACCATAGGGCCGCTTTCGCGGATCGTCAGCCTTTGTGGAGGTGAAGGTGGATGATCGCAAGATTCGGGTCGCTCGCATGGGCTGGAAGCGCAAAACCTCTTTCCGAACCGATGGAGGAAAGTGATGCTCGACCTGACCGCAGCCTTGATCGTCTTTCTGTTCCCGCTGGCCTATAGTCCGGGGCCGGGCAATATGTTCTTTGCCGCCAATGGGGCCCGGTTCGGTCTGGTAGCGACCCTGCCGGCCAGCGCGGGCTACCACATCGCGACATTGCTGGTAACGCTGGCCATCGGCTTCGGGTTTGAGATGACGCTTCAGCGCTCTCCTGTCCTGTTTCAGACCATCAAATGGGCCGGCTCGATCTATGTCCTGTACCTCGCCTGGAAACTGTTCCGGGCGAGTGCCATGGACTCCGTCGGTGAAGCCCGTCCGGCCGGTATCTGGAGCGGCGCAGTCCTGCTGCTGCTCAATCCAAAGGCCTATGTGATCATCGCGCTTATGTTCAGCCAGTTTTTGGACGCGGGCTCCGCTTCGGGCAATGCCATTGCCGTTGGCTGGATCAGTACGGTCTTCACCCTCAACAATCTGCTTGCCTTCACGATCTGGACGCTCCTTGGCGGACGGATCGCGTCGCTGTTCAGGGATGAGGCCCGGGCGGACCTTCTCAACAGGCTTTTTGGCGGCGTGCTTGCGCTGGTCGCTGTCTGGATGATGTTTGCCTAGGTCTGAACGTGCACAGCGTTCAGTTCAGCCCCATTTCCTGGCGATAGCGGCGGCGCAGAAGGTCGATGGGGGCAAGATCACCCTTGGGCGATTCATAGTGCCAGAAGGTCCAGCCATTGCAGGCCGGCTGTTTCATGACATGGGCGCCCAGCCGGTGGATGGAGCCCGTGGCATCGCCGGAGGACAGGCTGCCATCGACACGGATGCGGGCATGATGGCGCTTCTTGGGAGACCAGAGGCGGTCGCCGGGTTTCAGCCAGCCTGTCTCGACCAGCGCCCCGAACGGCACGCGGGGCAGGGCGCGAGCGCCTTTCTGGGTTTCCAGCGCGTCGCCATTCAGCGGTGTAATGGCCGAGAGGCGGGCACGCGAGAGGCGGATATAGGCCGGGTCCTGTTCGATCCCGACATAGTCGCGGCCCAGCATCTTTGCGGCGGCCGCTGTGGTGCCGGTGCCGGAGAAGGGGTCGAGGATGACATCGCCGGGATTGGTGGTGGCCAGGATGACGCGCTTCAACAGCGCTTCCGGCTTCTGCGTCGGATGGGCTTTCTTGCCCTTGGCGTCCTTGAGGCGTTCAGCGCCGGTACAGAGCGGGATCGTCCAGTCGGAGCGCATCTGCTTGTCTTCGTTGAAGGCCTTGAGCGCGTCATAATTGAAAGTGACGCGCGACTTTTCATTCTTGGCCGCCCAGATCAGCGTCTCATGCGCATTCTGGAAGCGTGTGCCCTTGAAGTTCGGCATCGGATTGGATTTCAGCCAGATCACATCGTTCTGGATCCAGAAGCCTGAGTCCTGAAGGATGGCGCCCACCCGGAAGATGTTGTGATAGGAGCCGATGACCCAGATCGCGCCATCATCCTTGAGCACGCGGCGGCATTCAGTCAGCCACTGATGGGTGAAGAGGTCATAGGCATCGAAACTGTCGAACTGGTCCCAGGCGTCATCGACGCCGGCGACAGACGACTGGTCCGGACGGGTCAGCCCGCCGCCAAGCTGCAGATTATAGGGCGGATCGGCGAAGACGAGGTCAACGGACTTGTCCGGCAGCCGCGACAGCACGTCGACAGATTCACCTTCGATGATCGTATTGCGGACCAGATCCATACCTTGCTTGCCTCTTGCGCGATTCGGTTACAGGCGCGCATCCCGCAGGAATTTGGTTATTCAATCGTTACATGTTTCGCGGTGGCTGCAGATCGTTGCCCGAAACGTCGTTTCGCTTCCGTAATAACTGCTCTGAGGGCCTGTGGACAAGTTTGCAGCGATCGGGCGCGGGAAAGCCCGTCATGACTAGAACTCCAGCTTCATCTGCCCGTTCGGCGGCTCGGCCGGGCGGAACAGATCGGTGCGAAGGCGGGGCCGGGGCTCATCAAGGCCAAGGCGCCGGGCCGTCTTCTTGAAGCGTTGAGAGATCAGGCGGGCATGCACTCCGCGCCCGCGCCCGCGCTCAAACCAGTTGGCATCATAATCCTGGCCGCCGCGCATGTCCCGCAGGATATTGATCACCTTGGCGGCCCTGTCGGGATAGTGGGCGGCCAGCCATTCATGAAAGATGTCCTTCAACTCAAATGGCAGGCGAAGAAGGACATAGCCGGCACTCACGGCGCCGTGCTCGGCGGATGCCTCAAGAAGGTCTTCCATCTCCGGCTCATTGAGGGCTGGGATGATGGGGGCCGTCATGGCGATGACAGGCAGGCCCGCATCGGCAAGCGCTGAGATTGTCTGAAGCCGGCGATAGGGCGCGGCGGCGCGCGGCTCCATCAGGCGCGAAAGACGTGGGTCCAGTGAGGTCAGCGAGACACCCACACGGGCAAGTCCCTTTTCTGCCATGGGCGCCAGGATATCGATGTCGCGCTGGATGAGCGCCGACTTGGTCAGCAGCGTCACGGGATGATTGTGCTCTGACAGGACTTCAAGGAATGCCCGGGTCAGTTTCAGCTGACGTTCGACTGGCTGATAGGCGTCTGTATTCATGCCAAGGGCGATCGGGCGCGGGACATAGGAGGGTCTCGATAGTTCCTTCCTGAGCAACGCCGGGCCGTCCGGCTTGAAGAAAAGCCGGCTTTCGAAATCCAGCCCCGCCGACAGGCCGTGATAGGCGTGGGTAGGCCGGGCGAAACAATAGACGCAGCCATGCTCACAGCCGCGATAGGGATTGATCGTGCGGTCAAAGGAAATATCGGGCGAGCGATTATAGGTGATGATGGTTCTGGCGGCTTCCCGGGTCAGCGACGTGCGAAGCCGCGCCGCTGACTCCTCCACAGTGCCCCAGCCATCATCGAAGGGGTCGCGGGTTTCACGTTCGAAACGGCCGGTCTGGTTGGAGATCGCACCACGCCCGCGATGCTCCGGCCGCTCGGCGGCGGTCGACACATCAAGCAGGGTGACGCGGCCCTTGGATGGAAGTTTCTGGTTCAGCCTCATATTTCGAAGAAAGCATGAAGACCGGAACAAAACAAGAACAGTTAGCGCGTGGAAAAGCAGCGATCCACAGGGAATGGCGCGCCGCGCGGTCTAGGGTCTAGCCGCCCTTTGTGTCGAAGCTTTCGAGGATAGTGCGGAAGTGGCGTGCCAGCGTCGATGGCAGGAAGAGGGCGATGTCCTTGGTAATCGTCATGCCATCCGGCGCCACGCCATGAGAGGCGGGGACGATCTGCAGCAGCATGGGCGCTTCCTCGAACTCACGCGCGCCCGTCTTTTCGCGGTAGATGACCACAACATTGCGATGGCGGTCATCATCGCAGATCTTGGCAAAGATCTTCTCGACCTCTTCCTGAGGGCCTTCGAGAACCTGCATGAAATTCGTGCCATTGAAGAGGAGGATGCCGGTAATATCGGCATCGCGATTGGAGGTAATGGCAGTTTCGAGGATGTTCTGGAGGTCGACTGAGGACAACGTGCGCGTCGCAACGCTGACATAGGCGAGTTTGAACATGACGGACCCTTCTTGTTCGGGACGGGGACATGGAGCCATTCGACACTGCACGTCGATAACTTGTATCAATATCTGTGTTCAGAAACGGGTTCTGCACTGTTTTTTATACAGTTGCCAGTCACGCCATGTGTCTATGTCCACAAGATCAGGGAGGAGCGAAACCTTGGCGTGTGGCGGCAGATTACTCCACACATCTTCCATGGCGTGCGGACTGGACCAGCGCACAGCTTCGAAAACACCTGGAGATCGCAATCTGTGGCTGAGGCCGAACAGCCAGAAACCGCCATCCCGGGCAGGTCCGAACACGGCATCGCTGCGCCGCAATTGGCGTACAGCGTCAAGAAGCAGGCTTTTCGTCAGGCCGGGCGCGTCTGTCCCGATGAAGATGACGGGGCCGGGCGGGGCGTCCATCATGCCATGGGTCAGACGTTCGCCCAGCCCGCGGCCGGACTGGGCCCGGCGCTCAAACTGGGACGGCCAGAGGCCTCCAAGTGTCTTCTCCGTTTCACTGGCGGGGGCGATCAGGAGGCGGGTGCGCCATGCAGGATGAGCGGCCTGACGCATCGTATGGGCTGTCATCGCCCGTGACAGACGCCGCGCCGTCACCCGGCCGGCATCTGCGGCCAGCCGCGTCTTGGAGACGCCCATTTGCGGGGGCTTGGTCAGGATAAGCAGGGTCGGTCTGTGCATGGTCAGCGATAGGATCTGGCAAGCGATGCGGGGCTGGCGCCCAACAGATATCTTGTAATGATCCAGGCATTCTTCCAGCTGCGCCGGCGCCAGCCATCACGCTCATACTTGGCTGCAGACGTGCGGGCCTGCGCCGACAGGATGGAAAGACGCTTGCGGCCGACGGCCTGAACAAGGCGCACATCCTCCAGCAGGGGCAGGTCCTCATAGCCGCCGGTCTCGTCATAGAGCTTGCGGGAGATGAGCAGGCCCTGATCGCCATAGGGCAAAGCGAGGAAGCGGGCGCGCTGATTGGCACGTCTTGCGACACGGCTTGCCATCGGATGGTCGGACCGGAAGGCGAGCGTGAAGACAGCGGCCTTACCGGGCCTGTCGGCAATATGATCGCGCACGCGTTCTGCCCAGTCCCGGCTGAGGACGGTATCGGCATGCAGGAAGAGCAGCCAGTCCCCGCGCGCTCTGGAGGCGCCTGAAATCAGCTGCTTGGCCCGGCCCGCGGGCCCCTCAATGACGTCTGCGCCTGCGGAGTCTGCGATGGCGGGCGTTGCGTCCTCTGATCCGCCATCGGCAATGATGACTTCACGGACAAGCCCGCTTTCGGCGCCGGGCATCAGGGCGGCCAGGCAGGCGGGCAGGTCTTCGCCGGCATTCAGGGTGGGGATGATGACTGATAGAGGCGCAGGCATAGGCGGATCTCGACAAGGTTCAGATTGTCGCGCCATGGCGCGCCGGACCCGGCGGAACGGGCCGTGTACAAAGGCGTTTAAACAGTGTTCGAAACGCGAAGGAAGGACCCTTATGTCCACGATCTACGAAACACTCAAGAAAGACCACGACAAGCACCGCAAGATGCTCGACCTCATCGTCAGCACGAGCGGCGACAATGAGATGCGCCGCGACGTCTGGGACAAGTTCTACCATGATGTCAGCGCGCACGCCGCAGCCGAGGAAGAGACATTCTATTCCAAGCTGATCGCCACCGAGGAGGGCCAGCCGGAAGGGCGCCACTCCGTCGCCGAGCACAAGGAGCTCGACGATCTCATGGAAGAACTCAACGACACCGACATGTCGTCCCCGGGCTGGCTGACCAAGTTCAAGCAGCTGAAAGAGCGCTATGAGCACCATATGGAAGAAGAAGAAAACGACGTCTTCCCGGTCGCCAAGGAAACTGTCGGCAAGGACGGGAACGAAAAGCTGGGAGCTGCGTTCAAGAAGCGTAAGGACGACGAGATCGAGCTTGTCGAGGAGAAAGCCGAAGAGAAGCTCGAAGAGTAGAGTGGACACCAAAGGAAGCTGGACCGCACATCCAGCGAACGTCCATCAAAGAGGCTGAAGCGTTCCCTCCCCCTCACGCTTTTCCTCTCCAAAAGACCCCGGAGCGTACCCCTCCCCTCCCTCACGCTCCGGGGTTTTTCTATGTGCGGAAGAAATTTCCCGACGCGTGCCGGTCAGCTGAGCCCTTCCAGCCTTTCCTGAATCTGCAAGAGATCCCGCCAGGCGCGGCTTTTTTCTTCCGGGCGGCGCAGCAGGAAGGCCGGGTGGAAGATGGGGAAGAGCGGGGCTGAATAGCCGCCAGGTGTTTCAAGCATCTGTTCGGTGCCGCGCAGTTTCATGATCCCGATTGAGGCATTCAGAAGCGATTTCGCAGACACACCGCCTGCCGCGATGATGAGTTTCGGCTGGCCGATCTCCACCATCCGATCGACGAAAGGACGGCAGAGCGCGAGTTCGTCGTCAGTCGGATTGCGATTTCCCGGCGGGCGCCAGTAATTGACATTGGTGATGAAGACATTGGTGGCGCGAGAGAGGCCAATCGCCGCCAGCATCCGGTCGAGGAGCTGTCCGGCGCGCCCGACAAAGGGCTTGCCCTGCTTGTCCTCTTCTGCGCCGGGCCCTTCACCGATGACCATGACTGGCGCGCCTTCCACCCCGTCATAACAGGCCGCATTGCGTGCCGCTTCCTTCAACAGGCAACCGTCGAAGCCTTCGATGGCGGCTTTGAGATCGGCCATCGTGGCGGCGGCACGGGCAAGGTTTCTGGCCTCTTCGACCCAGTCTTCATGGCGCTTTTCTTTCGGGATTGCCCGGGGACGGCGCGCGGTCTGCGGCGGCGCGGCCGGGCCGACAGAGGTGCGGGCGGCCTTGGTCAGGGCGCGGATTTCGGCCTCGTCGGCATCGACCCCCATCTCCGCCCACCAGTCGCGGAGCGCCTTAAGCGCCTGAATTTGTTCCGGCTGAGACATCGAGACCCTTTGGAATTCTGGCAAATCGACTGTAGACCGGACTGTGACTATGTACAAAGCGGGCTATCACACGTGGCCTCAGCCGGGAGAGACAAGATATGAGCGAAGCGGTGGAACGCGAATCCATGGAATTCGATCTGGTGATCGTTGGCGGTGGGCCTGCAGGCCTGTCAGCTGCGATCCGGGCGAAACAGCTGGCCAATGAAGCGGGCGAAGAGCTTGAAGTCGTCGTGCTGGAAAAAGGCGGCGAGATTGGCGCGCACATCCTGTCCGGCGTTGTGGTGGACCCATCGGGTCTCGACGCGCTGATCCCCGACTGGCGCGAACGCGATGACGCACCGCTGAAGACCGAAGTCACCGGTGACAAGTTCATCTGGCTTGGCCCCAAAGGCTCCATGGATATCTCCTGGCTTCCGATGCCGGGCTATATGAAGAACCATGGCAACTATACCGGCTCGCTTGCCAATGTGACCCGCTGGCTGGGCCAGGAAGCTGAAAATCTCGGCATCAATGTTTTCCCGGGCTTTGCCGCATCCGACATCGTCTATGGCGATAATGGTGAAGTGAAAGGCGTTGTCGCGGGGGTCATGGGCATTGCCGCTGATGGCAGCCACAAGCCTGACTATGAGCCGGGCATGGAGCTTCTCGGCAAATATGTCTTCTTCGCCGAAGGCGCGCGTGGCTCGCTGTCGAAGCAGCTGATCCAGAAATTTGATCTCTCGAAAGACCGCGACCCGCAGAAATACGGCATTGGCCTGAAAGAGCTCTGGTCGGTGCCGGAAGAGAATTTCCAGGAAGGCTACGTTCAGCACACGCTCGGCTGGCCGCTCGACGACAAGACTGGCGGCGGCAGCTTCCTCTATCATTTCCGCGATGGCGGCGAGCCCTTTGTCTCGCTCGGCTTCGTTGTGCACCTCAATTACAAGAATCCGTACCTCTCTCCGTATCAGGAGCTGCAGCGCTGGAAGCACCATCCGGACATCCTGAAATTCATCGAGGGCGGCAAGCGCGTCGGCTATGGCGCGCGCGCGATCACTGAAGGCGGCTATCAGTCGCTTCCGAAGCTGACCTTCCCGGGCGGTGCGCTGATCGGCTGTTCGGCCGGTTTCGTCAACGTGCCTCGCATCAAGGGCAGCCACAACGCCATCCTGACCGGCATGATGGGTGCAGAAGCCGCTTTCGCCGCGATCAAGGAGGGCCGTCAGGGCGATGAGCTTACGGCCTATCAGGAAGCGTATGAGAAGTCCTCGGTCCGCAAGGAGCTGTTCGCGGTGCGGAATGTGAAGCCGTTGCTTTCCAAGGCCGGTACCATGTTCGGCACGCTGCTTGGCGGTCTCGAGATGTGGACAACCAAGCTGCTCGGCGGTTTCTCCTTCTTCGGCACGCTCAGCCACGGCAAGACCGATGCGGCAGCGCTCGAGCCGGCCTCCAAGCACAAGCCGATCGACTATCCGCGTCCGGATGGCAAGATCAGCTTCGACAAGCTGACCAATGTCTCCTTCACCAACACCAACCATGCTGAAGACCAGCCGGTGCATCTGATCGTGAAGGATATGGAGCTTCAGAAGAAGTCAGAGCACGATGTCTATGCAGGCCCGTCCGCGCGCTATTGTCCGGCCGGGGTCTATGAGTGGGTTGAGGAAGAAGGCAAGGAGCCGCGCTTCCAGATCAACGCGCAGAACTGCATCCACTGCAAGACATGCGATATCAAGGACCCGAACCAGAACATCAACTGGACGACGCCGGAAGGCGGCGGTGGGCCTGCCTATCCGAACATGTAGAGTCACTTGAGGGAGAAGCCCCATGAAGAGCTTCGAGTTCAAGCCTTCGCTCCTGAGGGAGCGCGACAACTGGACCATCGATAGCGGAATGCTCACCTGCAATGGCGAGCTTTTCTGCAGCCTTGCCAATGTCGAGCAGGCGCATTTCGCTGAGATGGAGGCGCAGCAAAGCCGCACGACCTGGCTGGACCTGAAGGCCGCGGACAACACGAGGCGCCGCATATCCTGTACGGCGCCGGCGGGCGACGAGAATGGTGAGCAGTGTCTGGCGCTTTACCGCGAGACGCTTGATGCGCTGGCCGCTCTCAAACCTGAGATGAAGGTCTCGGTCGGTGCCACCGGCGGCGGGTCGCGCTGGGCGGTATTTCTGCTTGGTATAATCGGGGTAGTGGCCGGTCTTGCTGCGCTGGGCGCTGTTCCGGGCGGGCTGATTGCGCCCGCTCTGGAGGTCTATGCCCTTTCCGCCGGGGCTGTTCTCACTCTCGGCGGCGCGGCTCTCGCCTTCTTCTTCCGTCCCTGGGTCGCCCCGAAACGCCTGAATGTCTCAGAGGCGCGCGATTACGTGGCCAGCCTGTCGCTGGATGGCGACCCATCCGGCGCTGAGCAACAGGGCGAGGCACCAGAAGACGATGAAGGGCAGGGCGCCGCCACCGGCCGCGCCGACTGATGCAGCGGCCGCGCAGGCGGCCGCCAGCCCCCACCAGAGTATGGCGACCTCCCAGTGGCCCCAGCCTGCTTTCATCAGCGCCTGATAGGCGTGATCGCGGTGCGCCCGCAGCAGGCTTTCGCCGCGCCGGACCCGCAAGATCAGTGTCAGAAGCGTATCGGCCAGGAAGGGAAGCGCGAGCGTCGCAATCGTCCAGACTGGTAGGTCCGGCACGAGAGCAAAGACGCCGAACAATCCCCCGACCCCCAGCGCGCCGACATCACCCGCATAGAGCTTGCCGGACATATTGTGGATGAGAAATCCGAAGATCGCGCCAGCGATGACAATCAGGATTGGCGGAAAGCCGGAGTCGCCTGTGAACGCTACGCTTGCGCCAAGCCCGGCAAACATGATCGCAAGCGAGCCCATGGAGAGCCCGTTCGACCCGTCCATGAAGTTCGCGGCATTTGAAAAGACGAGCAGCCAGAGCGCGGTGCCGGAAAAAAGCAGCCAGGGCGCGCTCACCGGGCCGAAAGGTGTATCCAGCGCTGAAGGCGAGAGGCCAAGCAGCGGCGCACCGATGCAGGCCGCGAGAAGGAGGGTCAGTTTCGGTCTGGCAAAAAGGTTCGTCACATCGTCCGCCAGACCGATCAGCGTGAAGGCGCCTGCAATCAGCAGCGCGGCGCACAGCCCGCTCTCCTCCGGCCAGAGCGGTACGAAAAATGACGTGGCCAGCGCGGCCAGCGTAAAGCCGATGGCAATGCCAAGCCCGCCAAGGCGCGGGACCGGGGCGGCCTGAAACTTCCGCTCCCCGTCCGGCGCATCGACGACTCCCAGCCGGCGCACGACATGGCAGGCAATAAAGGAAACAAGCGCAGCTGCGAGGAAAGCCGCGGCGAGAAGAATCAGTTGGACCATGGTGCGATACTAGCCGCCTTTGAGAAGCGTGGGAGCTATCCACCAGCCGGGATGCCGCGCTTTGAGGGTTTCGGCGGCCGACATCATCTCGCGCCGCGTTTCGAACAGGCCAAAACAGCTCGCCCCTGAACCAGACATGCGGGCAAGACTGCAGCCGGTCATGGTGTCCAGACTGTCAAGGACGTCACGGATCTGCGGGACAAGGCCGATGGCGGGGCTTTCAAGGTCGTTTCGCGTGTGAGTGCGCAGCCAGGCGATCATTTCAGGCGGTGTCTCAAACACTGGCAGGTCCAGAGAAGAGAGGCCGGGGCCTGTTCCGGTCTGATCGAAAGCCTGGAAGACAGGGCCGGTCGGGCAGGGCAGGCGGGGATTGATGAGGAGGGTGGGCAGGTCCGGCAAATCTGCCACGCGCCGGATGATCTCACCTTCGCCCTGCATCCGGCAGGCCTGAGAAGTGTAGGCCGCCGGCACGTCGCCGCCGAGCCCGGTCGACAAGGTCCAGCCGACCTGCTCGGTCAGCGTTCCGATCCGGACCAGCTGGCGCAGCATCGCGCCTGCATCGGCAGAGCCGCCGCCGAGGCCTGCTGCCACCGGAATGTGCTTGTACAGGGTGATGGCAAGCGGCGGCACTTTGAAGCCGCGCGCCTGGCAGGCGGCGATGGTTTTCAGCACGAGATTTTCGGGCGAGGCAAGGTCCGGCGCCGAGAAGGGCCCGTCCAGAGTGAAGCTTGCCTCGCTGGCCCGGCGCGCTTCGACACGGTCCGACGCTTCAGGCCCGGCGAACATGACCAGGGAGTCGAGGTCATGGCGGCCATTTTCCTTCACGCCGCCGACATGGAGGAAGAGATTGATCTTCGCTGGAGCAAGCATCAGGGCGTCCGGCTTGCGGCCTGTGTTTCCGGCCCGGTCAGCATCTTGCGTTCGATCCTGTGGATGTCCTGCTCATCCTCCAGCAGGGTAATGGCGCGCTCCCACTGGAACCGCGCCTCCAGACGCCGGCCTGTCATCCAGTAAGCGTCACCCAGATGGTCGATGATCTCCGCAAGGTCCGGCTGGATTTCGGCAGCAAGCTCCAGATAGTGAACGGCGCGTTCGAAATCGCCAAGCTTGTAATACCCCCAGCCAAGACTGTCGGTGATGGCGCCGCTATTGGGGCGAAGCGATAGCGCCTGCCGGATCAGGTCCATGCCGCGCTCAAGGTGCAGGCCCCGGTCGACCCAGCTATAACCAAGATGGTTCAGCACTTCCGGGGAGTCTGGATTGAGCGTCTTGGCCTTGAGGAGATCCTCTTCGGCCTGCGGCCAACGCCCAAGCGCCTCGTGCAGTGTGCCTCGCGCATAATAGAGGCGCCAGTCATCAATGCCGCTGGCTTCGTCGCTCCTGATGATCTCATCGAAGACGACAAGCGACTCCTCGTCCTGATTGAGCGAACTCAGAAGGTCGGCCATCTGGATCTTGAGGTCGCGCTGGGGCTCGCCCTCCAGCGTCCGGCGCGCCAGGTCGAGCGCCTCGTCCTTGCGGCCCGCGCGGTAAAGCGCCCAGGCAAGCTGGCCGGTCGCGGAGACATGATAGGGAGAGCTTGCCGGAATGGCTTCCAGCATGGCGATGGCTTCTTCGCTGCGCCCGGAGCGGTCGAGCGCATCGGCGAACAGCGCGCGGGCTGCCTGCAGGTCGGGGTCGAGGTGGAGCGCGATGGAGTAATAGACGCCGGGCAGATCATCGGCGGACTGGGCGGCGAGGGCGGCCGCCGGCACGTAAATGGCCAGTGCGGCGCCTTCCCGCGCGGTCAGGCGCTTCATGCCCAGCTCTTCACCGGCTTCAAGGCGCTCCAGCACATCTGTTATGCGTGGATTATGGCCCGTCTGTTCCAGATAGGTCTGAAGGACATCCCGCGCCGCGTCCCGTTTGCCCCTTTCTGCCAGAAGGCGGGCATAAGTGTCCGCGGTCGAGGCGATCAGCGTGCCATTCGCCGAAAGAACCTCAAGTGTTTCAAGCGCTTCCTCATCCTGCCCGCCGGCGACTTCCATCAAGGCGAGCGAATTGAGCATGATGCCGCGCAGATAGGCATCTTCTCCGGCCGCATCCATCAGCTTCAGCTCGGCCTGGGCAAGATTGCCAAGTCCGAACTCTGCCCAGGCCTCCAGAGAGCCGAGCACCATGGTGTGAAACGGTCCGGACTGGCTGCGCGCGGTCAGATCACTCACAGCCAGAAAGTTTTCCGAGGCGATGGCGTCAGCCGCGAGGGTCAGCCGCAACAGGCTGGTTTCGTCAAGGACGGACTTGCCCGCTTGCGAGGATATCGACAGGGCGAGCGGAAAGTCGTTGGCGAGGAGCGCCGAGAAGACCGCCCGCTCGGTGATCGACCGGTCGCCCGGATGAATACGGGCAATGCGGGCATAGTTTTCAGCGGCCGCCTCCGGGTCATTCGTCAGTGAGGCATAGCGCGCGATGAGGAAGTCGCCCATGTCTCCGGCCTGCGAATGGAAGGCACCATCGGCTTCAGCGAAAGCGGCCTCGCCGGCAAGGGCGGAGTCCGCCTGCGGCATCATCGTGCATGCCGAAAGCAGGGCCGTGAGGCCCGCAAGACTTGCCGTAAAGTGTCGCGCTTTGATCATGGCGTGGTTTTATCAACTCTGACAGATCAGCATAACCGCGCACGCACGATTTGCCATAGATAATAGCGATCACAGCTGAGTGAAACGCGCCTTCGGGTCCGGTCAGATATCCTGACGGTTTACCTCGGTATCGTCGCCAAGAGAGACGTCCGGCAGGGGCTGTTTCTCAGGCGGCGGGCCCTCAAGGCCGTTTTCGAGCTTGTCCACCAGCTCGCGGCGTTTCTCCTCGCGCGGATAGTCATCGAGGGCGGTCTGCCAGGCCTCGCGGGCCTCATCCTTGCGGTCGAGATGCCAGTAGATGTCGCCCAGATGATCCTCGATCTCCCAATGCGTATTGGGGGCGAGGGCACGCTGGGCCTGTTCGATATAGCGGCGCGCACCTTCCAGGTCCCCCAGCCGGTAGCGGGCCCAGCCATAGCTGTCGGCGATATAGGGATCGTTCGGGGCAAGCGCGTTGGCGCGGGCCAGCACCTTGAAGGCTTCGGCATACTGGTCGGTATTCTCGATCAGGAAATAGCCGAGCGTGTTCAGCATATAGGGGTCATTCGGCCGGCGAAGGGCTTCTTCGCGGATGAGGCTCAGGGCTTCGTCGGTCTGGTCTGCATCGGCCAGTGCATTGGCGAGCGCCATGCGGCGTTCATGCGTGTCATCCAGCTCTTGCGCGGCGCGGGCATGGAAGAGGGCTTTATCGAACTGGCCGAACTGCGAATAGATGGCCGCGCTGGTCGAGTGGGCCCCCGCCTTCTCCGCATCCGTCTCGGCAAGACCGGGCGTGCTTTCAGCAAGTTCTGTCGCCTTTTCGCGGTCATCGAGCAGCGCATAGATGAGCATGGCGTTGGAATAGGTGCCAAGCTCCTCGTCTTCCTCTGCAAGTTCAATCGCTGTGGCAAGCGCGCTGCGGGCCGCATCGGTCTTTCCCAGACGGACCAGGGACTGGGCTTCAGATAGTTTCAGCCCGGCCGTCGGCTCGGGCGCGGCAGAGGCGACATGCAGGGCCGCTTCGAAGAGGGTTTCGTCGTAAAGGTCGCCAACGACCGAGAGGCGAAGCGATTCATTGTCAGGATCGATCAGGAGCGCGAGCTGGTCGAATGCGGCTTTCGTGTCGTCAAAGCCGCCCGGCTGCTGGCCGGTAAAGGCAGAGCGGATCATCCGCTGATAGGCAAGCGCCAGCGAGTAGTCCGACAGGGTCCGGGCGAAGGCCTGGTCGGTTTCCAGCATGTCCTCATCCAGACCACGGCCGGACTCGATCTGCTCCATCGCCGCCGCAAAGCTGGCGGATTGCTCGGGCTCGGCGTCTGCGAGCCGTGAATAGAGCGCCTTGGCCTCATCCACGCGCCCCATCTGCCGCAGCAGGAGCGCCTGACGCGAGATAACGAGACGTACATGGTTATAGAGGATCGATTGCGGATCGAATTCGTGTTCCGGCGCCTCAATCTTTGACGGCGTGATCGCCGAATAGACGGCTAGCGCCTCTTCCTCCCGGCCGGCCGCTTCGAGCATGGCAGCCAGCGACAGGTCGCCGGTCAGGCCCGGCAGGCTGGACCCGACTGCGCGGTGCGCATCGATGGCGGCATCGAACTGGCCGTCGAGAGCCAGATACCAGGCCTCCAGAAAACCGCCGAGCTGCGCCATGTTCTCGTCATCGGCTGTCGTCTCCGCGAGTGTCAGCGCAGTCTCATAGTCGCCTGCGGCGGCAGCATCGATGGATGCGATTGCGGCCGCGAAAGGTTGGCTCTCGCCGTCGCGGACTAGCGTGTTCTTCATCGCGGCGACGAAGGCGGCCATGTCGCCAGCCTTGATCGCCTCGACGGGTGATGCATAGGCCAGAAGCCCGACTGGTTCGCCATCCTCGTCCAGCACGGCTGTCGCCATTGCGGCTTCGGAGACATCATAGACGCCTTCATAAGCCGACAGCGCACCGATAATGGCTTTCTTGCGCTCGCTGACGGCCTCGCGGTCGGCATCGCTCATCTGCGGGGTGGGCTCAGGCTGACCTGCGCTCATGCTTTCGCAACCGGTGAGCGCCATCGCGAACAGGGCGAAAGCAGAAGTCAGTTGCGGTTTCATGAAGCGGTCCTTTCGGCGGCGGTCTGGTCCCTTGAGAGGGTAAGGTTTGTGTCCGGCCTGTCCAGCAAGGGCGCCAGTCCGTTTCAGTCCGGACCGCGCGCGTCTAGCTGACGCGGCGGATGCAGAAATCGGCGAGTTCTGCCAGGAGGTGGCGCCACTGCGTATCGGGCAGTCTGGAGAGCGCGGACTTGGCAAGGCCGACATAGGCCTCGGCCTCTGCAATGGTCGCTTCGGCGGCCCCGGTGGTTCGGATGAGGTGGATGGCGCGGGCCAGATCGCCTTCTTCCTGCTTGCTGAGATCGAAGGCGCGTGCCCAGAAGGCCTGATCCTCGGCGCGTCCGCGCCGGCGGGCAATAATCACGGGCAGGGTGATCTTGCCTTCCCGGAAATCGTCGCCGACCACCTTTCCGATCACGGAGGTCGTTCCGCCATAGTCGAGGACATCGTCCACGATCTGGAAGGCGAGGCCGAGATTCTTGCCATAGGTGGCGAGCGCATCGGCATGGTCTGCCCCGCCGCCAGAGATCGCCCCGGCGCGGGCAGCCGCCTCGAAGAGGGCGGCGGTCTTCGCCTCGATAATGGCGAGATAGTCTTCGGTGGGAAGGTCGGGCTTGCCCTGCGCCGCGAGCTGGCGCACCTCGCCCTCAGCGATCACCGACGAGGCGTTGGAGAGAATCTCGAGAATTTCCAGCGAGCCGGTATCGACCATCAGGGTGAAGGCGCGCGCGAACAGGAAGTCGCCGACGAGGATAGAGGCCGAATTGCCCCAGACCGACTTTGCCGCCGGTTTCCCGCGGCGAAGGTCGCTTTCGTCGATGACATCGTCATGCAGCAGGGTGGCGGTGTGGATGAACTCGACAGCCGCCGCCAGCGAATGAGTGGAGGGGTTCGTCTCCCCGACGGCCTGCGCCGCGGCCAGCGTGATGATCGGGCGAAGCCGCTTTCCGCCCGCCGACACGATATAGTCGGACATGTCCGGAATAACGTCGACCGGGCTGGCTGCGCGCGACTTCAGCAGGGTTTCGACCGAGGCAAGATCGCCTTCAAGTAGGCTTGAAAGCCGGTCGACTACTGTTTTTCCGGAGGTCGTTTCGCGCGCTGTCGCTGGTGTGGTCACAAGGTTTTCCTGCTAAGCTCAATTGACTAGGTCATATGCATACGAATAGGTCCGCGGTCCAGCGCTGCGGTACAGGACCGCATGAGAGGAAGGGACTTGGCATGGAAGAAGTGTTCCGCACCAATGATCCCGTCAAGCTGAGCTATATCCGGCATCTTCTGTCCGAAGCAGGGATCGAGGTTTTCGTCCTTGATGAGCACACCGCCTATATCGACGGGCGCGGACCACTCGTGCCGATCCGGGTGGTCGTGCATGAGGATGATGCAGGCGATGCCCGCCGGGCCCTGGCTGAACTGGACCAGGATGGCTGAGGAAGGGGTCACTGAAGACGCATTTCTTGGCGGTCTGGTAAAGGTTTTCCAGCCGCAAAAGGGCTTTCGGGCCGGCACCGACAGCGTGCTTCTATCAGCCGCCCTCGACCCGGCGATGACTGGCGATGCGGCTGAATTCGGCTGCGGGGCAGGCGGCGCGCTCCTGCCGGCGGCCTACCGCCTCAAGGGCATGAATTTTACCGGCTATGAGCGCGATATCCGCCTTGCCGGGCTAGCGCGTCTCGGCGTTGAGGCCAACGGCTTTGGCGAGCGCATGTCGATAGAGCTTCAGGACATTGGCGCGCTACCCCGCGCCATGGAAAACCGCTTCCATCTCTGCTTTTCCAACCCGCCCTTCTTTCGCGGCGGCTCTATCAGTGCGCCGGGTGAGGGCAAGCAGGATGCCTATATGGAAACCGTGCCACTGAAGGACTGGATCGGCCAGATGCTGCACGTCCTGAAGCCGCGGGGCCGTTTTGTCATGATCCACCGCGCATCCGAACTGGCGCGTATCCTGGCGCTGATCGAACACCGCACCGGCCAGATCGAGGTCATGCCCGTGCGCTCCTATCCCGGCGCGGATGCAAAGCGTGTCATCGTGCGGGCAAGAAAGGGGTTGCGCTCCGGCGCAATGCGCCTTCTGGACGGGATCAATATCTACAAGGAAAAGGGCGGCGAGCGCACAGAGCTGCTTGAGGCGATCGCGCGGTCAGACGCAGGGCTCGACTGGGGTTGAGTTCGTCCTGATCTAAGCTCAGCATTCTCTACGTGGAATGCGGTGATTTCATCAGTAATCCCCAATAACAATGAAACCCTCCCGGTCGAGCATCGTGTCTTGCTGCTGAAAGACTTTTGCCGGGCCGGAGAGTGTGCCGGTAACTTTGGCTCCATTCACCAGCAGCTCATGATCCTTCTGGAGGCCCTCTGCGTCGAAGGCCTGCAAATCTAAGCGTTCGGCGTAACCACGCAGTGGAGGCCAGACTTCCGTCAGCGCATCAATTGGGCGGTCGCCAGAGTGACAGGCGCCGAATCCCTTGTAGCCTGCTTGCTTTATGATTTTCTGAGCATAGGTATCAGCCCTGTTTACCCGGTCTTATTGATAAACCTTGCAGGTGCAGATCATTCGAACAGTCTCCGGAGGTGACCATGTCGAGCTGGATTATGGCGATGGCGATCTTTCTGATCGCGGTTTCTACATTCATTGCGGTTCTGATCATTGGGCGCAGTCGGGGCAGGGGCGCGTCCTCCAGTCGCTTCTCGCCTGGCAGTCACGCCATTTCAGTGAAGGACGCCGCAGATATGGATCACAAGCTGGGAGAGGACAGGGCCGACCGCCTTATCGCTGAAAAGTATGGCAGAAGTCCGCGCAGTTCCCGGCGCGGGTTACGGTTGCGGAAATAGGCGTGTGGGAGTAGGCCGGAAGCCTTTCATTCTGGCCACCGACTTAGGCGCCCCATGACCGCTGCGACCGCCCGCGAAAAACCCGCTTCCTTTCAGGATCTGATCCTGCGTCTGCAGGCCTATTGGGCCGGGCAGGGCTGCGCGATTCTGCAGCCCTATGACATGGAAGTCGGCGCAGGCACGCTTCACCCGGCCACAGTTCTGCGGGCGCTGGGGCCCAAGGACTGGCGCGCCGCCTATGTGCAGCCCTCGCGCCGCCCGGCCGATGCGCGCTATGGCGAGAACCCGAACCGGCTCGGCCACTACTATCAGTATCAGGTCATCCTGAAGCCGAACCCGTCGAACCTTCAGGACCTTTACCTCAATTCCCTCTATGAGATCGGGATCGACCCGACCGTCCATGACATCCGCTTTGTCGAGGATGACTGGGAGAACCCGACTGTCGGTGCCTGGGGGCTTGGCTGGGAAGTCTGGTGCGACGGCATGGAAGTCAGCCAGTACACCTATTTCCAGCAGGTCGGCGGGCTCGATGTCTTCCCCGTCTCGGGCGAGCTGACCTATGGCCTCGAACGCCTCGCCATGTATGTGTTCGGCGTCGACAATGTCTACGACCTGCCTTTCAACGACCCGGCTTCGGAAACGCCGCTCTCCTATGGCGACGTCTTCCTGCAGAACGAGATCGAGCAGTCGGCCTTCAATTTCGAGCTGGCCGATGTCGAAATGCTGCAGACCTGGTTTGCAGGCTGCGAGAAACAGTCCACCGCCCTGCGCGAGGCGGGCAAGCCGCTGCCAGCCTATGATTTTGCCCTGAAGGCCAGCCACGTCTTCAACCTGATCGATGCGCGCGGCGCCATCTCGCCGACAGAGCGTCAGGCCTTCATCGCCCGCGTGCGCGACCTTGCACGCGGTGCAGCCGAAAAATGGGCCGAAATGGAAGCAGAGCGCGCCGCGTAAGCGTATCCCTCAGTCGATGAGGTCACACATCGCGGCCGGGGCGTCATCGGCACGCTCATAGGTCTGCGTGTTCAGATAATCGATCTCCGCGGGCAGCACACCGGCATCCAGATCAAGGGCCAGCTCGCGGGTCTCGGCCAGGCTGGGCTGACCGCCGATCATGAGGCGTCCTTCAGTGATGGGGGCGTGAACAAGCGGTGCTGAGACCACTTTGCCATTGACCGCAATCGCCAGCTGCTCTCCGACATGCGAGCCGGTGAATTCCGCCAGAAGGCGTGTGCCCTCCTCATCCAGGGCCAGCAGGACAGATGGCTGGTTTGTACGGTCCCATGTGACGTCCGCGCTTTTGATCTCGCTTCCTGTCAGGATGGGGTCTGGGTCGAGACGGTATTCGGCCGGTGGATTATGCGTGGCCGGAAGGGTCAGGCCGCTTGCCTCGCTGGCCGTCTCCTGCTCCCCGTCTGCGAGAATGCGGTAAAAGGCCGTGTCGCCCGGCTGCGCCAGCCATGTCTTGAGGCGGTCGATGTCCTGCTCGCCCGGAATCTCGATCCGGAAATGGCCAGCGTCAGTTACTTCAGTGCGGGCCAGCAGCTTGTCCAGGCTGGCAACGCGGCGGCTGAGTGTCTCGCCGACGGCTTTGATGAGGTCTGGATCTTCCCGCTTTGCGGGATCGCTTATCTCCGCTTCCAGCCGGTAGCCGCCACAGGTCTCTATGACCGGAACCTCCGTCTCTGACTCCTCTGCCAGTGCGGCCAGCGGCGGACAGGCGAGGGCCAGGGTGAAAGCGGTAAGAAGGGCTCTGTGCGAAGCTGTTGAAGCGGTCATATCGTCCGTTTCTGTCATGATTTGCCTTGCCAGTCGGAATATCGCATCTAGCCCGGACGAGTCACCCGGCCACGACATGCCGGGCCGAAAGGCGCATCTGCGTCCCAAACCTTGCCGATGCGCGCGGCGCGCAGGAAAAATGGGCTGGAATGAAACAGGAGCGTACAGAATGAAGCCGGCTTATTTCGTTTGTGGAAGCCTTCTGGCTGGCCTGCTGCTTGCCGGCTGCTCGCCTGACAAGACGACCGGCGAGCCGGCAGGCAATGAGCTGCGCCAGAGTGCCGACGCGCCGACGCCGGACCCGGAAAAGGTCGCGGATACCAATCCGCAGGCGCTGCAGATCGGCGTCATGCATGCGCCGCAAACCGACGCCTATTGCACCTTCATGCAGGCGTCTCACACCTTCACCTATGACGACCCGGCCACATGGCGGTTTGTCTTCCTGCGCGAGATGGAGGGCGCCCCGCCAGAGGGGCAGATCAAGATCAATGAAGACGTGCTGACCTTCCAGCAGGCCGACCTCTCGACGAATGATGAGGGGATCGAGACCTGGCACTACCGCTCCACAAATCGCGGCATTCTTGTTGAATTCCGCCTCAAGGCGACCGATAGCGGGCCTGAACACACAGATTACGAAGGCACGATGGCGATCACAGAACCTGCAGAAACTGAAAGAATGCGGGTAAAGGGCAGTTGCGGCGTCTGATCGTCTGCGCCATCCACGCCTTCAAATCCTTTTGCTCGAATTGACATCCGCTCATGGCTGAACTCCTCCTCGAACTCTTTTGTGAAGAAATCCCCGCCCGCATGCAGGCGAAAGCCGAGGGCGATTTGCGCGATGCGCTGACAAAGGGCCTTGCTGAGGCGGGCGTTGAATACGGCGATGTGGTCGCCTTGTCCGGCCCGCGACGTCTGACGGTCGCGATTTCCGGACTGCCTGAAAAGTCTGCCGATGTCAGCGAAGAGAAGAAGGGTCCGAAGGTCGATGCGCCGGAAAAGGCGATCGAGGGATTCCTGCGCGGGGCCGGTCTCACCTCGATCGATCAGGCAGAGGTGCGGAGCGACCCGAAGAAAGGCGATTTTTATGTCGCCGTGCGCGAAATCCCGGGCCGTCCGCTGGAAGACATCATTGCAGGCCTTGTGCCAGAGATCGTGCGCGGCTTTCACTGGCCAAAATCCATGCGCTGGGGGCGCGGAGAGCTTCGCTGGGTGCGCCCGCTACAACGCATCCTCTGCGTCTTCGATGGCAAGACGGTCGAATTTGAAATCGATGGCCTGAAATCCGGCAGTGAGACCGAAGGCCACCGCGTCCATGGGCGCGGGCCGTTCAAGCTCACCTCCTTTGCAGACTATAAAGAGATGCTGCAGGAAAAGGGCTTCGTTGCCCTTTCACGCGAGGACCGCCGGCTGCTCATCGAGGAACAGGCGCAGATGGTATGCGCGCAGGCGGGCCTCGAACTGGTTGAGGACAAGGGTCTTCTGGACGAAGTGACGGGCCTTGCCGAATGGCCGGTCGTCATCCTGGGCGAGATGGACCCGGCCTTCCTGTCCCTGCCGCCGGAAGTCGTGCAGCTCTCCATGCGCACGCACCAGAAATATTTCGCCGTGCGCGACCCGAAGACCGGAGAGCTTGCGCCGAACTTTGTGGTGGTCGCCAATATCGAAGCCAGCGATGGCGGCAAAGCGATTGCCGCCGGCAATGCCCGCGTCCTCTCAGCCCGTCTCGATGATGCGCGCTTCTTCTGGGAGCAGGACAAGGCGACGCCGCTGGAGAAGATGGCCGACAAGCTCAAGACCATCGACTTCAAGAAAGAGCTGGGCACGATTGCCGACAAGGTGGAGCGCGTCGCCGCACTGGCGCGGGAGCTTGCTGAGCCTGTGGGTGCCGATCCGGACATGGCCGAACGCGCGGCGCGCCTTGCGAAGGCGGACCTCGTCTCCGGCATGGTGGGGGAATTCCCTGAGCTGCAAGGCGTGATGGGCGGCTACTATGCGCGCGCGCAAGGCGAGACAGACGCTGTCGCGACCGCCATTGCCGGACATTATAAGCCGCAGGGGCCCTCCGACGCCGTGCCGACCGAGCCGGTCGCCATTGCTGTCGCGCTGGCCGACAAGCTCGACACGCTGGTCGGCTTCTGGGCGATTGATGAGAAGCCGACAGGGTCGAAAGACCCGTTTGCGCTGCGCAGGGCGGCGCTGGGTGTGGTGCGGATCATTCTGGAGAATGGGGTTCGGCTAAAACTGCTCGAAATACTCGATGAAGAATTTGCGATCATGCCTCCTAGCGTGCACGGGATTTTTGAGTATCTGCGGGCGCTTTATGAGAATGGTCCGTTTGAGTACGAGCTACCGGAAGGCCGCGAGTTCGACGAGGCCAGATTTGCGCGGACGTTGGCGAAATTCCAAACTCGAGTACGCTTCGTGAATAGCAGCGAGATTAAACAGTTCTTTGAGTGGCATGCATTCGACCGAAATATGCGGCCAGAACTAGAGTTAGCATTTTCTCGCGCCGACGACCTCCTCGCTTTCTTCGCCGACCGCCTCAAACAATACCTCCGCGACCAGGGCGCGCGCCATGACCTCATCGATGCGGTCTTCGCGCTGGGCGAAGATGACCTCGTCCTCATCGTCAAACGGGTCGAGGCGCTGGCCGCTTTCCTTGAGACCGAAGACGGGGCGAACCTGCTCGCGGGCTACAAGCGCGCGGCGAATATCCTGAAAGCCGAAGAGAAGAAGGATGGCGCCGCCATTGAAGGCGATGTCGATCCGTCGCTGTTCGAGCAGGACGAGGAACGCGCGCTCCATACCGCTATCGAGACGGCCGTATCGCGCGCCGACGCGGCGCTGGAGGCTGAGGATTTCGAGGCGGCCATGGCCGCGCTCGCGGAACTTCGCGGGCCTGTCGATGCGTTCTTTGAGGGTGTGCAGGTCAATGCTGAGGATGAAAAGCTTCGCGCAAACCGCCTCCGATTGCTCACATCGATTCGGGCCGCGCTCTCGCGCGTGGCCGATTTTTCAAAGATTGCAGGCTAAGCCCAGAGGCAGGAAGACACTTAACCCATGATCATCATCGTCTTCATTGTCGGCGTGATCGTGTTCGTTATCTACTGCCTCATCAACATGCCTTCAAACCATGCACGCGCCATTTTTGACGCCCAGGGGCGCAGCCCCGAGGCCATTTCAGACCGCGACCGCGCCTGGGTTTGCGACCTTTATAGCCGGTTTGGGGTACAGGACTTCAGGTTGAAGGCAATCAGGGATAAGGTACTCGACCCATCAGCGGCGCGCCGGTTCGGCGTGACACCGTCGCGGCTGGACGATGTCGAGGAGCTTGGCGTCAGACTGCCGCAATTAAAATTACTGGTATCCTTTGAACCGGGGCGGTATCGCCTTACAGAGGAAGCCGCGCGCCTGGCCGAGGGCCTGGCGGAAGAGAACAAAGAGTGTGGAGAGTAAGCATCATGGGTGACACCGCTCAGCAGTCGAAGGAAAAATGGGTCTATTCCTTCGGTGGAGGTTCAGCCGACGGCAATACCAGGATGAAGAACCTTCTCGGCGGCAAGGGGGCCAACCTTGCCGAGATGGCAACGCTTGGCCTTCCGGTTCCCCCCGGCTTCACGATCACGACGGCTGTGTGCACCGCCTATTATGACAATGGCGAGACCTATCCAGAGGGGCTTGAGGCAGAAGTGAATGCCGCCCTCGACAAGGTCGAGAAAGAGACCGGCAAGGTCTTTGGCGATGCGGACAATCCGCTTCTGGTCTCTGTGCGCTCAGGCGCCCGCGCCTCCATGCCCGGCATGATGGATACGGTCCTCAATCTCGGCCTCTCCGAGGTCACCGTTCAGGGCCTCGCCAAGAAAGCCGGTGAGCGCTTTGCCTATGACAGCTATCGCCGCTTCATCCAGATGTACTGCAATGTCGTGCTCGGCCTGAAGCATGACACGTTCGAGCACATCCTGGACGACTATAAAGAGCGCTACGACTACAATCTCGACACCGACCTGTCGGCCGATGACTGGAAAGAGATCATCGTCCAGTACAAGGCGGCGGTGAAGAAGCAGCTCGGCAAGCCTTTCCCGGACGATCCGCGCGAACAGCTCTGGGGCGCGATCACGGCGGTGTTCGGCTCCTGGATGAATGACCGCGCGATCCTCTATCGCAAGCTCAATGACATCCCGGCCGAATGGGGCACGGCCGTAAACGTGCAGTCCATGGTGTTCGGCAATATGGGCGACACCTCGGCGACCGGCGTTGCCTTTACCCGCGACCCGTCGACCGGCGAGAAGACCTTCTATGGTGAGTTCCTGATCAATGCGCAGGGCGAGGACGTGGTGGCTGGCATTCGCACGCCGGCGCCGATTTCCCGCTCACGCGCTGACGCGCTCGGCTCTGACGAGGCCCCGCTCGAAGAGGCGATGCCGAAAGTCTATGAGGAGCTGGTGGAGGTCGCCGATACGCTGGAAGCGCATTACCGTGACATGCAGGACATTGAGTTCACGGTCGAGGACAACAAGCTCTACATGCTGCAGACCCGCAATGGTAAGCGGACCGCTGCCGCGGCGCTCAAGATCGCCGTCGACATGGCCGAGGAAAAGCTGATCAATGAGGAAGAAGCGGTCCTGCGCCTTATGCCGGGCCAGCTCGACCAGCTGCTTCACCCGACCATCGCGCCGGACGCCAAGCGCGACGTGATCGTCAAAGGTCTGCCAGCCAGCCCCGGCGCGGCTGTCGGCAAGGTTGTCTTCGATTCCGATGAGGCTGCCGAACTCGCCGAGAAGGGTGAAGACGTCATCCTGATGCGGGTCGAGACCTCACCGGAAGACATTCACGGTATGCACGCGGCCCGCGCCATCGTGACCGCGCGCGGCGGCATGACCTCGCACGCCGCCGTGGTCGCCCGTGGCATGGGCCGTCCCTGCGTCTGCGGGGCAGGCGGGCTGCAGATCGACGCGGCCAAGGGCGTCTTCCGTTCAGGCGGTCGTGAGTTCAAGAAAGGCGATGTCGTCACCATTGATGGCGCAGAGGGCGAAGTTCTCGCCGGCGCCATCGACATGGTCCAGCCGGACCTGTCCGGCGACTTCGGCAAGCTGATGGAATGGGCAGACCGCGCGCGCCGCCTCAAGGTGCGCACAAATGCCGAGACCCCGGCAGATGTCGAAACGGCGAAGAAGTTTGGCGCGGAAGGCATTGGACTCTGCCGCACAGAGCACATGTTCTTCGATGCCGAGCGTATCCCGGTCGTCCGGTCCATGATCCTGGCGGAAAACAAGAAGGGCCGTGAGGCGGCGCTTGCGAAACTTCTGCCCATGCAGCGCGGCGACTTTGCCGAGATTTTCCGCATCATGGAGGACCGGCCCTGCACGATCCGCCTGCTGGACCCGCCGCTGCACGAATTCCTGCCGCATTCGGAAGAGGAAATGGCCGAAGTTGCCAAATCTGCCGGTGTCAGTGTCGAGACGCTGAAGCGCCAGGCCGATGAGCTGCATGAGAGCAATCCGATGCTCGGCCATCGCGGCTGCCGTCTCGGGATCACCTATCCTGAGATCTATGAGATGCAGGCGCGCGCGATTTTCGAGGCCGCAGTCGAGGTTTCCAAGGAAAGCGGCTACAAACCGGTGCCCGAGATCATGATCCCGCTGGTTGCCACAAAGAAAGAGCTCGACATCCTGAAGGCCAAGGTCGACGCCGAGGCGCAGGCAGTCTTCAAGGAGACGGGCGTAGAGCTTGAATACCTCGTGGGCACGATGATCGAGTTGCCGCGCGCTGCGCTGCAGGCCGGCAAGATCGCGGAATCGGCGGCCTTCTTCTCTTTCGGGACGAATGACCTGACGCAGACGACCCTGGGCATCTCCCGTGATGATGCAACGCGCTTCCTCAAGGCCTATGAGGAGCAGGGCATCTATGAGAAGGATCCATTCGTCACGCTGGACCAGACCGGTGTCGGTGAACTTGTCCAGATCGCCACGGAGCGCGGACGCAAGACCCGGCCTGACATCAAGCTCGGCATCTGCGGCGAGCATGGCGGCGATCCCGCTTCGGTCATGTTCTGCGATTCAATCGGGCTCGATTATGTGTCCTGTTCGCCTTACCGCGTGCCAATTGCGCGGCTGGCAGCAGCGCATGCGGCCCTTGGAAAAGAGCAGGCCTGACCCGAATCGGGTGCGTAAGCAGGGAAGGTGCACACGCAAAGCGTGTGCGAGGAACTGTGTTTTCCCAGCAACAGTGTATTTTCCCGGCAAATACGAGATATTCCTGAACGGCGCTCGGAAACGGCTGAAATCACGCCGTTTTCCGATCCGTTGGCCAACGTATCTCAACAAAGCGGCGGCAGATTGGTTCCGCCTCTAACGGAAATGTAAGTCTTGTGTGACAGCTAATCGTTGATATAGCCGCCCGTCGTCCAATATCGGTGCCGGAGTTGATGGGCACTGATGCCGGTCGCAAAAGGCACAATTAAGCCTGAATCTTGCGGCCTGTATAAATTGAGCCGGGTTGAACAGGGGACAGTAATGTCACTCAAGACCAGAAGACAAAGTTCGCACTTCATTGCGAACACATCGCTTCGCAATCGTGTGCGCCGCTGGTGGCTGGCCAAAAGCGATTCCGAACAGCGTTCCGCAGTCTCGCGCGCGGCCCTTGTGACCGCCTGCGCCATGGGGCTGACCTTCGCGCTGCCTGCAATCTCCTCCGCCAATACGCAGAAAGAGGAAGAAGCCGACTTCCGCGAGCAGACCCTGCGTTTCGCAGAGGCACAGGATGGCGGCGAAGCCGTTCGCCGTGACCCGTCCGCGCCAGCCGTCATGCAGCATGAATGGCTGCGCAATGTTGAATACTCGCTCGAGCGCGACCCGGAGTCCGCGCTGACCCGCTATGGCGGTCTGGAGCGTGATGCCGCCGTGCTGGCCGGGATGAAGAGTTTTGATCCCTCGCACCTGAAGCGTGCCGAGGATATGAGCGGCCAGATGAAATGCCTCGCCGAGGCGGTCTATTACGAGGCCCGTTCTGAATCGGCCGAAGGGCAGATCGCTGTCGCAGAAGTCATCATGAACCGCGTGCGCGATCATCGCTATCCGAATTCGGCCTGCGGCGTGGTCTATCAGGGCGCCACGCGCACCACAGGCTGCCAGTTTACCTTCACCTGCGACGGCGCCATGGCGCGTAGCCCGCGGGGATCGCGTTGGGAAGCGGCGAAATCTGTCGCTGCGCACGTCTTCCTGAACCTTGATGAACCGCGCACGGGCGGAGCGACCCACTATCACGCGACTTATGTCAATCCGGTCTGGAATGCCGGGCTGATCCAGACATCGCGCATCGGGACACATATCTTCTACCGCTTCCCGCGCGGCGCCGAGTGGGCGAGCGCGAAAGCGGCCGAACGGGCCCGCATCGCCAGCGAGAATTCGCAGGAAGAGGTCGGCGATGCCTCGATCATGACCCTGGAGGCGGACAGCACACAGGATCTCAACGCGAAGTCACTAAATGTGCTAAGCCCGGCGCCTTAAGCTTCCCTTCAAAGCGAAGAAAGGCCCCTGCATGTCCGAGACCCAGCTTTTCGAGGCTGTAGATACCTATATCAACAGCCTGTTTGCCGCAGATGACGCGGTGCTCAATCGCGCCGTGGAGCGCGCCCGTCGCGCCGGTCTGCCGGAAATCCAGGTCTCTCCCGGACAGGGCAAGCTGATCTATCTTCTGGCTAAGATGATCGGCGCGCGGCGTGTGCTGGAGGTCGGGACGCTGGGCGGCTATTCGACCGTCTGGCTGGGGCGCGCACTTCCTGAGGATGGCGAACTCCTGACGATCGAGCTGGAGCCTGACCACGCCGCCATCGCCCGCGAGACGATCAAGGATGCTGGGCTGCAGGCTCGCTGCGAGGTAATTGAGGGCAAGGCGCTCGATGAAATGCGGGCGCTGGAGCCGAGCTTCGATCTTGTCTTTCTCGACGCCAACAAGGACGGCTATCCGGCTTATCTGAAACAGGCCAAACGCCTGTTGCGTCCGGGCGGGCTCATCGTTGCAGACAATGTTGTGCGCGAGGGCGCCGTGCTGGACCCGTCCAAAGTCGATCCGAATGCGATTGGTGCGGCAGCCTTCAATCAGGCGCTCGCAAGCGATGCGGATCTTGAAGCCATCGTGCTCCAGCAGGTCGGCATCAAGGGCCATGATGGCCTTGCCATCGCTCGCGTGAAGGACTGATCTGCCGGTAAGGCAGGTATCAGGCGCGCGGCGGCAAACTCTTGATAAGCTGACGGCGCAGCCGGCCCGGGATGAAGCGCTGGGCAAACTTTGCCTGCTGGGCGCGCTTACCGGCCATATAGTGAACTTCTTCGCCATGGGCGGCATCCCAGGCGCGCTCTGCGGCAAGCTCGACCGGATAGACGTCCTGGCCCTGGTCGCGTAGCTCATCGCTTACTTTGGCGTTGGTCCGGTCGCCAGAGAACATGTCGAGGATCGGCGTATCGATCAGCCATGGCATCAGGCTTGTCACGCGAATGCCCATGTTTGAAAACTCGACATCCAGCGCTTCCGTCAGGCCGCGAACGGCGAACTTCGTTGCTGAATACACAGCCATTTGCGGTCCGCCGACGACGCCTGCCGCCGATGCCGTGTTTACGATGCGGGCGCCTGTCGTGTTGCGAAGAAGGGGCAGCGCCGCACCAACGCCATTCAGCACGCCTTTAACGTTAATATCGACCATCAGGTCATTGTCTTCGCCAGAGATAGCTTCGAACCAGCCATGACGGGCAATGCCGGCATTGTTGAACAGTACGTCCAGCTTGCCGCCTGTGGCTTCAGAAAAATGCTCCATACCGGCGGCCCAGTCTTCGCGGGACCGCACATCCAGCTTTTTCCAGACACAGTTTTCTTCGCCGATTTCCTGAACAAGGGTTTTGAGGCCCGTCTCGTCAATGTCGTAAAGGCCGACAAACCAGCTGCGGTCAGCGAATAGCTTCGCCGTTGCCTTGCCGATTCCAGATGCGGCCCCGGTTACGAAAATACTTTTGCGGCCTATCGACTTGCTCATGGAACGCTCCTCCCCGGGGTGCAGGCTCTTATAAATTCAGGCCGACGTTCGAAGCGTGTAACTCAGGCCACGTCGAGGCCGACGTCAAGGTTTGACGCAGAGTGAGTGAGCGCGCCGACAGAGATATAGTCGACACCCGTGGCGGCGATCCCGGCGACGGTCTCGAGGTTCACGCCGCCGGATGCTTCGGCCTTGCAGGTGCCATCGATCATGGCGACGGCCTTTTTCAGCGTGCCGGTATCCATATTGTCCAGGAGAACGGCATGCGGCTTGTGGGGCAGGGCCTCTTCAAGCTGCTCCAGCGTATCGACCTCGATCTCGATCATGCGAAGATGGCCGGCATAGGCGTGCGCACGTTTCAGCGCTTCTGAAATAGAACCGCAGGCGGCGATATGATTGTCCTTGATCAGGATCGCGTCATCGAGGCCATAGCGGTGCGAGGTGCCGCCGCCGCAGCGGACGGCGCGCTTTTCCACCGCGCGGTGGCCCGGCGTGGTTTTTCGCGTGCAGACAATGGTGGCGTCCGTGCCGGAGACCTTTTCCACAAATTCCCCGGTCAGCGTGGCGATGCCCGACAGCCGGCCGAGGAAGTTCAGCATGGTCCGCTCTGCCGTCAGGATAGAGCGGGCCGGCCCGGACAGGGCCGCAATTGCCGCGCCCGGCGCCAGCTTGCCGCCATCATTGATATGCACGTCCAGCTCAACAGCCGGGTCGACCAGTTTCAGCGCATAGGCCGCCGCGTCCATCCCGGCGAGGATGCCTGCCTTTCGGGCCCGGATTTCGGCCCGCATCTGCGTGCCCGGTGCGATCGTGGCATCGGTGGTCAGGTCACCTGCGCGTCCAAGATCCTCGGTCAGGGCCAGGCGGACGATGGGGTCGAGGATGAGGTCGGGCAATGGCGGGGGCGGCGGCATCAGATAGGCTCCCTGAAGACGGACGAACCGGCAGCTTTAAGGAATGAGCGTTCCGCAGGATCGCGGCGCTCGGGAAAGTCGGTGCGGAAATGCCCGCCGCGGCTTTCCTCGCGGGCAAATGCGGCAGAGGCGATAAGCTGCGCGGCGATCAACGCATGCGCGCGCCCTTCATTTTCGATACGGGCGTCCAGCCGGGTGAGAAGCCCTTTCAGACCCTCGCCGCTGCGCACGACGCCGCAATTGTCGGCCATGTCACGGCGCAGCTCCAGCAGGCTGTCATCGCTCAGCTCTTCGGGAACAGTCGCTTGGGAGGGGCCGGGCTGCCCAAGCTCACCTTCCTTCAGGCGCTCAGCGATCCGGTGAGAAAAAACGACCGCCTCCAGGAGCGAATTGGAGGCAAGCCGGTTGGCCCCGTGCGCCCCGGTCGAGGCGCATTCGCCGCAAACCGACAGCCCGTCCAGCGTGGCGCGGCCCCAGGTATCGGCCACGACACCGCCCATATGATAGTGCGCGGCCGGCGCGACGGGGATGGGTTCAGTGCGCGGGTCTATGCCCGCTGCCATGCAGGCGGCAAACACTGTCGGGAAATGGGCGGGAAATTCGCTGCCAACCGCTTCTGTCGCGTCCAGAAAGGCGCCCCGACCGGCCTTGATCTCGCTGTCGATGGCGCGGGCAACCTCGTCGCGCGGGGCAAGCTCGGCCTTTTCATGGTAGCGCGCCATGAAAAGCTCACCTGACCTGTCACGCAGGACCGCGCCTTCGCCCCGCAGGGCTTCTGTCGCCAGCGGAGCAGGATCTAGGCCGACATCCATGGCGGTCGGATGGAACTGGACAAATTCGGTATCGGCGAGCAGCGCGCCGGCCGACCAGGCCATTGCAAGCGCATCGCCGCGCGATTGCGGCGGGTTCGTCGTTACCCGGAAAAGTCCGCCAGAGCCGCCGGTACAGAAGATGGTCTCGCGCGCCGTCATCGGGTGCAGACGGCCTTTTTCGTCGCGCGAGACAACGCCCGCCACCCGGCCATTGTCGTCCTGCAGCAAGCCAACGGCCCGGAAGGGTTCAACCAGTTCAATATGGCGGTTTGCCTGTACGGCTGTGGTCAGCGCGCCCATGATGGCCTTGCCGGCCAGATCGCCCGCGACGCGTGCGACCCGCGGGACAGAATGCGCCGCCTCGAGCGACAGCGACAAGGCGCCTTCCGGCGTGCGGTCGAAGGGGACACCCAGTTCGATGAGGTCAAGGACGCGGGAGGGGCCTTCTTCCGCGATGAGGCGGGCAATGACGGGATCCACCAGTCCAGCGCCTGCGACCACCGTGTCCTTTGCGTGCGCCTCGGCGGTGTCGAGCGGATCCAGCGCGGCGGCCAGCCCGCCTTGCGCCCAGGCGGAAGAGGCTGCTTCGCCGAGCGGCGCCGGGGCGATGACGGTGCATTTGCGCGGGGCAAGCCTCAAGGCCAGGAACAGGCCGGCCAGCCCGGCGCCCACGATCAGAATATCGCGGTCACCGGTCGGGGGTCCGGCTTTCAGAGAGGTCGGTGAAGCCATGGTTCAGGTCCGCGCCCAGCTCATGAAATGGCCCCGTCCGCGCGCCGCCATTCGGCTTCATAGATGTCGGCGCCCAGCAGCAGCCCGCTCATGAGCGAGGGGCTGTCGAGACGAAGCTGGAAACTGTCCGGCGTGTAGAAGGCAGTTGGCTCTCCTTCCAGGAAGGTCTCTATACGGGATCGGACCATGATGTCTTCGCCCTCGACGCTGACGGTGCAGCTCTGGGCGACGACATAGGTCGTGTCGATGGTCGGGCAGTGCTGTCTTGCGGTCAGCTCGCAATCATAGGTGCCGGGCGTGTCGGTGGGCATCAGCCGGGCCTGACCGCCAAAGCTGCAGGCCTGGCGAAGGTCGGCTTCGAACATCCAGTTGCCGGCGATATCTGGCGCTGCCTCTGCTGCCTCTGCTGCATCGTCCTGCCTTGCCGATGCAGGCGCCGAGGTGAGCGCAAGTCCTGCCGCAGCAGCCACGAAGACGCGCAACCCGCTCATGAAATACCTTCTTCGGACCGCCGGAATTCAACCGGCGCAGTCGCCGCCGAGACGAGTGATCCATACATGCGTTTCGCGTTCTGGATGGTCAGGGCAAAATTGTCTGGCACATAGAGCAGACCTTCGGCCTTTGATTCCAGAAACTGCTCGATTTCGGACCGGATCGAGACCTGATTGCCGAACCGGCGCGCCTTGCAGCTCTGCACAACCACGGACCGCCCCCACATCGAGCAGACCTCAATGGCGGTGAGTTCGCAATTATACAGCCCTTCTTCGGGATGGGGGGTAAGGCGGGCCGTGCCGGACATGATGCATTCGCCATCGCGATAGGGTTTGGTCTGAAACGTCCAGTTGCCAAGAATGTCGCCGGGATCGCTCTCCGGAGCGTCCTGCGCCATTGCAGGCGTGACGGCCAGAAGGGCGGCCGTCAGGAGAGCGAGGCTGGCGCGTCTCAGCATGCGATGTCCCTGGCTGAATCTGACCCTGTCCACAGCAAAGCCCGGCAGGCGTCCAGTTTCAAGCATCAGGATGCGGAAATCACCTCGATTTCACGTGGGGCAAGTCCGGTTTCGAAGGCCAGCGGCTTTTCCGTCTTCGGCAAGGCCAGCATGGCATCGATGGCCGCCTTGGCCTTCACACGGGTCTCCTCGTCGATTTCGACCTCATGTTTCATCTCGGTCAGGCAGTCGAGGATGTTCTCCAGCGTGATCCGCTTCATGTGCGGGCAGAGATTGCAGGGCCGGACAAAGTCCACGCCCGGATTCTCCGCTGCCACATTGTCGCTCATCGAGCACTCTGTCAGCAGGACCACCTTGTTCGGGCTGTTGTCCTGGACATAGCTCGCGAGCGCCGAAGTGGACCCGGCGAAGTCGGCTGCCTCGAGGACGTCCGGCGGGCATTCGGGGTGGGCCAGGATCACGACGCCCGGATGGGCTTCGCGCAGCTGGCTGACATCGTCTGCGCTGAACAGTTCATGCACCTCGCAGGCGCCCGGCCATGTGATGATGCGGATGTCGGTCTGGGCGGCGACGTTTTTCGCAAGATACTGGTCCGGCACCAGGATGACGGTGTCGGTGTTCCACTCTTTCGCAATCGCCTCGACAACCTGCGCCGCGTTGGAGCTTGTACAGGTAATGTGGCACTCGGCCTTCACGTCGGCGGTCGTGTTCACATAGGTGACGATCGGATAGTCGGGATAGCGTTCCTTGATCAGGCGGACATCCGGGCCAGTGATGGAGGCCGCCAGCGAACAGCCGGCCTCCAGGCTCGGAATGAGAACGGTCTTCTCAGGCGCGAGAATCTTGGAGGTCTCGGCCATGAAGTGCACGCCTGCCTGGACGATCACATCGGCATCGACACTTGCCGCTTCGCGGGCGAGCTGCAGGGAGTCGCCGCGAAAATCGCCAACCAGACGGAAGATGTCCGGAGTCATGTAATTATGGGCAAGGATGACCGCGTTCTTCGCCTTTTTGAGGCGGTTGATCTCAGCCACCAGAGGCGCAATCGCCGGCCACTCCATCGGCGTGATGAAATCCGACACAAGCGGATAGAGCGCTTCGGTCTCTGCTTTGACCTCATCTGTATAGGACAGGCCACGCGCTTCGGCAGCGTTTTGCGCTCGAAGCGGCGTCGGAGTCGGGCAACCCGGTCCGGAATCGATCAGTCTGGCCATATCGTGTCCTCCACGCTTTTGCTCAATATGAGCATTACTTGGGTGTCCAAAGGCGCGATTTCAAGTCTTTCTGCGAAAGAAAGGAAGGAAATCACGCCTTGCCCGCCCTTATAGGCAGGGTGAGCAAAAGCCGATTTAGGCGACACGTTCCGGGCTTGCAAGACTTATGTCGGTTTTAAGACAAAACGGCGCAGGGCTAGTCGCTCAGGAGCTCGCCATACCAGGCCTCGACATCGGCCTCGACAAGATGAAGCGGACGGGGGCCGCCAGCCAGGATGACGGCATTGAAGGCCGCCTCGTCAAAACGCTCGCCAAGGATCGCTTCAGCCCGTGTGCGAATGTCCAGAATGCGCCGGCGCCCCGTAAAGTAGGACGCGGCCTGGCCCGGCCAGACCATGTAGCGCAGCACTTCCTCCTCCATGGCGCGCCTGGGCTGGCCGGTTGTCTCGACCAGATAGTCCACCGCGCGGTCATAGGACCAGCCACGCGCGTGAAGCCCGGTATCGACCACGAGGCGGGCGGCCCGGAAAAGGATCGACTGAAGATAGCCGATGCGGCCCAGCGGATCGTCGCCATAAAGCCCGGCGCTGTCGGCAAGGTCTTCGGCATAGGTCGCCCAGCCTTCCCCATAGGAGGCGTCCCAGATCATCTGGCGCAAAAGCGGATTGCGCGTCTGCTGGGCGGTAATCGTGCTTTCGAGGTGATGGCCCGGCACGCCTTCATGATAGACCAGCGTGGGCAGGGTGAAAGCCGGCCAGGTCTCATCATCGCCGAGATTGATCTGGAAGAGGCCCGGACTGGAGCCGTCTGCTGTTGCCGCAACATAGGACGCTCCGGCAAAGGTCGCCTCTTCAAAGGCCGGCATACGCGTCACGACAAGACTGGCCTGCGGGGCGTCTTTCACGATTTCGGGCAGGGCGTCATTCGCCTTGGCGACGAGAGCGCGCAGCCGCTTGAGCAGGACGGGCCGGGTCTCGGCCGTCAGCGCGGGCGTCTCTTCGGGCAGCTCTGCCAGATAAGCCAGGCGTTGGGCCACGGTGCCGCCTGAAAAGCCGAGGGCTTCGAACTGCGCATCGATTTCCGCTTCGATCTGCGCAACCGCCTGAAGTCCTTCCTCATGCAGGAAATCGGGATCGATATCGGAGCGTGTATAGAAGGCGAGCAGGTCAAGATAATAGTCTTCCCCATCGGGCAAGGCCGAGAGGCCGGCCGTGACTGGGGCGCCCAGCTGCAGACGATGGACCGTATCGGCAAAGTCCAGATAAGCGGGTATGACCTCGTCCAGCATCAGGCGAGCAGCCGCTTGACGGTACTCATTGGCCGGCCGCCCTTTGCTCGGATCGAGCCCGCCCACGACATTCCCGAACGTCTGGATCAGCGGATGTGTCTGGACCGGCTGGCTGACGAAAGTGCGCAACTGCCGCTCAAGCGCTTCGAGCACGCGCCGTGGCGGCAGGATCCCGCTGTCTGCATCCGACAGAAGGCGGCGTTTCTCGTCCGCAATCGCGTCGGGCAGGGCAGCGAGACGGTCGAGATAGTCCTCGGCGTCCTTGTGGGAGCGCAGCGGCTGGCTTGAGATCAGCAGGTCCGGCACATCGACCCATGCGCCGCTGAGCTGATCGACGGCATAGGGGCGCGCGACCCCCAGACCATAACGTCCGAAGCCATAGGCCTCCAGCTCTGTGAGGGCTTCATATTGCTCGCGCGCGATCTCAAGGTGCCGGGCAAGCTGGCTGTCCTGGGGTATATCGGGTGTCGAGGAGAGCCGGTTGAGAAGTTCGATACGCAACAGGCGGGTGCGTTCGAAGCGGGCCTGCGAGCGGTCATCCAGCACATCGTTGAATGTCTGGCGCAGCGCGTCTTCCTCAAGCCCGAGACGCGTCGCCGTTTCCGGGGAGAGGGCAAGTTCGGCGCGTGCCGTATCATCAAACACACTGTTGATGTCGCGGACGGTGCGCCGGGCAATGCCGTCCTCATTGACGGCCGGCCCGCATGAAGCCAGCAGTCCAAGGCCAAGCAGACACAGGATTGGTCGCAGTCTTGCAAGCGGTTCGGGAAGTGTCATAAGGCGCGATAATCTGCTCGGAAAAGACAGGGGATAGGCCCCCAGCCGAATAGCTGCTCGGCTGTTGTGAGCTTCTGGCTTATCCGGTAAACCGCGCCGGTCAATCAATGGAGTGTTCCCGTGGCAAATTCTCAGTCGGCCCAGCCCTCTCAACTGAGCGGGCAAGTGCTTTTCTATTCCAACCCGCAGCCGCTTTCGGCAGAGAAGCATGCCGGTCTCGGCCTCAAGCAGATCGAAAAGCCATTCTCGTTCCTTGGCAAGGCACATGCTGTGCCTCTGACTGTTCAGGAATTTGGTCTGGCGGCGACCTCCTATCCGGTGATCTTTGTCGGGTCCGACAAGATGCCGATCGGGGCCATGGGCCTGCGTCAGGATGAGAATCTCTTCGTCAAGAAAGATGGCACCGTCGATCCGGACTTCTATGTCCCGGCCTTTGCCCGCCGTTATCCCTTCGTCTTCGCAAATGATTCCAAGGAAGACCGTCTTCTGCTCTGCGTCGACCGCGATGCGCCGATGGTCACCAACAAGCCGGAAATTCCCTTCTTCGAGAATGGCCAGCCGTCCGACTTCACCCAGAACGCCATGCAGTTCTGCCAGGAATTTGAACGCCAGCGCCGTCAGACAGCCGAATTCGTCAAGGACATCGACAAGCTCGGCCTCTTCGCTGAACGCACGGCGAGCTTCCAGCCACGCGACCAGAAGGGCAACAATGTCGGTGAGCCGCAGGTTCTCGCCAAATACTGGGCCATCGACGAAGAGAAGGTGAAACAGCTGCCTGATGAGAAGCTCTGCGAAATGCAGCGCAACGGCATGCTCGGCGCCTGCACGGCGCACTCGATCTCGCTGCTTAACTGGTCGCGCGTCATCAACCGCGCCATGCGCCAGCAATCCTCCGATGCGGTCCAGCAGCCGCAAGGCGGTTCGGACGGCCCGAGCCTGCAGATCTAGTCGCACCTCGCGAGAATTCGCATTCAAGAAGCGGCCAGGTCCTCGCATCGGGGATCTGGCCGTTTTCGTATTAGCGCCGCCACTGGAGGGAGCTGGCCGGATCACAATTGCGAGAGGGACGCCACGTCTCATGCAGTTTCACGGGCTCGCGGCTTACACACTTGGAAGAAAATGCTAAATTTGCCGAGATGATGAAATTTCCTGCAGGACTTCTCAGCGCCGCCATGGCTCTCATGCCGGCGTTCAGTGCTTTCGCCCAGCCGGTCGATGGTGGTCATGCCCGTGTCGATCTCATTTCTGAGCGCGAGGTGGCGACCCCCGGTGAGACCGTGTGGTTCGGCCTCAGCTTCCAGATGGATGATGAGTGGCACATCTACTGGAAGAATGCGGGCGATGCGGGCATCCCGCCGGCCGCTTTCTGGGATGAGGATATCGGTGTCGATGAAGGGGCTATTGGCGAGATCGACTGGCCGCTGCCGGAGCTGATCCCCGTCGTTGAAGGCGAAATCATGGATTACGGCTATAGCGACCGGGTCGTGTTGCCGTTTCCAGTGGAGATGCCGCAATCGTCTGACGGGCCGGTCCGGCTCAGCGCCACCATCGATTACCTGATCTGCAAGGACATCTGCATTCCCGAATCTGTCGACGTGTCGACCGCGCTGGAGATTGGCGAGAGCCAGCAGCCGGACCGCGAAAACGCCGAACGCATCGCAGAAGCCTTGTCTCAGGTGCCCCCGCTCTTCGAAGGCGAGACACGCCTGACCCCAGACGGTGAGGCATGGGTCTTGTCAGCTGCTGGCGGAGAGCTGGCGGGCCTCTCCGGCAATGCCCGCTTCTTTCCCGACACACATGATATCATCCATGCTGCCGACCAGCCGGCGACCTTCGGCGAGAATGGACTGACGCTGGAGCTGACGCCCGGCCGCGGAGAGCCGCCTGAAGCCCTGTCCGGCGTGATCCGCGTTGCGACAGGCAGCGATCCCCCGGTCGCCGTCCGCATATCGGCCAGCCGCGGCGACGTGATTGCCGGCACAAGCGGCGTCAGTAGTTCCGCTGGCAGCGCCAGCGCTGGCGCAAGCGGCGATGCGGCCAGTGGCGGAGCAGGCGGGCCGGGCCTCAATTTCTTTATCCTGATCGGTTCGGCGCTGCTTGGCGGCCTCATCCTCAACCTGATGCCCTGCGTCCTGCCGGTCCTTTCGATCAAGGCCATCGGCATGGTGCAGGCCGCCGCGAGCGGGGAGCGCAGCGAGCTTCGCAAGCATGGCATTTGGTACACCGCCGGTGTCCTGTTGAGCTTTGCGGCGACCGGTCTCGTCTTCATCGCCCTGCGCGCCGCCGGACAATTCGTCAGCCTCGGCTTCCAGCTTCAGTACCCTTCCGTGGTGGCCGCGCTCGCGCTGGTCATGGTGCTGATCGGTCTCTGGCTGCTTGGCGTCTTTAATCTCGGCACCTCGATGCAGAATGTCGGCTCTGGTCTTGCCGCAAAGCAGGGCAGTGCGGGCGCGTTCTTTACCGGCGTGCTGGCGGCGGTTGTCGGCGCTCCTTGCGTCGGCCCCTTTCTTGTCGGCGCGCTTGGCGCCGTCATGAACGAGCCCTGGCCCATCGTCATGCTGGTCTTCCTGACGCTCGGCTTCGGGCTTGCGCTGCCTTTCCTCGTCCTCAGCTTCGTGCCGGGCCTGCACAGCGCGCTACCCAAGCCCGGCTTGTGGATGGAGCGGCTGAAACAGGCCTTCGCTTTCCCGATGTTCCTGACGGCGGCCTGGCTTGTGACCGTGCTCGGCAATCATCCGGCCGCAGGGGCAACGGCGTTCGGCGCCGTGATCCTCGCTTTCGGGGTCTGGCTGCTCAGCGTCGCGGGCGGGCGTCTTCGTGCAGGCGTCATGACGCTCGGTGCGGTCCTGGCGGTCCTCGGGATCGTCTGGCCGGTATCGGCCGGTCTTCAGGATGCGCCCAAGGAAGGCACGATGACCTCCTATGCGAGCCTCCAGCCAGAGCCGTGGTCGCCAGAGCGTGTGGACGAACTCGTGTCACAGGGGCGCGGGGTCTTCGTCGACTTTACCGCCTCCTGGTGTGCGACATGTCAGGTCAACAAGCGCACCACGCTCACCAAGCCGGAGGTGCTTGAGGCGATGGCCGATGCCAATGTCAGTTTCCTGATCGCCGATTTCACCCGTCCGGATGAGCAGATTTCCGATGAGCTTAAACGTCGTGGAAGTCCGGGCGTGCCGATGTATCTTCTCTATGGACCGGGCGAAAGCGAGCCGGAAGTCCTGCCGACCCTGCTCAGCCCGTCCATGATGAAACAGAAACTCGCCGCCTTCTGACTCTCCCTCACCCCCGGAAAGGACCCTTGTCATGCAGACCCTCACCCGCCGAAATCTGGGACTGGCCTCCGGCATGGCCGCGGCTGTCGCGCTGAGCGCCGGCGCGCTCATCGCTTTCTCGGCCTCCGCCTCGCCTGCGGCTGAACCGGGAATGGAGGCGCCAGACTTTACCGGCACCACGACAAGCGGAGAGACCGTTTCCCTCTCCGATTTCGAAGGCCAGACGGTCATTCTGGAATGGACCAATGATGGCTGTCCTTTCGTGCAGAAACACTATTCCGACCCGCCGAAGAACATGCAGTCGCTCCAGGCCCGTGCGGGCGAGGAAGATATTGTCTGGCTTCAGATCATTTCGTCGGCGCCCGGCAAGCAGGGCCATGTCGACGGGCCGCGCGCGGAAGAGATCAATGCCGGGCGCGATGCAAGCCCGACCCATGTCATTCTCGATCCTTCAGGCGATATCGGCCAACTCTATGAGGCCAAGACCACGCCGCACATGTTCGTGATCGAGCCTGACAGGGACATCGCCTATGCGGGCGCCATCGATTCCATTCCGTCAGCGCGGGTCGCCGATATTGATGAGGCCGAGAACTATGTCACCGCCGCGCTTGATGCGATGGCCGCCGGAGAGCCGGTCCAGACGACATGGGCAAAACCCTATGGCTGCTCGGTGAAGTATAAGTAGCCAGCCTCAGACATCATGAAAAAGCCCCCGCAGACTCGCTCTGCGGGGGCTTTCTCTTGCTGTAATGATGGCCGTCGCGGGCGCGTCTATTTTACCCGTTCGACGCGGAACAGGACACCGTCGTCAAACTTCATCATATAGCTGCCAAGGGCTGCCGACTTGATGGTCGCGTTTTCGACGCCGCGCTTGGCGGAATAGTAGACCGACTTGTTGTCGATCTGCTGCCAGACCTGCCCGTTTTCCAGCGTGACATAGAACTTGCCGCGCGCAGTCGATTGGACCGAGGCGATTGGATAGGTGACCTCGTCGATCTTTTCGTCCTTGCCGAAGACCGAAGAGGCAAGCCCCGGCAGGCTCGGAATGGAAAAGCCGAAGGAGTCGCGCCTGACTTCCTCGACCTCTCTCCGGGTCACGACAACGGCGTCGCCCGACTCTTCAGCAGATTTCAGACGGCCAACGGCGCTGTCATAGCAGGCGAGGCGGTCGGTATCGCTTTCGATGTCCGCGCAGGCATAGACGGTCGCGGTGGAGACAGGCGCTTCGTCCGGCGCCTGGGCCAGGGCAGGGGCTGCCATTGCGGTGAAAATGGCCATTGCTGGCAATACGTGCTTCATCCTGTTCATCTCCTGCTCAGACATGCCGCGCTCTCTTTCCAAGTCCGCACGGGTCTGGAACACTAAAGCGAGACACGACATCATGGAAAGTCATGGAATTCAGACGATGAAATCATTCAAGCGTACTCTTCTCGCCGCCGGTGCGGCCAGCCTTGTTCTTGCTGTCGCCGCGTGCGGCGGTGGTGGCGGCGGCAATGACGCAAATGGCGAGGAAGCCGCTGTCCTGCGCCGCGGCATCTCCGCCAAGGTCGACACGCTCGACCCGCACCGCTCCTCGGCCAAGTGGGAAAACATCGTCATTTCCGACATGATTGTCGGCCTGATGACCATTACGCCGGACCGTGAAGTTATCCCCGGGGTCGCGACCAGCTGGGAGACCAGCGAGGACGGCCTGACCTGGACCTTCAAACTGCGCGATTCCCAGTGGTCCGATGGTGAGCCCGTGACGGCAGACGACTTTGTCTATGCCTTCCGCCGCATCCAGGACCCGGCCATCGCCTCGCAATATTCCTCGCTTCTCTACATTGTGAAGAACGCCGCTGAGGTGAATGCCGGTGAGCTGCCGCCGGAAGAGCTCGGTGTGCGCGCCATTGATGACCATACGTTCGAGATCACGCTGGAAGAGCCGGCTCCCTACCTTCTAGGCCTGTTGACCCACTACACCACCTATCCGGTCCCGAAACATATTGTCGAACAGTATGGCGAGGCCTGGATCCAGCCGGAGAACATTGAGGTGAACGGCCCCTACAAGCTCGCCTACTGGCGCACCGGGGATCAGCTCGTCGCCGAGAAGAACCCGCTTTATTACGAAGCCGATGAGCTTTGCTTCGACCGGGTCGCCTATTTCGAGATCGAGGATGCCGCGGCCGTCGAGCGCCGGATCGAATCGGGCGAACTCGACATCAATAACGGGTTCGATGGCGGACGCACCGAGGAGCTTGAGGCTAAATTTCCAGGCTGGGTGCGCACGACGCCGGGCCTGATCACCACCTACTGGACCTTCAATTCCAGCCAGCCGCCCTTCGATGATGTACGGGTCCGCAAGGCCCTCGCCCTCGCGCTCGACCGTGACTTCATTGTCGACCGGGTGCTGACCCCCGGCTTCGTCGCGGCCTATTCCTTCGTTCCGCCAAAGATGAGCAATTACAATACCGAGCGTCCGGAAGTCGACTTTGCCGGCATGCAGCGTGAGGAGCGTCTGGCAGAGGCGCGCGCCCTGCTGGAAGAGGCTGGATATGGGCCGGACAATCCGCTGAGCTTTGAGTTCATCCACCGCTCCACGGACGACAATCCCAAGGCGGCGCCCGTGGCACAGGCCAACTGGAACGAGATTGCGCCCTGGGTGAATGCGCAGATCCTGCGCCAGGACACCAAGGTGCTCTATGCGCGCCTGCGCCAGTCCGATTTCGAGGTCGCGGACGGGGCCTGGGTTGCGGACTTCGACGACCCGGTCAACTTCCTCTACCTGCTCGAATCGGACACCGGCCAGCAGAACTATGGCCGCTACTCCAACCCGGAATATGACGCGCTTCTGGAAGAGGCGAGCCGCACCCGCGATCTTGATGCCCGGGCCGAAATCTTTGCCCGCGCCGAGAAGATGATGCTCGAGGACTACCCGATCACGCCGATGTGGATACAGGTGACGAAGAATCTCGTCGATCCGGAGCTGACCGGCTGGGCCGAGAATGCCCAGAACGATCACCTTTCGCGCTGGCTGTGCCGGCCGGGTCTTGAGCCGTCCGTAGAGGCAGACGCCGGCGCCGAGGCCGACGAGGAATAGGACGCGGCGGGTCTGAAGGGGGCTGGCGAGATGAGCGACGAAATGGAGGCGGCCGGGCTTGCTTCGGTGGGCGCGCTTTCGCCGGGCGGCAATGCCGACCTCAAGGGCCAGCCCTGCCGCAATTGCGGGGAACTGGTCGAGCAACGTCATTGTCCGCGCTGCGGCCAGCTTGCCGCCAGCTTCCACCGTCCCTTCTACGCCCTCGTTGCCGAATCGGTCTCCGACAGCCTCGCGCTGGACGGGCGTATCGCGCGCACGCTGCCCCTGCTCATGTTCCGGCCCGGTCGCCTCAGCCGGGACTATAGCGAAGGCAAACGCGCCCGCTATGTGCCCCCCTTCCGCCTCTTCCTTCTGTCCAGTCTGCTCTTCTATTTTGTGCTTTTCGCCTTTGTTGGATCGTCGGGACTCCTTGATAATGCAGAGTTTCAGACGTCTGGCGGCCGGGGGCTAAGCCCGGCGGAACGCACAGCCCTGATCGAGTATTTTGCGGGCGACGAGACGGTGGAGGACGAAGATCTCCAGGAATTGCTCGGCAGTGTCCGCGCGCGCGAGAACTCGGGTGCCGGTGTGTCGGAGGTCGGGCAGCCGGTGCGGGATGAGCCCACTGCGGGCATTGCTGAGAACGGCGAGGTCGCTGTCCAGTCCGGTCTTGGAAAGCAGGCCGACGAAGCCATCGGCCGGGTCATCGACAACCCCCGTCTCTTTTTCATGGCGCTTCAGTCCTGGGCGCCCCGGTTGAGCCTTCTGCTGGTGCCGATGACGGTTCTCGCCCTTTCCCTCATCTATGCCTGGCGCCGGCGTATCTATATCTATGATCACGCGATCCACGCGCTGCATCTTCACAGCTGGATGTATCTGACGACGACGCTCGTCATCGTGCTTTCGATATGGGCTGGCAGCTGGCTCGCCAGCCTGTATATGCTGATCATTCCTGTCTATGTGCTGTTCAGCCTGCGCGGTGCCTATGGATCAGGCTATCTCAGCAGCTTCCTGCGCATGCTGCTGCTCGTCCTTTTCTGGGCGATCTGTCTTGTGGCGCTGATGACGATCATCCTGCTCGTCTCCATACTTTCGGTCTGAACAGGCCAAAGAAAAGCGGCGCAGCCTACTAGCAGGTCTTTACGACATTTAAGCAACACTGCTTGGCCAAAATTGTGACGGGTCGGTCACTTTTGATTGACCTGACGAAAACTCTTTCGCTAGCAGTTGTCGCAGTACCGTTCTCAGAGGGGGCGGTCGCCAATTGCCACAGGCATATGAGAGTTAATCTGGAGGTTCAACTGTGAACGGAACTACACTCAAGAAACACCTGCTGACATCTGCGGTTTTCGCCGGTGCGGCCATGACGGTGTTCGCCGCACCTGCGTTCGCGCAGGATGACGTCGAGCGCGTCGAAGCTGCGCCAGCTGATGCTGAAGCGCGTCAGGAAACTGTCGTCGTTACCGGCTCGCTCATCCCGCAGTCCGGCAACCTTGTCGCAACCAGCCCGGTTTCTGAGATCGGCTCGGAAGAGTTCGATATCCGCGGCGCCGTCCGCGCTGAAGACATCGTCAACACGCTTCCGCAGGCTTTCGGCGCTCAGGGCTCGAACCTCGCCAACGGCGCAACCGGTACCGCTTCGGTCAACCTTCGCGGTCTTGGTTCCGAGCGTACGCTGGTCCTGCTCAACGGCCGCCGTCTGCCTTACGGCTCGCTGAACACGCCGGCTGCTGACATCAACTTCATTCCGTCGCAGCTCGTTGAGCGCGTTGACATCCTGACCGGCGGTGCTTCGGCAACCTACGGTTCGGACGCTATTTCCGGCGTCGTCAACTTCGTTCTGAACGACGACTTCGAAGGCGTTCGCGTCGACGGCAACTACAGCTTCTACCAGCACGACAATGATGGTGAGCTGCAGGGTCTTCTGGAAGAATTCTCCGCACTGAACCCGGGCCAGTACCGCGTGCCGAGCGGCTCGACCGTTGATGGCGAAGCTGTCGACGTCACCGCCATGTTCGGCGGCGAGATCGCCAATGGCCGTGGCCACATCATGGGCTTTGCCGGCTACCAGAACACAAACGAAGTCCTGCAGGGCGACCGCGACTACTCGCAGTGTGCCCTCGGTACCCGTAATGGCGGTTCTGAGTTCACCTGCTCGGGTTCGTCCACGAACGAATTCACCAACCTGCTGAACCTTGATGGCGACTATGTCTTCCCGAACGGGAACGGCACCGCACGCGTCAATCCGGACGGCTCGGGTGAGTTCATCGACCGGAACAACGTAACCGACACGTTCAACTTCAACCCGTTCAACCACTTCCAGCGTCCGAACGAGCGCTATAACTTCGGCGTGTTCGCTCGCTATGACATCGCGGACAACATCGAAGCTTATTCCGAGCTCATGTTCATGGACAACCGCACCAACTCGCAGATCGCTCCTTCGGGCGTCTTCGGTCTGGGCGTGAATGGCGATGCCGGTGGCATCAACTGTGACAACCCGTTCCTGTCGGCTCAGCAGGTCGACTTCCTCTGCGGCGCGATCGCAGACGGCGCGGTTGATACCGACGAAGATGGCAACCCGGTTTTCGACGGCGAGCCTGACCGTGAGGCCCTGGCTGCTGATGCCATCGTGCCGAACGTTCTCTCGCTGCGCCGCGCTGTCGAAGCCGGCCCGCGGAACAATGACATCCGTCACACCACGTGGCGCGGTGTGCTTGGCGTCCGTGGCGATCTCGAGGGCACCTCGGTTGGCTACGACGTGTCGGCAAGCTTCGCCAACGTCCATCGTTCGGAAGTCTACAATAACGACCTGTCGATCAGCCGTATCCAGAAGGCACTCTATGCCGTCACCGATCCGGACACCGGCGAAACGGTCTGTAACGTCAATGTCGACGACGATCCGACCAATGACGATCCGTCATGTATCCCGCTGGACATCTATTCCGGCCAGCCGGTTACCAATGGTGCTTTCGATTACGTGACCATCCCGCTGCTGCGTGACGGTGAAACCACCCAGACCGTCATCAACGGCCGTCTGTTCGGTTCCTTCGGCGACTGGGGTCTCCAGAGCCCGATGGCTACCGACGCACCAGGCTGGGCCTTCGGTGCTGAGTACCGCCGCGACACCATCGACTCCAATCCGGACGTTCCGTTCCTGACGGGCGACGGTGCTGGTCAAGGTGGTCCGACCACGGGCATCAGCGGTTCGCAAAACGTTGTCGACCTCTTCGGCGAGATCAACGTCCCGCTCATCCAGGGTCGTCCGGGCATCGAGACCCTCGGTTTCGACGCTGCGTATCGTAAGTCCTACTACGACGAAGTTGACTCCGACTCCTACAAGATCGGTATCGACTACGCGCCGTCCACGGACATCCGCTTCCGCGGGTCCTACCAGCGTGCCGTTCGTGCCGCGAACGTCTTCGAGCGTTTCGCAGCGCAGAGCATCGGCCTGTTCGATCTCACGGCAGGTGACAACGGTCTGTTCGATCCTTGTGCCGGCTCCAATCCTGAGTACACGGCAACCCAGTGTGCCAACACCGGCGTGACCGCTGCTCAGTACGGCAACATCATCGATAACCCGGCTGGTCAGTTCAACACGCTGACCGGTGGTAACCCGTCGCTTGAGCCGGAATCCTCTGACACCTTCACCTACGGTTTCGTTGCGACCCCGCGTTTCATCGACAACCTGACGGTGTCTGTCGACTACTTCGACATCACGGTTGAGGACTACATCAACACGGTGCCGCAGGAACTCGCACTCGACCAGTGTGCCCTGTCCGGTGACGAGTTCTTCTGCTCGCTCGTCAACCGCGGTAACGGTGGTACGCTCTGGGCCAACCAGACCGGTTACATCACCGCGACCAACATCAACACCGGTGAAATCTCCACCAGCGGTATCGATCTTCTGGCCAACTACGTCTACGACGCTGGTACGGTCGGTATGTTCAACTTCGACTTTGTCGGCACCTGGCTTGAAAGCCTGGAAGTGCAACCGCTTCCGGACGTTGAAGTCGGCGGCAAGTTCGACTGTGCCGGTCTCTACGGCGGCCGTTGCCAGTCCAACTTCGGTTCGGGTGCAAACCCGGAATGGCGCCACAAGGCCAGCGTGACCTGGGGCCTCGACGCCTACTCGCTGACCGGTACCTGGCGCTATTACGACGAAGTCACGCTTGATGGCACCGACGGTTCGGGCATCAACGGGACGCTCGACAGCCAGAGCTACTTCGACCTTGCCGGCCGCTATCAGCTGCTCGACAACATGTCGGTCCGCGCTGGCGTCAACAACGTCACGGACGAAGATCCGCCGCTGTCGTCGGTCGTCGGTACCGCACCGGGTAACGGTAACACCTACCCGCAAGTGTACGACGCGATGGGTCGTTACGTCTTCTTCGGCGCCACGGTGGACTTCTAGGTCCTTCGGAAACTCCGAAAACGAAATCAGGGAAGGGCGGCTCTCGGGCCGCCCTTTTCTTTTGCCCTTCGTCTTTGCCGCCGAAGGTCAATTGCCCGGACGGGGCCGGGCGCGCTAAGAGCGGGCCATGGCCAGAAACACGCCCATCCCGAATATCTCCGATGAAGACCGCGCCTATGTGCACAGCCTGCTCATTCATGAGGATGCTGATGTCCTCGCTTTCAACAAGCCGCCGGGCCTCGCCGTCCAGATTGCCGGCGGGCGCGGCAAGTCGCTCGATTTCCTTCTCTGGGCCTTTGCAAAATCCAATGGCAAACGCCCGCGCCTCGTTCACCGCATCGATTCCGGCACGTCCGGCGTCCTTGTCGTTGCGCGCACCAAGCCTGCCGCAGCCCATCTCTCGGCGCAGTTTTCAGGCCGCCATGCCCGCAAGACCTACCTCGCTCTCGTGTCCGGCCAGCTGCCCACCACTGATGAAGGCGCCTGTACCGAAGCCCTTCTGAAAGTGCCTTCAGACTGCGGCGGGCGCGAAAAGATGATCCCGGCAAGCCCCGGCCAGAAGGGCGCGCTTAGCGCAGAGACGCAGTGGCGTATCCTCTCGCGCGGCGAAGGCGCGGCCCTGGTCGAGGCGCGACCAGTTACCGGCCGCATGCACCAGATCCGCGCCCATATGGCCGCCCTCGGCTGTCCGATCCTGGGCGACAGGATCTACGGTTCCGGAAAGCTCTCGGCAGACCGGCTGATGCTGCATGCCGCCCGGCTCGATATCACCCATCCTGATGGCAGCGCCCTGAGCCTGGAAGCGCGGCCCCCGGCGGACTTCGTCCACAAAGCAGAAGAGGCCGCCCTGTCCATCTGAACCGGGCGGCCTCTCATTCGACCCGCGAATTTTCGGGGCCCAGGTCTATTCGCTTGCGGCTGCGGGCGTCAGCCTCAGAAGACGTCCGCCTTCCTTGTCCTCGATAACATAGATGGCGCCGTCCGGGCCTTGCTCGACCTCGCGGATACGCTTGTCCCACTCATAGCGCTCGGCCTCATTGGCGGTGGTTTCCATCGTGCTCGACTCGCCGCCTGAGCCCTGATTATCGAGCGGCGTCTGGACAAATTCCACCCGGATCAGCGCGCGCGAAGAGAGCCCGCCGATAAAGGCATCGCCCTGCCAGTCGCCGAAGGTGTCGCCATCATAGATGATAAGGCCGGCGGGGCTGATGACCGGCGTCCAGGAAATGGCCGGGTTCTCATAGATCGGGAAATCCTCATGATTTCCGAAGAACTGCTTGCCATTATAGTGCTCGCCATTCGACACGATGGGATAGCCATAATTCTCGCCGCGAACGATGCGGTTGAGTTCGTCGCCGCCTTTCGGTCCCATCTCATGCACCCAGAGCTGACCGTCGCCGTCAAAGGCCACGCCCAGCATATTGCGATGGCCTAGCGACCAGATCGTGTCCGCAATCCCGCCATTGCCATAGAAGGGATTGTCTTCCACCGGCTCGCCATCAGTGGTCACACGGATCACCTTGCCGAGATTGATGTCCATATTCTGCGCCGGGCTGAAATGCTGGCGCTCGCCCGATGTGATGATGAGATTGCCATCCGGCGCGACAGCCAGCCGGTGGCTGTAATGCCCATTACCTTTGAGCTTTTGCGACTGCTCCCAGATGCGGGTCACGTCGCTCAGGCTGCCGCCGTCTTCGGTCAGCTCCAGCGTCGCTTTGACGACGACCGCGCCGCTCAGCGTGTCATCGGCCTCGTCGCGCTCGACATAGGACAGGAAGACGGTGTTGTTATTGGCAAAGTCCGGGTGGATGATGATGTCGCCCAGACCGCCCTGATTGCGCATTTCCGTTTCCGGCACATTGGCGATCTCTGCGATCTTCGAGCCATCCTCGTCCAGCAGCCAGAGGCTGCCCGTCAGCTCGCTGACCAGCGCGCGCCCATCCGGCAGGAAGGTCATCGCCCAGCCATGGTCAAAGCTTTCAAGAACTTCCGCCGTGAGTTCGGTGCCGTTGGTGCCGGTCACGCTCATCGTCTCAGCCGGCGAGGAGTGTACGGGAAATGCGGGTGGGCATGGTGAAACCTTTCAGGCTGCA